>NZ_JBEEAB010000001.1:0-714550 GCF_040120725.1 Actinopolymorpha sp. B9G3 | reverse complement strand
GGGACACGCGGGTCTCCTTCGGAACAGGACGTGTGGTCAGCGCTTCACATCCTGCCGACGGAGACCCGCCTCAGCTCCTCACAACCCCCACCACCGCGTCACCAACCTCATGAACCGCAACAGCTAGGCGTCCCGAACCCGTGCCCTCCTGAGCGTGCCGAGCAGGTCCTGGCGGAGTTCGCACGCGGGTGGGAGGGGAGCTTCGGGCTGGCCAGGTTTGTTGTAGAGCACGACACGGACGAGATCATCGGATTGGTGTCGCTGACCCGGCACGCTCCGTCCTGCGTCGAGGTGTGCTACGGAGTCGCCCCGGAGTCCCGTGGGCGCGGGCTCGCAACGACCATCCTGCAGCTCATTACTGACCGCATACTGCATGTAGACCGTTTGGCGGACCGGATCGAGGCTGTCATCGATCCCAAGAACGCCGTCTCAGTTCGCGTCGCGACAAAGGCTGGCTTCACATACGAAGGAGTGCGGCGCAGCGTCATACCAGCAACAGGTCAGACATGTGAAGACCTCCTCTACGTCCGAACACTCCAGCCGGCAAACGCCGCAACGGTCAGACCCCAGTAGCGGCGAAGGGCTTCGGTCGGTACCGCTGACTGGACCTCGACACTCCGCGTTGTCCGGAGGCTGCCAAGTGGCGACACGCGGCTTAGGAACCCATCGTCACTTGTCCAGGTCAGTCCAGGGCTTGCTCATTCAGGCGGCTGAGGGGACTTGGCGACCCGTCGTCGTCCATATCGGTCCAGATCAGTATGGCCGCTTGTTGCACGCAGGTTGCACGGCAACCACGCTCTCACGAAGAGGCTGCAACGTCCAAAGTTGTCTGCTGGTTCATCACAGGACCTTGATCAGGCCGAACAATGCGTCCTGGCGGCGGTCGGGGTACTTGAAGCGGCACGCTGAATACGGAGGTTTCTCGTCGCCGTGGCCGGGGATGCGGATGCCCTCAAGTTGGGCGGGATCGTAGATAGTGATCAGATCGATCCTCAGTGGTACCCCGCCGCGGTCCACCGCAGGTCCCTCATAGAAGTCGCTCGCCCACTTGGCAAATACTGATTGCGAGATGGTGCCAAGAAACGTCGGGTGTTGGACCCACAGGGTGCGCAGGGATGCTGTCGATATCGCGCAGTGTCCGACGTGCAACTCGACCCCGTAGCCGGCGTAGTTCATATCGGTCGGGCCGATGCGGTCCGGGTCGTATCGGTCTGTGCCGGTCGCGAGGATCACCTCAGCCAGCGAGTCGTGGGTGTGGCCTGGGTGGTCAGGCTGATGCCGCGGATGGCAAGTATGTGTTCGTCGGCCTGGCCGAAGTTCTTGCAGATGGCTTCATCGATGACTGGGCCAACGGCTTCAATGTCGGGTGGCTCCGTGACGGTGTATGTCGGAAGCGGGACGGTGACGACCGGGATGTTCCTCTCTTCCATTGCGAAGAATCGTAGTTGAGGGCTGCTCCCATCGGTCGGACACCTTGTCCGCAGCCGGGTAACGTGCAGAACCCGGGTAGCCGCTTGCGGTGGCCTCCGATGGGAGAGGGCCCGGCCAAGCCCGCCAATGACGGCGGCACTTGACGCCAACGTCACCCGCCATTGTGCTCCCGCTGGGTCAATGTACGCGGAGAGCGACGTAGGTAGACGACTCGTCGAGAGGGCTGGTCCTTCTGCCCGCCCGAGACGTCGCACGGTGGCGGTCATGGGCCGTCGTCTTTCGGGGAGTCCTCGCCGAACCGTCGGGGTTCCACCCGCGGAGTGGTCTTGCTGCGGTCGAGGTGGTTGACGACTTCGCCAAGTCGGATGGCCGTTTGCTCGATCTCGACGCGGCCACGGTCCCGTTCGGTGATGGTTGCGGCGAGCAGCAATGCGCTTAGAGCGACAGCGCCGTTGAAGAGCTGGAGGGTGATCATGATGGTGAGCAGGTCTCGTCCGGCGAACGGGCCGTAGCCCTGGACGGCCGCGTAGACAGCGGCGAGGGATGTGAGCAGCGCGACTGGAGCGGCTCCGGCCAGTTGGAAGCGCAGCGCCGCCCAGCCCAAGAACGGGAAAGCGAGGAACAGGACAGCGCCGATGATCTGTGTGCCCGCCAGGACGACGACGAACGATCCCACCAGCAGCAGCGCGAATTCCAGCAGTCGGTACTTGTCCACGTCCAGGGGCCATCGAAGGCGACGAAGGACGAGGAGTAGTGGTGCGAACAGGAGCACTCCCATTGCGTCGCCTGTCCACCAGGTCGACCACATTGCCCAGAAGTAGCTCGCTGGGACCAAGCCTGAAAGCACGCGCTCACCGGCACCCGCCGTTGCGCTGATAAGCATCGCGGCGAAGGCCGCGAGAAACACCAACGCGAACGCATCCTTCAGCCGGTCCAACTCGACACGGAACCCGACACGACGCAGCAGAACATAGGCAACCAGGCACGAGAGCGTAGTCCCCACCGCGGACGGCAGGGCATGGATTGCGGGAACAGTCATCAGTTCGACAACGAACTGCGCCACAAGGATCCCAGGCCAGACACGAACACCTACGACAAGCAGGGCAACCACGGCAATCCCGGTCGGTGGCCACCACGGGCTCACCTGCCCGCGAACCAATCCGACCAAGAGCCCAAGGCGGGCAGACAGGTAATAGGCAACCGCAACGCCGAGGATCTGCAAAGCCACGGTCACATACCGCTTGAGCCCTGGAAGCCGCCCCACAACGAACCATGCTAGGCGTCCCACTGTCGACCTAGCCGTGGACTTGGTACGCGGTATTCTCCAGACCTTGGCCCGAATTGCGGAGCGGCACGCCACATGGTCGAGGTACCTGGACCGCGCGAGAGCAACGCTGCTTGGGGACCATGGGAGGCGAGGACCATACCCGATACATGGGCGTGAAATTCAAAGGCATGGCAAGCGTCAGCGTGAACGGTCAAACCGGTTTGCCACTGCGCTCGGCCCAGTGCGCACGCAAGGTGTTAGCGGCCCAGGCGAATCGCCCAGCGGGGTCAGTCAGCTGCCTGGCGCTCGGAACTCGACCGGCTTCCTTGTAGCCTCATCGAGCTCCTCCGGCGTTAACAAGACGACGGTCCTGGTGTCGACGGCACCGCTAGCCTTCACCGCGAGCTCGACGGCGGCCATCGAGACGTTGTCCGGGAATTCGAGAATGCTGTACAAATCGTGGTCACCGAAGGCGAAATAGAGTGCTTCCACCTTGCCACCCAATTGCGCACATACGTCCTGAACCACGGCCTGACGCCCCGTGCCGCCCTCCTTGAGCAGACCCTTCGCTCCGGACGCCGTGTAGTTCGCCTCCACGAGGAACTTCGCCATGGGATGCACCTCCCCTCACGACCCTTCTAGCGTCAGCCTTGCACCCACACGGACGGTCAGGAACTCCCCGAAGGTCCTCCACCCGCCAGCAAAGTCGCGTGGGTACTGCCCTCCACGATGCGGCCTTGGACAAGGATGACGCAGTGGCAGGGTTTCGTCGTAGATCATCGAGGTTCTTGGTTCTCCCTCACCTGGCGTCGCCGGTGAGCAGTCCTTTGGCGCGGCATTCAACGCGTGCGCTTGTCAATGAGCAGTTCGAGCCCGTCGAGGATGCGGGCGAGTCCGAACTCGAATGCGCTGTGCGCTGGGTCGTGCGTGCTGGCCGCAAGACGGGACAGGGTGGGGAATCGTTGTTCATGGCCGCCGCGGAGGCGGTCGAGCATCTCCTCGTGAGGCAACCCGAGCGTCCATGGCAGCAAGCCGTAGGTCGTCATCGCTTGGGTAGCGCGAAGGTGGGCACTCACGAGAAACACTGCGTCAAGCTGCTCCTGTGGTGACATCCCGAGGCCCGAAAGGGTGCTGGTGGCTGTCTCGACCCAGGCGACCTCGTTCGGGCCCATGATGCGGTCGTTGCTCACCGGCCGTACCGCGCCCGGGCTGGCCTGCCATTCGCTGACGTGCGGTAACCAGGGGTGGCGGTTCCAGGTCGCGCGGATCAGTCGCGCCCACCGCTCCAGTCGGGTACGCCAACCGTCTTCGGGTGGGCCGAGGTCGGGCGGGTCGCCGATTGCGAGGTCGGTCATCACCGCGAGCAGTTCTGCCTTGCTCCGGACATACCGGTAGAGCGCCATCTTCGTGTAGTCGAGCTCGCCCGCGACGCGCTGCATGGAGATCGCGGCGAGGCCTTGGGCGTCGGCGATCGCCACGCCGGCCTCTGCGATCTGGCGAACGGACAGCGCCCGCTTCGGCCCTAGGCTCGACGGCTGGCGCAGACCCCACAGCAGCTCGAGGGCTCCGAGGTAGTCCTGTGGTGCGCGTCTGTCCGGTGCCGCCAACGCTCTCGCTCCGTCCGTCGAGTTTGCCTCTTGCGGTTCCCGACTAACCGCGTCTATGGTACACAGTGTCTACCGGACACAGTTTCGTGGTCGAGCAAGAAGATCGAGATCATTCCTCGACCAACCTCCGTTTCCCTGCCACGTACGACAAATGGCTCCGATTACCGAAGGAGAATCGTCCATGTCACTCGCCCGCGTCCACAACTTCGCCATCTCCCTCGACGGCTTCGGCACCGGTGAGGGTCAGAGCCACGACGCGCATTTCGGTCACGCCGGCGACCGGCTGCACCAATGGATGTTCGCCACCCGGGCGTGGCAACAGACCGCCGGTAGCCGCGGCGTCGACAACGTCTTCGCCGAGGAGTTCGGTCCGGGGATCGGCGCCGAGATCATGGGTGCCGGGAAGTGGGGCCACCCCGGATGGCATGAGGACCCGGAGTGGAAGGGCGCGTGGGGTCCGAACCCGCCGTTCCACACGCCGGTCTTCGTCCTCACCCATCACCCGCGCTCCTCGATCGAGATGGAAGGGGGCACGACGTTCCACTTCCTCGACAGTTCGCCTGCCGAGGCGCTCGAGACAGCCCGCAAGGCTGCGGACGGCAAGGACGTACGCATCGGCGGAGGTCCCACCGTGATCCGCGACTTCCTTGCCGCCGGGCTCATCGACCACATGCACATCGTGGTGGTCCCGATCCTGCTCGGCCGAGGCGTACGCCTCTGGGACGGACTGGAGGGCCTCGAGAAGGCATACGCGGTCGAGGCCACCTCTTCGCCAAGCGGAGTCACCCACGTGACGTTCACCCGTACGGGCGCCTGAACCACGCCGGTCGAGAATCCTGGGTGTGGCCGTTTGGCGACCGTCGCCACGAGAGGCTCCACCATGGGTGACAGCTCGTACGTTCGGGATCTTCAGGCGCGATGGTCAACGCCATCCTCAGTCGTCGATGAGATCGTGCGTCGCGCGGCCCATGCGGCGGCCGATGAGGTTGCACGAGTGATCCAGGGCTACCAGAACGAGGTGTATCGGGTGCGCGCTGGTGCTCGCCGGTTGGTGGTTCGCATCCGCCACTCGGGCGAGGGCGAGTTCGAGCAGGAAGCGTGGGCGATGCGGCAAGCTCGCCAAGCCGGAGTTCCGGTGCGGCCTTTGCAAGATATCCTACAAGTTGCACCGTAGGATCAGCCACGTTCGGGTGTCAAGAGTCACTTAGGCCCGTCAGGAGGCAGTGTGGAACCGGCGTTTCGACGGCTGGAAAGTGCTCCCCCGCTTCACAAGACCGTGCAGCAGGAAATCAGGAACTACATCATCAAGCAGGGGCTGCGCCCCGGCGATCCCCTCAAGCCGGAGTCCGAGCTGGCGCGCATCTTCGGGGTCAGCCGCAACTCGGTACGCGAGGCGGTCAAGGCCCTCGAGTCGACCGGCGTGCTCGAGACGCGCCGCGGTAGCGGTGTCTATGTGCGCGAGTTTTCGTTCGCCCCGCTGCTGGACCATCTGCCGTATGGCTTGATGCAGGGTCGGCGCGCTGTCAGCGAGTTGTTGGCACTGCGCAAGGCGCTCGAGGCGGCCCTGATCGCGGACGCGATGCGGGTGGTGTCCGACTCCAGCATCGCCGCCATGCGGGAGGTTCTGGCGGAGATGTACACCCTGGCCGAGCAGGGTCAGCCGTTTCCGGAGCAGGACCGGCGGTTTCACCGGCTGCTGTTCGCCGACCTTGGCAACGAGATGCTCCTCAGCCTGTTCGACCTGTTCTGGCTCGCGTTCCACCACGCCGCGCCGCCCCTGCTGGGGCGCACCCCTATGAAGGCATACCAGGCTCACGCGAGGATTCTCGACGCCGTCCTTACCGGCGATCCTGAGCAGGCCCGAGATGCGGTGCACGAGCATTACATCGGTATCGAGTGCCGCCTCAGCGGCGAGGACTCGCCGGAGGCCGGCGCGGAGGCCGGCGCGGAGGCCGGCGCGGGGGCTGCCACGGAGGCAACGGCGCCCTGACGGCGCCCCCTCTGGCTTCACGGCCGTACTACTGGCCTCTTGACACGCAATCTCAGTCGGCGTACGTTTCCGCGATCTGTAGGATATCTTGCAGACTTCGGAGGCGGGTTATGCGCGGATACTCCCATCGGCAGCGCTCCGCGAGAGTCGCTGCCAGCCTGATCGCGACCGGACTCGTCGCTGCCTTCGTGGGGGTGACCGCGATGGATCCACTCGGCAGTTCCACGTCCGCCCACGCCGGCGTCACCGAGGGCGTCAGCTACACGACCGTGTTCTCCCGCGGCCAGGACGGCTATCACACGTTCCGGATTCCCGCGGTCCTGAAGGCTGCTGACGGCACGCTGCTGGCGTTCGCCGAGGGCCGGGTCAACAGTCCGAGCGATGACGGGAACATCGATCTGGTCCTCAAGCGGTCCACCGACGGCGGCGTTACCTGGGGGCCGTTGCAGGTGCTCGTCGACGACGGGCCGGACAGGTTCGCCAATCCGGTGCCGATCCTGGATCGCAGGACCGGCCGGATCGTCGTCAACACGACGCGTACCGGTGGCAACGTGACGACGGCCGATGTCCGCTGCGGGCGGGTTACCGACGAGGAGACCAGGCGGTCGTTCATCCTGCACAGCGATGACAACGGCGCCACCTGGTCGCGGCCCAACGAGATCACCGCGGACGTGAAGCCGGCCACCTGGCGGCACTTCGTCGGCGGCCCCGGGCACGGCATCCAGCTGACCAGCGGGGAGCACGCGGGCCGGCTGGTGATCCCCGGCAACCACTCCGTCGCCCCTCCCGAGGGGTCCGGAATCGACTGCCTGGACGAACGATTGTTCGGCGCGCACAGCCTCTACAGCGATGACGGCGGCACGACCTGGAACCTGGGCGGCGTCGACACCTCGCTGCAGGACGTCTACAACCCCAACGAGTCAACCGCTGTGGAGCTGAACGACGGGACCGTGTACTTCAATGCCCGCGACCAGGGGGGCACAAGCCCCGGGCGTAGGGTCAGCACCACCAGCAGCGACGGCGCCGCCTCCTTCGACGCGCCGTACCAGGCCACCTCGGACATCGTCACCACCCAGATCCAGGGATCGGTCCTGAAGCTGTCACAGGCGGCGGAATCTCGGAGCCGGATCGTGTTCTCCGCGCCGGCTCACCCCACCGCCCGGGAGAACCTCACTCTCTGGTCCAGCTTCGACCAGACCGCCTCCTGGCAGCGCGGGCTTCAGCTGTACGACGGCCCTTCCGGCTACTCCGACCTGGTGTCGATCGACGGTCAGACGCTCGGGGTTCTCTTCGAGAATGGCGACCGGCTCTCGCCGGATGCGACATTGCCGTACCACCAGCGGATCAGCTTCGCCCGCGTACCGGTCGGCATGCTCGACGTGCCAAGTCCGCCGCGGCAGACGACCCCGGACGAGTCGGGCCACGGGCACGACGGCCTCATCAGCGGCAGCCCCAAGCCGGTTGAGGGCGCCTTCGGCTCCGCGCTGGAACTGGCCGGGGACTATGTCGAGGCGCCGCTGTCCGACTCGCTGGCGGTGGGCGGTGGGTCGTTCACGGCCGCGGCGTGGTTCCGCACCAGCGCATCCGATGACCAGGCAATCGTCTGGGCGCACTCGACAACCTCGGGCGAGCCAAAGTGGTGGATCCGGCTGGAACCCAACCTGGGTCGGCTCCGCGCGCTCCTGGAGACAGGCGACGCAAGCCGATCCGTGACCGCTCCCGGTGAGTACGCCGACGGCACCTGGCACCATGTCGCGCTCACCCGGGACAGCGACAACGTGACGCTCTTCGTCGACGGCTCGCCGGTCGCCACCGCGGCCGCGATCACCGGGTCTGTCTCGGACGGCGCCCGCACCGGCATCCGGTTCGGAGCCCGTGTCGACGGCATCAACAATCCGCTGCGAGGCGCCGTCGACGAGGCATGGCTGTTCGATCGGGCCCTGACGGCCGCGGAGATCCAGGCCCTCGCCGACGACAACGCCGCACCGCCGGACGGCGCCTTGCTTCACCTGCCCATGGACAACCTTCGGCGAGCCGGCGTCGACCAGACCCGGTAGCCGGCCCGCCCCTGCTGTGAATCGATGCCATCTGGAGGACGAGTCATGCACCCCATTCACCGCGTCCGCAGTCGCGTCGCGACCGTCTCGGTCGCCGCCCTACTCTCTGCATCGCTCGCTGCGTGCGGGAGTTTGGGCGGCGGCTCAGGCGGCTCGGACGAAGCGTCGTCGGGGGGCGACGGCACCATCACGTTCTGGCACTACTACGGCGAGCCGCACAACATCCCGTTGGAGAAAGTGCTCGAGGCCTACGACGAGGACCACGACGAGATAGAGGTCGACGCCCGCCACATCCCGTTCGACGACTTCAACCGCACCCTCCAGCAGGCCGCGACCGCCGACGAGTTGCCCGACATCGCCCTGATCAACGCCTTCGACACCCAGGCGATGGCCGAGGCCGGAATCATCGAAGACCTCAGCGGCCGGGTGGAGGAGTGGGGCGAGCAGGACGCCTACTACCCCACGAGCTGGGAAACCACGCAGGTCGACGGCGCCACGTACGGCGTTCCGCACGTCGCTGACGACTACGCCGTCTACTACAACAAGGACCTGCTGGACGCGGCCGGGCTTCAGCCTCCGAGGACCTGGGAGGAGATGGAGTCGACCGCGGCCAGGCTCGCGGGGGACGTGAAGTACGGCCTCGCGGTCGCTGGAGGTGAGGGCGCCGAAGGAGCGACCGGGCTCGTACTCCGGACCCTCGCCGCTGGTGGGTCGATCGAGGAGTTCGGCAGCGACGCGGGTGTCGAGGCGTTGCGGTCGTTCAAGACAATGGTCGACAACGGCGGTCTCTCGAAGGGCTTCCTCACCTGGAGCGAGGAGGACGCCAAGAACCACTTCGCCACCGGCCAGGCCGCCATGATGATCAACTCGGCGACCTACGTCAGCATCCTCCACGAGGAGGTGCCGGACCTGAGCTGGGACATCGCGCCGATGCCGAGCGAGGAGACGAGCAAGACCTTCCTGTCCGCGGAGAACCTCACGATCGGGGCCGGCAGCGGCGACGCCGACGCGGCCTGGGACCTGATCACCCACCTGCAGCGGCCAGACGTACTGACGGAGTACCTGCCGGCGCGCAACAAGCTCCCGGCCCGGAGCGACGTGCCCGGCGCGGTCGAGGATCCGGTCCGCCAGAAGTTCGCCGACCAGCTGGAGGACGCCTGGGCGCCGGAGGGTGATCTGGCCACCCACTCGAACGAGGCGTTCACCCTCGTGCAGGAGGCACTGCAGGCCACGGTCAGCGGATCCAGCAGCCCAGAAGAGGCCGCGCAGACAGCGCAGTCGGGCATCGACGAGGCGCTGTCGGGGTCATGAGTCCCGTCGTGACGAGCCAGTCGGAGAAGCTGCCGGGGGCGGTGGCCGCGCCCCCGTCCCCGGCACGTCGCCGTCGGCGCCGCCCTCTCAGCGGATATCTGTTCCTCGCACCGGCCGTCGCCTTCGTGGTGCTCACTGTCATCTATCCGCTGCTCTACAACATCGTGCAGAGCTTCTTCGACGTTGGACTACGGGAGGTGGCGCAGGGCGGCGCCACCTGGGTGGGCCTGGACAACTACGCCGATCAGTTCGGTCGCTCCAAGTTCTGGCACGCCCTGCAGGTCTCGATCGTCTACTCGTTCGGCACCGTCGCCCTGACCTTTGCGACGGGTCTCGGACTGGCCCTGCTGTTCCGGCGTGCGTTCCGCGGTCGCAACATCATGCGCGGGCTGATCCTGGTCGCCTGGGTCCTGCCGACCGTGGTGAGCGCGAACGTCTGGCGGTGGCTGCTGGACGGCAGCTACGGACTTCTCAACGCCGTCCTGGCGGCCGTCGGTCTCCTCGACCGGGACGTGTTCTGGCTGGGTGAGCCGAACACCGCGGTTGCCGCCGTCATCGTCGCGACCGCGTGGAGCTTCGGGCCGCTGGCCATGATCTTGCTGTCGGCCGGCCTGCAGGGCATCTCTCCGACACTCTACGAAGCCGCTCGGATCGACGGCGCCTCCGCCTGGCAGCAGTTCCGCGCCATCACGTTCCCGCTGCTGCGCCCGGTGAGCCTGACCGTCACGCTGCTGATCTTCATCTTCACCTTCAAGACCTTCGACACGATCTTCCTGATGACCGGAGGCGGTCCGGGCGGCGCCACCGAGATCCTTCCGGTGTACGCGTACCAGGAGGCCTTCGAGTTCTCGAGGTTCGACACCGCCGCGGTCGCGACGACGACCCTCATGGTCGTGCCGCTCGCGCTGGCGATCGTGTACTTCCGCGCCCTCCGGGCGGAGGAGAGAGCATGAGCGAGCGCATCAGCAGGCGTTGGCTTTTCGTCGCCGGTCTCGCCGTGACGGCGGTCTACCTGATCCCCGTCTACTGGATGATCAATACCTCGTTCAAGCGGGCCGGCGACATCTTCGCGGTGCCGCCCGACCTCATCCCGATGCCGCCGACGATCGCGTCGTACGTACACGCAGTGTTCTCCGACGCCGACATCGCCCGTGGCCTGGCCAACAGCGCGGTCATCGCGATCGGCACGACCGTGATCACGCTTGTGGTGGCGCTTCCGGCGGCGTACGGCCTGGCCAGGCTGCGCATCCGGTTTGTTCCGGCCATCCTGATGCTGTTCCTGATCGTGCAGATGGTGCCGTCGGTGAACCTCGCGTTGCCGATGTTCGTCCTGTTCTCGAGCGTCGGACTGGTGAACTCCTATGCCGGGCTGATCATCGCCAACTGCTCGCTGGCGATCCCGCTCGCGGTCACCATCCTGCGGCCGTACTTCCTCAACGTGCCGACCGAGATCGTGGAGGCCGCGAAGATCGACGGCTGCAACGAGCTCACCGCGTTCTGGCGGGTTGCCGTACCCATCAGCACGCCGGGCGTCATCACGGTGGCCGTCGTGAGCTTCCTGGCGGCGTGGGGCGAGTTCGTGTTCGGGCTGGCGCTGGCGACCGACGAGAAGTATCAGCCGATCACCGTCGTTCTGGCCAGCCTCACCAACGCCTTCGGCACGAGGTGGAACGACCTGATGGCGGTCTCCGCCGTCATTGCCCTGCCCGTGATCGTGGCCTTCGTCTTCCTGCAGCGCTACATCGTGGCCGGCCTCACCGAGGGGGCGACGAAGAGTTGAGCACGACCACACCCGTACGCCGTCACGAAAGGGCCGCGGCCACGATGAGCCGACTCGAGATCTGGGCTGCTACGCCCACGCCATTCGACGCGGAGGGCCGACTCGACGTGTCGATCGTGCCCGCCCAGGTCGCTCACCTCCAGGCGGGCGGGATGCACGGCGCGTTCGTCACCGGCACCACCGGCGAGTTCGCCGCGATGTCGGCGGACGAACGCCGGCGCCTCGTCGAGGCATGGGCGGCGGCACGGCCCGTGGGCTTCGGCCTCGCCGCCCATGTCGGAGGCACAGAGCCGGGTCAGGCGGTCGAGCTCGCGGCGCATGCCGAAGGCCTCGGCCTCGACTTCATCGCGACGGTCGCGCCGTACTACGGCGAGGCACCGACCATCGACCTCGTCGTCGACCACCTGCGCACCATCGCGGCGGCAGCGCCCGCGACCGCCTTGTGCTACTACCACATCCCGAGCATGACGGGGTCGACACATCGGCCAAGCGAGATCGTGTCCCGCGCTGCGGAGCTGATTCCGACCCTGCGCGGGGTGAAGTTCAGCGACGGCGACCTGCTGGAGTACGACCGGACCCGAGCGAGCAGCACCCACGTGCGGGTGTACTTCGGCCGGGACGAGCTGCTGCCCGCCGCGCTGTCGTTCGGCGCGGACGCGGTCATCGGCAGCCTCTACAACGGCCTGGCGCCGATCGCCCATCGAGTCACCGAGGCCTTCGACGCCGGCGACCACCCGCTCGCATTCGAGCTGCACAGACCATTTCGCGACATCGCGTCAGCCAGCAGGCGGCATGGGGGTCTCGGCTTCGTCAAGGAGCTGATGAACGAGCTCACTCCCGATTGCGGAAGGCCGCGTATCCCCTGGGGTCCGCTTCACGGGCGCGATCGGGCGGCCGCGAGCGCCCTGGCTCCTGCCTTGCGACGGGCCCTGACGGACGCGAGCGCAGGGAAGCGGGCGACGGCATGACGCCCGCGACCGTCCGACGGCCGAATGTCCTCGTCGTCATGAGCGACCAGCAGCAGGCGGCGACCGTCGATCCGAACGGCCCGTGCAACACGCCCCAGCTCGACCGGCTCGCCGCGCGGGGCGCCAGGTTCACCCGGTGCTACACCCCGAGCCCGGTCTGCTCGCCCGCCCGCGCCAGCTTCATGACCGGACTGCTTCCGCACCAGCACGGCATGGTCGACGTCGAGCACGCCGTGCCGGCGTACCGTGCCTCACTGGTCGACGGGGTGCCGATGTGGAGCCAGCGGCTCATGGCGGCGGGCTATCGCCTCGGCTACTACGGCAAGTGGCATCTCGAGCGCAGCCAGGACCTCGGACAGTTCGGCTTCTCCCGCTCGGCCGCCTACCAGGCTGGTCCCGGCCCCGACTACTTCGCGCACCGAGAACGGCTGGGTTTGGCCGACCGCCCCGTCGTCGCGGAGCCGTCCCGGATCGTGTCGCAGCCCGGCTACCGCGACCTGCTGCTCTACGGCGTCACCGAGGAGCCGGTCGAGAGCACCCTGGAGCACTACACGGTGTCCCACGCCTTGGAGTTCCTCGACGAGGCATGTGCCGGATCCGAACCGTGGGCACTGATGGTGAGTACGAAGGCGCCGCACGAGCCGTACGTCGTCCCTCGCCCGTACTTCGACCGCTACGACCCGGACCAGCTCGAGCTTCCGGCCAGCTTCGACGACGACCTGGCCGATCGGCCTGCCATCTATCGTCGCCAGCAGTCGGTGTGGTCCGACCTGTCGGCCGATGACTTCCGCACCGCCACCGCCTGCTACTACGCCTCCTGCAGCCTGGTCGACTCTCAGGTCGGCCGGCTGCTGGATCGGATCGAGTCGGCCGGACAGCTCGACCACACGATCGTGGTCTACACCTCCGACCACGGTGACCTGATGGGCGCGCATCGGCTGCTGCTCAAGGGCGTGCCGGCGTTCGAGGAGGTCTACCGGGTGCCGCTGGTCGTCTCGTGGCCGGCCGCTGTCGAAGGCGGTCAGGTCATCGACGACCTGGTGCAGTCCCACGACGTCGCCGAGACGCTGGCGCAGCTCAGCGGGACCGGGCTCGGCGGTCACGCGGTCGACCTGCTGCCACTACTGACCGGCACCGGTGGGCCACCGCGTACGACGGCGGTCGCCGAGCTCCACGGGCAGCGGTTCTCCTATACCCAGCGCGTCATCTGGGAGAACGGCTTCAAGTACGTGTTCAACGCCTTCGACTTCGACGAGCTGTACGACCTCACCGCCGACCCGACCGAGCAGGTGAACCTGGCCGGCGACCCCGCGTACGCGGACGTCGTGCGCCGACTCACCGGGCGCCTGTGGGAGATCGCGTACGACACCGAGGACTTCACCCTGACCGGTGCCCAAGACGGCACGTACAGATATCTGGCCGTAGGCCCGCAACGCCCGGGCCAGGCAGAGCTACGAGGAGGGCGATGAGCGTGCGACCACGACGGAGAACCCCATTGAGCGTAGGAGGAACAGTTCTGGCGGTGGGAGCGCTGGTCGGGCTGGCGTCCACGCCCGCGACGGGATCGGCCAGCCAGCCGGCCCCGACCGCGGCGAACGACACCGGCCGGTGCGCCGCCTCGGTGCCGTTCGTCTCCGGGGAGCGTGGCTACGAGATCTACCGGATCCCCGCCATCATCCAGGCCGCCGACGGCACCTTGGTCGCGTTCGCCGAGGCGCGGGAGTCACGGTCCGACGCGGGGTCGATCGACATCGTGCGCCGCCGCTCCGACGACGGCGGCTGCACCTGGGGCACGCAAGCGATCGTCGCCGACGAGGGCGACAACACGATCGGCAATCCGGCGCCGGTCGTCGATCCTGCGACAGGCGACCTCGTCCTGCTGAGCACCCGCAACGCCGGGTCGGCGACCGAGGCCGAGATCCTGCGTGGCGAGGTGCCAGCGGCGGACAGTCGGCGGGTTTTCGTCCAGGTCAGCCGGGACGACGGCAAGACCTTCAGCCCGCTGCGGGAGATTACCTCGACCACCAAGCAGCCCGACTGGCGCTGGTATGCGACTGGACCGGGCCATGCGATCGCGCTCACCCAGGGTCCGCACACCGGGCGGCTCGTCGTTCCGGCGAACCACTCGAGTGCGCCGCCGCCGGGGTCGACCGACACCGGGGCCGAGCCGAAGTACTACGGCGCGCACAGTCTCTACAGCGACGACCGCGGCAAGACCTGGCAGATCGGCTTCAGTGACGACAGCTTCGACGGCGCTCTCAACACCAACGAGTCGACGGCCGCAGAGCTACCCGACGGCACGATCTACTTCAACACCCGCGATCAGAACGGCACCTCACCCGAGACCCGAGCCGATGGGACCTCCAAGGACGGCGGCGAGTCGCTGGTCGCACCGTACGCGCCGCAGCCGGACCTGGCCGGTCCCGTCGTCCAGGGCACTGTCCTTCAGGTCCGTGGGATGGGCTGGCCGCTGCTCTTCTCCGGCCCGTCCGATCCGAACAGCCGCGCTCGGATGGCGATCCGAGCGAGTGAGGACGGCGGCAAGAACTGGGAACAGCGCTACCTCGTGTCCGAGCACCGGGCCGCCTACTCCGACATGGTGCAGTTGCCCGGGCAGGTCGTCGGCCTGTTGTACGAGACCGGCCTGAACGACACGTACGAGACGATCCGGTTCGAGCGGATCTCCCTCGAGGAGGTCGTCCGATGACACCGCGTCCGATGAGACCGCGTCCGATGACAACCAGGCGGCGCGCCCTCCTCGCGGCGGGCGGCGTCGGTCTCGGCGGCCTGCTCACCGGCGTCCCGACAGGAGCCGCCGCTGCGGCGGTCGGCTCCGACCGGCTGCAGTGGCAGAGGCTGCCGGACGTACCGGCCAACCGAACCGACTGGTCCGACCAGATCCCGGTCGGCGAGGCGTACTGGCACCAGCTCGGCCTGGCCGGCCCGATCGCCGGCTCCCACGGCGACCTCCTGATCGTCGCGGGCGGCGCGAACTTCCCCGAGCCGGGCCGCACCGCCAACCGACAGCCCGCCCTTGGCAAGGTGTACTGGGACGACGCGTTCGTGCTGCGCCGACGCGGTGAGACGTACGAGTGGCTCGATGTCGGCGACCGGCTCGGCGACGCCGTGGCGTACTCGGCGTGCCTCAGCACCGAGCGCGGCGTGCTCGTCATCGGCGGCGAGGGATTCCGGGGCGGCCCGAACGGGACGGCCGTCAAGCCGCTCGAAAAGTTCGCCGACGTGTTCTACCTGCGGTACGACGGCGGTCTGACCCGGGAGGACCTGCCACCGCTTCCCCGGCCACTGTCATACGGCGCGGCCGCCCGGGTCGGCGACACCGTGTACGTGGCGGAAGGCGGCTCGTTCTTCGGTCTCGACCTGACCCGTACCTCTGACGGCTGGACCGAGCACGAGCCGTGGCCAGGCGACCCCCGTACTGTCGCTGTCGCGGCGTCGGACGGACGGCGGTTCTACCTGCTCAGCGGCCGGGCCCTGCGCGCCGACGGGTCGTGGCAGTTCTACACCGACGCCTACGCCTACGACCCGGGTCGTCGACACTGGACCCGGATCGCCGACCTGCCGTGGTGCATCACGGCGGGCCTGGCGACCGGGGACACCTCCGGGCTCGTGGCGTACACGGGCGACCGCGACTTCGACCGGTGGACCCGGATTCAGGAGGTTGGAGCCTGGCGGGACGAGGCGCCGGCAGGGTCGCAGGAGTGGGCCCGCCGCAACGACGTCCTGAGCTGGATCCAGGACCATCACACCGGGTTCAACACCGACGTGCTCGGCTACGACCCGCGACGCGACCGCTGGTCGGTCGTCGGCAGCTTCCCCGGACCGCCGCAGGTGACAACCCCCGCAGTTACGTGGGGCGGTGACACCGTGATCGTGAGCGGTGAGATCCGACCTGGCGTACGGACCCCGACGATCTGGCGAGTAACCGGTACGCCGGCGCCATCGGCCTGACCTGCGTCGTCGATCAGGGCGAGCCATGACGCTCTCACTACCTGGTCAGAGCGTCCAGGCCGGATGACCACCAGGATGGACCGCGATCACGGTTCTATCCCAGCGTGTCAGGACCCGTGCCACGGGCGGACGCCGCAGCGCCGAGCCCACTCGTCGTACAAGCGGGCAAGCTCGGCGACCCGGGACCTGTCCCTCGCTGCCAGATCATGAAGCTCCGTGCGGTCTTCGGCCATGTCGTAGAGCTCCCAGTCATGCCCGAACGCACTGACGAGCTTCCAGCGGCCGAGGCGTGCGGCCCGGTTTCCTTCGTGCTCGAAGAACAACGGCCGCTCCCGAGTCCAATCGCTGCCCTGGAGGAGCGGGAGAAAACTCTCTCCCGCAAGGGGTGTGATCTCGTGGCCGTCATACTCGGTGGGATACGCCGCACCGGCGACATCGAGGCAGGTCGCGAGGATGTCGATGAAGTGCGTAGGCTCATGCACGATGTCCGGCCGTTCGATTCCGGCCGGCCAGCTGACGATGAACGGCGTGGAGATCCCGCCCTCGTGCACCCATCGCTTGAATCGGCGGAAAGGGCTGTTGCTGGCGTTGGCCCACGGCAAGTCGTAGCTCATGAACGTGTCGGCCTGGCCACAGCGCAGGCCCGGGATGTTGCCGACGCGAATCGATCGCCCGTCGAGCGGGTCGGTGTCGTACCGGAAACGCTCGTGAGGGTTGGAGTCCTCGGCGAGGAACTCAGCACACCCACCGTTGTCGGAAGCGAACATGACAAGCGTGTTCTCGTCCAGGCCGAGACGGCGGATCTCACTGAGAATGCGTCCAATGCCCCTGTCCATGCACGCGACCTGTGCGGCGTACGTCGCCATCCGCAGGTCTTCCCAATCCTTGTGGGGGGTTTCCGCCCAGGCTGGTGCGCTTTCGTCCCGGGGCGAAATGTGCCAGCCGGGGTCGACGACGCCCAGACCTTTGAGTTCCTCGTGCCGTGCCGTACGAACGGAGTCCCACCCATGGCGGTAGGTGCCTTCGTAGCCCGCAATGTCCTCCTCGGGCGCGTGGAGCGGCCAGTGCGGCGCCGTGTAGGCGACGTGGAGGAAGAACGGCCTGCCCTGCACCGCGGCGTCCTTCACCATCTGCACGGCATTGTCACTGATGGCATCGGTCAGGTAGTAGTCGGAAGTCTGCAGCGGTATGAACGCGTCGTCGCGCATGAGCGTGCGCGGATAGAAGTAGCTGGCCGCTCCGGCGACGATGCCGTAGAAGTGGTCGAAGCCGCGTTGCGTGGGAATGGGGTGCGTAGGGTCACCGGGACGCCAGGACTCGGCGTCGAGACTGTTGTAAGGACCGCCGACGTGCCATTTGCCCGTCATCAATGTGGTGTAGCCGTGTACCCGCAGCGCTTCGGCGATGGTGACGCAACTGCGGTTGAGGAAACCCCGGTAGCCCGGGGATCCCCGGTCGGCCATCATGTGCCCTATACCGGTCTGGTGCGCGTAGAGCCCGGTCATCAGCGAGGCACGCGAAGGGCAGCAACGAGCGGCGTTGTACATCTGGGTGAAGCGAATGCCGGAGTGGCCCAACCGGTCGAGGTTCGGTGTCCGGATTTCAGAGCCGTAGCAACCGATGTCACTGAATCCCAGATCGTCGGCCAGGATCAGGACGATGTTGGGAGAGCTGCACTCCTGCCCCGTCACTGCACAACTTCCAGCGGGAGGTGGACCAGCGCGGTCCCTGCGGGGTAGGTGTTGTCCATTGTCAGGTCGCGGATCTGAGCCGCGGTGAGTGCACGATCGAACAGGTACGCCTCATCCACGGTCCCGACGAACGGATTGTTGATGCCGTCCATGCGGGCACCGATGCGGATGCCGGCCAACGCACGCGCGGACACCGAGCCGCCAACCGGCGCATCGGCGGTCGCGACCGGCTCACCGTCGAGATACAGGGTCAGTACCTGCTGGTCACCACGCCGCATCGCGACGTGGTGCCAGTTGCCGTCCGCGAAGTTCCCCGCCAGTTGAGCCGTGCCGAGCGCTGTCTCGGTGCGGACCTGGCAGCGGAGCCTGGCCGGGCTGATGTCGATCAGCCACTGTGGGAAGGACTCGAAGTTGAACGCATTGGCGATGCGCTGCGTACGCTGGTCACTGGTACGGAACCACAAGGCCACAGTGAATGGATTGTCGCCAAGATCGATTGACGGGTCGAGCGGTATCTCGACATAGTCGCCGGCGAGGTGCAACGCCCTGCCAAACTTCCCGGCGACCAGCCTCGGTCTCCCGCTGACCACCGCCGTGTTCCCGTGCCCTGACTCCTCAGGCGTCGTCGACGGCGACGGGATGGGGACATCGAGCAACTCCATCGGCACCCGGGCGAAGCTCAGCCGCTTGTGATAGGTCAGGGCCGAATCGTCGGACAGCCGCGGGCCGTTCTCGTAGTAGACGCCCAGCATGCTGGAGGGCTCATCGACGATCTCGACAAGGTCGGAGTACCCCGACGGACCGTCGTAGACCACCAGGCTCTCCCGCCACGACGCGGCGCCGTCCAGACTCGACCTGAGCGTGAGGCGTTCCCGTGACGAGGGGTGTGCCGGGGCGGCAAAGATGGTCCGTTCGTTCTTGTCTGTCCGCCGAGTCGCCTCCAGCAGCGATCCTGAGACGATGGGAGTGATCAGGTCCGGCACGATCTGAAACGGGCCGTCGAAGGTGGCGCCACCGTCGCTGCTGGTCGTCGCTGCGCGGTTGCCGAAGGCCGTGCCTCGCTGGTTTCTCGTGTTGAAGTACACCGTGCCGTCGGCAAGTTCGACCACCGCGGTCTCGTTGGGAACCACTATCCCGTCGTCGTACTCGCCGATCGCTCCACCGATCTGCCAAGACTCGCCGTGGTCGTCGCTGTAGATCACGTGAACGCCGACGACCGCGGGACGCTCGTCGGTCTGGGGAAGGAAGTTGTGGTTGCCCGGCATGAGGAGCCGTCCGGCATGCGGTCCGGTGGTCAACTGGATGCCATGCGTCGGCCCACCCACGTAGTGCCGCATGCCGTCCACTTTGACGTCGGAGGTGATCTCTCGCCAGTCCGACCACGTGACACCATGGTCGTCGCTGTACATCACGAACGGGCGGGGCGCGTCTTCCGGACTGACCCGATCGTTCGCAATGTCATCGCCGGTGACGTCGCCTCCGGTCCGGACCACGAACAGGTGTATCCGTCCGGTCACCTGGTCGACGACAGCCGACTGGTTGGCCACTCGATTCGGCGGGTCTGCGGCGACCAGCTGCAAGGGACCCCAGGTCCGTCCGCCGTCGGCGGATCGTTTGAGCACCAACTGGATATGGCCGAAGTCCTCGGCGCTGTCGACGCGTCCCTGCGCGAAGGCCAGCAGCGTACCGTCAGCGGCTCGCACGATGAGTGGGATGCGGAATGTGTGGTAGTCCGCGGTCTCGCCTCTTTCGAACACCGTGACGCGTTCGATGGCATGAGCAGATGCGGCATGAGCCACTTCTGACCACATACCGGCGGCGAACATAGAGGCGCTTCCGGCAAGTCCGATCGTCTTCAACAGATCACGGCGCCGCATTGTCGGCACAGTTGTCTCCCTTCGCTGGGTCACGGAACGTGCGCTATGCCGAGCCTCGGCGTACGAGCTCCCATGTCTGCAGGCGAGTCCTCCCCTCGGCCGGCGCTTCGCCTGTGAGCCGACTGATGAGCAGATCAGCGACCAGGGCTGCAGCGGCAGAGGTAGGGCCCACGGTGGTGAGCTGGGGATTCATCACAAGGTCCTCGGGGATGTCGCCCACGCCAACGACGGCCAGGTCGTCTGGCACACGAAGTCCCGCGTCGCGTGCGGCCCACATCGTGCTGACGGCTGCGATGTCCGACGCCGCGAACACGGCAGAGGGTCGGTGGGGCTGCGCGAGGAGCTTCTGCGCGTTGCGGTACGCCTCGGCACGCGACGCGGCACCGGCGACCACGAGCCCGCGATCCAGAGGAAGGCCACTGGCACGGAGCCCTGCTCTGTAGTCGTCGTACTTGCGGTGGCGACGGCCCTTGGACAGGAAGTGGCCGATGAACGCGATCCGCCGGTGCCCTTCTGAGGCGAGATACTGGACAGCGCCGCGACAGGCCTCGGAGGCGTCGCTTCGCACGGCATCGATGCCAGGGGGCACCGGATCGTCCGTCATGGTGACGACCGCCACGTTCAGCGGGACCAGCGCGGCGAGGTCATCCGACGCCAGATGGACGCCCTCAGCCACTACCACGCCGTCGGCGAGACGACGACGCAGCTGCTCCATGATGGCGGGTCGCTCGTCGTCCTCATCGGCAATCGCGAGGACGAGGGTGAAGCCGTGCTGGGCAACCGCGGTCGTGAGATCCCAAGCGAGCTGCTCGAAATACGGTGCGCCTAGTCGCGGGAGCACCAGGCACACCCGATCGGTCCGCCGACGACTCAGTGCCCGGGCGGACTGGTTGGGCGCATAGCCGAGGGATCGAACCGCGTCGAGTACCCGCTGCCGGGTCTCCTCACTCACCCGACTGCTGCCGGAGCGGCGACCGCTCAGGACATAGGACACCGTCGCCTTGGACACGCCGGTCAACCGAGCGACGTCGGCCACCGTGGGCGCCCGCGGTGGCTCACTCATCGCGGATCGCCAGTTCCATGGTTACCCGGTTAACCATGCTCGCGACGATAATGCGCACCCGCGACGAGCGTCAAGATGCTGGGTCGCACCCATCGAGGCATTCTGGAACGAGTTCCGTTGTCCCGAGGGAGTTGAGTCGTGACCGAACGCCACGATGAACACGCGAGCATCACGGTTCGCACCGCCACGATGGCGGATGAGGCCGAGATCCGGCGCGTGCTGCTCGAACTGCATCCGGATGGGGTAGACGCCGTGACGCTGCCTCACGTCCGTCAGGAGGCTCGTACGTTCGTCGCCACGCACAGCGATCGCGTGGTTGGAGTGGCGGTCGCGACGCTTGTCGACTACGGCCACGAGGCGTATGGATCGGTTGAAGAGCTCGTAGTGGAGGCTCAAGGGCGTGGCGTCGGAACCGGAGGGAGTCTGTTGGACGAATGCCGGAGATGGCTCGAAGCGTCAGGCGCCGAAGTCGTCTTTGTCTCAGCCGCCGACGACCAGGCGGCTCACTTCTACCGCTCTTCCGGCTTCGTCCGATGTACCGGACCCTGGCTCTACTGGGTGCCGAATGCTTCCAGACGAAAGGGTGAGCCTCGATGACTCTGCCACGATGCACCGTAATCCTCTACTCCACGGACATCTCAGGCCTCACGGAGAGAGATCTCGACGGTGGCTGCGGCTGCGCCAGTACTACGAAGGGCTCGGAATGCAGGCACTTCACAGGCATGGCCGTTCGACGGTGGCACGTACTGAACGGACGGCAGCAACCGTGGGCGGCGTACCCGAAACCTGTACAGGGCCGCAGGGCCAAGCCCGACGGGTCGCCGCGTCGAGCCTTTTCGGGTGCTGCGTCTCAGGGCGCGAGCCCGCACAGGTGGCGCATTCGGGCGACGTGCCCGCGTAGCACAGCCGCTGGGTCTGCGCCTTCTCGCTCTCGTATGCGGTATCGCGCTGCGTTGCGCGCCTGGGTCGCGACGGTGAAGGCCGGCAGTGCTGCGCGCTCGAGGTCGGTCAGATCGAAGTGCTCCTGGAACGCTGCGGCCAGCTCTGGGCGAATCCGGTTGCTGGTCGCGTCTTCGCGGGCGAAGCAGTACGTCGCGTGCGCGACGTCCTCGAGACGGTAGCCGCGATGTACGACGTCGAAGTCAAAGACACCGGTCACCTGGTCGTCGACGAACGCGAGATTCGTACCGTGGAAGTCGGCGTGGACCCACGCTGGCGGGAGCTGATCCACAACTTCGATGGGGAAGTCTCGCGTCAGGCTGGCCAACCAGGCGTCGAGGAAGGCGAGCTCGGCGGCCACATCGCGATCGGCGAACATCGTGTGCAACTCGGCGAGATCTTCAGCGCCGTGCGTCCACCACCGGCGCAGGCTGGGAATGGTGTCGTCGTCGACGGCCGGTTCGGCGAAGTCCTCGGCCGCCTCGTGCAGGTCGGCGAGGCAAAGCGCAGCGTTACGCAGTTGCTCGCTGTTTGCGTAGTCGTATCCGGTCCCAGCAACGTGACGGAACAGGACCCAGGTTCTCTGCCCGGTGTTGACGAGACGTTCGCCGGCCTTTGTGGCGATGATGTCGGCGGTGGGAATGCCTTTGCCGAGTAGGTGTTCCTGGAAGTCGAGCTGGAACTGGATGCGCGAAAGATCAACGTTGCGGAGGTAGCAGCGGAGCACGTACCGGCCACCCTGCGCGTCGACCATGATCGCGTTGAGGTTGCGGCCGGTCGTCGGCATCAGACCGATCTGGCGGAGCCCTGGGATTCGGTACTGCTCGACAAGCAGCGGCACGTCGTCGCTGAGATCGGGTCCGGTCACGCATGGGTACGTTAGCCGATCACCTGATCGCCCGTTGGCTGCCGCTACCTCGCGCCGTAGGCCATCCCCCACCAGTGGGGTTGGAGTGATCCAAGCCGGTACGCGCGCCAGCCCGTCGGCGTCTGGTCGTCTGGAATGGCGACCTCGACGTCTGGACCCCAAAAGCGCAACCGTTCCTGACATGACCCACACGAAGCGATGACACGGATGACCGGCGAGTCATCGCCTCGGACGACGCAGGCAGAGGCTGTGACGGGTTCGTTGAGCTTGTGCGCCTCGGCGATCGCTCCGGTCTCAATGCACAGCCCAGCCGACTCGCTCAATGCCTCGACGAACACGCTCGTGAGGACGGTTCCAGCCGCCGTATACATGGCAGCAGCTCCTCCCCAGCCAGTGTCGCCGTAGCGGGTGACGAGCAGGGCCTTCGCCGCATCCACGAGGTTCTCGTCCAGCTTCATACCGGCATCCTCCTGCTGACACGCAGCCCCGTCCCAGGCCATCAGCGGCAAGGCCGTTCGGCGGTGGCACGCACTGGACGGGACTGTCACCTTGTCGCACGGAATACCAGAACTCGGGAGTCGACCGTAACCGGCTCGTTGTGCCAGCCGCCGCGCACGTCGACATCGCTGAATCCGGCACGTTCAAGGTCAGCGGTGATGTCCTCAGCGGTACGGAAGTACAGAACGGTGGTGGTGCGCGTCGAACGCCACTCGAGCCACTCGCGGACGTGACCGAACGAGGTGTCGCGTTCGGTGGAGGTCTCAGCCGGGTTCCAGCGCTCCCACTCCCTGGCTTCCGGATTGCGGGTTTCGAAGCTGATCACCCCGCCGAGTCTGAGCGCGGCCGCAAGGGAGCCCAGGACCGTCGGACAGGCCTCGGGACATATGTGCATCATCGTGTTCCCACTGCTCACAGCCAGATCCGCGTCGCCGGAACCGGCGAGCTTGGTTGCGTCGCCGTGGATCCAGGAAACCGCTTCGGCGCCCGGCTGGCGGCGTGCGTAGTCCAGCATCGTTGCGCTCGGGTCGACACCGATCACCACCCGGCCTGGCGTCGCGAGCGCACGAGTGAGGAGCCCGGTGCCGCAGCCCAAGTCGATGATCTTCTTTGCTTCGATCTCGTCAGCGAGCGCCCGGTAGTACACGTGGTCGTCGCTCGGAGGATTGTCGATGTCGTACCGCTCGACGAACCGCTCATCCCGATACGGGTCCACAGCCATGTCGCTGGCACGGTAGCGAGACCGCGCAGTGCACGCGACAGGGTTTCCCTTGGGTGGGCCGACCGTGCCATCCGCGCCGGCCAAGCAGACATCTAGCTCGAATCGCTGAGCTTTCGCAGCAGCTGCACGGCGTGTTGACCGTCCTCAGGCGCGAAGGCGGCGGAGGTACGGGTCGACAGGCTCGGCTGGCCCCACGCGGATTCTGGCGTCCACGATGCGACAGCCGTCTTCTGAGGCGATCACGGGGTTGAGGTCGAGCTCGGCGACCTCGGGTAGGAGTTCGCCGAGGCGGCTGACCCGCAGGAGGACGTCCGCGAGAGCCTCGGTGTCGAGTCGGGGAATCGCGTGTGGGTCGAACAGCATGGGGGACGCGCGCAGGGCGGCGATCATCTCCTCGGCGTCGTGGCTGGTCATGGGTACGAGCCGGTAGGCGCGGTCGGCCAAAAGGTCGGTGTCCACGCCCCCGAGGCCGAAGGCGACCAACGGCCCGAACGTGGGGTCATTGTGGAGGCCGGCCAGGAGCTCTCGCCCGGGTTCGGCCATTGGTTGGACGAGTACGCCGCGCAGTTGAGGTCCGAACCGGTTCCGAAAGCTGGCGAAGGTCGTACGGATCCGGGTCTCGTCCGCCACGGCGAGGGCGACGCCTCCGCCGCGGGTCTTGTGTTGCAGGTTCTCGGCGATCGCTTTCATTGCCACCGGGTGCCCAAGGTCGCGGAAAGCGGCGACCGCCGCCTGCGGATCGGTGACGACGACGCCGCCGAGCAACGGGAGTCCGAAGTGCCCGAGTAGGGCGGCCACCGAGTCCGGGTCGAGCCAGCAGCCGGCCGGTTGCCTGTGAAGGATGTCGTCGACGAGTGCCCTGGCCGCGTCGAGGTCGATGCCCGGCAGGTCCGGCACCGTGCCCGGCGGCCGGACTCGCCAGGTCCCGTACCGAGCGCACCGCTGTAGGGCGTCGGTTGCCACCGCTGGATCGCCGAACGCGGGTACGGTCCTGTCGGTGGGGCGCGTCGGTCGCAGCCCTTCGACAACCGCGGTCTGGCCCACCCGGACGGCGAGCACAGGCTTGCTGGCGCCGGCCACGCTGTCGGCGAGTCCGACGTCCGGGCGGACGAGTGCGGTCGGAGCGGCGAGGACGAGCACGATGTCGACGCACGGGTCGTCGAGGACCGTGCGTACACAGGTATGGAACGTCTGGTCGGAGATGCCGGCCGTCGTGTCGACCGGGTTGTCAAGACTCGCAGTCGGCGGCAGAAGCGACCCCAGCGTGGCACGGGTCTGTTCACCGAGTTCCGGCAGCGACAGCCCGCGTTCGGCCGCGGCGTCGGCCGCGAGGACCCCGATTCCGCCGACGTTGCCGATGACGGCGACGCGGTTTCCCTGGGGCGGCGGCTGCCAGCTCAGCATGCACGCCACGGCCAGCACCTGGGTGAGGCTGTCGACGGAGATGACGCCAGCCTGGTCGAACAGGGCGTCCCTGGCGACGACGGGCGTGGCGGTCGCCGCCGTGTGCGAGGCGGCAGCGCGCTGCGCCGCCTCCGTACGGCCGGTACGCAGGGCGAGGACGGGCTTGCGCTCGGCCAGAGCGCGCGCCACCTTGGCGAACTTGCGTGGGTTGCCGAACGACTCGACGTAGACGACTGCGAGGTCTGTGGTGTCGTCGCGGTGCCACCACATCAGCAGGTCGTTGCTGCTCACGTCGTACTTGTCTCCGGTCGAGACGAGAGTGGAGATGCCGAGACCCACCGCACGGAACTGCTCGAGGAGGGCGATGCCGACGCCCCCGGACTGGGTCACGATGCCGATCCGTCCGACGGGTAGCGGGCCGCTGGCGAAGGTGGCGTTGAGGCGTACGTCCGGATCGGTGTTCGCGACGCCGAGGCAGTTCGGGCCGACAAGTCGCATGCCGTGGCTGCGGACGGCCCGCTTGAGCGCGGCCGCCTGTTCCTCGTCCAGGCCGGAGGTGATGACGACGAGGGCGCGGACGCCGCGGACGCCGCAGTCCTCAGCCGCCTGGGCGACGGCCGCGGGCGGTACGCAGAGAACGGCAAGGTCCACGCCGGAGGGGAGGTCTCCTGCTGTGGCCACCGCCGCAAGGCCGTTCACGCTGGTGGCGTTTCGGTTGACGGCGTAGCAGGCGCCGCCGAAGCCGTCGCGCAGGTTGGCGAGCACGGCGTGGCCGATCGCGTCGGACCGCCGGCTGGCGCCGACGACGGCGACCGACCGGGGCCGCAGAACGGTACGCAGACTGGCCACGTCCGCGCGTCGTTCCCGCTCACCCACAGCCGACGGGTAGCCGCCGACGAGTTGGACGGCGACCTCGTACGACGACCCTTCGGCATGCATGGTGGTGGGGAGCCCGAGGTCGTGGAAGACCCTCACCATGGCCGCGTTCTCGCGGAACACCTCGGCCACGAAGCGGCGCACCCCGCGGGACCGAGCCGCCGACGCCAGGTGCTCGAGGAGCAAGGTGCCGAGCCCGTGCGCCTGGTGGTGGTGATCAACCACGAGGGCGACCTCGGCTTCGGCGGGGTCGGGAAGGGTTTCGTAGTGCGCCACCCCCAGGAGTGACCCGCCGATGAATCCGCCCAGCGCAAGCCGGTGGGCGTCACCGGTGCCCACGAGCTTTCGCAGGAGCGGGTCGATGCCGGCGGGTCGAGTGGTGAAGAACCGGAAGTAGCGGTCGCGGTCCGGCAGGCTGGCGTGAAGGCCTCGAAGCTGGCCGAGATCAGCGGGCCCGAGCGGACGAATCACCACGATCCGCCCGTCGGTCAGCGCCGCTCGCACCTCCTGCACCGGAGGCGCCGCGGTCGAGGACTCACTCTCGCGCATGTGCCGGTCTCCCGGTCCACACGTTACGGGTGCGGGAACGTAGGGGGAGAGGAGTTGGACACCCCGGGCGGCGTGAGTGGGCCCGCTGGACAAAGGAGCGACACCGATGCCATCGGAAGGATCGGTGCCATCGGAAGGATCGGTGCCATCGGAAGGGCCGGTGCCATCGGAACGACCGGCGCCGTCTGGGGGGCCGGTGCCGTCGGAAGGTTTGTCCGAGGCTGAGGCGGCCCGGCGACTCGAGGAGGTCGGCCCGAACCTGCCGCCCAGACCTGGCCGGGTCTCCCTCGTACGGCGGGTCGTGAACCAGCTACGTGACCCGTTGATCGTCGTGCTGATCGCTGCCGCCGTTCTCACCATCGTCACGGCGGACTTCGCCGACGCCGCCGTGATCCTGCTGGTCATCACCGTGAACACGACGGTTGGTGTCACACAGGAGGTACGCGCCGACCGGGCGGTCGAGCAACTCGTCGCTCTCGCCGCACCGGCGGCGCGGGTGATCCGCGGCGGCGTGGAGCGCGAGGTCGGCATCGACACCGTGGTGCCTGGTGATCTCCTGATTCTTGCCGAGGGGGAGATCGTCGCCGCGGACGCACGGCTGGTCGAGGCGGTCGCGTTCGCCGCGGACGAGTCGATGCTGACCGGCGAGGCGGTACCGGTGGACAAGAGCGCCGTCCCGGCCGGCGAGCCGGGTGGCGAGGTGTCGGCGGGCACTGTCGTGGTACGCGGGCGCGGCCGGGCGGTGGTCACGGCGACCGGCGCCGGGAGCGCCATGGGAAGGGTTGCCGCCCTGCTCGCACCGGTTCCGGGGCTGACGCCGTTGCAGAAGCGCCTGGCTGGTGTTGCCCGGACGCTGGCGCTGGCGGCGGCCGTCCTGTGCCTGGTGGTTCTGGTCCTCGGTGTCGTACGAGGGCAACCGGTCGAGTTGATGGTGCTGACCGCGGTCAGCCTCATGGTCGCCGCCGTGCCCGAGTCGCTGCCCGCTGTCGTGTCGTTGGCCCTGGCCCTGGGTGCCCGTCGGATGGCGGCCCGGCAGGCAATTGTCCGGCGTCTGCCGGCGGTGGAGGCGCTCGGATCCGTCACCGTGATCGCCACCGACAAGACGGGCACTCTCACCGAGGGCGCCATGGTCGTGCAGAAGCTGTGGACGGTCGACGGCGAGGCCGACGTCACGGGGCTTGGCTACGCACCGGAGGGTCACGTTGAGCGTGACGGCATGCCACTGGACCCGGAGCGCGCCCCGGACGTGGCCGCACTGCTTCGCGCGTGTGCGTTGTGTACGGATGCCGCACTTGTTCCGCCTCGCCCACCGACCCCGAAGGGCGGCAGGGGAGGCGGGGACGCCGCGATCGAGTCCTGGACCGCGGCCGGCGACCCGACCGAGGCGGCGCTCCTGGCCGCCGCCGCCAAGGTGGGCCTGACCCGAACGGCGCTCGAACGGGAGTGGCCGCGGGTCGGCGAGGTCCCGTTCGACAACGCCCGCAAGCGGATGACCACCGTGCACCGCGAAGCGTCCGGGCGCTTCGAGGTGATCTGCAAGGGTGCTCCCGAGATCCTGCTGCGCGCGCCGATCACCAGCGACGACGCCGCGACGCTCCAGCGGGCGGAGCGCCGAGCCGACGAGTTCGCGCGTCAGGGTTACCGCGTACTCGCGGTCGCCGCCGGCGAGCGATCCTCGCTCCCGGCCGCGGGCGGTCCGTCCCCAGGACTCCTGCCTGAGGTGGAGGAAGGGCTGCGCCTGCTCGGTCTCGTCGCCATCGCCGATCCGCCGCGTGCCTCCGCCGCGGCCACCATCGCCGCCTGCCGGCAGGCAGGGCTCACTCCGGTGCTGATCACCGGCGATCACCGGGCCACGGCACGCGCCCTCGCTGTCCAGGTCGGGATCGGCGGTGACGACCCGGTGGTCATGGACGGCTCCGACCTGGATCCGGAGCGCGTCCCGGATCCGCGCGACTGTGCGGTGTTCGCGCGAACGAGTCCGGAGCAGAAGCTCGGGATCGTCGATGCCTACGGCCGGCGGTCCCAGGTCGTGGCGATGACGGGCGACGGGGTGAACGACGCGCCGGCTCTGCGCCGGGCCGACATCGGGGTCGCCATGGGGCGGCGTGGTACGGAGGTCGCCCGAGAGGCCGCGGACCTGGTGCTGGCAGACGACGAGCTCGCGACCCTGGTCACGGCGGTCGAGGAGGGCCGGCGGATCTATGCCAACGTGCGGAGGTTCCTCGTCTACGGCCTGTCCGGCGGGGCCGCGGAGATCATGGTGATGCTGGTCGGCCCCTTCCTCGGGCTCCCGCTTCCGCTCCAGCCCGCCCAGATCCTGTGGATCAACCTGATGACCCACGGCCCGCCAGGGGTCGCGCTGGGCGCCGAACCTGCCGGTGCCGACCTGATGCGCTCGCCACCACGTCCGCCGGCGGAGCGGATCCTCGGTGCCGGACTCTGGCAGCGGATCCCGCGAATCGCCGTCGTCCTCGCCGCCGTGACGTTGGGCGTGGCGGTCTGGGCGGAGTCGACCGGGCGGCCGTGGCAGTCGATGGCCTACCTCACGCTCGCCACCACGCAGCTGGGTGTCGCCCTGGGCTCACGTGCCCGCCCGGGGACGCGCGACAACCCGTTCCTGCTGGTCGCGGTGGGCGCGTCCTTCGTCCTGATGCTGGCGGGGTTGTACGTTCCCCTGCTGCGGGAGCTGTTGGGTACCGAACCCCTGGCAGTCGCTGACCTCGGAATCGTCTGCGTCGTGTCCGTCGCCGGGTATCTCGCCGTACGCCTGGACCGTCGCCTGCACTCCGAGCCGTCGGCGAAGGCCTCCACCGCGAGGGGGACCGGCCGGAAGGAGCACGCCTGAGGCGGCCCGCGCGATCGTCGGCTGAACTGCACCAGACGTGGGCACGATGACCTCGTGGTCGAACTCGCGATGCCGAGGCCAGCATGAGCAGGCCGCCGACGGGCGCGTCGGTCGAGGGACTCGAGCGGCGCCGGAACGGTCCTGCCCACCGGGTCCTGGCCGAGCTTCGCTCGGCGCGGGCCGACCATGGTCGGATCACTCCTGACGACGAGCGCGCGATCGCCGCGAGGACCGGGCTACCGGTCGCCGTGGTGCATGGGGCCGCGCGCTACTACACCGACCTGCGCGGCACCCAGGGCGAGCGGCACGTACGGCTGTGCGGTGGGACGGCGTGCTTCGTGGCGAGCCAGGGCGGGCGCCACATTCCTGACGTGGAGCGGGTGCTGGGCGTACGGGCGGGGACCTGCGCGCCGGACGGCAGCGTGTCGCTGCAGGTCGTGCACTGCCTGGGTTACTGCTACACGGGCCCGGCCGCCCTCGACGGCGACGAGCCCCGCGCGGGTGCCGACCTTGCCGACCAGCTCGCCGGCCTCTCCACTCCGCGGGCGCCGGAACCGTCCGTACGGGCGGCGACGGCGCCCGTCGTCCTCCGTGGGATCCAGGGCGACGAGGGGGCGTGGGAAGTGTGGCGTGCCCTGGTCGCGGACGACAGGTCTCCCCGTCGCGTCCTGGAGGAGGTCGAGACCGCCGGCCTTCGTGGCCGCGGCGGTGCCGGGTTTCCCGCCGCGGCCAAGTGGCGGGCGTTGTCGGCGGCGGGTCCGGCCGGGCCGCGCTACGTCGTGGCCAACGGCGACGAGGGCGACCCCGGCTCGTACGCCGACCGCATCCTGATGGAGCGCGACCCGTCCGGGCTGCTGGAGGGTCTCGCCCTCGCGGCACTGGCCTGCGGGGCCACGACGGGATTCGTGTACGTGCGGTCGGAGTACCCCCGGGCGTACGAGAGCGTGGCGGCGGCCGTGGCCGCGGCGTACGCCCAGGGACACCTCGGCCGCGACGTACACGGCTCCGGCGTCGATCTCGACCTGGACGTGGTCATGGGGGCGGGTTCGTACGTCGCGGGGGAGGAGACGTCGCTCCTGCACTCGCTCGCCGGGCTGCGTGCGACGGTCCGGCCGCGGCCGCCGTACCCCGTCGAGTACGGCCTCCTCGGACGACCCACGGCGGTCAACAACGTCGAGACGCTGTCGTCGGTGCCGGCGGTCGTCCGTGCCGGCGGTGCGGCCTACGCGGCACGCGGAGTTCCGCCGGAGACGGGAACCCTGGTCGTCTGCCTGAACGAGCGGTTCGTACGCCCGGGTGCCTACGAGGTCGAGCTGGGCACGCCGTTGCGCGACATCGTCTTCGGGCTCGGCGGAGGGCTTCCCCGCGGGCGACGGCTGCGGGCGATCCAGGTGGGCGGTCCGCTCGGCGGCTTCCTCGCACCCGACCAGCTCGACCTTCCCCTGCTCAACTCAGCGCTCACGGCGGCCGGAGTGACGCTCGGCCACGGCAGCCTGCTCGCCGTCGACGACCGGGTGGACCCGGACGACCTGCTCCGGCACCTGTGGGAGTTCGGCGCGAGCGAAAGCTGCGGCACCTGCACCCCGTGCCGCGAGGGCACCCGGCGAGGTGAACGCCAGCCCGAGGCGGCGGCGCGGGACGACGCGCTGCTCGACGCGATGCAGACCGCCAGTCTGTGCCCGTTCGGACGCCGCATCCCGGTGGCGGTCCGCAGCCTGGTGCGCGTCATGGGTGCGGGTCGGTCGGGCCCCGGACCTGGCAGGGATTCGCCGCGATGAGGGTGCGGGTGAACGGCACGCCCGTCGAGGTGCCCGACGGCAGCTCGGTTCTGGCCGCCGTCCGCGCTGCCGGTCTCGAGGTGCCGACGCTCTGCCACGACGAACGCCTCAGCCCGTCGGGTTCGTGCCGGGCCTGTCTGGTCCGCTCGGGCCCGGCGGTCGTCGCGGCATGTACGACTCCGGCGGCCGAGGACGCCGACATCCGTACCGACGACGAGACGGTGGCCGCCACGGTGCGACGCGTCGTTGAGCTCACCGTCGAACGGCTGCCCGCGGGTGCGCTCGACCTGCCGACCGAGCTCGCCGCGGTCTGCGACCAGCTCGGCGTCGGGCCCGAGGCGTTCGACGGCGTCGGACAAGGACCTGGTCGTGGGCTCGGCCGGGACGACTCCCATCCGTACGTCCGGCTCGACGCCGACCTGTGCATCGCCTGCGGCCGGTGTGTCCGGATGTGCGACGAGGTTCAGGGCACGTTCGCCCTGACGCTCGTCGGACGCGGGGCGGACACGGTGGTGGCTCCGGGGACGGGCGGACCCTGGGTGGAGTCGGCGTGCGTGGCCTGCGGCGGCTGTGTGGACAGCTGTCCCAGCGGCGCGATCAGCGGGCCGGTCCCGTTGCCGGTCGCGGCGGCGCCGACCGCGACGGTGACCAGGACGACCTGCGGCTACTGCGGTGTCGGCTGCGCCCTCGACGTCCACACCAGTACGGCGGACAGCAACCCCGACACGATCCCCGACCCGATGGCCGATCCGATGGCCGACCCGATTCCCGACACGGACGGGCCGGCGATCGTGGCGATCACGCCTGCCCACGACGGACCCGTCAACCGCGGCCACGCCTGCGTCAAGGGACGCTTCGCCTACGACTTCGTACGCTCGCCGGACCGCCTCACCACGCCGCTGGTACGCCGCGCCGGCCGGCTCGAGCCGACGACGTGGGACGACGCCCTCGCGCTCGTGGGACGGGAGCTGACGCGGATCCGCGAAACGCACGGCCCGGACTCCATCGCCGCCATCTCCTCGGCCCGGTCGACCAACGAGGAGAACTACCTGCTCCAGAAGCTGATGCGAACGGTCATCGGCACCAACAATGTCGACAACTGTTCGAGGATCTGCCACGCACCTTCTGCCGCGGGCCTCACCGCGACCTTCGGCCTGGCGGGTGGTACGAACGCCGCGGACGACCTCGACGACGCCGACTGCATCCTGCTCGTCGGTGCCAACCCGACCGAGGCGCACCCGGTGATCGGGGCCCGGATCATGCAGCGGGCGCTGAACGGCGCCCGGCTCGTCGTGATCGACCCCAGGAGGACCGGACTCGCCCGGGTCGCGGACGTCCACCTGCAAGGACGACCCGGCTCCAACGTCGCCGTCTTCCACGGGCTGGCCCGTCTCCTGCTCGACAACGGGTGGGTGGACGAGGCGTTCCTCGCGACCCGCGCCGACGGGTGGGACGAGTTGCGCGCCCTGCTTCACGAGTACCCGCCAGAACAGGTCGCCGAGCTGAGCGGCATCGAGCCGGCGATCCTCGCCGAGGCGGCCCGCCTGTTCGGCACGGCGCGCAAGCCCTCGATCGTCTACGGCCTCGGCGTCACCGAGCACGCACACGGCACGGACGGCGTGCGTACCCTCGCCAACCTCGCGGTCCTCCGCGGTGCCGTCGGCACGCCGAACGGCGGCGGTGTCAACCCGCTGCGTGGTCAGAACAACGTGCAGGGGGCGTCGGACATGGGCGCGCTCCCCGACCTTCTTCCCGGCTACCAGAAGGTGACCGACGACGCGGTGCGCCGACGCTTCGGCGAAGAGTGGGGGACACCCGTGCCGCCGCGGCCGGGGCTGCGGATCCCCGAGATGTTCGACGCCGCGCTCACGGGCCAGGTCCGGGCGCTGTACGTGTTCGGCGAGGACATCCTGCAGACCGATCCGGACTCGGGGCACGTCCGGGCCGCTGTCGAGGCCGCCGAGTTCGTGGTGAGCCAGGAGATCTTTCCCTCCGCCACCGCCCTGGCCGCCGACGTGGTGCTCCCGGGTGCGTCGTTCCTCGAGAAGGACGGCACGTTCGTGAACTTCGACCGGCGGTTCCAGCGGGTACGCCCCGCACTCGACCCGCCGGGACTGGCGCGTACCGACTTCGCGGTGGTGACCGCGGTGGCGCGGGCCCTCGGTGGAGACCTCGGCTGTCCCACGCCGGCGGACGCACTGGCCGAGTGCGCCCGTCTCACCCCCGTCTTCGCCGGCATCTCCCACGACCGCCTCGACAACGAGTACGCGTTGCACTGGCCCTGCCGCGGCCCGGACGATCCGGGTGAGGCCAGGTTGTACGAGCAGGAGTTCGCCACCCCGAACGGGCGCGCCCAACTCGCCGCCCTTCCCTGGGCGCCGCCCGGCGAGTCACCCGATACGGCCTACCCGTACACGCTGATCACCGGCCGCCGACTGGTCCACTACAACAGCGGAACGATGACCCGGCGGACGCCGAACCTCGCGCTGGTCCCCGACGAGCACCTCGAGATCAACCCCGACGACGCGCTGCGGCTCGGACTGCGCGAAGGGGACCTCGTCGAGATCGCCAGCCGGCGCGGCAGCATCACCGCGCCGGGCCGCCTCACCGATGATGTGGCTCCCGGCGAGGTCTTTCTTTCCTTCGCCTTCCCCGACGTGGCGGCCAACCTGCTCACCTCAGGCGAGACGGACGAGGTGACCTCCTGCCCGGAGTACAAGGTCACGGCGGTCCGGCTGCGTAAGGGCTGAGAGCGGTTCATGGGAGAGGGCACGACCGGACGTCCGCCATCAGTAGAGGACGAGGAGACATCTGTCCACGAGCCGCTCGCTCTCCTGCTGGCGCATCTGCGCAGTGGACCCGGCGGCCTGACCCATCGGGAGGCCGAGCGGCGGCTGGTGGTCTTCGGCCCGAACGTGTTGCGGCGGCGGGGCAAGCGGCGATTCGGCCGCGCGCTGGTCCGCCAGTTCGTCCATCCGTTGGCCCTGCTGCTGTGGGTCGCCTCGCTGCTCGCCTTCGTGGCGGGTACGCCGGTGCTGGGATGGGCCATCATCGCCGTGATCGTGCTGAACGCCCTTCTGGCGTTCGTGCAGGAGCAGCAGGCCGAGCGGGCGGTCGAGGCGCTGGTCGCGTACCTCCCGCAGGAGGCAACCGCGGTCCGCGACGGCGTCCGCCAGGTTGTGCCCGCGGCGACGCTGGTCCCCGGTGACGTCGTGATCATCGACGAGGGGGACCGGATCTCCGCCGACGGCCGGCTACTCGACGGCAGCCTCGAGGTCGACCTGTCGGCGCTGACGGGCGAGTCGCTGGCAGTGACGCGGGCCGCCGGTCCCACAGATGCGCGGGCGGCGCTGGTCGAGGCGCAGGACGTGGTGTTCAGCGGGACGACCTGCACAGGCGGTACGGCCCGAGCGGTGGTGTTCGCGACGGGAGCGCACTCCGAGCTGGGCCGGATCGCGGCGTTGTCTGAGCGCGGAGCACCCGAAGCCAGTCCGCTGGAACGTCAGGTTCGCCGGATCGCATGGCTGATCGCGGCGGTCGCACTCGGCGTAGGTGTGGCGTTCCTGCCATTGGGCACGCTGGCCGGGCTGTCCCTGCCGGATGCGTTCGTGTTCGCGACCGGCCTTCTGGTGGCGAACGTGCCCGAAGGTCTCCTGCCGACCATCACGCTGGCGCTCGCGGTCGGCGTCCGCGCGCTGGCTGTCCGGGGCGCCCTCGTCAAGCGGCTCTCGGCGGTAGAGACCCTCGGGTCGACGACCACGATCTGCACGGACAAGACCGGAACTCTCACCACGAACAGCATGCAGGTCCTCGAGGTGTGGACCCCTCGTGAGGGAGACGCGGCGACGAGACCGGTGAGGGAGGTGATGGTCGCCTGCAACACCGCCGACCTCGCTGGAGGTCCCGGGAGCGTCGACGAAGGGGATCCCACCGAGATCGCCCTGTTGCGGTACGCGGCCGACACCGGTACGGACGTCGACCTGTCACGTCGGGAAGGCCGGCGGAGGGCGATCTTCCGGTTCGATCCACGCCTGGCGCGGATGACCACCGTCGACGACACGGGTGAGTCGGACGAACAAGCCGGCTCTCCGCCACACCCAGAGCAGCTTGTCGTCCACTCCAAGGGCGCACCGGAGGCGGTCCTGCCCCTGTGCACCCGCGTCCTCGACGGCGCTCCGCGAATCCTGACCGAGGCAGACCGTGCGCGTACCAGGGCTGTTCAGGAGGCACTGACCGCACGCGGACTTCGGGTCCTCGCCTTCGCCAGTCGAGTAACTGTCGCGCCGGGAGGCAGGCGGGGCGTCGAGTTCGCCCGTGAGGAGGTCGAGCGAGACCTCTGCCTGCTCGGCCTTGCCGGGCTGCACGACCCGCCCCGTCCCGAGGTGCCGGCAGCTGTCGCCGCCTGCCACGAGTCCGGCCTCACCGTTCACGTGGTCACCGGGGACCACGGCCAGACCGCGGCCGAGGTCGCCCGCGAGGTCGGCCTGCGCGCTGACCGCATCGTCACCGGAACCGACGTGGCGGCGATGAGTGAGGAGCGCCTCGGAGAACTCCTCGCAGGAGGTCAGGAACTGATCTTCGCGCGGAGCTCGCCCGAGACGAAGCTGCGGATCGTCGATGCGCTGCGCCACCGCGGCGAGGTCGTGGCCGTCACCGGTGATGGCGTCAACGATGCCCCGGCTCTCCGCCGGGCGGACATCGGGGTCGCCATGGGGCGTACGGGCACCGACGTCGCCAGGGAAGCCGCCACGATGGTCCTGACCGACGACAACTTCGCCACCATCGTGGCCGCGGTCGAGGAGGGGCGACGGGCCTTCGACAACGTCCGGAAGTTCGTGCTCTACATCTTCGCCCACGCCGTCCCCGAGGTTGCACCGTTCCTCCTCTTCGCACTCTCCGGCGGGGCGGTACCCCTCCCGCTCACGGTGCTCCAGATCCTCGCGATCGACCTCGGCACCGAGACGCTGCCCGCGCTCGCTCTGGGCCGCGAACCGGCCGAGCCGGGAGTCATGGCCAGGCCACCGCGAGGGCGTCACGAGGGAATCATCGACCGCAGGCTGCTGTGGCGCGCCTGGGGCCTGCTCGGCCTGGTATCGGCGGTCCTGGTGCTTGGTGCGTTCTTCGTCGTCCTGGTCAGCGCGGGTTGGCATCCGGGCGCGGCAACCGGACCGGGCACGGCGCTCCACGGGAGTTATCTCCAGGCGACGACCGCCACCTTCGCCGGGATCGTCGCATGCCAGCTGGGTACCGCGTTCGCCGCTCGCACCGACCACGCATCCCTGCGGACCGTAGGGATCTTCAGCAACCCGCTGCTGCTCGCTGGGTGCGCATTCGAGATCGCGTTCGCGGCCGCGCTCATCTACCTGCCACCGCTCCAGCGGGTGTTCGGAACGGCCGCTCTGCCAGGCTCGGTTCTCCTCCTGCTCCTGCCCTTTCCCTTCATCGTGTGGGGAGTCGACGAGATCAGCCGCTGGCGGCGGCGTCGCCGACGGGACCGGGGACCTGCGCCGCGGTGAAGGCTCATACCCTCGAGCGAGCCGCCAACAAGGTCCCGCATCGCCAGGACGCCGCACAGGTGCTGGGGCCGCAGTCCGGGTTTGGGGCGGTGTGCGCGGACGTTCCACATCCGGAACGGCGTACCGGTAACGGCCGCGTACGCCAGCGCCTGACGCACGATCATGCCCGACCCCGAGTGCGCGGAACCGTCGATGTCGAGCAACGTGCTCACCCCTGCCGGTGCGTGACGGTCACAGGCGTGGAGGGCTCATCGCCAGTGTAGGTGGGAGCCCGGGTCCGACGGCGAACGCCAGACCGTCCGGGGGAGCGGGGGCCTGCGCTCACTCACGGGGCCGAAGGTCCTTGGCGCTGATGACCGTGCCCCGCTGACCTGCTCCGACCACCGACGTAGCGTGAACATGGCCGGCGTGAGCGCAGGGGTGGTCGGGTGTTGACGAGTAGCGTGCGCCTGTTCCGCGTCAAGGGCGTCCCGGTAGGGATCAGCTGGACGTGGCTGGTGATCTTCGTGCTGGTGCTCTGGTCGCTGGCGGCGGTGTTGTTCCCGGCCACATATCCGGATCTGTCCGGCTCGACACATCTCGCGATGGCAGCCGTCGCCACCGTGCTCTTCTTCGCCTCGATCCTGGCGCACGAACTCAGTCACACGCTCCAGTCGATGCGCGAGGGCGTACGAGTGCGGGAGATCACGCTGTGGCTGTTCGGTGGCGTCTCCCGGGCGGAGGAACCGCTCCCTGGTCCCGGCGCGGAGTTCCGCGTGGTGATCGCAGGGCCGATCGCGACCGCGGTCCTCGCGCTGGTGTTCGCGGGGCTCGCGCTGCTTGCGGATGTGACCGGACTTCCCTCGTCCGTGACAGGCGTACTCGACTATCTGGCGCTCATCAACACCTTGTTGCTCGTCTTCAACCTCGTTCCCGCGCTACCGCTCGACGGTGGACGGCTCCTGCACGCACTGCTGTGGTGGCGACAGGGGGACAGCGCGTCGGCCACGATCTCGGCTGCTGTGGGTGGGCGGATCTTCGCGGTGCTCCTGATCCTTCTCGGCCTGACCAGCCTGCTGGCTGGCGGGGGCGTAGGCGGTATCTGGTTCCTCCTGCTCGGCTGGTTCCTCCTGCTGGCCGTCCAACAGGAGGTGGTCTCCGCTCGGCTGGAACATGCGTTCACCGGCCTGCGCGTCCGCGACCTGATGGCCCATGCCCCGGTGACGGTGGATCCCGGCCGCACCATCGCCGAGTTCAGTAAGGACATCGGGCGGTGGCCCGCACACGCTTCGTACCCCGTTGTGCGGCACGGCGACCTGGTTGGCCTGCTGTCCCTGTCGAGGGCTGCCGCCGTGCCCAAGCAGGAGCGACGCACGGTGCATGTCTCGGACGTGATGTTCGCTGGCCAGGACGTTCCCACAGTCCGTGCGGACGACCTGGTCGTCGACGCGGCACGCGCACTGCAGCGGGATCCAGGCCGGGCTCTCGTGGTCGACGGCGGCACCGGACACGAGCTCGTCGGGCTGTTGTCGGTCAGCGACCTGAACCGCGCACTGGAGGTCGCCCCGCTGCGGGAGCCTCGGCAGGACGCGGGTCACGACCGCCCCTAGGCCCTGTCTCCCCAATCACGCCTGACTCGCGACGCCCCGCATCCCGGCTGGCTGCGTTCTCGTCGATCGGCGCACAAACCCAGTGCGCCTTCCTCCTCCGCCTTGCCAACCGGGCACGGATGCGCCGCTCGCTTGACCGGCGCCATTTGGGAGACAGGCCCTAGGCTGACGCGCCCTGGTCGGTTACCACCATGGTCGGGCGTTGCGCGTGGGCGAGCAGGTGCAGGCTGACGGATCCGAGGATGGCGGCGGATAGCGGTCGGTGCCCTCGCGAGCCGATGACGAGGAGGTCCGCCACGGAGGCCTCCTCGTCGAGGGCCACCGCGGGATGTCCCGCGATGACCTTGTGCTCGATCGGGACGGCAGGAAAGTCGATCTGGACGGGACCGATCGCCTCCTCGAGCTGACGGCCACCCTCGACCAGGTGATCGTCCGCTGGCCGGTAGATCTCCGTCCCGTAGGGCGGCGGCACGAACACCGCATGGACCGCGATGAGGTGGCAATCTCGGATCAGAGCCTCCTCGGCGGCCACCCGAAGGGCCTTCCGTGAGGCGCGCGAACCGTCGACTCCGACCACGATCGGTGCGTGCACCCGGTGCGCGGGGTAGTGGGCGGGGACCACCGTCACCGGACACGCGGCGTGTGGGAAGCAGGCAAGGCTGGTCGACCCGAGGAGCAGTCCGGCGACACCGCTGCGGCCCCGAGCGCCCACCACGAGAATGTCGGCGGCCTGGGAAAGCTCCGTCAGGACCTCCACGGGATCGCCTTGCGCTACCCGCGTGACGATGGAGACTTCTCCACCGTCGAGGTCGGCCAGCTGTTGCTGCTGCATGCGCTCACACGCGTCGACGATTTCGCGTTCGGTCATGTGTCGGGGCCGGTCGGGAAGATGGCGTGGTCGAGACCGGTCCCATACCGTGACCGCTTCGACATCGGCTCCCCGGAGCAGCGCCTCGTTGCGCGCCCAGCGGGCGGCGGCGAGGGAGTTGGCCGACCCGTCCAGGCCCACGACGATTCGATTCGTCCGCTCCGATGTCATCCCCACCTCCTCCTCCTTCGCGTCGGGAGAGATCGACTTCCTCACCTGGCCGGACCTCGCTCACCCGGGCGGCATCTGTGGGCGTCGGTGAGACCGCGCGGGTGTCAGGCGTACCTGCCAGGTTTCTCCGGGGGGCAGGGTTGCGGTCTTCTCGTCGAGTGCCACCGTGATCGGTGCCGCAGCGGATGCCGGCAGCCCGACAATGAGTTCTTCCTGCGTGCACCGCACGGTGACGCCCCAGTGCCCCCGGTATCGCAACGTCAGCTCGAGCGCGGCAAGCTCCCGTGGCAGTCGTGGGTCCAACCGGAGGACGTCGCCGCCGATCTCGAGTCCGGTGTAGCACCGTTGCACGAGGTCGACGCAGCCTGCCATCGCGCCGAGGTGGATACCTTCCGCCGTCGTCCCCCCGGGCGTGTCGGCGACGTCGCTCGCGAGCGCGTCGAGGAAGAACCGCCACGAGGCGTGCCGGTCGGTACGCGACAGCACCCAGGCGTGGACCACCGCACTGAGAGTGGAGCCATGCGACGTCCGGGCAAGGTAGTACTCGACGGTTCGCAGGATGTCGTCGGGCTTCAGCGAGTAGCCGAGGTCTGCCATGACGCGTGTCAACTCGTCCTTGCTCAGGAGGAAGAACAGCATCAGGACGTCGGCCTGTTTGGACACCTGGAAGAGCCGGACGTCGGACCCCTCGGACTCGAGGATCCGGTCGAGCCGCCGGATGTCGCCGTACTTCGCCCGGTAACCAGCCCAGTCGAACTCGGCCAACTGGTCGTACCCCTCGAACTGGCTGATGACGCCGCGACCGTGGAAGTCGACGCGCATCCGGCGGGTCATGTCCTCGAACCGGCTCAGGTCGGCGTCGCTGAGTCCGAGGCGTTCGCGAAGCTCGTCCCGCCGATGCACCGGTATCAACCGGAGCGCCTCCAGGGCTCGACGCATCAGCCAGGCGACCATGACGTTGGTGTAGGCGTTGTTGTCGATTCCGGGGGTCGAGGACGCGGGATATCCGTCGTGGTACTCGTCGGGGCCCATCACACCGCGGATCTGGTAACGCTGGTCGCTGTCGTCGAACGTCGCCAGCGTGCTCCAGAAGAGTGCGATGTCCAGAAGCATCTCGGCGCCGTGACTGGAAAGGAACGCCAGGTCGCCGGTGGCCTGGTAGTAGAGCCAGACGTTGTGGGCCACGGCGATCCCGACATGCCGTTGGAGGTGGGAGTTGTCCGGGAGCCAGCGTCCCGAGCGTGGGTTCAGATGCCACTGTTGCGTTTCGTCACGTCCGTCACTTCCGCTCTGCCACGGGTACATCGCTCCGCGGTAGCCCGCGGCCTCTGCCGCCCACCGTGCCTGCGGAAGTCGCCGCCAGCGGTACATGAGGAGCGCCCGGGCCACCTCCGGCAGTCGCAGCGTCAGGAACGGGAACACGAAGAGCTCGTCCCAGAAGACGTGCCCGCGGTACGCCTCGCCGGACAGTCCGCGCGCTGGAACGCCGACGTCCAGGTCGGTCGTGTGTGTCGACAATGTCTGCAGAATGTGGAAGGCGTACAGGTCGAGAGTCTTCTGCGGCTCCTCGCCGATCGCGCGGGCGCCCGTGAGCGTGGTCCGTCCGCTGCGCCGAATCTGCTTCCAGGCAAGGACGTGCTGGTCGAGGAGCTGAGCGAAGTCCCCCGCGTGACGGATCCGGGTGGTAGCCGCGAGGAGACTCTCGCCGATGGCGCGGTCGAGCGACGTGTGCAGTGCGATCGCCTTCTCGACGGTCACCGGCACTCCAGCCTTCAGGTCCAGGTCGAGGTCGACGCCGACCCAGGAGGCAGTGCAGTCGAACCTGCGACTGATCGCACCAGGAGCACGTATCCGCATCGCCTCGGCGACCCGGATCCGCGAGGATGCCGTCTGCATCTGCAACCAGGCAATCTCCTCCGCGTCGTGACCGGAGCTGACCGGTTCCAGATGCGCACCGGACAGGTCGCGGTAACGCTCGACCCCGCGGTTGGTGATCCGACCGTCGAGTGCTGCTCGTACGCACAACCGCCCAGACCAGTCCTCGGCCACGAACGTCGTCTCCAGCGCCGCCACGTGCGGGTCGGCCATGGACACGAGCCTGCGCTGGACGACCGACGTGGTCCTTCCGGCCGGGTCCACGAAACGCAGCCTCCTGGTCAGGGCGCCGCGCTCGAGATCCAGCTCATGACGGTTGCCCAGCAGTTCGGCGCCCGCCATGTCGAACCAGTCGCCCTGGTCGACGCGAAACGTCAACGCCAGCCAGTTGGGGACGTTGACGAGGTCCTCGTTCTCGAAGGTACGGCCGGCCACGTGGGACTCGAGCCGGTCGTAGCAACCGGCGACGTAGGTTCCGGGGTAGTGCACTCCGTCGGCAGCCGCCTCCGGCACCGCTCCACGAGTGGCGAAGTAACCGTTGCCGAGGGTGCACAAGGTCTCGCGAGCCCTTTCGGCGGCAGGATCGAACCCGTCGTAGATCACCGACCACTGGCTCACGCCAACCTCCCGGAACGACGCGGCAGGTGTCCAGTCAGAGCTGCGCCCGGGTTCAGCGTTGTCGAGCCCAAAAGGCACGTGCAGGGCCTTCCGGCACACCTTCCAGGTGAGGAGGCCACTGGTTATCCAGGGTTCTCAGGCAGTCGTGGGCGCATAGCCTTCAGCAGTTGCATATCGGTCAGATCCGCTCGCGCGAGACAATGCCCCATCCGGGGCAGAACGCCCTGAGACGTCATTCGGTAGCACGAAGCGGGGCGCACGCTCATGGGGCGGGCAGCAGTGCGTCGTCTCCGGCATCGGGCGCGTCCGCTCGTAGGAGCTTGAGCATCAGGTGATGCGTTCCGGGGTGCGCAGGCAGGCGCCGGTTTCGTGCAGGTAGCCGAGGATCTCGCGGTAGGAGCGGATCAGTCCGGTGTCGTGATAGCTGATGTCGTGTTCTCGGCAGAATGCTTCGACCAGGGGTTTGGCGCGGCGCAGGTTCGGCATCGGCATGCTGGGAAACAGGTGGTGCTCGATCTGGTAGTTCAGTCCGCCGAGGGCGTGGTCGACGAACCAACCGCCGTGGACGTTGCGGGAGGCGAGCACCTGCTTGCGTAGGTAGTCCAGCCGTCCTTCCATGAGCGGCATGCCCTTGTGGTTGGGTGCGAACGAGCATCCCAGGTAGAAACCGAAGACCGCCTGGTGGACGGCGAAGAAGACCAGGGCCTTGCCGGGGGAGAGGACCAGGAACAGTGCGGTGAGGCATCCGACGGTGTGGACGGCGAGGAGGACCACTTCTGCTGTTCGTTGTTTGACATCGCGTCGCCACAGGGCGCCTACCCCGGTGACGTAGAGGTGGAGCCCTTCGAGCAACAGCAGGGGGAAGAAGAAGAACGCCTGCCAGCGGGCGAAGATCCGGGCGGCGCCGCGTCGAGTGCCGGCCTGGTTCTGGGTCCACGCGATGCCGCCGACTCTGATGTCCGGGTCGTCGTCGACATGGTTGGGGTTGGCGTGGTGTCGGGTGTGTTTGCCGATCCACCAGCCGTAGCTCAGCCCGATACCGAGGTTGCCCAGCAGTAGACCGGCGATCCGGGCGTGACGTTTGGAGGCGAAGACCTGCTGGTGTCCGACGTCGTGGGCGAGGAACGCGACCTGGGTGTAGATCACGGCGAGCCCGGCGGCGACCGGGATCTGCAGCCAGGAGTCACCAAGGAGGAAGAACGCGACCCCGGCCGCGGCGAACGACGCGAGCGTCAGCGTGAACCTGGCGACATAGTGGCCGGGACGGCGATCGAGCAGCCCAGCCTGGCGGATCCGGCGCGTCAGTCTCGCGTAGTCGGTGCCGCGTGACGTGCCGAACAAGGGCGGACCGGTTCGTTGGGCGGGTAGTTGGATCTTGGATGGAGGCATGGCTCATCCTTGCGTGTCGGTCTTATGGCTTCGCTCAGATCGCGGCCGGTCCTCGGCGGAATGACAAGGAGGTCAACGCGAGCGCCATCCGAGCCGGTCCGTGCATCCACAGGAACAAGAAACTCGGTGGTCCTGTGTCCTTGAGCAGGAACCCGCTCAACGTGACGAATACGAAGGTGGTCGCGTGTTCGGGCCCGTGGACCTGTCGCGGTTTCGGTACATGACATACCGTTCGGTGGCCGGGTGGCAGGCAACCTCGAGGCGGGGATGTCGTCGATTCCGGATATGGGAAATGGTACGCCGACGAACTTCCGAAAACAGCCACCCTCGGAAGTCGCGCAGGTCGGGCTTCCAGGGTTCGCTGGTGGTTGCGTCGGCATCGGCGCGTTCAACGCCGCCAAGACCTGCTCACTCGCCAGCACGGCGAGCACAAGCATGGGCTCCATCGCTCACTCGCTGGACCGGACACTGGAGGCGGTCCCAAAGGCCCTGGGGAACGCATGGCCTGGTCCGTCTGCGCCGGAACCGGGCGATGAAGTCTCCTGCCTTCAGGTGTGTCCGGGCCAACGAGCGAGGTAGCCGGCTGAGATAAGACCGCGATGCATGCCCCCGAGGCATCCTCCTCCATGACCTCAGGGACGTGCACCACGACTCGTCAAAGATATGCCCCATGAGTCCGATTTGGCTCGACCCAAATGAGTGGGACTGGCCCCCCCGATTGAGTGCAATTCCCGCGTTTTCGCCATTCCGTGCCTCTGACAGAAACAACACTCGGAGGTTGCACTATCGCTGCGATAGATGCTGTGTCAGAGTGGCCATGTGCCATCAGCGGGCGAGACCAGCAGGCGCGCCACCCTGAAGGTGATAGCCGAAGCCAGGCGGTTCCTTCTGGACTTGGACCAGAGCCGGACGCCGAGTGGACAGCGCCCGCGACGCACCGACCAGCGAGAGCTGATCGATCAGAGCCACGAGATGATCGACCGCACCCACGAACTCGTGCGCGACTCACGACGCCGCGTCGCGCGTCTCACAAAACCCGACTCCTAGTCCTCGCGTCGGTGTGCCCGCTATAGGTGCCCGGTCCCGGCGCGGTCGTCGGCCGCCCCCGACCGCGGGCTTGCACCAGGTACGCGAGGACGATGATGTTGTCCCGGTGGTGGCCGCTGGTGCGGTCGATCGGTCCACCGCAGGTGATGAGTCGTAGAGCAGCATGGTTGGTGTTGCCGTAGACGAGCTGTGTCGGGAATTGGTTCTTCCGATACCGGCGAACGGCGTCTACGGCGAAGACCGCCACGGTGCCGTCAGCACGGGCGATGTGGATCTTGTCGTGTGGCTCCAGATCTCCGAGGCGCCAGAAGATCGACCGTCCGCGAGACGAGTCGAGGTGACCGACGATGACTGCGGGCCCGAGCGAGCCAGGGGTGGGCGAGTACCGATACCAGCCGGCCTCGTCATAATGCGGCCCAGGTGGGGGCACTTCGAGCCGTCCGTCGGCGGTCTGGCCGAGTCGCTGTAGGGGTGAGCGCACGTCGATCGCGGGAATGGCGAGTGCGGTCGGAGCGGATGCCGAAAGGACCGGTCCGATCACCCGTGGCCCGGTCGGCGACGTGCGTGGAGACCGGTTGGGTGCAGCTGTATGCGGCGCCGATGGGCTGATCGGTTCGATGGTCGACAGTGCCGGCTGCGGAGGGTGCTGCTGATATTGGATGACGGCGATGCCGACGCACGCCAGGCCAGACAGCGTGAGAACGGCGGTGACCACCGTGGCGCAAAGGCTACGGTGGTCACCGCCATTCACTATGCGACGTGTCCTCATCCGAAGGAGCGTCACACCCTTCGTCGGGTGGCTAACCAGCGCAGCCGGGCAGCGACCGCCCCGGCCAGCAGCAGACCGCCCGTAAGGGCCAGCAGGCCGCCATCGGGTCCGCCAGCCGTCGAACCGGCACCGGCGTCGACCCCACCGTTGGGAACCCGCGGAACCTGCGAACCGGAACCGTTGTCGCCGCTGTTGTCGCCGCCGTTGTCGCCGCCGTCATCAGGCCCCGGACCAGGACCAGGACCAGGCCCGGGTCCAGGTCCGGGCGGTGGCGTCGGACTCGGCGTAGGCGTAGGCGAAGGCGAAGGTGAAGGTGAAGGCGAAGGTGAAGGTGAAGGCGACGGTGCCGGGGTGATGTTGGTGGTGATGCTGGTGGTGCACGTGACGGTACTTCCGCCGCCGTTCCCGGTGCCGTTGCACTGGTTGATCGAGATTGGGAGAGCCGGGCTGATCGTGGACGGCTCGACTGTGCAGCGTGCGGTCCCACCGCCGCCGTTCGCCGATCCGTTGCACTGGGTGACCGTGGCGCCCGTCGTGGTGGCGGGGAACGGGTCGCAATCCACCGTTCCACCACCGCCGGCGCCGGAGCCGTTGCACTGATTGACCGTCGCCGCTGTTACGGGCTGCGCTCCGGGCGTATCCGCACTGATGTTGTTCGTGATCCTGACATTGCAGGTCGTCGTGTTTCCGCCGTCATTGGCAGAATCGTTGCACTGGAGAACGTCAGTGATGAGATCCGAGGACGAGGTCGTGGTCGAGCCGTTTCCTGGTGGGCACGGATCATTGGCACACTGCCGGCTTACGGTAACCGTCGAGCTGGTGACGCCACCGTTGATCGTGTTGACGACGGTCACGGTGCAGGTAATGGCTACAACCGCGCCGCCGGGGCCGGGCCCCTGGTTGTTGCACTGGTTGACAGCGATGTTGGCGGCGCGGGCTGGAGGTGGCGATATGGCAACCCCCGCGATGAGAAATGCGCTGGTGAGCAGCACTATCGCCGCGGCCAGGCGCCAGACGGGTTGGCAGACTGAGCCCCGGGCAGGGGCGGTCTCAGAATTCATAGGCATGGTCTTTCGGAGAAGGCGTGGAACGTCTCATGAAATCGGGAATGAACCACACATGGACGGCAACGTGCTGTAACTGATCAGATACGGCACGTTAGTGTGGGTCGGTACATTCCGGGACGGACTGAGCCGTTTCTCATTCGTCCGGCGGCCAAGGCTTGTGACCGGGAAACACTGACTCGCAGTGCGTAGCTCGGCGTGCCCACGCGTGCCCTAAGCAGAGCCGAGCAAGGTGGTGGGGGACGGTCAGGCCTGCCCGGGTCCGCTGGCGATGCTGGCCGCGGTCGTCGCGTCGCGGTGAATCAGCCCGCCGGCCAGGGAGCGGGAGGCGTGGGCTGGCGGCCGGAGACGATCTCGTCGACCTGGGTCGCGACGGCTGCCTGCCATTCCGCCGGAACGACCGCGAAGACGCCGTTGTCCACGGTCCGAAGCGCGTCGTCGGCGACCAGCGCGGGCGCGATTCCTTCGGGCGACATGCCGGTCGCGACCAGCGCTGGGCAGATCATGCTCACTCTCACCGGCGTGTCGGCAAGGGCCATGGCGGCGTGCTGGGCGACGGCGGTGACGGCGTGTTTTGACGGGCCGTATGCGCCGCCGCCGGGGAAGACGGCGAGTCCGGCCAGGGATGCGGTGATCAGTACGTGCGCCGGTGCGCGCGCGGCGAGCAACTGCGGGACGAACGCGCGCAGTCCATTGACGACCCCACTGACGTTGACGGCGAAGACCCTGTCCCATTCCTCCGGCGGGACCTCCCAGGGCGCACCCAGCGACGGGCCCACCACACCGGCGTTGAGACAGACGAGGCGCGCCTGCGGAGCTTGCGCGGCGAGAGTGTGCATGGCGGCCGGGTCGGAAACGTCAGTGACGATACCGGTCGCGCCCAGTCGTGCCGCCGTCGTGGACAGCGCGTCCGCGTTGACGTCCGCCAGGACCAGACGCGCACCCCGGGCGTGGAGAGCCTCGGCCAGCGCCTGGCCGATCCCGCTCGCCGCCCCGGTGACGACCGCGGTCAGCGTCTCGGCGGTCATGCGTACCTCCCACAGATCCGGTTGTCGGGCGGTCGTGGCGACGAAGGCCGCCGCTCACCCGGTGCCTCGAGACGCCACCGTCGCACACGTCGCCCGCGTCCGAGAGGCGGGAGGTGTCTGGTGTCGCGCCCCCGTGGGCCCTCGACGTCAGGGAACTCAACGATCCGTACGCAGGAGCGCGTTGACGTCGGCGAAGTCCAGAGCGTCCGACAGCGCCGCGTACGTACCTGCCGAGAGGAGTTCCTGCGCACTCCGACGGACGACCGCGTAGGCAGCCTGCGCGATTGCCGAGCCGACGCTGATCCGGGCGACACCGAGGCCTGCCAGTTCGGCGATGGCCGGCGCGCCCGGCCCGGTCATCACGTTCACGGGGACGTCGATCCCGTCGACGAGGGCGGAGACGATCACCGGATCGGTGACGCCGGGGACGAAGATGCCGTCCGCGCCCGCGCCGACATACGCACGGGCGCGGTCCAGTGTCGCGGCGAGCAGGTCGCCCGCCTCGCCGACGGCGGACAGGTAGGTGTCGACGCGGGCGTTGATGAACAGCGGCACCCCCTCGGCGTCAGCGGCCTGCCGTGCCACCGCGATCCGTTCGGACTGAGCGGCAACCGAGCGCAGCGGCCCGGGCCCGCCGTGGTCGGCGTCCTCGAGGTTGACGCCCACCGCCCCGGCGGCGAGTACGCCGCGAACCGTCTCGGCCACGTCTGCCGGCTTCTCGGCGTACCCACCCTCCACGTCGGCGGTGACCGGGGCTCGGACCGCCGCGACCACCCGGGCGATCAGGTCGAGCGCGCGGTCGCGGTCGAGGCGTTCACTGTCCGGGACTCCGAGGCCCCACGAGACGCCGGCGCTGGTCGTGGCGACAGCCGCCGCCCCGGCGTGCTCGACGAGACGTGCGCTGGCGACGTCCCAGGCGTTCGGCAGGACGAGCGGGCGGCCGGGTTCGTGCAGGGACCGGAAGTGGCGAGCAGTGTCGGCGGGTGTGTCGGTGGGTGTCATGACGAGCAGTCAACCGACGTGGCTCTCGTCGGGCTGGCAGGAATCCGACCGGGTGGTCTCCGTCGACCATGATGTCGGATTCCTGCGCATCAACCGCACGGCCACGGGCTACGTTGGCCGGGTGTACGCCGACTTCGACCGCTGCGCACGTGCGGTGCGGTCCAAGGACGCCCGGTTCGACGGCTGGTTCTTCACCGCCGTGCTCACCACCGGGATCTACTGCCGCCCGAGCTGTCCGGTGGTGCCGCCCAAGATCGCGCACATGAGGTTCTATCCCACCGCCGCAGCCGCGCAGCAGAACGGTTTTCGTGCCTGCAAGCGCTGCCGGCCCGATGCGAGCCCAGGATCCCCGCAGTGGAACGCCCGCGCCGATGTTGTGGCGCGGGCGATGCGCCTGATCGCGGAAGGCGTCGTCGACCGCGACGGTGTACCCGGCCTCGCCGACCGGCTGGGGTACAGCACCCGGCACATCGAGCGGCAACTCCGTGCCGAGCTCGGCACCGGTCCGCTCGCGCTCGCCCGCGCCCAGCGTGCCCAGACCGCGCGGATCCTGATCGAGACCAGCACTGTGCCCATGGGCGACGTCGCGTTCGCGGCAGGTTTCGCGAGTATCCGAGCGTTCAACGACACCGTCCGGGAGGTCTTCGGTCTCACCCCGACCGAGCTCCGGCGGCGCGCAGCGGGCGGGCGTCGCGGAGCCACGCCCGGACTGCTCTGCCTCCGGCTGCCGTACCGGACGCCGTTGTGTCCTGACAACCTGTTCGGACATCTGGCGGCGACCGGGGCGCCCGGTGTCGAGGAGTGGCGGGACGGCGCCTACCGCCGCACCCTGCGGCTGTCGTACGGTCATGGCGTCGTGTCGCTGCGGCCGCGGCCCGATCACATCGGTTGCCGGTTGGCGTTGACCGATCTGCGTGACCTCTCGCTCGCGATCGCCAGGTGCCGGTGGATGCTCGATCTCGACGCGGACCCGACGGCGGTCGACGAGACGTTGCGGGCCGATCCGGTGCTCGCACCCTGGGTCGACAAGAATCCTGGACGCCGGGTGCCGCGCACCGTCAACGGTGCCGAACTCGCCGTCCGGGCGGTGCTCGGTCAGCAGGTGTCGACCGCCGCCGCACGCACCCACGCGGGGCGGCTCGTCGCCGCCTACGGCGAGCCGGTCAGTGATTCCGGAGGCGGTCTGACACACCTGTTCCCGAGCGTCGAGGCGCTGGCGTCGTTGAACCCCGCCGCGCTCGCGCTGCCGGCCAGCCGGCGTAGGACTCTCACGACCCTGGTGGCGGCTCTCGCCTCGGGTGCGCTCGACCTCGGCCACGGCAGCGACTGGCAGCAGGCCAGGGCCTACCTGGCTGCGCTGCCGGGCTTTGGGCCTTGGACGATCGAGACCATCGCGATGCGCGCGCTGGGCGACCCGGACGCCTTCGTACCCGGAGATCTGGGTGTACGCATTGCGGCCGGCAACCTCGGCCTGCCTGCGACACCTGCCGCGCTCACCAGGTACGCGGCAGCGTGGCGCCCGTGGCGTTCGTACGCCGTGCAGTACCTCTGGGCAACCGGTGACCACTCGATCAATCGGCTGCCGTCCGGTGCGGTGGCGTGATGGCGGCATCCGCGGCGCGGAAGGTTCGGCGATAGGCGCCGGGGGACGTGCGCATGGCCCTGCCGAAGTGGTGCCGGAAGGTCACGGCGGTCTCGAATCCGACGGCGGCGGCGATCTCCTCCACGGCGGCGTCGGTGGTTTCGAGCAGGCTGAGGCTGGACTGGACCCGCTGTGCGATCAACCAGCGGATGGGTGTCGTCCCGGTGCAGCGAGCGAAGTGCCGCAGGTAGGAGCGTTCCGACATCGTTGCGCGACGCGCCAGGTCGGGCAGCGTGATGCGGGTGTGCAGGTGGTGCAGGGCCCAGGCCATGCTGGCGCTCACCCGGTCGTCGTCCAGATCGGCGGGCACTGGTTGTTCGATGTACTGCGCCTGCCCGCCGGGTCGGTGTGGAGCCACGACGAGTCGGCGCGCGATCGCATTGGCGATGGCCGGGCCGTGGTCCTTGCGGACCAGATGGAGACACAGGTCGAGCCCGGCGGCGCATCCCGCACTCGTGAGGACGTCGCCACCGTCGACGTAGAGCGGCCTCGGATCCACCTCCACGAGGGGGTACAGGCGGCGTAGGTCGTCGGCGTAACTCCAGTGCGTGGTAGCCCGCCGGTGATCGAGCAGCCCGGCCGCCGCGAGGGCGAAGGCGCCCGAACAGATCGACACGATCCGGGACCGGCGTCGGTGCGCCTGGCGTAGCGCGGAGATGAGGTCGGGGGAGGGGTCAGGAGGTACGGGCTTGACGCTCGGGATGATCACCGTGTCGGCCTCGATGAGTGCGTCCAACCCGTGCGGCGACTGGAGCGTCGCCCCGCCGACCATGCGGACGGGCTCGCTGCCTTCGGTGCAGATGGTCAGCGTGTACGCAGGCATGTCGATGTCCGGCCAGCTGAGGCCGAACACCTCGGTGACGATGCCCGTCTCGAACGCGGACATTCCGTCATAGGCGAGCACCGACACCGAACTCGATGCTTCCCCAGCCACGTTCGACACTGCCCCGGCCACTGGCATGGCGAAATCTTAGCGAAGAGTGTCGTCAGCGCCACTCGTCGATCGGTCGTTCGAGATCGACCATCGAGGAATGCGCCTGCGCCTGACCGGTACCTGGTTCTCGCCGATGAGCCTTCGACCCGACCGCACCCCGGTCACCGCTGTCACGACTGCCGGGGTGGCGATGATCGGTGTGGCGTACGGCTTCGCCCGTTACGGGTCCGGGTTGTTCCTCCCCCAGCTCCGCGCGGAGTTCGGGTTCTCGGTGACCCAGGCGGGTCTGATCTCCAGCGCCACCTACGTCAGCTACCTGGCGGCGTTGGTGATCGTCGGCGTCACCGTCGCACACGTCGGCCCACGCCCCCTCATCGTCGCGGCTGGGCTCTCGGCCACCACCGGGCTGGTGCTGGTGGCGACGGCATCGGGACTGGCGCAACTCGTGGTGGGACTGGTGCTGGCCGGCGCCAGCTCGGGACTTGCCTGGGCGCCCTACTCCGATGTCGTCCAGGCCCTCGTTCCCGAGAGGTCCAGGGAGCGGGTCCTCGGCGTACTCCCCTCGGGGACGGCCTGGGGAGTCCTCCTCGCTGGGCCGTTGGCGCTGCTCACGACTGGCCCGGGCTGGCGCGTCTCCTGGTGGATCTTCGCCGCGACGGCGTTCCTCGTGACGGTGTGGAACGCCTTCCTGCTGCGCCGCGTGACATCTCCCCGCCAGGCCAGGACGTCCGGGCGAGCGAGCCCGAGATGGTTCCTGCCAGCAGCGGCCGCACCGCTCTACCTCACGGCCCTCTCCTACGGAGTCACCGGCGCGGTGTACTGGCTGTTCGCCGTCCAGGCCGTCGCCGACGCCACCCGCGCGGGTGCCGCGACGCCTGCGCTGCTGTGGACGCTGATCGGCCTGTCGGGGATCGCCGGAGCATTCACCGGAAACGTGATCGAGCGGATGGGTCTGCGGGCGACCCACACCGTGCTGCTGTCCGTCCTCGCCGGCGCGATCGCGCTCTTGGCGATGGCGCCCGAGCACCTTGTGGCGATCGCTGTATCAGGCTCGCTGTACGGAGCGACGTTCATGGCGATCTCCGGCCTGCTCGCGGTCTGGAGCTACCAGGTCTTCCCACAACGACCGGCGACCGGGTTCAGCGTGACGGTGTTCTTTCTCGGCATCGGGACCATCGTGGGCCCGGCGACGCTCGGTGCGGCGGCCGGTGGTCACGGCCTTCCTGCCGCTCTCCTGGCGACCGCCGTGGTCGCGGCCCTCACACTCCCGTTTCGTCCCGCCGTCCGACGTGCACCTGCGCGCCTCGGGCCGAGGACGTCCACGCGGGTGCCATCGTCAAGACATCGCTTCGAGATCGAGATGTGAACGCCGCATGGTGCACTGCGACATGTGGACGTTCTGAGGAGCCGTCGTCGTGTCGGGTTGATGCGCTTGGCCGGGTCGTTGTCGTTCGCCGTCGTTGCCGTTCTGGCGTGCGCCGGCATGACCTCGTCGGCGGTGGCTCTGCCCCATCGTGACGCCGCCGACGGGTTCGGCGCTTCGGCCACCTCGGACGTCGCTCCGGTCGGCGGGTCTGCTGAGGCCAAGGTGACGGACCCGGTTCCCCTGCTCGAGCTTCGTACCGGCGGGGGTGCGGACGCCGGTTGGCTGTGGACGCTGTCGGCACGGGAAGCCGCGTCGGCGGTGACGCAGCACGGCATGGTGCAGCAGGACACCCGCCTGGGCTATCTCCGACGTCAGAAGTTCACCAGCTCGCACCCGATCTACCGGCTGCGGCTGATATCGCGTGCGGCGTACCTGCTCACCGCCTCGCCCACGGAACGCGCCGCGCTCGTGGCGTCTGGGGACTTCGTCGACGAAGGCGTCCTCGGCTATGCAGCAAGCACCCGGCAGCCGGGCACGTCGGCGCTCTGGCGCATGTCCAACGGCACCGAGTGGCGGGTCGTACCTGAATCCCGGCGCGAGGAGTTCACCGGACGCGGCTACGCGACCGACGGCCCGCTCGGTTACGTACGTCCCACCTATCACCGGGTGGGTGCGATCTATTTCGCGACCTGGGACGCACACGGAAACCAGGGGATCATCGACAACTCCGAACTCGTCTACGGCCGACGAGACTGGTGGGGAGGCGTCAAGGACTTCGCCGGCCACGACGCACCGCAACGCACCTGGCACTGGAGTGACGAGGACTGGTCAGACCTGAAGCCGTCGATCGGCTATTACGACGACTCTGACCCGGAGACGCTGGAGAAGCACGTCGCACAGGCGAAGGGCGCCGGGCTCGACCACTTCTCGTTCTACTGGTACTGGAACCCCGCCGGCGTCGGCGACGAGAACTATGTGACTGGACTGCGGGCTTTCCTGCAGGCACGCAACCGATCCGACATCGACTTCGCCGTCATGCCGTGCCTGCACCCCTGGGGCGACGGCTCGACATCTCTCCAGCTTCCAGCTGGTCAGATCGACAGGGCTGCGCAGGTCCTTGTTGACGAGTACCTCGCTCAGCCGAACTACCTTCGCGCCAACGACGGTCGCCCCATCCTCGAGATCTGCGACACTCGCGGCATCGGATCGGGATCGGCGGAGGGCAGCGACCTTCCGGCCGTGCGGCAGTTCACCGATGCGGTCCGAGCCAGGGCAAAGGCCAAGCTGGGCGAGGATGTCCTCATCCTGAGGAACTCCGATCTCGGGCTCGATGACACCGCTGCCGGCATCGACGGCCAACAGTGCCAGGGACAGTTCGACTCCAGCAGGTCCTACCCGCGCTACGTCGACAACCAGCGGGCCTTCTTCGCAAGCAGGCCAGGCATCCTGGTCCGCTGCGCCACCTCCCACTTCGACGAGCGACCGAGGATCGCCATTCAGATACCCGATCCGCAGCCTGCCACGGACGAAAGTCTCGAGGCGGCGTTCCGGTGGTATCCGGACCAGTCCCTCGCCGAGTTCCGGCGCCTCCTCGGATTCGTTCGACAGGACATGGCGGAGTCCACGCGCCCGCAGCTCGTCGACAACATGGTCCTGCTCTACGCCTGGAACGAATGGCACGAGGGAGGCTACGTCGAACCCAACGTGAAGGACGGCTGCGGCTACCTCAACGCGGCTCGCGCCGCATTCCAGTTGCGCGGTTCCGGATGCGTCACGAACCCGCCCTTGCCGACCCGCACTCCATAGCGGGCGGGGCCTCTTGGGCACCCGGCGTCCTTGGCATCGGGTTCTGTCAGGTCGCTCACGATCTCCTCGAGGAACCCCGCCTGTGCTGAGAACGGGACTTCCTCCTCTGTCGAGAAGCCCTGTCATACTGATGGTGGCAACTCACGAGGAAAGTGCTTGGTATCCGGGAGCTCGGGTGGAAATCGGTCTGCTGGGTCCGCTCGAACTGCGCATCGGAGATCGTGTCGTTTCCCTGTCGAGGCGGTTGCGCTGCCTGCTCGGGGCACTGGCTCTGTCGGCAGGTCGCCCGGTCTCGGTCGAGGTTCTGGCTGACTACGTGTGGGGCGAGGACCTTCCGGTTCGCGTGCGGGGGAGTCTGGCCACCTACGTGCTGCGCTTGCGCCGGATCCTTGGCGACGATGCGATCGTCACGCTTCCGGACGCCTATGTGCTGGCGGTCCAGCCGAATCAGGTCGACGCCCTGCGCTTTCTCGACCTCGTGGATGCCGCCGCGAGAGCTGGCGACGAGGTGCAGGAGCGCAGGCTGCTGGCAGAGGCCCTGGACCTGTGGCGCGGCCCGGCGCTCGAGGGGTTGGGTCCCGTGCTCGAGAGCATGGAGCGGCCGCGACTCACAGAGCGGCGCCTGCTGGCATGGGAACGACGTATCGACCTCGACCTCGCGGCGGGCGATGCCGCGGTGTTGGTCGGTGAACTTCGTGAGCTGACCGTCCGCTACCCGTTGCGTGAGTCGTTCTGGGCCCGCCTGATCAACGCTCTTCGTGCCTCCGACCGTCACGCGGAGGCGCTGGAATGTTACGAGGAATGCAGGAAGGCGCTCGCGGAGGAGCTCGGCACCGATCCCGGCGCCGAACTGCAGCGCCTCTACGGCGACATGCTGAACGCGGGCGCGGGCACATCGGAGGGTATGGCCACGCCCTCCGGGGCGGACACCTCGGCCGGCATGGAGGCGTCCGCGAACTCCGCGACCACCGCGAACTCCGCGACCACCGCGAACTCCGCGACCACCGCGACCGCCGGGGGCCCGTCCTCGCCCCGGTCGCAGGTCCCGCCCGAACGTCCTCGCCAGATCCCCGCGGACTCGACGCGGTTCGTCGGCCGTGAGCCGGAGCTGGCCCTCCTGGATGCGTTGCTGGCCGAGCGTGGGTCCGCGTCGCGAGCGCCGACCTGCGTGGTGGCGATCGACGGGCCGGCCGGGGTGGGCAAGACGACACTTGCGGTGCACTGGGCACATGGGGTTGCCGACGGTTTTCCAGATGGTCAGCTCTTCCTCGACCTCCACGGATACTCCGCCGAGCGACCGGTCTCGCCACCGGCCGCGCTGGCTGGGCTCCTGCGTACTCTCGGGGTCGCGGCGGGGGAGATCCCTGGCACTGTTGACGAGCGGGCGGCGCTGCTGCGGACCAGGCTCGCGGGGCGCCGGATGCTGGTGGTGCTGGACAACGCCCGCAGTGCCGAGCAGGTACGCCCGCTGCTACCCGGCACCGGCTGTCTCGTCGTCGTGACCAGCCGCAACCAGCTCCGTGGGCTGGCGATCCGTGACTCGGCACATCGGGTGACCCTGCGACCGCTACCGTCTGACGAGGCCGCGGTCCTGCTGGGCACCGCCATCGGCCAGGAGCGGATCACCGCGGAGCACGACGCCGTACGCAGTTTGGTCGAGCTGTGCGGACGCTTTCCGCTCGCGGTCCTGATCGCTGGTGAGCGCGTCTCCCGGCACCCCGACCTGCCGCTCGCCGACCTGGTGGCAGAGCTGCGCGACCGGCAGCGCACGCTCGACGCTCTCGGCGATGCGGACGATGTGGCGAACGACCTCCGAGCGGCCTTCTCCTGGTCCTATGACGCGCTCGACGACGCCGTGGCGACAATGTTCCGCCGCCTCGGCCTGCACCCCACCGGCGAGGTCAGCCTGGCGGCCGCGGCCTCGCTCGTCGGCGTGGATACCGATCACGCGGCCAGGTGGCTGGACCGGCTGGTGGCCGTGCACCTGGTCGAACATCGGGCTCGGGATACGTACCACCTTCATGATCTGGTGCACGCCTACGCTCGCGAATTGGCTGACCGGCACGATGGCGTGACCGAACGCCGTGACGCCATCCAGCGCGTCCTGGACTGGTACCTCCACTCCGCCGCCAGCGCCGCCGTACTCCTGCGTCCCGCGGTCCGCGGTCTGGTCGTCGACGAGGAGCGGAGCGCGGCCGGCGGCCAGGCGTTCGCCGACTACGACGACGCGCTGCGCTGGCTCGAGGCGCAGCGCCCCACGTTGTCGGCTGTCGTGATGTACGCCCACGACCATGGCTGGCACGACCACGCGTGGAAGTTGGCCTGGCTGCTGAGCACCTTCCTCGCGCTGCGCAGTTACTACGACTGTTGGCTGATGACCGCCCGTGCCGGGCGCGACTCGGCCCGGTGTCTCGACGATCCGGACGCCCGATACCGCTCGGCGAACAACCTCGGTCGGGTATACGGCACGCTCCAGGAGTTCGAGGAGTCCACCCGCTATCTCCAGGAGGCGTTGGAGATCTGCCGTACGGTCGGCGACACCGACGGCGAGTGGGCCATCCTTGGAAACCTCGGTGTCAACGCGTGGGACAACGGCGACTTCGCCGCCTCGATCGACTATCACGAACAGGCACTCGCGGCGTCCGAACGAGCAGAGCGGCCGGAAGGCCGGGCGACAGCCCTCTACAACCTGGCCACGAGCTATGCGGCGCTGCGCGACTACGGCCGGGCCGCTGAGTACGCCCGCGAGGCGGAGGCGTCGTTCGAGGCGATCGGCGAACACCGGAGGGCGGCGAACGCCACCGCGACCCTCGCCGAGATCCATCAGCTGCGAGGCGCTCACACCGAGGCGCTGGACTACGGCCGCCAGGCCCTGACCCGGCTCCGACAACTCAGAGACGACTACGCGATCGCGGATCTGCTGACCGCGCTCGGTCGAGCCCACCTGGCACGTGGCGAACTCCAGGCCGCTCGCCAGATGTGGGATGAAGCGCATGCCATCTTCGCTCGGCTCGATCATCGGCGTACGTACGAGGTCAGCACATTGCTCGCCGACCTCGCCTCGGCGTGATTCGCCCGTCACGGCAACAAACTGGACCAGCTTCCTTGCACGACAAGGGGGTTCGCTGTCGTGTCGATCACTCCCGCTCTGTCGTTCTGACACCTCGTCGGCATCGGTATGGCATCGCCGTGCGTCCATCATCGGCAATGCTGCCTATCGAAACATTGGCGATCTACCACGCGCGAGAAGGAGCCTGACGGTGAGTGAAGTGGAAACGCGAAAGTACACGGGAGCCTTCGGAATTGTTGCCAGCCTGCTCATCATCGTGCAGGTGCCGCTGTACTTCATCTACCCGGCGGCACCGCCGGACTGGAACATCCTCACCCGGAGCCTGGTCGGCATCACCGGTTGCACGCTCTTCCTCGTGTTCTTCACCGGGGTTCGCCAGATCGTGCGCCAGGTCGATGCCGGCTATGAATGGGTCGGCTCCGTTGCACAGGTCGCTGGCCTGGTGTGGGTGGCCATGGTCTTCGTACCACAGTCGATGGAGGTCGGCGCCGCCATCTCGGTGGACCGCGACATCGACACGACCACGGAAGGCCCTTTCGCGGCGGCGCAGTATCTCATGCAGGGTGGCATCTCCAGACTCCTCATGGCACTCTTCGCCATCGCGTTCGGATTCGCCGTACTTCGGCTCGGGCTGTTGCCGAAATGGGTGGGCCGCACGGCGTATGTGCTCGCAGCGGTCAACCTGACCTTTCTTCCCGCCGTCTACTTCGGTGACGATGCCGCCGACTTCTACAGCGCGCAGGGCTGGGGGACCACGGCGAGCATGGGCGCCCTGTGGAGCATCTGGACGCTTGCCGTGGGCATCAGCATCGCGCGGAGCGCGGCTCGAGTCGAGGCGGCAACGATCACGGGAGCCGAGCGCGAACATGCAGAGCATGCCACCGCGTAGGAAGACTCTCACCCACCTGAACACCTGATACCTACCGCCGCTGACCAACCGGTGGAGGAAGGCAGGGGAAGTCGTTTGTCGCCGCTTCCCCGCCGCCGCTAACATGACGCGCCATGAACTCCTAGTCAAGGTCCTGAGCCGACCCGACTCGCAGCTGGGCTGTGCCCTCTCTTTGCGTGGGAGTTCAACGTCATGCGACCGACCTGGTGGGGGCGACCGCGACACGATCGCGGGCGCACGCTGACCGGCAGCAGGCTCGTCACCCTGTTCCTCTGCTGGATCGGCGCCCGCGCCGTGCTCCACAACGGCTGGTGGCTCGTCGTGAGCCTCTACATGGTTCTGGACGCAGGGCTTTCCCCCGCGCAGCTCCTGGCGATCGCCGCGGCCCAGGGTGTGGCGTCGATGATCTTCGAACTGCCCGCCGGGGTAGTGGCGGATACCGTCAGCCGCAAGCGGGCGATCGTGGTGGCGCACGCCCTCATGGGTACGGCGATGATCACGACCGGATTGTTCCCAGACTTCATCCCCCTGATGCTGTCGCAGATGCTCTGGGGCATCTCCTGGACATTCTCCAGTGGGGCGGACGTCGCATGGATCACCGATGAACTCGACCAACCCACGAAGATCCACCTGGTTCTGACCCGACAGGCGCGCTGGCAACTCATCGGCGCGGCTGTCGGCATCATTGCGGTGGGCGGCCTGGCGTCGGTTGCCGGACGCCAGATCGCCATTGTCATGGCGGGCGCAGCGATGCTCGTCCTGGGCACTTTCGTCGCGGCGACCTTTCCGGAGCGGAATTTCGCGCCCGTCCGTACCAGGCGATGGCAGGCGTCGATGGCAGTCGCCCGCCGGGGTGTGGGCCTCGCGGTGCGGGATCGCACCATCCTCGCTCTCGTGGTGGTGACCGTTCTGGTCAACGGCGCCGCCGATTCGTTCGGTCGGATCTATCCCGTCCAGCTGAACGACCTGGGCTTTCCCACAGGCAGCTCAGGAACCGCGTGGTTCACCACTTTGGGAATCGGCGGCCTGCTCACCGGGGCGCTCTCGCTCTACGCGGTGGAAAGGCGTATCCACAGTGAGCATGGCGCCCGCGGAGCAATGGTTCTGGCGTGCTCGGCGGGTGTGCTCAGTCTTGGCCTGCTGGGGCTTGCGCCCAATCTTTCGCTCGCCGTCGCAGCCGTTCTTGCCGCCTCTGGCATCGCCATGCCTCTGGTCCGAACGGTGACGACGATCTGGGTGAACCGTCGCACCTCGAGCGACGTGCGGGCCACCGTGCACTCGTTCCTTGCACAGGCGGAGTATGTGGGAGAAATCATCTGCGCCTCGATCCTCGCGGCGGTCTCCGGGCTTACCGGCGCGTCCGGTGCGATCACGCTGGCAGCAGGCCTGTTCGCCGTCAGCGTCGCGGTGATTGTCGGCCGCCGTCCACGCAGGAAGAGCGCGCCGCGACGCCACTGCTAGCCTGCCGGACATGGGGCCTGCAGACCGACAACCTGGTCAGCTCACCGAAGAAGACCGTCGCTTCCTACGCCGCTGCGTCGATCTCGCGCGGGAGTCCCTGGAGGCCGGCGACGAGCCGTTCGGCTCACTCCTCGTCGACGACGAGGGAGTCGAACGGTTCTCGGATCGGAACCGGGTCAAGGACGGCGATGCCACGCGCCATCCGGAGTTCGAGATCGCGCGGTGGGCGGCGGCGAACCTGTCACCTCGGCAGAGGCGTGGGAGTGTCGTGTACACCTCCGGTGAGCATTGCCCGATGTGCAGCGCCGCCCACGCCTGGGTCGGACTCGGACGGATCGTCTACGCCTCCAGTTCCGCACAACTTGTCGCCTGGCGACAGGGCTGGGGCGCGGCACCCGCGCCCGTGAGCGCCCTCCCGGTCAACGCGGTCGCCCCCGACGTCGAGGTAGCCGGACCGGACCCGCTGCTCGCCGACGAGGTGCGCGCCCTGCACGCGAAGATGCTGGGCGTCGCCGAAAGCTAATGCCCGTCGCCGGTTCGCGACCCGATCTCACTGTGATGTCGGGGCAATGTCACACCATGGTGTTCGGCACGAAAGTGGTGTCGCCGCCGAGGTCGTACCGGATGACTTGTTCTAGCCTGGGCAGCATGTCTTCTGGACACGGCGCTTTCGCCGGCTGGCTACGTACCCATGTCACTCGGCTGGATTCCCTTGACCCCCACGGCCCGCTGGACGATCTGGAGCCGCTGCGCGAGCTGGTCGGCGACGCCCGGGTGGTCGCGGTCGGTGAGAGTGCGCACTTCGTCAGTGAGTTCACCTGTGCACGGCAGCGCATCGTGCGTTTCCTTGTGGAACGTTGTGGCTTCTCCGCCTTCGCTTTCGAGTTCGGGTTCAGCGAGGCGTTCGGCGTCGACCGGTGGGTGCAAGGCGAGGGAGCCGAGGCGGACCTGTCGCGGGTGAGCGAGGCGGCAAGCGCCTGGGAGCTGGAAACCTGACGCGCTTCCTGCGTGACCTGAGCACCCGCAAGGACCATCCGGTGCGGTTCCTCGGAATCGACATTCCCGAGGCCGGCGGTTCGTTGTTGCCTGCCCTGCTGCCGGTCGCTGACTACCTGCGTGACGTCGACGTCGAGATCGTGCCGTTGGTCGAATCCGCCATCGCGACCGCGGAGCGGTTCACCGGCAAGTCGGGCGCATCGGCAGCACCGGCCTGGGCGAAGCTCGAGCCTGCCGAGCAGGACGGCCTCACCGCAGCCCTGACCCGGCTGCTGCTGCGGTTCCGGGCGCTGCGACCGTTGTATGTCGAACGCAGCAACCCCTACGACTACGACGTCGCGCTGCACCGGCTCGAAGCGGCCGGGCATGCCGACTACATGCTGCGCGCGATGACCGGACTGTTCGCCGGCACCGGACTGCCGGGCGACCTGTCGATCAGGGACCGCTACATGGCCGAGTCGGTCCGCTGGCACCTGGACCACTCCGAGCCCGGCACCCGGATCGTGCTTGCCGCGCACAACAACCACATCCAGAAGACACCCGTGGCCTACGGCGGCGTGCTGACCACACTGCCGATGGGACAACACCTCGACCGGATGCTCGGCACGAACTACCTGGCGCTCGCGGTCACGAGCACCGCCGACCACACCCCGGACATGCAACTGGACGCGACGTCAGCGGTCGGATTCACCGTCGTCGACATGCCGCTCGAGGCCCCTGATCCGGGCAGCATCGAAGCGGCCGCGCTGGACGCAGGCGTCCACCTCGGTCTTGCCGACCTCAGACAGGCACCTGTCGAAGCGGTCCGGGGACTTGACCGCATCCGCAGCCAGAGCGCATACATGCACACACCGGTGGCTGAGGCATTCGACGGCGTGATGGTGATCCCCACTGTCACCATCGAGGATGTCCTTCCGGGGGAGTGACCACCATGCCGGCGGCCTGACCGGTCGCACGGTCAGGTGTCGTACTGGTCGAGAAGCTCCATGACGGCGGTATGTCCATGCGCGAGGGCGATGTCGCGCAGCCCGCGCCCCTCGGAGTCGCGGACCGAGCGGTCGGCACCGCGCTCGACCAGGAGTCGGGCGGCATCGACCTTGCCGTGGGCGACGGCGTACGCGAGCGGCGTCCACGCCAGGTCGAACGACGGCGTGCCGTCTCCGGGGATGAACTCGCCGAGCGCCCGGTCCAGCGCCGGTGGGTCGTCCGCGAGGACCTCGGTGACGCGGTCCAGTCGGTCGAAGGCGATCGCGTCGATGATGTCGACCGGCCCGTCGAGGATCAGGTCGCGGATCTCGGTGTGGCCGGCATAGTCGGCCCAACCGACGGGCGTGGCGAGATACTTCTCCTCGCGTACGGTACGGCTCGCGCCGTGCCGGAGCAGGACGCGTACCGCCGGCAAATTGCCCTGGAACGCGGCGCCGTGGAGAGCGGTGTAGCCGTTCGTACCGTCGACGGCGGTCTGCGGACTGTCACGGACGTCCACCGAGGCACCACGCCGGATCAACGCATCGATGACCTCCCCGGACGCGCGCCCGCTCGCCCGGAGGACGAGTCTCTCCCAGCGGCCTCCTGGTCGCAGGCAGCCCGGGTCCTCGCGCAGCAGTCGATCGACGTCGGTCACCCGGCCGAGCCCGACCGCGGCGGGCAACCGGACCACCGCGCCACGCGCGACCAGCAGGTCCGCGAGGTCCCGGGCACCGCTCAGCGCGGCCTGGTCCAGCGGTGTCAGCCCGGCCGCGTCCTGGGCCTCCGGGTCGGCGCCGAGGCCGAGCAGGGTGGTGAGTGCCCTGGCCTGTCCTTTGGCGACGGCAAGGTGCAACGGTCGGCGGTGGTGGTTCGTCGCGTCCATCGGACGTTCGAGGTCGGCGGGATCGCGGGCCACCAGGTCTCGGACGGCGTCGGTGTCGCCCATGGCGACGGCGGTGTGGATGGTGTGCCGCGCCCCGTGCGCGAGGAGGTAGCCGGCGACATCCGGGTGGTACGCGTAGTCGAAGCACGTCGCCCACCCCAGGGCAGTGAGCTCGTGGAACGTGCCGTCACCGGTGGGGTCCGCGCCATTCTCGACAAGCAGTCGTACGACGTCGAGGTCGCCGCGTTCGGCGGCGAAGTGCAGCGCCGTGGCGTTGTCACCCTCGTCCCGGACGTCGGGGTCGGCGCCGTGGTCGAGCAGCAGCCTGACGACCGGCTCGTGGGCGACCCCGAAATGCAGCGCCGTACGCAGGCCGGACTGGCCCAGGGCACCGCGCTCGTCGACGAGGTGAGGGTGGGTGTCGAGGATCTGACCGACCCGTTCGACGTCGCCCTTACCGGCCGCGAGGAGCAGTGCGGGTACGACGTCGGCCTGGCCGGCCGCTGGTCGGTCGCCGTGCCGGCGGGACAGTTCCGCCGTCAGCTCCGCCCAGCCGGGGAATCCGTACTCGCGGGCGATCGCCTGTTGCACGTGGCGCAGCCCTGGGTGGGCGGGGGCGTGGGGGTGGGCCCGGACGAATCGGGCACGCGCGTCTGGGTCGTTCGCGCGGAGCGTCCTGAGCCACCGTTTCGCCTCCCTCTTCAGGCCGGCGAGGGAGCTTCGGGACGTGAGGTTCCTGGTCATGGAAACCTTCCTCCAGGTACGTGCCTGAAGTCCGCTGAGTCAGGCGAAGAAGAAGGTTCGGAAACGCAGCACCATGACGATGGGCGGAAGTAGGACTCCCTTGCCGCGGACAGGAGGCGCCCCAGAGCGCGCTGACACGGACTCTCGCCCATACCTCGCCAAGGTGTCAACCCCGGCCGGGCGTCAGCTCCGAGTAGACGAGTGCCAGGGCGCGTGGGTCACGTGCCTCGAGAATGATGTTCTTCAGGCGACCGATCATGGGCTTTCTCCGTTCGTCTCCTCGGCATGCTGATCGCGCGCGAGAGTGCGGGGGCGAGGTCGCCGCGTTCGCTCACGAGTACGCGGTCGAGTGTGAGCCAGTCCGCCATCGCCCGGAGTTCCTCGGCGAGCTCGGCGGCTGTTTCGTCTTCACGTACTCCTGGTTCGCCGAACGCCGCCTGGACGAGCAGGGCGGACTGCTGGCGGTCGGCCTTCAGGTCGACGCGGGCGACCAGCCGATCACCGAGCAGGAAGGGGAGTACGTAGTAGCCGTGGGTACGTTTGGCGGCCGGCGTGTAGATGCTGATCCGGTAGTGGAAGTCGAAGAGGCGCAGGGCGCGGTCCCGGTCCCAGATCAGGGAGTCGAACGGCGACAGCAGGGCCCGCGCGGTCACCCGCCGCGGCACCCGGGCCTCGGTCCAGAGGTACATCCGCTGGGCCAGCCCGTCGACGCGTACCGGTGCGAGCTCGCCGGTCTCGACGAGCTCAGCGATACGTGCCTTTGCCTGGTCCCGGGACAGGTCGAAGTAGGTACGCAGTTGTTTCTCGGTGGCGATGCCCTGCGCGCGGGCGGCGATGCGGACGAGCTCCCGTTGGGCGTCCGTGGGGTTCGGCGCCGGCGCGTTCAGGGCGGCGGCGGGAAGGACGCGTTCGGTGCGGTCGTAGATGCGTTCGAAGCCATTCCGCGTGGCGGTCGTGACGGCGCCCGTGCAGAAGAGCCATTCGAGAGCGATCTTGGCGTCCTGCCAGTTCCACATCCGGCCGCCTTCGGCTGTGGGGCCGCTGCTCCGCCGGCCGTCCGGGCTGGCGGCACCGGCGGCGACGGCGCCGTGGGCGGTGACCCGGTCGAGCACCTCGTGGACCAGGCCGGGTCGATCGAGGGTCAGCCGCGTCATCCCTTCGATGACCGCCCAGGGCGCGATGATGTCGTCGTCCCAGGTGGTCGCGTAGTCCGGTGGCGGTCGGCCGGGGACCCGGGCGGAGGTCCAACCGTCCCAGACCCACCGCTGCGCGGCCTCCATCCGCCAGCGCACCAGGGGGTACGTCTGCAGGGGGAGCAGCGATGCCGCGTGGCCCCAGTACTCGAACAGCGCACGCCGGCGCCCCGACCCCCACGCCATCTGGTCCAGCAGGTCCTGAGGATAGGGGCCGAGCCGGGCGAAGACGGGAAGGTAGTGCGAGCGGCACAGGACGTTGACCGAGTCCAGCTGCAGGACGCCCACCCGGTCGATCACCCGGCGCAGGTGCCGGGCGTCCACCCGACCCGACGGCCGCGGATCGGCGAACCCCTGCGCCGCGAGCGCGATTCGGCGGGCCGTCTCGACCGTGATCTGCTCGGGTGGCCTCCCTCGAACCTGGCTCTCCATGCTGCCGCCTCACCTGCCTCCGACGCCTTGGCGTGGATGTGGCCGAATTCAGGGCCATGCGACCGCCGGGCCACAACGGCTGGACGGTAGTCGGCCATCCTGACACCCCCTGTCAGGGGCCTCCTGGCAGCGGGGATGGAGGGCAGGGGTCAGGCGGCGCGCCATCCATCGCTGTCGCGGACGTACCGGCTGCGGTCGTACGCCTCGAACCCCGCTTCGACGCATCGCAGCATCGTCACGGTCAGTCCGGCCTCGTCGGCGTCGATCAGGTTGTAGCCGTTCGGTTCGCCCTTGAGCCGATTGGAGAACGCGGTCCCGGCCTGCGCCACGACCATGCCGGCGACCACGCCGCTGTATCCGAGATGGACGTGGCCGCCGAGCAACAGGTCCGCCCTGTGCCGCAGGCGCCGGAGCGCGAGCGCCGATCCGCCGACCATGCCGCGGGACCGTCCGGCCGTCGTCAACAGGAACGGGTGGTGCGCCACGACCACCCGCAGGTCGCCGGGCGCCGCGGCGTCGAACGCCTCCTCGATGGCGGCGACCTGCCGGGCGCTGATCCGCCCCCGGGACCAGTCCGGGTGGGGTCCCCAACGGCGGGCCGTGTTGACGCCCACGGCGGCGAGCCCGTCGGCGGTGAGGGAGACCGCCGCGTTCGGGTCGGTGGCGGTGATGTGCCGGCGCCACCGCCGCCACGGCCGCGCGAACCGGGACCACACCCGCCATCCCGGCAGGTCGTGGTTGCCGCAGACGACCAGGGCCGGCGCCGGCAACTCGTCGAGAAAGGCCTTCGCGGCCGCGAACTCCCGCTCCCGCGCACGCTGGGTGAGATCACCGCAGACCGCCACCACCGTCGGGCGCGCCGCCCGCAGGTCGTCGAGCAACACCTCGGCGATCCGCGGGATCTCGCGACCGAAGTGCAGATCGGAGATCTGCGCGATGCGTACGGTCATGATGTCGCGGTACCGGGAGCGAGGACGGCAAGGGCGCGTGGCTGGATGTCGTAGCGCAGGGGCATCTCCAGTTGGACGATCTCCCCGTCGTTCATCACGCTCATCATCCTGAGCCGCGACGAGACCACCTGCACGGTCTCGCCTTCGTACGTACGCAGTCGACGGTCGGTGAGCCAGGTTCCCGTGGGCACCTTGGCCGCTATGCCGAGAAGGTCCCAGCGGGTCCGGTCCCGGGTGACGTAGACGACGAGGCGACCGGTGTCGAGGTGGTCCCTGTGTGGTGGTCCCGGCCGCGGGGTCAGGGGGTTGTTCGACACCACCATCGCCCTCGTACGCACGAGATGCTCATGCCCGTCGACGACAACGGCCAGTCGCATCCGGGGGTACCGCCGCCAGATCCGGATCGCACGCGCCCACAGCCGGAGCAGCGACAGTCCGATCGTCCCGCGGGACCGTTCGCGGATCCGGCCCAGGTGCGGCATGATCGCCAACGCCGAACTGCACAGGAACACCTGGCCGTTGACCCGTGCCACGTCGATCAGCTTGACCGGCGCGGCCAGGAGGGCGTCGACGGCGGCGTCGGTCTCCTCGGGGATGCCCAGGTCGCGCGCGAGCAGGTTCATGGTCCCGGCGGGTAGCACACCGAGTGGTACCCCGCTGCCCGCCGTGTATTCGGCAACCGACCGAATCGTCCCGTCCCCACCGGCGACGATCACGGCATCCGGCTGGTGGGCAAGCAGCGCGCGGACGTCCTCGGGCAGGGTCGCCGGCTCGAACGCCTGGAGCTCCGCGACGATGCCCCGCCTCGCGAACAGGTCGGCCAGGCGATCCTCGACGGGTTCCGCCTCCGCAGAACCCGACGCCAGCGCACCCGAACGTGCGTTGTAAACGACCGCGATCCTGTGCACGTCTGGCAGTCTATGCAGGCTCTCTCGCCGGCGACGCGACCGACAGTTCGCGGCTCTGGGGACGCCGGCCGCGTGACTGGGCCTATGAGCAGGAACCATTCCAGCAGCCGCTGTACGACGCCACGCTTGCCGCGCTCGCGCCCCTTGCCGGGGTGGAGTTGCTCGATGTCGGCTGTGGGTCCGGCCTGGCCCTCTCACTCGCCCGCCGCCCAGGGCGCGCGGGTGTCCGGGCTACCTGATCGGGATCACGCCGTCGCCCCGGCTGCATTAGCCCAGGGCCGTCACGAGCACGATCACCAACGCCAGGGCGGTGTCGAGCACAAGACAGAACTCGGCCATGGAACGGGCGACGACCCGGTTGGTCCGGTGGTGATGGGCGTCCCAGGCCGCGTGCCCGAGGAGCCCGGCCGCGACAAGGTATCCGCCCAGATCTGCGTTGATGAGCATCGCGACCACCGCGGCGGCGCCGAAGCCGAGCAGGGCGATGCTCTGTAACGGCAGCCCGTACGTGGGGCGGATCGCGCCGCGCAGCAGTCCGAAGACCGCGAGGGCGACACCGCCGCCGAGCAGGATCCAGGTGGCATCGACGCGGACGTCGAGGAGCTTCGCCAGGGTGATGACGACGACCGTGGCGAAGAACATCGGCCACGCTGCGGCCGGCTTCCGTAGTGCCGCCGCGCCGATGTAGACCACGGCGGACGCGGCGAGGACGGGTGCCAGGTCGACGCCGCTCGCCAGATCGAAGGCGACCAGGGCGGCGAAGCCGACTCCCGCCAGGGCGGGCCAGCGGCGGCGTAGTGGGCCATGGGTACTGGAACCTGGTGGCGCCGTGGGCTTGGTCTCGGTCATCGTGGTCCCCAAACCTCGAGCAGTGCTGTCCCGCATACCATAGGGGGGTATGGTGGCAGGCGCAAGTGACCCCCGGGTTCAGCGCGTCGCCTGTTGGCGACTCGAGCGGGCGAGATCCCTTCAGGGGCGGCGGTAGACGAGCCGGCGAAGCACCACCTCGAACGGCCCACGCTGGCCGGCCCGGCGCATCAGGTCGGCGACGACGACGGTCATCGCCCAGGTGCAGATGGCGAGGACGGAGGTCACCGTGACACCGACACGGGTACCGAGGTCGAGCAGAAACGGCATGAACGCGACGTACCACACCAACGACTGCAGCAGATAGCACGTCAGCGACCGCTGCCCGGTGGCCGCCAGGGCGTTCACGAGAGGGCCACGCCGCTCACCCAGGCGTACGGCGAACAGCGCGATCGCCGCGGCGTAGCCGAGCCCGCCGGCGTAACCGGTGAGAGCGTGCAGCGTGCCACTGACGAAGACGGCCGGGTTGCTGATCGGCAGCAGGTCGGCAGTCTGCAGCGCCAGGGGGAGCCCGCCGACCGCCGCGACGGTGATGCCGACAGCCGCGGTCCGGCGCAGCAGCCGAAGGTGGCGCTCGGGCTCCTCGAGGATCCGTCGTCTGGCCGCCCAGGCGCCGAGCAGGACCGCTCCGGCGGCGGTGACGGCGATGACCGGCCCGCTGAAGAGGATCATGAGGGCGCGGTAGCCCATCGCGACCAGCGGGTCGTCGATGGTGGCGAGCATCATGGGTCCCGCGAACTGTTCGGCGCTCTCGTCGACCGGCAGTGAGAAGAGTCCGTAGACCAGCGACCCGAGGGTCAGCCAGACCGCGAGGCGGATCGCGAGGCCGCGCCCCTGTGCGCGGAGGGAGCCGACGAGGACGACGGCGATCAGGCCGTACGACGTGAGGATGTCGCCGTAGAACAGCAGCGTGGCGTGCAGCACGCCGAACACCACCAGCCACCAGCCGCGACGGCGCAGCAGTTTCCGGGTCTGTGGCCAGTCGAGCCCTGCGCGTTCCTGCTTGCGCATGATCTGGACCAGGCCGTAGCCGAACAGCGCGGCGAACATCGGGTACGAACGGCCGTCGACGAACACGGTCAGCACGGCCGACACGGTGGCGTCGAGTGCGCTGCCCCCGCCAGCGTGGGGATGGGCCCGGACGTTCCAGCCGCCGAGATGGAGGAACGTGTGGGTGTTGGCGAGGGCGATGAACAGCAGCATGAGGCCACGGGCGAGGTCCGGCGCGAGCGAGCGCGCCGCGAGTGCGGTGGGACCAGCCGCCCGCGGTGGCGTGGGTGAGGCGTGGACGGCGGCGGAACTGTCGACCATGGAAGCACCCTAGGGGGACGGGTACGCCGTGAGTACGGTGCCGAACCTGCGGAGCGCGAGGGCGAAGAAGGGCTGCGACGCGCGGGCGAGCAGGGTGGGAACGCCCGGAACGCGGCCGAGTAGCGGCCCCGGGTCAAGGTCCTCACGCCACGTCACGCGGCACCGGTCGCGGCCCAGCGGCTCGACCGCGAACGTGCCGGTTCCGCGGAGCCACCGTCCTTCGTGGAGTGTGACGCACCTGCGCGGTGGTTCCCAGGCGACGACCCGCATCGGGTCGGCCACGTGCAACGGGCCGAAGCCCGTCACCGCCTCCAGCCGGGTGCCGATCCCGTGCGTCGGGCCGGGAAGCATGCGTACGGTCGTCGCCGGCATCCACTCACTCTGCCGTTCCCAGTCGACGAGGAGCGACCACGCGCGCTCAGCCGGCGCCGCGATCTCGCGTGTTCCGACGATGACCACACCGGCGAGCCTAGGGCGTATCTGACGATGCCGCTCGGTGCAAGAGCGCGGCCGGCGCAGGAATAGTTCGGCCTCGGTCGGGCGACGAGCCTTGTCGTAGATAGTTACCTCTGCTTGTCTCTTGTCGTCAGAATTTTCCGCCGGCCGGTGTCGTCGAGGAGTGCCCGTGAGAATCAGCCGTCGCAGCCTGCTGTCCGTCGTGCCCGCCGCTAGCCTGCTGCCGGTGGCCACACCGCGACCGGCGGGCGCCCGCACCACTGCCGACACCGCCGCCTCCTCCTCCACTTCCGCCGCCTCCTCCACCACCGCGGCCGCCGACAGCACGCGACTGCTGGACAACACGCGCGGCATCTTCGCCGGCACCCCGGAGTCGAACGCCCGACCCGAGGTCGCCGCCAAGCTGGCCGGCATCGACCGGGCCGCCAGTACGCACCTCGCCGCGATGGACAACGCCGGCGACGGCGCACTCTTCGCCGGCCTGCCCCTCGGCACCAGCGATCCGAACCTCACCACGTCGTTCCGCAACCTCTCCGACATCGCGCTCGCCACCCGGACGCCGGGCAGTGGCTCCGACCTCGAAGACAACCTCGACGTGCAGCGCCGGGTGATCGACGGACTGGTCTGGCTGCACGACACCTACTACGGCGACCAGGAGCAGGGGTACTACGGCAACTGGTTCAACTGGGAGATCGGCATCTCCACCCACGTCAGCAAGGCCCTGGCGCTGCTCGCCGACCAGGTGCAGGCGTACCGCCCCGACCTCGTCCAGACCTACGTCGCCGCCATGGACGCCTACCTCCGCAACGGCAAGGACGGCGACGTCGACCTCGACTCGCGCTTCCACACCGGCGCCAACCTGGCCGACATCACCACCAACCGGATCCTGCAGGGTGCGCTGCTCGGGGACGACGCGCGGATCGCGAAGGCGCTCGCGGACCAGCTCACCGTGTTCGCCACCATCGATCCGTACGACCTGCAGCACGGCGTCACCGACGGCTACTACGCCGACGGGTCGTTCATCCAGCACCACTCGGTCGCCTACACCGGTTCCTACGGCCGCGGCCTGCTCACCCGTGTCGTGCAGACGATCAAGATCCTCGACGGGACGGAGTACGCCCGCGGCGACGGTCTGGTCGCGGTGGTGCAGGGCTGGGTCAGGGACGGGTTCGCACCGCTGATCTTCGAGGGCTGGATGATGGAAGTCGTCAAGGGCCGTGCCGTGTCGCGGACGGGTACCGGCTATGCGGACGTCCGCACGATCGTCGAGGCGATCGTCGACCTCGCCGACTACGCCGCCGGCGCGGACGCGGCCGCTCTCCAGGGTTACGTGAAGTCCATCGCGTCGACGTCGCCCGTCGCGCTGGACCCGACGAGCTTCGTGTCACCGGTCAGCGTGGCCCGCTACGCCGACGTCCTCGGCGACTCCGGCATCACGCCCGCGGACCTCAACCCGCCGGCGCGGAGCGTGGCGTTCAACGCGATGGACCGCAACGTCCACCGGCGTCCGGGCTATGCCTTCGCGCTGGCGCGGAGCTCGGACCGGATCAGCAAGTACGAGTACATGAGCGGCGAGAATCTCCTGCCGTGGTTCCAGGGCGACGGCGCCTACTACCTCTACCTGGCCGGGCAGGACCAGATTCAGGCGTACGGGATCGACTACTTCTCGACGGTCTCGCCCTACGCGCTGGCGGGCGTCACCGCGCCGGTGGAGCAGCGGAGGACGATTCCGGAGCTCTACGGCACGCCGTACTACGACAACCCCGACCACCCGTTGAACTTCACCTCGTCGTCGGAGTCGCAGAACACCTACGTCTACTTCCCGCGCGGGACCAACCGGCATTCCGGCGGCGCCACCCTCGATGCGTACGGCGTGGCCGGGATGGTGCAGTCCGACGACGTTGCGTACGTCGACAAGCAGAGCGGCATCCTGCCGGACGACTTCGTCGTCTACCAGAACGCCACGGCCACCAAGTCGTGGTTCATGCTGGACGACGAGATCGTGGTGTTGGCCGCGAACGTCGGCGACCCGGCCGGCCGCGCGGTGACGACGAGCGTCGACGCCCGGACCGCCGCGCCGTCGGACGAGATCGCGATCAGTGGCGCGCTGCGGGACGGCGGCGCCTGGTCGGGCCCGGGCACGGGAACGCTGGCGTGGTTGCGTTACGCCAACGCGAGCGAGGGCACCGCGGTCGGGTACGTCTTCCTCGAGCCGCGCCAGGTGGCGGTCGGGCTGGAGACCGTGACCCGTAGTCGCCGAGTCGTGCGTACGTCCAACCCGGACACGCAGGTGACCCGGCAGGTCCTCGGCGTCTCGATCGACCAGCCCGCCGGTGCCGCGCCGTCGTCGCTGGCGTACGCCCTCGTGCCCAATGCCGGCGAGGCCCAGCTGAGGTCGTACGCCGACGGGCCGCTCACCGTGCTGGCCAACAGCCGGAGCGTCCAGGCGATCCAGCACACCGGGCTCGGGCTGACCGCCGCCAACGTGTTCGCCGACGGTCGGCATGAGGCGGCCGGGATGAGTATCGACGGACCGGCCTCGGTGATCACGCAGACGCGGCAGGGTGGTGGCGAGATCACGGTCGCCGTGTCCGACCCGACGATGGAGCGGGCGACGGTGAGCGTCCTGCTCCGCGGCGCCCCGCTGACGGTGGTGTCGGCCGACGACGGCGTGCGGGTGCGGCGCGACGCCGGCGGTACGCGGGTGGAGTGCGACACCCGCCATGCGTACGGTCGCAGCCTCAGAGTCACCCTCCGCCGCTAGAACACGAGACGTTGGCCCCCGCCCACCCGGAGCGGCTGGCGACCGCATCGGTCAATGTGCTACGCCACCACGGCGTGGCGGACTACAGTGTCCGCACGTCGTGCAGGAGTGGATCTTGAGGAGCTCACATGGTCAAGAAGGCCGTCACTCTCGCGGTTTCCGTTCTCGCCCTTCTCGCCCTCTCGTGGAGTCCCGCCGCTGCGATCACCGACGGCGAGCTCGACGGCGACGGCCATCCGTACGTCGGTCTGATGGTGGCGCATGACGCCCAAGGCAATCCCCTGTGGCGCTGCAGCGGCACGCTCCTGTCGGCAACGCTCTTCCTGACGGCCGGCCACTGCACCGAGTCTCCCGCCGCCCACGCGGAGATCTGGTTCGATGCCGACGTCGAGTCCGGCATCCCCGCCAACGGCTACCCCGACAAGGGCGATGTGGGTGGCACGACTTACACCCATCCCAGCTACGATCCGGACGCCTTCTATCGGTTCGACCTCGGCGTGGTGGTGCTGAGCAAGCCGATGAAGATGAGTGCGTACGGTTCGCTGCCGAAGCAGGACGTGCTTGACGCGATGGCCTCCAGGCGCGGCGCCCAGGACGTCACGTTCACCGCGGTCGGCTACGGGCTCCAGGAGAGTTTCCCCGACCAGGCCTCGTTCCTCGCCAACAACCAGCGCGTGCGTATGGTCGCCCATCCGCATCTCCTCCAGATCAACACCGGTTTCACCGGGGACTACTCCATCCTCCTGTCCAACAACGCGAACACCGGCGGAACGTGCTTCGGTGACTCGGGTGGCCCCAACTTCATCGGCAACTCCAGTGTCGTCGGTGGAGTCACCTCCTTCGGCATCAACGGCAACTGCGCGGGTACCGGCGGCGTGTACCGCGTCGACCGTGCCGACGACCTCACCTGGCTCCAGTCCGCGTTCGGCAGCCACCTCCGTTAGCGCGGCGACCGGTCAGTTCGTCAGGTTGTCCTTGACGATCTTGTTTCCTCGTCCCCTGTCGACGATCTGGCCGGTGGCGTTGTCGCGCACGATGTTGTGGGTGACGATGTAGTTGCGTACGCCTGGTCCGATGTGGATGCCCTCGCCGAGTTGCCGGCTCGGTTCACCCTCGGGGGAGCCGTTGTCCGACACGATGTTCGCGTTGATGATCGCCTCACTGACCTGGTCGCCCAGCAGCGCGATCCCATGTCCGCCGTTCTTGCCGAGACCGTTGTAGAGGACGTTGCTTCCGGTGATGATCCACTTCCCGGAGCCGGCTGCAATTCCAGAGCCGTACGCATTGAAGATCCGGCACCCGTCCACGATGACGGTGTTCAGCCCTCGGCGGTTCGGTGCGGCGGCGTCGGGGTCGCTGCGGTAGTTGATGTTGTTGCCGCGCGGGAATCCGTCGCTTGGTGGCGGATCCGGTGTTCCGAAGACGTTGCGGCCGCTGGCCGAGACCCAGGTGTTGTTGAGGTGGAGCAATGCCACACTGCCCGCGGCAACGTCGAGACCGTGCCCGCTCGCGCTGTCGATGAAGCATTGGTTGAGGAAGATCTCCCGGTTGATGGTGCCGCTCAGTGCGTCGTCGATCAGAACGTTGGTCTCGTTGACGATGACGTCGACATCCTCCAAGACGATGCCGCCAGAGCTTCCACCGATGTGCACACCGACGCTGCCCTTCTCGAGATCGGCGATGACCCGCGAACCACCGATGAGCCAGAACCCTGCACCGTAGCTCTGGTTGGGCTTTCCGTGCAGTGTCACACCTGCGTGGTGCGCGATCGCCATGACGTTGGAGAGTACGCAGGTGTCGAAGAACCGGAAGTAGAACGCGTCGTACAACGGGCCGGGACCGACTTCCTGCGGTGCCGCCTTCACGTCGTCGATGCGGTAACGCTCGGCGTGTTCGCAGAAGATGCCGGCACCCGAGACCTTGCGCACCGCCGCCGTCACCGCGAAGTGTTCGAAAAAGACGTTCCGTACTGGCGTGCTCGGGTCGGGCGTACCAGCGTAGATGATGTGTCCCTCAGCAGCGGCGCCTTGGATGACGCTGCCGGCACCGATGCCGACGAGTCCCACGTTGGACTTCTCGATCCGCAGCGTACGGCCGACGCGATACAGACCCGAGGGGAGGAAGACGACGGCCCCGCCACCCTGCGGAAGGCCGTCGGCGGAGGCGGACGCCGCGTCGATGGCGTCCTGGATAGCAGGTTGGTCGTCGGCGTTCCCGTCGCCGGTGGCGCCGAAGTCGCGGACGTCGTAGTAGGACCGCAGTCGTTGCTCGGGTGCCGCGAGGGCCGGGCGTGGGGCCATGGCTCCGGCGGCGCCAAGCCCGGCCGCCATGCCGGCGGCCATGCCAGCTCCGGTGAGGATGCCCCGTCGGGTGGTGCGGTCAGGTGGGTCGCCAACGGTGTGACGGGAGTGCGTTCGACGAGACATGGGTGGGCCTTTCACGGTGGCGGCGGACATCCCGTGGAGGGTGAAGGAGGCGGGCCGACCCGTCAACGCGTACCGGCCGGCGTTGGCCAGCGCTGTCCGGAAAGGCGGTGAGCGCGGCGAGCCCGGCGATGATGCCGAGCAGGGGTTGACGCACGCCACGACGGATGAGCGGACGGCGGAGACGGCGCGCCACCTTGGTCGCGGGGCGTGGAGTGGACCGTGACATGGGGCAGCCTCCAGCTGAGGGTCCGTACGCAAGACCCCGCGATGCCCAGATCCCGACCGGGCGTGCTGGACGGTAGGTGAAGGTGATCAGGCGGTCAAGGAAGCTGGCCCAGTACGGACGCAAAGTCCCGTGCCTTGGTCTGGGCCGTTGTCTCGTCCGACCAGGCAAGACGAAGAACCGCGCGCTCCTACGTACGAAGCCTGTTGTTGCGTTGGGGTTGCCTTGTCTTGTCGATCCATTCGGGTGGGATGAATTCCGGCCGGCCGTCGTCGGCGAGGCGTACGTGCCAGGCTCCTTGGTGGACGAGGCGGTGGTGGTGGCCGCACAAGAGGACGCCGTTGTCGACGGTGGTGGGTCCGCCTTGGAGCCAGGCGATGATGTGGTGGCCGTCGCACCACGACGGGGGGCGGTCGCAGCCGGGGAAGGCGCAGCCGCGGTCTCGGAGTTCCAGCAGGCGGCGGGTTCTGCCGACGAACAGGCGGGTGCCGTCGGTGAGGGCTTGTTGGCCGTTGACGATGCCCCAATAGGAGACTTTCGCGTCGCACGCCATGCGTTGGGCGGTACGAGCAGAAATCGGGGTGCCCGTGCGAAGCAGGGTGGCGTGGCCGGTGCCGTCCGCCAGGTTCGTGTCGGTGATGGTGATGACGAGGTGGGGCTTCTCTCCGGCGTGGGTGGGTGATTCGCCGGAGTCGAGGTAGCGGCGGAGTAGTTCGTGGAAACCGTCGCCGAGGCGTTGGCTGGCGGTGCGGGTATCGGGTCCGTCGGCGTCGGTGGGTCGCGGTTTGGCCAGTGGCTCGATCGCGGTGCGGAGCATGTCGGCCGTTTCGGCGTCGAGTTTTCCGCGGAGGAAGCTCGAGGTCGAGTAGGGGTCGTCCTGGATCGAGAGTTCTCGTCGACGGGCTGCCCTGGCTTCGTCGTCGGCAAGCTTCTTTGCCAGGATCCGGTCGGCAAGATCTGGGTCGACTGTGCCGAGGATGGTGGTGCCGATCCGGGTGAGGTCCTGTGGGTGGAAGACCCGGGCGTGGTCGAGCATGGCCCGTTCGGCGTCGAACCGGACGTCCGGCCCGGCCTCGGAGGGCAGGTCGCGGATCGTCTGGGCGATCACGTCGGCGGCCTCGACGTCGATGTCACCGGCGTTCAGAGCGGTGTGGGTCATCGCCAGTGTGGTGTCCAGGTCGCGGGCGAGTTTCACCCGTCGGCTGGCCTTGCCGGGACGGATCCGCAGCAGCCCGGACAGCCAGTTGGCGGTCGAGGTGGCGCCGGCGGTCCTGCCCAGATCGCGCCGGTCGACCTCGCGCACCGCCGCCAGGGACGCGGCTTCAGCTTGGGCGAGCAGACCCTGCAGATCGACAAGTAGATCGACCAACTCGTCCTCGGCCATCGACCACAACACCGGCGGCAACTCCTCGCCGAGCCGGGCACGCATGCGAGACACCAGCACCGACAACCCGTGTCGCGGCGCCTGCCCGTCGGGGCCCCGCCCGGTGGTGGTGCCCGCCCCAGTGCCCGCCCCAGTGCCGGTGCCGGTGCCGGTGCCGCGGGTCGCCGTCGTGGTGGCCGTTTCCATGATCCCAACCTAGACCCAACCACCGACAGCCCGATCCCGGAAAGCCTGTAAAACAAGGGCCGTTCCATGATCGTGAAGGGAAAGCGGGCCATAGGTCGACAGAACCTTCATGATCACGATCATGATCACGGGAAGGGTGCGCGCAAGCCACTGCCGCAAGGCATCGGCGTCGGCATCGCGGCCCTGAGGGGAGGCCAGTGATCGTGGCATACTTGCCGGTTGTGTCAGCGGCTCCGTGGTACGCACAGTCTCCGTACGGCATCCGGTTCGAGTGGGGTCCGGCGGGTGCGGAGCGGATCCGCCATGGCTGCGCCTGTGTCGTGGTCGTCGACGTCCTCTCCTTCACCACGGCAGTCACCGTTGTCGTCGAGGCGGGGACGCGGGTGTTCCCTTACGCGTGGCGTGACGAGACGGCCGCCACCTTCGCGAAGGACAAGGGTGCCCGGCTGGCCGTCGGCCGCAAGGCGGTGTCGGAGGAGTCCCCGTGGTCGCTGTCTCCCGCCGCGCTTCGCCGTGCCCCGACCGCCGACCGCCTGGTACTGCCCTCACCCAACGGCTCCACGATCTCGGCGGCGGCTGCCAGTGCTGGCGCGACCGTGGTGGCCGGAAGCCTACGCAACGCGCGCGCCACCGGACGCTGGCTCGCCGACAACGGCTTCGGGTCACCGGAACGCCCGGTCGCGGTGATCGCCTCCGGTGAGCGCTGGCCGGACGGATCCCTCCGACCAGCGCTCGAGGATCTCCTCGGTGCCGGAGCTGTCATCGCCGCCCTCGCCGACGCCGGGCGTGACGGCCTGTCCCCGGAGGCGCTCAACGCGCATGCCAGCTTCCGCACGACGGCCGATGTCACCTCCGCGGTCGCCGACTGCGCGTCGGGCCGGGAGCTCATCGCGTACGGATTCGCCGAAGATGTGGCCGTCGCCACTGAAATCGACGGCTCGGGCATCGTCCCCGTCCTCACCGACGGGGCATTCGTCGCGGCCACCTGATCCACGCGCACCTTGCGGGCACGAACTCATGGCGTACGAAGGAACTCCACCGCACAGAAGCGATTGGCGTAGGTCAGCCGGGCACCCTCGCAGCAGCCGAACGGTCGGCCCCACCGGCGGTGATCGGCGTCGGGGAAGCAGGCGACCAGGCCGTACTCCAGGTCGCCGGAGTGCCCGATGACGAGCGCGGCCTGGTCGTGTGACAACGGCGTCAGCAGGTCACGCCAGACGGCGGCGAGCGCGTGGGCATAGCGGTAGCTCGCCCCGCCTTGTCCGATCAGTGCGGCCAACGCGGCGAACGGATGATCAGCCTGCCACCACTGCGACTCCGCCGACTCGGCGTGGAGACCTTCCTCGTCCGAAGCAAGGGTGACCACCTCCTGGTCGACCGCGAAGCCCATCGCGAGGGCGGTCTCCCGTGCCCTCGGGACCACGGAGGTGGCGACGACCGCGAACGGGCCCATGGACTCGCCGAGCCTGCGGGCCAGGTCCACCCCCTCCTGCGAGAGCTGCGAACCGCCCGTGTTCTTGCGCAGACTGTGGCGCCGGATCTCCAGAATCGTCACAACCGCACAGGCTACTGGGCCATTCCCGTTCGCGCCGGTTTGTCGGCCCGGTGCCAGGTAGCTGCCGGCCTGCCGGTTGACCATGTGACGGTAGAGCCGCCCATCGCCGGCAGCGCGTCGCGCCTATCCGTAATCCGGTCGACCGCAGCCCTGCGGAATCCTATGCTGGCGGGCATGTTCGCCCCGGTCGGCTTCCTGACGCTCGCAGCCAAGACGCTGCTGAGCGCGCTGCCGGCTGCCTGCGCGGCGTGCGCGCCCGTCGACGGCGCCCGAAGCTGACCCCTCTCCGTCCCCTCCGGAGAACCAGCGGAGAGGGGTGGACCAGAGCACGGCGCGGGTCGGATCACCGACCAGGCGACTCGATCCGGATCAACCGGCCGCCTCGAAATAACCGGCCGTACTCCGTGGTTCTCACGTTCCCGCACACTCGCGAGCGCGAGCCCGGGAATTCCATCGTAGGTGAGGACGAAACACCCATGGCCAAGCAGTTGTACGCACGCAGCAAGCCGCACCTCAACATCGGGACGATGGGGCATGTCGACCATGGCAAGACGACGTTGACAGCCGCCATCACCAAGGTGCTGTCCGACCGTGGGCTCTCCCGCGCGGTGCCGTTCGAGCAGATCGACCGTACCCGCGAGGAGCGCGACCGCGGCATCACGATCACCATCACGCACGTGGAGTACGAGACCGCGACCCGGCACTACGCGCATGTCGACATGCCGGGCCACGCCGACTATGTGAAGAACATGATCACCGGCGCGGCCCAGATCGACGGTGCCGTGCTGGTCGTGTCCGCGGAGGACGGTGCGATGCCGCAGACACGCGAGCACATCGTCCTGGCGAGGCAGGTCGGCGTACGCCACATCGTGGTGGCGCTCAACAAGGCGGACACCGTGGAGGACACCGACCTGCTCGACCTGGTCGAGCTCGAGGTGCGCGACATGCTCACCGCGTACGGGTTCCCCGGCGACGAGGTTCCGGTCGTCCGGGTGTCCGGACTTCTTGCCCTGCAAGGAGATCCGTACTGGATCGCCCGCATCGACGACCTGCTCGACGCGATCGACTCGTACGTGCCGGTGCCGCCGCGCGTTCTGGACAAGCCGTTCCAGCTGCCGATCGAGAACGTGCTCACCATCACCGGGCGCGGGACGGTCGTGACCGGTGTGGTGGCGCAGGGTGCGGTCCGCGTCGGTGAGGCGGTCGAGGTGGTCGGCCTGGTCGACGAGCCGTTGACCAGTGTCGTGACCGGGCTGGAGACGTTCGGTCAGTCGATGGACCACGCGGAGGCCGGCGACAACACGGCGATGCTCCTGCGGGGGATCAAGCGTGAGCAGGTCCGCCGCGGGCAGGTCGTCAGCGCACCCGGCTCGATCCGGCCGCACACGCGGTTCCGGGCCCGGGTCCGGGTGCTGACGGCGGACGAGGGTGGGCGGCGCAAGCCGCTCCTTTCCGGCTACCAGCCGCAGTTCCACTTTCGTACGACCGACACGGTGGGAACGATCCTGCTCGGCGAGGGTCGGATGGCGCTGCCCGGCGACACGGTCGACATGACCGTCGAACTCGGCAAGCCGATCGCGCTCGCCGCCGGGCTCGGTTTCGCGATCCGCGAAGGTGGCCGTACGGTCGGCGCCGGAACCGTCGTCGACCTGGATTGAAGGAAGGGTCAGAAGGCGTACGGGCGTACGGCTCTGGCGCTTCGCAACGCGTGTGCCCACCAGGTCACCTGGTCGAGCAGGATGGTGGCGGCCAGATTGACCTGGTGGGCTTCGCGTGGGTTTCCGGCCTCGTCGAAGCACCGCCGACCTCCGTGGAAGCTCACCGTGTCCCGGACCGTCACCGCGTGCAGCTCGGCGAAGACGACGCGAAGGGGTTCGACCGCACGCAGGCCACCGGACAGTCCGCCGTAGCTGACGAAGCCGACGGGTTTCGCCTTCCACTGCGTACGCACGCTGTCGATCGCATGCTTCAGCGGGCCGGGAAAACTGTGGTTGTACTCCGGTGTGACGACCACGTACGCATCCGCGACGCCGATGCGGTCTGCGAAGCCGGCGCTGGGAATCGGCGTGTCGGCGAGGTCGATGACGTCGACGGTCAGGTCGTCGCGTTGCTTGGCGCGGCCGACGAACCAGGTAGCTACGACCGGACCGAACCGTACCTCGCGGACGCTGCCCACGATCACCGCGAGCTGGACGGGTTCCTCGGACGTCACTGCGTACTCCTCGGGTGAAGGTGCGCGGTCGTGGAGAGCGTGTTCAGGCTACGGGTGATGCGTCCGCGTCCACGCTCTGCGCGGCCGCGGTGACGGGATCGGTCACATGGCGGGGTACCACGCAGAGGGCGACGAGCCCACCGAACGCGACCACCGCGAGGACCACGACACCGGAACGAAAACCGGCGATGCCGCCCCCGGCGAGTGTCCAGCACAGGGCAGCGACCGCTGGCCCGACGGTGGTGGCGACGGTACGCGCCGTCATCGCGAGGCCGCCGGCGGTCCCCGCCATCCCGGCCGGTGTGGCGGCCAGGATCGCCGCGTTGATCGGTGTGTTGAACAACGCGGCACCGGCACCGAGCACGGCGAGGCGCCAGGCGAGATCCACCAGACCTGCCTCTGTTCCCACCGTGGCCATGGTGATCATCCCGGCCACCATGACCGCGCTGCCGACTCTGGCGACCAGCATCGTGCCGTACCTGTCGGAAAGCATCCCCGCGACCGGGGAGATCGGTGCCATGACGCCCACGAAGAACAGCAGCGCGATCCCGGTCAGCTCCGGGCTTCCCGCCAACACGTCGGCGATGAGGTACGGCAGCAGGAACACGATCAGCCCCATCGTGAGGCTCATACACAACAACGCGGTGAGGGCGGCGGCGAACGTCCGCCCGCGTACCAACGTGAGCACCGGGCGGGCCGATGGCAGGCGAGCCCACCACGTGCCGAGCGCCAGCGCCGCGAGGGTGAGCCCACCGGCGATGACCGGGCGATCGTCCACCTGGTCGAAGGCGAGCAGGACTGCGGTGACGGCGCCGCCGAGCAGCACCGCCTCGTGGAGCAACGTGAGGCGTGGCAACGGAAGGCCGCGACCAGGGCCGCTTCGTACCGTTCGGAATGCGAGCCACACCACGACGAACAGCAGCGGGATCTTCATCACGAAGACCTCGCGCCAGCTGAACGCACCGGCGACCAGTCCACCCAGGGGGACCCCGGCCATGCCGCCGAGCGTCATGATCGTGACGATGGCGCCGAACGCACGGCCGCGTTGTTCCTGGCGGACGCTGCCGAGGACGATGGGCATGTAGACGGCGACGACCAGACCGGCCGCCATTCCCTGCAGCACCCGTGCGGCCAGCAGGATCCAGAACGCCGGTGCGACCGCACCCAGCACACTCGCCAGCCCCACGCCGGCCATGGAGAGCAGGAACGTCGCCCGGACGTCGGCGCCGTCGACCCACCGGCCGACGGGAATGGCGATCGCCGCCATCGGCAGGGCGTACGCCAGGAGCACCCAGGCGGTCGCGGCCGGACCAACGCCGAGATCCCGGCCAAGACCCGGCAGCGTGACGGCGGCGATGGTCATCTCGGAGGTGACCACCAGCATGGCCAACCCGAGGGCCGTGACCGGTCCCCAGCGCGTGCGTTCCACACCTGCGCTCATCTGCGTTCTGTCCCTTCGCCGCTGACCCGGGTTGGCGGCGTCTTCGGTGCGCCAGTGCGCCCCCTCTTCGGCCGTCCTCGACGACCGTAGGACCTCAACAAACGTTGAGGTCAAGCTGTCGACTGCGTCTCCTCTCCGACCAGCGCCTCGGGGAGATGACCTTTCCGGCGACCGACGCCGCACGGAGGTGCTTTTCCCAGCGACCACCGCTGCACAGAAAGGTGCTGTACGATCATCGCCAGCGGGCCCGGGAGTGACTTATCCGAAGTGCCGGTGCAGGGTGTGAAGCCGGCCGCGCTGGACGTTGAAGCCGCCCCCACGTGTCCACCGGGCCCGCGCCAAATTTTCTTGCTGCGTAGGGCGTTTCCTGCCGACGCGGCCTCCCGTGCACCGACGTTCGGTGCACGAACGTTCTTCTCCGCCCGAACGCACCGGCGTACGCGAGATGCGGTCGTCGGTGGAGCGTCCGATCGGCGAATTCCGTGAACCCGCGTGCGCTGATCGGGTGAGGAGGTGAACCCTCCCTCACCACCCGTTGCTCACGGGATGCTCACCAGGATGGAGCCCGGCATGACCGCAGCGCTCGCCGCCGACGACCGGACGAACGAGTCGAGCGATGCTGTCCTGATCGAGCGTTCCTGGCGTGAGCCCGAGTTCTTCGCCGCGCTCTTCGACCGGCACGGCGGCCCGATCCACCGGTACGTCAGCCGGCGCTTGGGGGCGTCGGCCGCCGACGATGTGGCGGGCGACACCTTCCTCGCGGCGTTCCGACGGCGAAGACGGTACGACCTCACCCGACCCGATGCGCTGCCATGGCTCTACGGCATCGCGTCGAATCTGGTGGGGCGCCACCGACGCGCGGAGGTCCGCGCCTACCGGGCCCTCGCCCGCACCGGTGTCGATCCCGTCGTGGATTCGTACGCCGAACAGGTCGAGGCCCGCGTCACCGCTCAGGGGATGCACCGCGACCTCGCGGCAGCGCTCGCCCGGCTGGCCAAACGCGACCGGGACGTCCTGCTGCTGTACGCGTGGGCGGAGCTGTCGTACGCCGACATCGCGATGGCGTTGGACATTCCCACCGGCACGGTGCGGTCGCGGCTGAACCGGGCCCGAAGGAAAGTACGTGAGGCGCTGGGCGGGACAGATCCGACCATCATCGACGAGGAGTCCGGCAATGGATGATCTCCAGGTCCTGCGCGAGCTACGGGAAACCGTCCCCCCGCCCACCCAGAGTGGGCTCGCCGGCATCCGGCGGCGCCTGGTCGCCGGCATGGTGCCACCGCGTCGCCGGCCTGGCTGGCGGCTGGCGGTGACGGTCGGCCTGGCACTGGCACTGGCCGCGGGCGTGACGGTCGCCGACACGCTGCGCAGTTCGCCGTCCCAGGTCGCCGACGCCGCCGTCTTCCTGCGCCAGGCCGCGACCGTGGTGGACGACGGCGAGCCACCGGCGGAACGCACGCATCCGAACGCATGGCTCTACACGAAACGACTGACCACCTGGCCGGGCGGCGAGATGGACGAGCAGGTCGAGCGATGGTGGCGCTTCGACGGCAGGCAGACCGTCACCTACGTACCCCAGTGCGGGAAGTGCCCGGACGGCCTCCTGTCCTCACCGCTGGAACCTCGCGGCGAGCACGGCGGTCACGGCGAGGAGCGCACGCTGTCTCCGCAGCGGGTCTGGCACCACCACGAGTCGCTGCCGCGCGATCCGGCCCTCCTGCTGGGCGAGCTTCGCCGGCTGGGCGTGTGGGCCAGCTTCGGCGACCTCGACCCCGACCAGACCGCGGACAGCCAGGCGTTCTGGGTGGCGAGGGACCTGCTCGGTGCCGGCGGACTCCTGCCGCCACCTGACCTGCACGCCGCGCTGTTCCGCGCGCTCGCGCGGATCCCGGGGGTCCAGGTCACCGTCGACGGAGAGGACCCGGCCGGGCGCGCAGCGGTGACGATCAGGTACCAGCCGTCGACCCAGCCGCCGGGCCAGAACTTCGAGGGGTACGAGTTCCTCGTCGATCCGGAGACGTACGGGTATCTCGGGGAACGCGGTCAGGACGGAAGCGGTTCCGCCCTCCTCGAGTCCGCTCTCACCGACCGGGCCGGAGAACGGCCCCAGTGAGACCGGAGAACGGCGCCAGTGAGACAGGCACACGCGACCTGGGGCAGGGTCCCGCAACCGAAGAGGGTCCGTCAGGAGGTGCCTGCCGGGTGCGGGTCGCCGAGGTACGGGAACCTGTCCAGGGTGTCGGTGTGGGGCGTCAGGCCGGTGGGCGGCGCCTCGTTCTTGGTGAGGAACGCGACGCGGATGTCGATGACGTCTTCGGTGAATGTCCGGCCATTGGGGTACGCGGCCGGCTTGGCCGGGTCGAAGTGCAGCACGTCCGGCAGGAGGCCGTGCTCGTCGAGCGCGGTGATCGCCTCCTCACGCGAGTAGCCGCCCGTGTGGCCCAACAGGTGGACGAACTGGTCCGTCCACCTGGCCCGGTCGTTGACCGGTTCGCTGGCGTTGTACTCCTCCTTCGTGTCGTCGGTGTTGAAGAAGCTGCTCATTGACGGGTGTCCGGCCCGGTCCGCGTGGACGAGTTCGCCGTCGCGTAGGACGCTGCACCGGCCCCAGATGTGCAGCTCGGGCTTTGGCACCAGCTCCGCGGTCGGCAGTTCGATGGCCATGGAAAAGACGTTCGCCGTGCTGTTGGAGTCGACGCCGGTCCACGGGGACTTCCCGCCCAGGTGCGGTGCGGTGAAATTCCTGTTGCCGCTGGTGTCGAACAGATTCTTGATTCCGTCGAAGTCGAAGAAGAAGGCGTCACTGCGGCTACCAGCGGCGACCTTGTAGTCGCCGCTGCTGACCACGTTGGCCTCAGGACCGAAGGAAACGGCAGCGTCCGACACGATCTTGGTGCCGGCCGCCTCGGGCCTGCGGGAGTCCGCACCGGTGGCCATGAAGACGCTGTAGGTCTGCGAACCGTCGGATGCCGGCGGGCTGAAGACCCAGCTGAAGGCGACGTCGGTCAGGTAGTCGCCGTCGTTGTCGACGTTCAGGCGGTATATGGCGTCGGGGTGCAGGGCATCTGCGCGAGGATTGGCGTTGAGGATGAGGACGGTCCTGCTCGGATCGTCGGGTGCCGCGAAGGCGTACAGGTCGCACAGATCGAGGCGCTGGTCGCCAAGTGGCGGCCCGAGGCTGAGGCCGGTGAAGTGGTTGGACACGTCTGGCCCTTACCATCGCCCGCCCGCCGAAAAACCGCGGAACACCGGAACGCTCGAACGGTCGTACCGCTGACGCGTGAGCGCTCGGAGTCACCTACCCGCCAACGGTCTCAGCGCACTTGTCAGAGCCTCGGCGAGAACGCGGGCGGTCGAGCCGTCCGGTTCGCCGTGGTCGGGATTGAACTCGGCGAACGTCATCCCCGCAAAGCCCGGGTGCGCCACGATCTCGGAAAGGGCCGTCATCGCCTCGGCCGTCGTCAGCCCCTTGTTGTACAGCGGTACGTCGGCGACGGGAAGATCGTAGAAGTCGATCACGTCGACGTCGAAGTGCACCACGAAGCGATCCGCGGCGAGGGCCGCCAGCGCGCGGCGCGCGGCGTTTCGGGGATCGGCCCTGACGTCCCCGGCGGGGAACCGAGGGCTCGGGACCAGGCCGTCCCGGTCCTCCTCCGGCTCGCCATATCCGAAGAAACACAACCGTTCCGGGCTCAGCAGCGGACGCCGAGGTCCAAAGTCGGCCAGGGCGGAAGCCATGCCCGGCCGATCGAGCAGGTGGCCGACTCCGAGCCCGTCCAGCACGCCCTCAGGGTTGTCCGGGTCGTTGGACAGGTCCTGTCCTCCGTCGAAGTACAGCAACGCCACGTCCTCGTCGTGCGCCACCGCGGCACTGTAGAGCGCGATCGCCAGCGTGCACTCCCCGCCAAGCACGAGCGGGATCTGGCCGGCCTCGACGATCCGGGAGATCTGCGCCCGGGCGTCGGACAGGACGTCCAGGACCCGGCTCAGATTGTGCGGCCGTTGCTCGGTCGGGTGTGGCCGCCACCGCACGACCGGGCGGTCGCCGTGGTCCTCCAGGTCGAGCCGGGCCTCGCGGAGCAGGCGGATCAGCCCGGCGTCCCGTAACGCCGCCGGCGCCTTCTCCTGCCCAGGCCAGTGCGCCGCCGCACTCGACGGAACGCCGAGCAGTCCCAGAGTTGTCGTACCCAGAAGGTTGTCCTCGCTCATGAGCACGACCATAGGAGCAATTCCGGACGCTATTCTTCCGGATCGCAACGAGCGTCGCGTCACGGCCGAGGACGACGGCTCCCACTGCACGGCCACGCGGTCACGCGGTCACGCGGTCACGTGAAAGATCAGGGGCAGGGAGCCGCCCAGAGCTCTCCATGAGCGCCAACAGCTTGGGTCAGGTTTCGGACACACCGGTTCCCGGTTCGACTGCTAGCGTCGAGGCGAGACGACGGGAGCAGGTGAGTGATGGAGTCGACCGGAATCGGCATCGTCGGGTGCGGCAATGTCAGCCGGATGTATCTGCCCATTCTCGCAAGGATTCCCGACGTCGACGTGGTGGCGGTCGCCGACGTCGACGCGGCCCGCGCGCAGCAGACGGTGGAGGAGTTCGACCTGCCGAGGGCGATGTCCGCGGAGGAGTTGATCGCCGACCCCGCCGTCGACGTCGTACTCAACCTCACGCCCATCGTCGCGCACACCGACGTGAGCAAGGCGGCCTTGACAGCGGGCAAGCACGTGTACTCGGAGAAGCCACTCGCCACCAGTGTGGTCGCCGCACGCGAACTCGTCGACGAGGCACGCCAACGTGGGTTGGCGTTCGGCTGTGCACCTGACACCTTGCTGGGTTCGGGTTTCGAGGCCGCGCGGGAGGTCGTCGCGAGCGGAGCGATCGGGCGTCCGCTGGCAGCGTCGGCGGCGATGTTCCGCAGCGCGATGACCCGGGCGAGCTTCTACAGCGAAGGTGCGACGCCGATCTTCGACATGGCGCCGTACTATCTCAGCGCTCTGGTGAATGTCTTCGGCCCCGCGGTGCGGATCAGCGGGCTCACGCGAACTCTGTCCGCAGGCGAGACCCCGGTGGAGCCGCCGGCCGGTGGTTCGATCGCATCGTCGGGAGTCATCGAGTTCGCCTCCGGAGTGCTGACGAACGTCACACTGGTCTGGGGAAGCGACCACCGGCACGAGGTGCCGGCGTTCACCGTCTATGGCAGCACCGGGGTGGTCGACTTTCCCAATCCGAACAACTTCGGCGAACCGGCGTACGTCCGTCAGCACGGCGAGGACTCTCGGACCGAGATCCCCGGCAGTCGCCAATCGGAAAGCTGGCCACACAACCTGCGTGGTCTGGGTGTGGGAGAGATGGCCAGGGCGATCCGCGCGGGCCAGACGCCGCGGGCGAGTGCCGAGATCGCCTGCCATGTCGTGGAGATGATCGAGGGTCTGGTGACGTCGGCTCGGACCGGCAGCCGGGTGGAGCTGACGACCACGTGTACTCCCGCGCCGCCACTGTCGGCGGAGGCTCGCGAGTCGCTCGTCGGATAAGGCGGTCCAGCGGTCGGCGCGGCGTCGCGCCCCAGTCGGCTCGGGTCGAGTTCATCGTGAATGTGCCGAGGAGGCAGCTGATGCAGGTCAGGCTTGGATGCGGTCAGATCACCTGGCGGGGAACCGGCTCGGAGGAGGCCGTCCTCACCGACATCGCGCAGGCAGGCTACGAAGGTGCGCCGATGAGCGCCCGCGGCGGCCGGACGGCGCGCGATATCAAGGAGTTGTACGAAAGCCACAACCTGGTTCCCGCGCCCGGCTACTTCAGCGGCAGCTTCTGGGACGAGAGCAAACGTGACGAACACGTGGAGTCGGCGAGGCGCGTGGCGAGCATCTCGGCAGAGCTCGGCCTGACCGAGATCTACGTTGCCGACGGTGGTTTCAAGGAGCCGACCCGTTCCGGCCGCACGCGCTGGGAGGTCGCGGCCCATCCGAGTCCCGAGGATTCCTTGTCAGACGAGGATTTTGCGCGTCTGGCGGTCGGGCTCGACGCGGTGGGTCGGGCGACCCTGGAGTTCGGCGTACGCAGCTGTTTCCACAATCATGTCGGCACCTTCGTCGAGACCGAAGCCGAGATCGAGCGGTTGCTCGCCTCGGTCGATCCGGACGTGTTGTTCCTCGGTCCCGACACCGGGCACCTGGCGTGGGGAGGCGTCGACGTCGTCGAGTTCACCCGGCGCCATGCCGAACGGATCAAGACGATGCACCTGAAGGACATCGTGGAAAGCGTGTCGCAGAAGGGCAAAGCGGCCGGCTGGGACTATTCCACGTTCGAGAAGAACGCCATCTGGACCGAGATCGGCGAGGGGAGCATCGACTTCGCCGAGGTGCTGCGGATCCTCGACGGCGCGGGCTTCGAGGGCTGGCTCATCGTCGAAACGGACGTGACGCAGCTGCCCACGCCGCTCGAGAGTGCCGTCGTCAGCCGGCAGGCCCTGCGTACTCTCGGCGTCTGAGGCTTCAGGGGGTGGGAGCTCCCGGCGGGTCGAAGGAGTCGCACCGGCTCAGATCGCTGCCAGGGCGTCGATCTCGATCCGGAACGACGGGTTGACCAGGCCGCTCACCTGGACCAGCGAGCAGGCCGGCGGGGTGTCCGGTGAGAGATAGTCGTCACGTGCGGTTCGGAATGCCGCAAGGTCGGCGAGGTTGGTGAGATAGACGGTCAGCTTGACGACATGCCGCATGCCGGCGCCTGCCGCGGCGAGAGCGGCCGCGAGATTGTCGAAGACCTGTCGCGTCTGGATCTGGGCATCGTCTCCGCCGACCAGGTTGCCCTCCGCGTCGAGCGGTACCTGCCCGGAGATCGCGATCATGCGCCCGCTGAAGGCGACCGCATGGCTGTAGCCGTTGACCGGTGGAAGACCGTCGGGGCGAACGTAGTGCTGCTGCACGGATCTCTCCAGATGTCGGGTTGGCTCCAGGTGGTGCCCATCCAGCGAGTGCGAGCTGGAGCTGATCACGATAGCCGGCCATGGAGTGGACGGAGTGAGGGGAGCGGTGGATTCCCTGATCACTGCGGCGTGAGCTGTGCGACAGCTACCTGACCGGCGTCGCAAATGACCACGCTGAGCATGCCTGTAACACCAGGCACGGGCGTCGACGCCTGTCCTGCGTACACAGGCCTGCTCAGCGTGGTCATTCACAGGGCGCAGGCCTGCTCAGCGTGGTCAATCTTGGCGCCCTCCGCCGCAAAGTCCTGTCGGCCCGGCCCGAGCAAGTTTCGCCCGAGGAGTCTGTCGATTCGGCCGGCGCCCGTTCGTCATCGTCGGTGAGGACCGCCGACGAGAAGGGGAGAACGATGAAGTACATGCTGTTGATCTGCGCCGAGGAAGGGCTCGAGGTGCCGCCCGAGGAGGCCGACGCCACGCCCTGGCTCGAGGAGATGGAGCGCCGTGGCGTCCGGCTGGACGGTGATCGGCTGCGTGGTGTCAGCGACGCCACGACGGTACGGGTGCGGAAGGACGAGCTCATGGTCACCGACGGGCCGTTTGCGGAGTCGAAGGAGCAGTTGGCCGGGTACGACGTGATCGAGTGCGCCGACCTCGACGAGGCGATCGAGATCGCGTCGAAGCACCCCGTCGCGAAGTTCGGCACCGTCGAGGTGCGGCCTTTCTGGGAGGGCGACTGATGGGTACGCAAGGCGACCGCGACCAGGCGGCGGAGGTGAGGGTCACCGGCGCGCGGACCCACATCGACCTCACCATTGCCCTTCCCCAGTCCCGGGTCTGGGATCTCATTGCCGACGTCACCCGGATCGGTGAGTGGAGCCCGGAATGCGTCCACGGTGCGTGGCTCGACGACGGTGCCGGGCAGGCACACGCGCAGGTGCAGGCGCAGGTGCCGGCGCCCGCGCAGGCGTACGCGCGGGTCGGTGCGAGGTTCGCCGGCGACAACCGGTTCGCCAACGGGAACGTCAGCACTGTGACCTGCGTGGTGACGCAGGCCGAGCGCCCTCACAGGTTCGCCTGGGTGGTACTCGACGGTGCCGAAGATCCGGACCGGCCTGGGTCGATCTGGTCGTACGAACTCACGCCCGGAGGATCGGCGGACGAGACCCGCGTCCGGCACACCTTCGTCCACGGCCCGGGCGACACCGGGGTGCGCGCGGCCGTACGCCAACACCCGGAGCAGGCCGCGGAGATCGTCGACGGCCGGCTCGCCCAACTGCGCCGGCACATGATCGAGACGCTACGCGGGATGGAGCGCGCCTGATCCCGTAAGCCAGGAACGGATCTGGGCGAGATGCTCGGAGAATCCGAGTGGCTCGTCGAGCTCGGCAGCCGAACGACTGTCGATGAAGGCCACGGCCTGCTTGACGAGCCCGGCCACCCAGGGGCACGGTACGCGGCAGACCGCCCGGTCGGACGGCGGTCGCGTCACACGGCAGCGCCCCCGGTGACCGGCAGCACCACGCCCGTCACGTAGGACGCGCGATCGCTCAGCAGCCAAGCGGCCGACTCGGCGATTTCCTCCGGAGCGGCGGCCCGGCCCATCGGCGTGCTCGAGATGATCCGGTCGATCACCCCAGGGTCGTGACGATTCCACTCCTCTACCATCTCGGTGATCGTCAACCCCGGGGCGATCGCGTTGACCCGAATTCCGGCCGACGCATATGACACGGCCGCCGACTCTGTGATGCTGTTGACGGCACGCTTGGCCGCCCCGTACGCGGGCAACGCCGGGTTTCCGATCAGGCTGCCCACGCTGCTGGTGTTGACGATCGCCCCGCCGCCGCTCTGGATCATCGCCTTCACCTCCGCCGACACGGCGTAGAACACGCCCTTGAGGTTGACCCGCATGACGAGGTCGAAGTCGTCCTCCGGAAAGTCCGCGACACGGTGTGGCGGCACCCCGACCCCGGCGTTGTTGAACGCGACGTCCAGCCGCCCGTGCCGCTCGACCACAGTAGCTACCGCCCGATCGATGCTCGCAGTATCGCCGAGGTCAGCGACCACGTACGAGGCGCCAGGGATCTCCGCGGCGACGGACGTCAGGGCGCTCTCGGTACGGGCGGCGAGGACGACGGTCGCGCCCTCCCGAGCGAACAAGCGGGCCGCAGCGGCCCCGATGCCGCGGCTGGCGCCGGTGACGAGCGCGACCTTGTCCGACAGCATTCCGGAGGAAGTCATACCGGCAGAATGCCACGGAGAAGGATGAACGGCCCGGCCGCAACTTCTCCCCCGCTCGGCGATCGGCCACGGCGTGACCTTCGGTGAAGTTCGGCGGCACGGTTCCGGCGGCAGATCTCAGGTGGCCCAACAGAATGGCAGGTGGACGGCGGCGCGCGTCACGGTACTAGTGCGACAGCGCGGTGAGTACGCAGCGGCCGTAGGTCCCAGCTTCTTTAGCCTCCGGGACGCGGTGATGCATCCTCAGCACCTGGGCGAGCTCGCGGCGGCGTGCGGTGTGCCGGGCCGCCGGTGATGCGGCGGGCGACGTGCTGCCGGTCGAGGTCTTCGATTGGCCGGCCAGTGCCGGTGTTGCGGCACCACTCGCCTGGCTGGGCTTTGCAGTGCGGGCATGGGCGAGACAGCACGCGTACCAGGGTGGCGAGGTCGTGGGTCGTGTAGCCGCGACCGGCGAGCGTGCCATCGAAGATCCAGTCGAGCTTGCCGGTGTCGACGGGTTCGACCGGGTAGCTCATCGCCCAATCACCGCCACATACGCGATGCCGACGGTCATCCAGATGGTGAACGTGGCCGCTTTCCACAGCCTGGACCGCATGGAGTCCCTCCCCGCGCGTCGGGCGCGGCGACCCGCCTCCAGGCCGCCGCGCCTGTCTGTTGGATGCGACGCAGCGGCCGGGCGTGGGATGGGATGCTGGGGACATCCGACCGCCGCGTCACGGGAAAGACGGTAAAGGCGGTTCAGCAGATTCCGGGGTACTCGTTGTCCCCGGTGACGGCGAGTACCCCTAGTCGCGGAGGCTGATCCGTGACGCGATCCGCTCGACATCTTCCCGAGTCGACGGCGGCACGATCCGCAGCAGCTCACGGGTGAGCAACCTCGCCGGTGGCGAGTAGACCACGGTCTCCAGGGAGGCGTCGACGGCCTGCGCGAGCAGGTGGACAGCGCCGATGTCCTCGCCGGCCAACCGGTAGCCGCGTGCAAGTTCGAGCAGGTGGCGTGCGCGGCGTTCGGTGGAGGGGATGGACGCCGGGTCGAGGTTGGCGGCGCGTCGGCGGGCTTCGTCGCCGCGTCCCATGGCGACGGCGATCATGACGGCATAGACGTCGACAATCGCTTGGCCGACGCGCGTGTAGGGGTGGGCGTAGCCGTCGGGCAGGAGTCGTTCGGCGGCGAGCTTGGCGTCGTCCCAGTGGGACCAGGCGGATTCGTCGCCGGCTCGTGCGAGGGTGAGCGCGGCGCACAGTTCGAGGTCGACGTAGGCGGCTGCGTAGTCGCGGTCGGAGTCGATCCGGTCGCGGACGAGCGGAATGGCGTGGCCGAGTTCGGTGATGGCGTCTTCGTTGTGTCCGATGGCGCGGACCAGGTGGGCGTAGTACCAGGACGCCCGTGCGCGGGAGAGTGGGTTGTCGGCGGCTTGGGCAGCGGCGACGGCGCGGTCGGCGGACATCCAGCAGAGTTCGCGGTCGCCGTGCCATGCGAGCCATGCCTGCGTGAGGTGGTAGACCTCGGCGAGTAACCGGTTCGCTTCGCGGCGATCGTCGCCGACTGCGGCGGCGGTGCGGGCGTCGCGGATCAGCTTGGGCAGCACCTTGCCGGTCTCGGTGCGCTGTTTCGCCGAGGAGTGCCAGGTCTGCCAGGCGGAGTCGAGCATTGTGCGGATGTAGTCGGTGGCCTGGGGCGAGCCGTCGTCAGGGTGGTGGAGCAGCAGGGCGCGGCGGACGTCGGGGAGTGCTTCGTGGCTGGGCCGTTCGAGGACGGTGTAGGCAACGTCGGCGCCGAAGAGTGCGGAGAGGTCTTTGATGTTGAGTGCGCGGGCTGCGCGGACGGCCATGGTGAGGGTGAGTTCGCGGCGGCCGGTCTCGATGGCCTTGACTGATTCGGGAGAGCAGCCCATGAGGCCGGCGAGTTGGGGGCGGGATCTGCCGGCGGCTTCGCGGAAGAGTCGGAGGCGGGCTCCGGGTGACATGTCGTCGGTCATGGCGGATGTCCCCTCGTGATCGCTTCACCGCAGGGTACATCTGTACCCCTCGGGTGGCTATCCCTTCACCCGCCCGGCAGGCACAGCGTTCGACGAGGCGCCAACACACCGGCGGCGTCGGCGGGAACTGATGAGGGTCAGCTGGCGCCGGACCGCGCGCCGCCCTTCTGGGCGCTCGTCCGGTCGGGAGAGCCCGTCCACGGTCGAGCGAGCTGCCGTACGTAGTCACTGTCGGCTCGTCGGCGGCGGGTTACTGGGGCATAGCCGGTGCCGTAGCCGTAGCCGTAGCCGTACTTTCCACCGTCGCCCTTCTGCGGGCTCCGGTTGAGCAGGGTGCCGATGAGTCGGGCGTTGACCGAGTTCAGGCGGGCGACGGATCCGCGGATCTGGTCGTGGGTGGTCTTGCCGTAGCGGACGACGAGCAGGGTGCCGTCGGCTTGGGTGGCGAGGATGCCGGCGTCGGTCACCGGGAGCAGCGGTGGGGCGTCGATGATGATCGAGTCGAAGTGTTCCCGGAGTTTGGCGAGGAGTTCGGCGAGTGCGCGGGAGTGGAGAAGTTCGGCCGGGTCGGGTGGGAGGACGCCGCTGGTGAGGACGGGGATGCCGTCCGGTCCCCATCTCTGTATGGCTGACTCGAGCCGGGTACGGCCGATGAGGACGGTCGTGAGTCCGAGGGCGGACTCGAGGCCGGTGTACTCGCCGACCCGTGGCCGGCGGAGGTCGGCTTCGACCAGCACGACTCGTTGCCCGGCCTGCGCGAGAGTGGCGGCGAGGTTGCACGCGTTGGTGGTCTTGCCGTCGCCTGGCACGGAACTGGTGACGACGAAGATCTTGTTCGGCTGGTCGATGCCGACGAACTGCAGGTTGGTGCGGAGAACCTTGAACGCCTCCACCCTCGGAGCGTGTGGCTCGAGGGAGGTGATGAGCTTCTTCTCCTTCGCCTCCGGGTCGAACGGTATGGACCCAAGCACGGGCGCGTCGGCGAGGTTGGCCAGGTCGTCCGCGCTGCGCAGCGTTGTGTCGAGGCTCTCCCGCAGTGCGGCAATGCCCACGCCCAGGAGAACGCCGAGCAATGCGGCGATGCCTATGTTGCGGACCGGTTGCGGTGAGACTGGCTGGTCTGGTGTGCGGGGGACGCCGAGAATGCTGGCTTTGATCGCTGGACGTGAGCTCTTGGCACCGGGTGACGTCTCGAGCTCGCCGACGAAGGCGACGAACTCCCTGCCCACGGCGCCGGCGAGCATGCTCGCGCGGATGCGGTCAGGGTCGGTGACCGTGACGTTGAGGATCACCGTCTTGGGAACCACGGTCGCCGTGATCTGGTTGCCCAGCGACTCGGCATCCTGGTCGAGGTCCAGCCTGTCGACCACGCGATCGGCAAGCTCGGGCCCGGTCACCAGGTCGGCGTAGGAGGCTGCGCGTTGTTCGGAGAACAACCCGCCCTGGTACGCAGCTGCCGCGTCGGACTCCGGCACCGAGACGAAGAGCCGCACCGTCGAGGCGTACTGCGGCGTCGTCTGCAGGGTCACGACAGCGGCGGCGCCGACCGCAAGCAGACCGCTGAGGGCGATCACGATCCAGCGGCGTTTGAGCACCTTGAGGTAGTCGCGTAGGTCCACTGGGCGGCGTCCGATCTCCCGTTGCCGTAGTCCGGCCCACCGCCGGTCCACTTGAGTTTTCTGCATCCTCCTCCGTGCTAAACGCGGGCTTCTGAAGCTTTTGAGACTTTGGCTACGCACAGTGCGAACACGGCTACATTGGCCTGGCGTCCCCAGGCGATGGGTAGTACGGGGAACTGATTCGCGGTAACACGGGGGAGAGCTGGATGCCGAGCGAGCTCGACGCACTACTACGGAAATGGCGGGTCGTCGTCCTCGCCTCGCTGGACTGCATAGCCTGGCTGATCGCGCTGGTGGCGTTTGCGGCGCTGCGAGTGGACCTTGTCGACCGGCCCCTTCCGTGGGTCGGCACACTTGGCCTAGCCGGGCTCGCGGCCGTGCTTCAGGTTCAGATCGGCTGGATCGTACGACTCCACCAGGGCCGGAGCATGCTGGGCAGCTTCGAGGAGATGGTCGTTCTCGGCGCAGTGACAGGGTCAGTTGGCATAGTGATCGCCACTGTCAACGCGCTCGCGGCGGAACTTCTGGTGCCGCGCTCGGTACCGGTTGCCGCCACGTTCATGGCACTCGCTCTCGGAGCGGCGGGCAGGGCGGGCTGGCGCTGGTTGCGTGAACTCGGCATCTTCCGGCTGCGACGCCCGGGGGGCACACCCGCGCTGATTCTCGGAGCGGGTGACGGTGGACGTCAGCTCATCGACTCCATGATGCGAGACCCCGCCAGCGGGTGGTTCCCGGTAGGTCTGATCGACGACGACCGGCAGCTGCGGCACCTGCGGATCCGCGGTGTTCCCGTTCTTGGTACCTCCCGCGATCTGGACCACGTGGTGTCGCAGACAGCTTGCCGCACCGTGATCGTCGCGATCCCGAGTGCGGGTAGTGAGCTGATCCGGGCGATCGGGCAGCGAGCGGCGGAACTCCGGCTTGACCTCAAGGTGGTGCCACGGGTCGCTGAGCTCCTCGATGGCCGAGTCGGGGTCACCGACGTCCGCGAGATCCAGCCGACCGACCTGCTCGGCCGTCACCAGATCGACACCGACGTCGGCGCGGTCGCTGGATACCTCGCAGGACGACGGGTCCTTGTCACCGGCGCCGGAGGTTCGATCGGTTCGGAACTGTGCCGGCAGATCGGGCAGTTCGCGCCCGCTGAGCTGATCATGGTTGACCATGACGAGTCCGCCCTGCACGCGGTCCAGCTCGCCGTCAAGGGCGTGGCACTCCTGGACACGCCCGACGTTGTCCTCGCCGACATTCGCGACGCCGAGCGGATGATGGGGCTCTTCCGGCAGCGGTGCCCAGAGGTGGTCTTTCACGCGGCCGCGCTCAAGCACCTGCCAATGCTCGAGCAGTACCCCGTTGAGGCAGTCAAGACGAATGTCTGGGGAACTCTCGCGGTCCTGGAGGCGGCGAAGGCGGCGGGAGTCGCGCGGTTCGTCAACATCTCGACCGACAAGGCGGCGAACCCGAGTAGCGTGCTGGGTTACTCGAAACGGATTGCCGAAGGGCTGACGGCGGGCGCGGCGAGGGACTCGTACGGCAGCTTTGTCAGTGTCCGGTTCGGCAATGTGCTCGGGAGTCGGGGCTCGGTCCTCACGGCGTTCACCGCACAGGTCGAGGCAGGTGGACCGGTGACGGTGACCCACCCCGACGTGACCCGCTACTTCATGACCGTGCAGGAGGCTGTGCAACTGGTGATCCAGGCGGCCGCCATAGGGTCGGGCGGCGAGGCTCTCGTTCTCGACATGGGTGAGCCGGTCCGTATCGCTGACGTTGCCCGCCAGCTGATCGAGGCGTCGGGCCGGCGCATTGAGATCGTCTATACCGGCTTGCGCGACGGCGAGAAATTGCATGAGGAGTTGCTCGGTGGCGGAGAGCGCGACCACCGCCCGATGCATCCGTTGGTGTCGCATGTCACCGTGCCACCGGTTCCACCCGCGGCGCTTCGCAAGATCGACGTGAACGGCGGACCCCAGGCAGCGACCTCGACGCTTCGGGCGACCTGCATGGAGATGGTCGACGGCACCGGAGTGCCCAGCGACGTTCCCCTAGGCACCGCCAAAGCGGCAGCTCTCTCAACCGGCTGAAAGCGATCGGGAGCACTGGCCGGAAGTGTGCGGATCGCCTTTCGCAACCTGGTGCCGCGCGCGGGCGTTTAATGGTTACATATTGTGGTTAATCAACTACACGCTGGAGTGTGTCGCTGGGCTCGTCTGGTGACGCGTGGGTGTTGTGTACAGGGGGTGGCACGGTGACCACGGCAGCGATCGTCCTGGCTTCCGGGCTGGCCTGTATCAGTCTGCAGGGAGTGCTGCTGCCAGTGCTGCGCCGGTACGTTGTCGACGTCCCCAACGGGCGTTCCTCACACCGGTCGCCCACGGCCCGCGGCGGAGGCATCGCGGTGGTGGGCGGCGTTTGGCTGGGCGTCATCGCCGGTTGGCTCGTCGGACTGCCCATACCTTGGGCGGTCGTCGCCGTCGCTCTGGGCCTCTCCGCTCTGCTCGGTCTCGCCGACGACCTACGGAGCGTCGGTGTACTCCTTCGACTGGCGATCCAGCTCGCGCTGGGTCTCGCCCTCGCGCTGTGGGTGTTCCGGTCTGGCGCACCGGAACTGACGGGACTCGAGTTCGGCCTGCTGGTCGTCCTCGCTGCCATCTGGCTCGCTGGTTTCACGAACGCATACAACTTCATGGACGGCATCAACGGCATTTCGGCGTTCACCGCTGTGGTCGCCGGCAGCTGGTATGTCTACGTCGGCTGGGAGTGGCAGGTCGAGCAACTCGGAGTCCTCGGCCTGGCCGTCGCTGGCGCCGGCGCCGGGTTCCTTCCGTGGAACCTGCCGCGGGCCCGGGTCTTCCTTGGCGATGTGGGTGCTTATGCCATCGGCATGTCGCTCGCCGGACTCGCCCTGTGGGCGGCCGTAGCAGGCGTGCCGTTGTGGTCGGCGGCAGCGCCGCTTCTCGTGTACGTCGTCGACACCGGCTGGACGCTGACGCGCCGGATTGCGACCGGCCAGCCCTGGCGCCAGGCGCACCGCGACCACGTTTACCAGCGCCTCGTCGACGGGGGCTGGAGCCACACCCAGTCGTCGATGTTGTCAGCGTTCGCGGCGCTCGCTTGCTGCGCGGTGTCGATGGTGGCCAACAGTGTGGACGTGGCGGTCGGGCTGCTGCTCCTTGTCATCGGCGCGGTCTGCTACCTCCTTCTGCCGCAGGCGATCCACGGCACGCAGACCTCCCTGCCACCACCGGTTGCTCCCTCGGTCCAACCGGATGGCGTCGCTCTGCCCCCCCGCTCGGTCCACGGAATGATGCCGGCTTCAGGGAGTGAGCCCGGTCGCCATAGTCGATCCGCCCAACCTGGCCGTAGGGAGTTGACCAGGCAGTGAAGATCGGCGTCATCACCCAGTGGTACAGCCCCGAGCCGGGTGCGGCCGCACATCCGACCGCAGTCGCGAACGCGTTGGTCGATGCCGGTCACGACGTGACCGTCCTGACTGCGTTTCCCAACTATCCGACCGGACGCTTCCTCGAGCCTCGGCCGCGTGGGCTGGTCCGGCGGGAGACCGTCGATGGCGCCCGCCTGACCCGAGTCCTGCACTATCCGAACCACGATGACTCTGCCAAGAAGCGGATCGCGAGCTACGTGTCGTTCGCCGCGTCGGCGACCGCGGCCGCGCTGGCGCTCGCGGCCTGCGACGTCTGCCTCGTCTACTGCACGCCCGCGACCGTGGCCATTCCTGCCGTCTTCCTGAACGCGGTGGCTCGCGTGCCGTTCGTTCTGTACGTGCAGGACCTCTGGCCCGACTCGGTCACCGCGAGTGGCTTCGTCGGTAGCCAGCGCGCGAACCGCTTCATGACCAGGCAACTCTCCCGCTACTGCGACAGCATCTACCGCCGGGCCAGTGCGGTCGTGGCAATCTCACCCGCCATGCGCGACCTGCTCCTGGACCGTGGGGTCGACGACGACAAGCTGGTCACGGTCTACAACTGGGTGGACGAAGGGGTCTTCAGGCCCGTACGTGATCAGCGCACTGATCGCGCGCGGTTCGAGTTGATGTACGCCGGCGGTCTCGGCGAGGTCCAGGGCCTCGGCAATGCCATCGACGCGATGCATCTCCTGCGCGATCGTGACGACGTACGCCTGACGTTCGTCGGTCGAGGCGTTGCCGAGTCCGGGCTGCGCAGTCGGGTCGCGAACCTCGGCCTGGAGAAGACCGTTCGGTTCGCTCCTGCACGGAACCTGTCCGACATGGCCGAGGTGATCGCGTCGGCGGACGCCCAGCTCGTGTCGTTGCGCGGAGACCCCTTCCTGGCCACGACCCTGCCCAGCAAGGTCCAGGCAGCGATGGCGTGCGCCGCCCCGATCGTCTGCGCAGCTCCCGGCGCCGCGGCCCAGCTTGTTGCCGAGGCGGACGCCGGTATCTCGGTGGTGCCAGGCCAGCCAACCGTTCTGGCGGCAGCGATCGCAGACATGGCGTCGGCCTCGACGCAGAAGCGTTCGGCAATGGGAGACAACGGTTTCGCCTACTACCACCGGCATCTGTCGCGATCGGTGGGCGCCACGCGTCTGGCCGACACGCTGGGCAGGGCAAGCACGGCCCGGCATGGTCGCAAGGCCGCCCGAAGGGCTCACCGAGGAGCGCTGCGATGACGGCCGTCGCTGTCCTTGGCGCGACCGGATTCGTCGGCACCGCGATCACGGAACATCTCCGCGAGTCGGGAATCGACGTGCACAGGGTCCTGGCGCCTCGACTGACCTCCAGCGGTACGACCAGCGATGACCTTCTCGCGCAGCTGTCAGCCCGAGACGACCTGATGGATGAGCTCAGCCGCTGCCTCGACGGAGCTGACTGCGTAGTCAACGCGGCCGGGGTCGCGGATGCTACTGGCGGCGACTGGCGTTCGCTGTGCGGCGCGAACGCCCTACTTCCACTGGTCGTCCAACGCGCGTGCCGCAGGGTCAGGGTGAAGAGACTCATCCACGTGAGTTCGGCTGCAGTGCAGGGACGACGCCACAGGCTCGACGAGTCGGACGACCGGCATCCGTTCTCCGCGTACTCCCGGTCGAAGGTGCTTGCCGAGGAGAGCCTGCAGCGCATGGGTCCCCACCCGCACACTGTGCTGTTCCGGCCCACATCGGTGCACGGGCCCAGCCGGTCCGTCACGCAAAGCCTGGCCCGCCTGGCCGCATCGAAGGCCGCATCGGTCGCAGGAGAGGGCCAGAGTCCGACTCCGCAGGTCCTGGTCGACAACGTGGGCGCTGCCGTCGCGTTTGTCGCCACGTGTCTGGAAACGCCGCCACCGATCGTCCTCCAGCCCTGGGAAGGGTTGACGACGGCCGGACTGCTCCGAGTCCTGGGCGGCCGCGAGCCGCGCCGCGTCCCGACAGGTGTCGCCCGAAGTCTGGTGACAGCGGCCAGCTGGGCCGGCAGGCAGCACGTCAAGGTCGCGGGTCACGCACGCCGGCTCGAGATGGTGTGGTTCGGCCAGGACCAGGAGAGGGGCTGGCTGGCGACGAAGGGTTGGCGGCCGCCTGTGGGCGAAGAGGGTTGGCGCCGGCTGGCATCGACCGTGCAGCCGAGTGCATGACTGGGAGACAGCCTGTGACTGAGCTAGGAGGGGGCTCGACGAGCGGCGCGTTGAGCACCGCCCTCCCCGCTGGTAAGCGCCCCGATGGACCTCTCACCCGGGCGCAGCTTTGCGCCGGCGCGCCGCTCACCACCATCGGAACTCGAAAGAGGCTTTGGTCGAGACATGCCTGGGATCGGCTCCGCCGTGCCTAGTGACTGGCCTTGCGAAGCCGTCCAACCCGAAAAGACCGCCTTGCCGCAACGAGCATACAACAGAGAAACCGCCACCTGCTCAACGCCACCGATGGCAGAGATCGCCGGCTGACCGCCGAAATGTTGCGGGTGTGCACCCGTCGATGGACAGTGACGTCCTCTAGGTGCGACATTTCGCCCGCCACGTTAGCGGCAATAGCGATCCAGAGATCATGGCTCGGGGCGAACCGGGGAAAGGGCATAGCGACATCGAGAAAGTCCGCTCGCAAACCCATGGCGCACCCGTAATACGGAATGGTGCCAACCATCAGCCTCCAGAGACACCTCAAGCCTTGGCCCTTCTCCCGGGCGCGGAGATCCCGATGCCGATGCGCCGTAGGTTGGCCCTCCATAGACCTAAGATTGGACGCAACTACCGCCCCCTCGCGCAAGTGACGAGTAATCTTCTCAACGCGCCCAGCCACCCAAATGTCGTCTTGGTCAGCGAACAGAATTAGGTCGCCGCGCGCAAGCCCGATGGCCCGCTCGAATGTCTTCACGTGGCCGAGATTCACCTCCTGCGTGTGAATCTTCACGCGCGGATCGCGAATGGCTCGCAGTACCGAAACCGTTGAATCCTCACTGCAATCATCAACAACTACAACTTCATCATCCCGACCGAGTTCATCAAGGATCGAGGCAATTTGCTCCTGCACATAGGGCACACCGTTGAATGTAGCCATACAGACAGACGTCGTCACGAGTCAACTCCGACCACTGCCCGAACCTGCGTGACGATCCGAGAGGCTGACAGGCCAGGACTCCATCGGGTTCTGACCTCCCTTAGGCAGTTGGAACGCATCTTAGCGATCCCTTCCGGGTTGAGACTCAGGTAGCGTCCAATCGCATTCGCAGTATCCTCCGGTGAGTTGCGGTGATGCAAAAATCCCGTCTCGCCGTCCCGCACACTCGCCGCCTCGGGACCCTGTTGTAGATGGTCTCCATGGGTTGCGACTGGGACGCCAAACGCCATGCTCTGAATGGCTGTCAACCCGATGGGACCTGGCACTACGGTTAAGTCCAAGACTTCATAGACCTCTTTCAGATTCGCCTCGCCATAAATCGGTCGAACGAAGGTGCAGGGCACCTCCAGCTCTCTCGCCAGACGAGCTAGAGGAATCTTCTCGGGGCCATCCCCCACCAACAGCACGGATACGTCCTTGCCCCTCGATCGAAGAATAGCGGACGCTCTGACTGCTACATCCAACTGTTTCGCGGCGATCAGCCTAACGACCGCTCCTATCACAATACTTCCGCCTCCACTGCCGCATGGAGCAAAAGGTAGAGAGACCGCTGGTTCGGTGACGTTCCGGACGGTGAGGCTATTTCCAATGACCGACATTCGATTACTCGGATAGCCCATTTGTCGACCGAGATCCCGTCCCCACTGGCCATACAGAAGAAGGTGATTTGCCAGCCGATAGAAGCAGAGCCGCACCCGACGCCGTATCGCCTGGTCGGGCCTGTGCCATCCGATGGTCCAGAAGAGCACGCGCCTGCGACGTAGCCTGCATATCGCCGCGCCCAACCAAGTTGACAAGAAGTGAGCGGAGCCAACAAAGATGAACACGTCGTGCCGTGAGCGAAGACACCTAGCAAGGACGCCGCGCTGCCATAGCAGACTCCCACGCCAGACGTTCCTCAACTCAACGGTCGACTGGAAGAGTTCATGGGGCAGGACATCGACACCAGTAGCGCCGGCATCCGGGGCTGCGGCAATGGTTAGCTTGATCCTGGAGTCGTTATCCAACGCCGACAGCACGCCATACCGATAGTGCGCCAGGTACGGATAGACCAGGAGCACCTCGATCTCCTTATGCGACATTCGACATCGCCTTCCGCCTATCACCCTCACGCCTCCTGGATGCACAGGCCGTGTACAGAAGTATGATTCCCAAACCGAGGCCCTTATCTTCGGAGATGGCACCGAAAGGTATAACCGCGGCCCAAGCTACGAGAGTTCCTATGGTGGCTAGAGCTCGCCAGTCGGGGCCGCTGTCCGTAGGGGGCCTGCTCCGCCAAATGCTTCGCACTCCGAATGCCACAGCAGCGACGAATACCGCGCTGCCGAGCCATCCGAACTTCGCGGGTAACAGGAGTGGCGTGTCCAGATAGAAGCTTGTCGGCACACCGTCAGGGCCTATGTTACTTGTGACGACCCCGAACCCCGCGCCTAGCAGTGGATGCTCCTCGGACATTCGCAGGCCGATGCCGTACTCGGTAGCGCGCTCAATCGCCGATTGATCCCTTTCTAGACCTTCAGATATGACAGTCCTCGTTGCCTCCACGCGACTTGCTAGGAAATCGCCATCAGTGACGAGCGGAGCGAACACGAGCGTACCTATTGCCAATACTCCTCCAACCACGAACAGTTGACGGACAATGCCGGTTCGCCCCCCAAAGAGTTTCCGTGTCGCGGCAACCGCTGCAAAGGCGGCCAAGAGCGTCAAGCCCGTGCGAGTACCTGAGACCAGAACCAGGCCAATCAAGACTCCGCTGTAGGCGACCAACAACCAGCCGGAATTGCCCGCGGCAACGCGCGCCGCAGCGACTGCTACTCCCACCCCCACTACCAGCATCGACCCGGCGGCAAAGCGGGACAACTCGATCGCGCTTTCGCCTCGCGCCGTTAGAATGTTCAAGCAGAAGGCTGCCGCCGACAATCCAGCGAATGCGTATAGTGACGGCAGTGCCTGTCGCTTGGTAGTCGTCCTAGCGAGCCCGATACCAACAGGAAGGGATGCGGCCAGCATTACATACGTAGACGCGTCGCGGAGCAGCCATTCGAGCGGTGCGCCATGGGCGAGCCCTTTCCCGATACCGATGGCTATGCAGCAGCTAAGCAGCGTAAAGTAGGCAAGAGCGTCTACCTCGGACTTTCGGACTCTCTCGCTGGGCGCATCTCGGCCGAGTCGGACCACCGAAGTGAGACCTAGGCACAAGAGGAATAGTAAGTAGCCCAACTTGGGCAAACTCAACCCGCCACTCGCAAAGGCGAAGGCGCCACCCCAGAGGGTTACCTGCAGGCGAGCGGGTGGCCAGGCGAGTGCGACAATGACAATGAACGCGAACATCACCGCCAGTGCCAGACCTGTCGCCGCAGCGTATGCCATCAGGATCGCACCCAGTGGCACTCCGAACCAGAGTGCGCCCCAGCTAGCTAGCGAGTGCTTCATCGCACACTCCCGGGGTCCGGCGTAAAGAGGTGACGAGACAACCAAGAATGCTCACTTGCATGAGAATCAAGGCAACGGACAGGCCAATCCAACCTAGCGTCGCTCCGAGCACTGCAAGGCTTAGTAGCCCGACCAACGTCCCAATCAGAATCCCCCGCGCTGCAATCGTGGGGCGGCCCGTCGACACAAACTCAGACAGCAGCGCCTGACTCACCAACGATATTCCTGCTGCTACGACTGCTGCAAACATCAACCATGTGATGCCGTGATAGTCCGAGCCAAGCAGCACAGGAGCGATAAGGCTCGCTGGTAACGCAAGTAGGCCGACTATGACGGCGAGTGCGACCGACAATTTTAGAGTGGCACGCGAGGTCTGGCCGCCGATAGCCATCGATGGCACGAACACGCTCTGAAGGGAGGAGCTGAAGACCATTACCGGGCTGGCTAGTCGAACCCCAGCAGCGTATAGGCCAGTAACCGTTGACGAAGTTACGAGCGCTACGACTGGGACGTCGAGCAGTGAGAGTTGTGCGGCAGCACTTGCAGTCCAGTATCCGTAGACAGCGCGAACATACTCGACGAGCCCGCATGGCCGTCCGAAGCTCAAGGACACCAGCGTGCAACCGAGAACGACAGCCAAGCTGTGCCCTAGAATCGCGACACAAGCAGACCTCGCGTCAACAGCCAAAACTGAGACAAGCAATGCTAGGGTGCCTCGTCTCACCAAAATGAACGCTGCGGCGCGGCCGAATTGCATCCTGCCCGACATCGTTGCGGTCCAAAGGTCACCGGAAATCTCAGCTGCTGCCCAAATGAGACCCGCAGCCGTCAGGAGAAGTCCGGAACGGAAGGCGGTTAGCGTCGCCAATAGGCATGTGGTAACTGCGATTGTGAGTCCCAACCCCCATTGGAGGCAACTGGCTCGAGTGCGCTGCGCATCCTTCTCTGAGCCGACCCGCAGTGCCAACGATATTGAACCTGCGGTTCCGAGCCCGGCGAAGAAGGCGCCAATCGTGAACGCTTCCAGAAATCTGCCCAGATCGCCCGGTCCGAGTGCGCGCGCCACGAGCAGTAATGTGACGGCCTGCAGGAGGCCTCCGAGAAGGCGCGCCCCAGAGGTGCTAGCGAGCGCAAGAGTGAAGTTGCCGTGCGCACGTTTCGGGTTCACCGCAGTGCTCCTAGAAAGAGGCGCGAGGCAAAGGCGCGAGAGTCGTATTCTTCAGACGGCTGAGGGCATGCTGAATGCGCGGCTCGGATAATTGCCTCGGCGATACTGTCCACGTCAAGACGGCAGCTGAAGACGCCATTCAGGCCCTTTACGCGGTCTCGTGTGAATGTATCACCGGCGACAACTGCTCGCACCCCAAGGGACCTAGCCTTAATGAGGGTAGAATTCGGGTAGTGGACTGAGTACGCAGTCACAATCACTCCGGAGGCACTCACCACCGTGTTGAGTTCGTCGTTCGTCATGACTCGATCTACTCTTCGGTATTCGAGCTTCGCTTTTGCGGCGGTACGGCAAAGGTCGAGCTCGCTCCAGTCGCAGTCCTTCAGTCGAGGGCCTGCAAGGATGAATCCAATGGGCAGATCGGTGCGCGATCGTGCTTGGCGCATTGCCTTGAGGATTAGGGGGATATTCTTTCGATGCGACAAGGACCCAACGGCACCCACCCACAGGTGAGAGTCATGCATGCCGTGCTGAGTTCTGAACTTGTCCGCCATTTCCTGTGTCTCGCGCCGAGTCACGCTAGCGATGTAGGGATCGACAACAACAGGCTGACCCAGCCGGGTAGGGGCATCCCCGGCTTGACCCAGCCAGGACAGGTGGACGTTGCGCCTCGTGCTGACAAGTGCGGCTGCGGAGAGCTTGACCCGCCCCTTGATCCAACGCGATGGGCGGAACGACTCGCCTCGCGGGTCTCGCATGATCAGGAGACTCAGTTCACCACGTCCCCGCCATCCGCGAATGGCTAATTCGCGTAAGAGGACGTCGCCATGAGGTACGACAGTGAGGTCTGCCTCTTGTTGACTACTATGGTCTTCAAGTTCGGGTAGGGACCCGGACCAGCTGTGTCGAACGTGCACGGCGCCGGAAAGTGGCCGCACATGGCGAAGATACTCGGGCTCTCGCTCGACGTTTCCCAAGCACAGTGCGGCGTCAAGACCGGCGGATACTGCCTCTTCGGCTAGAATTCGAACGTAGACCAGCCGATGGCCACCAGATCCAGGCTCTGCGATCACTATCCTAGTCATTGATGCAGGCCCGACCACGTGCGGTGTAGAGGTGCGGTGGATTGAATAAAGTGCAGCACACGCGTTGACGTATTGGTAACCATGTATTCGTGTGGAATGGCCGGACGGTCCGTTTGAAGGGCGTGGCTGAGTGCTGCATCTACCGTCAGGGGCGATGTCCCACCAAGGATGAGGGATCCCGCGTCGAAGCTCTCAGGTCGTTCTGTCGATTCTCGGAGACTGACAGCGGGGAATCCGAGCAGCGTTGACTCCTCGACGATCGTGCCGCTATCGGAGAGCACGCAAGCAGCTTCCAATTGAAGCTTGTTGTAGTCATGGAAGCCAAACGGTCCGAGCCATCGTACGTCAACCCCGTCCAAGTCTAGGGCGAGTGCGTCGAGGCGCTTGCGGGTCCGGGGATGAGTGCTGACGATTATTGGCATTCCCCACCTTTGATGCACCGCCACAAGGCATTTGAGCAGCATCTCGAGCCGCTGGGGTGAGTCGACGTTCTCCTCTCGATGAGTGCTGACCAGGAAAAACTTGCCCGGCTCGAGGCCCAGTGTGGCCAAGGTGTCGGACGAATCAATCTGAGGTCGATAGTGCTCTAGCACCTCGCGCATGGGTGACCCGGTCACGAGGACGCGCCGCGGGTGCAGGCCTTCGGCCAACAGATTGCGGCGCGCGTGCTCGGTGTAGGCCAAGTTGAAGTCGGCGATATGATCGACGAGCCGCCGGTTGGTCTCCTCCGGGACGTTCTCGTCGAAACAGCGGTTGCCGGCCTCCATGTGGTAGGTGGGGATCTTCATCCGCTTGGCCATCAGTAGCGCTATGCACGAATTGGTGTCGCCTAGCACCAGCACGGCGTCCGGCCTCTCGGCCTTCAACACCTGCTCGGTCTTGATGAGCGTCTCGCCGAGCACAGTGCCGAGGGAGGACGTGTCTACTGCGAGGTAGTGGTCCGGTGGCCGGAGGGCGAGGTCGTCGAAGAACACTTGGTTCAGCTGGTGGTCGTAGTTCTGGCCGGTGTGCACGATCACGTGGTCGACTGTCTGGTCGAGGCGCGACATTACGCGGCTGAGGCGGATGATCTCTGGACGGGTTCCGACGATCGTCATCACCTTGATCATCGCTGCATCACACGCTCGGGATACTGGTCAGGGTTTGTGGGATCGAGGAGCTGGTCGGACCAGAAGACCGTCACCAACTCGTCGTCTCCCACATTCTCGATGTTGTGCACCCACAAGGTGGGCATGTCGACGTACGCCGGAGTGTCACCGGAGAGGTGGAAGGAAACCACCTCGTCGTGTAAGAGGCGGCGCAGGTTGATCCGGGCCGACCCCTTGAGCACGAAGAAGCGCTCAACCTTGTGTAGGTGGTAGTGGTCGCCCCGCGTCTGTCCCGCACGTGTCGTCGAGACGAACGACTGACTCGTCCCGCCGTGCGCACGCACGATCTCCGTCAACACCCCGCGCTCGTCCGCATGCAGGTCGGGAGCGACCGGGAACATGTCGGGGAACCGGAATGCGCGATAGGTGTTGAAGAGGTTGACCGTGAGCCGTGAGCTCAACTCCGCCATCTCGCCAGTGCGATATCGGTCGTGAAGCCTCGCCAGGGTGTCGGCCACCCACGAGACCAGCACCGGTTCGCCTCGAGGTCGCAGTTCGCCCAACTCGGTCTGTTCGCCGGCACGGATCAATGCCGCCGCCGCGTCCTGGACGTGCAGCAACGGGATCTCGCGGTCGTTCGTAACGCTTGGGCGACGGTCTGCGGCCACCTCGGCGGCGAACGTCGCCACGAACGAGTTGTAGTGCGGCAGTCCGTGCTCGCCGAACAGGTTCGGTAGGCGGACGTCCACGAACCTCACCCTCGACGCCTTACACACGGTTGCGAGTACCGCGGCAGCCTTCCTCTTGCCCCGGCCGTATGCGGTGTCGGTTCCTGACTGGATGCTGTTGGCGTTCACAATCGTCATTCGGTGCCGAAGACGGCACACCGCTGCGGCCAGCCGATCGGCAATCTCTACGTTTCCGTCTTCAACCTCGGCGTCGCTGTCGGCGCGATTGACGCCCGCGAGGTGGAGCACGATGTCGGCGCGAGACAACGCGTCGTGGAGGAGCATCTGGTCGGCAAGCTCCGCACGGCCGATGCGCAGGGGCTCCACTCCATGGACGGCCCGCAGGCGGCAACAGACATGCCAGCCGAGGAAACCCATCGCGCCCGTGACTGCAACCTTCACACCAACCGACCTCCGCCGGTGATTGCCACTTTCACGCAGGCACTCCCTCGAGCTCACGCTGGACCTCCGGAATGCCTTTCAACATCTCGATCGTCCTTTCGATGTCCAGACGATCGGTGTTGCCGGATGAGTAGTCGACGGCGACCGACGTCTTCTGCTCGCCTTGGTCGAAGTAGAGTTCGTACTCCAGCGATCTCGCGTCGAGCGGCACGCGGTAGTAGCTACCCTGGTCTACTGCCTGAACCATCTCCTCACGGCTCAGCAGGGTCTCGTGTAGCTTTTCGCCATGTCGGGTGCCGAGTACCTTGATCTCGGGCTCACCGTGACCAAGCATTTTCGCCAGCGCGCGTGCCAGGACATCGACCGTGCAGGCTGGCGCCTTCCGTACGAAGAGATCGCCGGGCTCGGCATGGAGGAATGCGTGCTCGACAAGTTCCACGGACGACTGCAACGACATCAGGAACCTGGTCATCTGTGGCTCGGTAATCGTGAGTGGTTCACGACGGCGCAGCTGCTCCACAAACAGCGGGATTACAGATCCGCGGGAGTACATCACATTGCCGTAGCGAGTGATTGACACAACCGTCGACGAGCGAGGGTGGTTCCGGGCGAAGGCCTGTGCCGTCTTCTCCATGAGAGCTTTCGACATCCCCATGGCGTTCACCGGGTAGACAGCCTTGTCGGTACTAAGACAGACGACAGAGCGAACGCCAGCGAATGCAGCAGCCTCAATGACGTTGCGGCTACCTATGATGTTTGTCTGGACTGCTTGGTGCGGGAAGAACTCACACGAGGGTACCTGCTTGAGTGCGGCCGCGTGAAACACGTAGTCGACCCCGGTCAGCGCGTCGGCAACGCTCGCCCGATCTCGTACATCACCGAGAAATAGGCGTAGTCTCGAGTCTCCGAATCGACGGCGCATCGCGTCTTGTTTCGCCTCGTCACGGCTCAGCACGTGGACGGCACGCACGTCCTGTTCCAGCAGACGTGCGACCATGGTCGAGCCAAACGACCCTGTGCCGCCCGTGATGCCGACCGTGGCTGCGGCCATGAGGTTGCCGGTCATCCTGATCCCCCAGTTCTCGCGGCCTCGCAGAGGGCCGCCTGCGCGTTGCTCGGAGTTGTGTTCGGCGGCCCCTTCCGGGAAGGTCCCCGCGCACCCCGGAAACGGCAAGGAGGCTGGTGAACCTGATCGGTGAGTCTGGAGCACCCATCGATCAGGGACTCCATTCCCTGCGCCTCACCGAGCGTGCCGGCGTAGACCAAGACGGCCTGGTTGTCGAGCATCGGCGGCGCCGCCCGAAGGTCAGTACATGCGCCGTGAATGAGAGCGTCCTCATCTGCCCGCAACTGTCGATACGGGATGTGCAGGGACTCGTCGCGCGGGACGCCGCTCTGGACGAGTGGGTCTCCTACCTCGGGGGAGACGTGAGCAATCTGGGCCGCAACTCTGTAGATGGCACGGCACCAGGTCGCCAGTGCATGTTCGAGCCTCCGTAGTGTGCGGCGCTGGCTGACCAAGCCGCTCGCTAGGGCCGAAGCCGCGAATGAGCGGCACGTCGCAGGGCAGCGCCGCACCGGCGAGCTGTCCCTGGCTCGGGTAGAGAGTGACCCTGCGGACCCGGACGCTGGTGGTCCGCTCGTCCATGGGCCGTGAGAGGTGGCAGCCGGCCATGGTCGTGCCGCTACTGCAGGTCGGATAACCAATGAGCACTCGGACCTCATGTCCACGGTCTGCCAAGTCGTGCGCGAGCACGCCGGGCTGGCTCGCCATCCCCGATGCCAGGGTCGAACCACTGGCTGAGCAGGCCAAATCGCATGCTTCCCCCGTCAGAGCCAGGTCGATCAACCGGCCCTGGATCACGACATTGCATCACTTGAGATTGATCAACCGACACTATACTCACGACAAGTAGGTGGGCGACTACAGATGGTGCAAGTCTCGATGAGATTCCGGGCCGCGCCATGCGCTGGCCCCTCGGCATTGCGCCTGGCGACGAGGTAATCGTGCCGACCTGATGGTCACCGCCACTCTTGTCGTCCACCTGGGCACAACGCCGTTGTCGACGGCGGGCCACTCGTGTTTGCGTCGGGTGGAGCTCGGTGACGAGGTGCGGCATCTGCTTGTTGCGCTTGGCGCGGCGGAACGATTGATCGGCGTTAGGCACGCCGGCGCCAGTCCGGTCCGGTCCAGCACCCGCCAGCGGGTGAGGCGGTGTGGGTTGGCGGTTCGGGCGATGGCGATCATCGCCTCGATCGGGTTGAAGATGTCAGCGTTCTGGCGAGCCCGCCGTAGGCCGCCGAGCCCGGGTGACGGTGAACACCTCGGCCAGCCCTTCCCGTGAGCGGGCGGCTGCACCGTGGTAGCTGCGTTGCAGGTTGGTGGCCAGCCTTGGGTGTCTGGCGCGAAGAGGTTGGGTGTGTGCCTTGACGACGGTGTCGATGAAGCCTTCTCCTTGCCTGGCGTCTACGACCATGGGCCACCGAGATTAAACGGAAAGCATATTAGGGTTCCATAATCTGGGGTTTTTGGTTACCTCTAGGTGGATATGAGAATGACATGCATCGACATGAGTTCCTGAGTAGGCTGCATGACGTGTGTCGGCCGCGTACCTACTTTGAGGTTGGGGTCAATGAGGGTCATAGTCTTTCGTTGTCGCGGGCACGCACCGTCGCAGTCGATCCCTCATTCACAGTCACGCAGCCTATCCACTGTGAAGTCGAACTTGTCCGGGCTACAAGCGACGCTCTATTTGCATCAGGTGAACCCTTCGATCACTTCCGCGGTGCCCATGTAGATCTCGCCTTCATCGACGGGATGCACTTATTTGAGTTTGTTTTGCGGGACTTTATAAATACCGAGGCGCACTCGGCGGCATCAACTGTCGTGGTTCTCGATGATGTGTTTCCTCGACGCCTAAGCGAGGCTGCTCGTAACCGGTATACGGCCGACTGGACCGGAGACGTTTACAAGATTATCCCCGTTCTGCAACGCTATCGGCCCGACCTGTGCTTAGTCCCGGTCGACACCTACCCGACTGGCGTGTTACTCATACTAGGCCTAGATCCTGCCAATACTGTCCTATCGAGCAATTATGAAGAGATAGTCAAGATGTTCGTGGTCCCCGATCCACAGCCAGTTCCCGAGGCGCTTCTTAAGCGCGCATTCGCGCTGTCCCCGGAGATGGTACTGGCTGCCCCGTTCTGGGCGCAGATTCTGGCTACCCGCACGACCGAGGCGCCCGCGTTGTCCAAGGAGTTGGCAGACGAAGTGCGAAGCATTTTTGCGCTCGACTCAAGGGGCTCGATGGCCGATTGGCTGCCCGAGTCCGGAGGGGTCAAGGAGCCGTTCCGTGAGGGAATGACTCGCCGCGTCCTCTGCTCCAGAGGGGTACGTGCGGCGGTCAGGAATCCGCTCCTGCAGAAGCTGGCCGTCGGCCTTATCAAACATTTCCGTGACGGTTGCGGTTCTCCTGCTGCCACCGCCTATCCCAGCTTGCGGCCAACCGGTACTAACGCCACTGCATCCAGGCTCTAAGCACGTTCGCCCAGACGCAACACCGGTGCTCATCGACAGCGACTCGGCCAGGCACTGCCACCTCTTGAGCACGCACGCGGCTCGGAGTGGTTGAGGATGCCGCGCCGCCGTTCTCGCGACGAGCGGAGGGAACAGTGGCGGATGCCGGAAGTAGGGCCGCGACGCTGTCCTCTTTCTACCTGACTTGGCACACGCCGGGCCGGTCACAGTTCAGGCGCAGGGCGTTGAGCTGGAGGTTTTGTTGATGGCGAGGCTGAGTTTGGCACACTCATCTTGGCTTAGGCGCCGGTAGCTCCGTACGTTCAGACGTGACGTGAAGACCGTTGCACGGGCGACCGCGGTGCAGATCGTGCACTCGATGTGGCGCGGTTCCCACAGGATCGAGCGCCTCGGTCGGAGTGGCATGGGCAGCCTCTGGAGGCGCTGAGGCGTACTCGATGAGTCGGACACGACGGTCGTAGACAATGTTCTCGTGGGTCACGGGAAGTCTCCCTCTCTAGATCTCAGCAATCCAGAGACTGCCTCCCGTGACCCACACCCGCACGGAGGCTGGCCGGGCCAGGTGTCACCCCAACCCGTGATCCCTACGACCTAGACCTAGTGTTTGGTCGGGTCATCGACCGACCAGGAAGGCCGATTCCCCGCTGATGTTGACCCAGGTCGGGTCGAGCCGGCGTCGTGTGCAGATGTTAAGCATGGTCTGGCGGCCATTCGACGATGACGCATGGCGGCAGCAGTTCGCGGCGGTGTGTGCCAAGTACGGCGCCGCGCTCTGCGACACGCTCGGGCAACGAGGTGCACCGAGCGAACTGAACGGGCGCCTATTGGATTGGTGTCTAGAAGGAGTGGGAAGGAAAGGTCCCAGCCGTCTGCGGATCGCTCGCCATCATTGGCTTGGCCGAGCGGGGATTGTCGCCTCGTGGGGGAGGGTTGAATGTTCCCGCGAATTCGTTCGCTTCAGCCGTTGCGGGATCTTCACCGGATCAGAGGTAATGCAGAGGGCTCGGTGGGCTTCGCCGTGATCGCGCGGTCGGGGCTGGTCGATCCGCACTGGTACAGCCGGCAGCTAGGTCGCGCGACCACGATGTCACGCCTGGAGGCGACAGCACACTACGTGTGGGCCGGCCGGGTCCGAGGCCTGTCGCCGCATCCGCTCTTCGAACCCGAGTACGTCGATCCGACCGGCTGGCGGACGAATCCCGTTGATCCGTTGACCAGGTATCTCCGCGACCCGAGGAACTGGACGACGGCGACCCACCCCTGGTTCGACGGCGGTGCTTATCTGGCAGCCACGCCCGCCGCCCGATCCCATCCGTATGGGCCGTTGGGCCACTTCACCGCCACAGCGCACTCCGGTACACCGCTGCCCGTCGTCCCGATGCATGGTGAGCACGCGCCGACACCGATCACCTGGGGCGAGGCGCGTGACTTCCTGCTCGGCAGGGAACGCAGAGAGGGCCGCCGAGACGCCGACCTCACCAAAGCGACGGCGCAGGAAACGAAGCGAGTGGTGGGCCGAGTGAGTGTCCTGGTCCGGGCCACCGGCGACTGGCAACGTGCGCGCCAGTGCCTCGCCGCGCTCCTGGCCGAGACCGACGCGGGAGATCTCGAGGTCATCGTGGTGGACAGTGCGTCCCGACGCTCGGTCGGCACCATTCTCGCGGCGACCGGTGCCACCGACCCGCGCATCCACGTCGTACGGCACCACATCCATCAGCCCGCGACACTCACCCGCAATCTCGCGTACGCCCAGTCGACGGGTGAGGTCGTGGTGTTCCTTGATGACAGCGGGATCGTCCAGCGTGGGTGGCTTCCGCCCCTGCTCCGGTCGCTCGACGCGCCGGACGTCCTGGCGGCGCAGCCCCTGCTCGTTCATCCGGACCACACCGTCCGCAGCGCTGGCATGGTCTTTCCGCGTCGCGGTACGTTGCCGGTCCACTTCCTCGATCGCCATCCGGCGGAGGACGCGCGGCGGGTCGGCACTCACGTCGAGGTGCCTGCCGTCACGGCGGCGGCGATGGCGATCCGGGCAGCGAACTTCGCGGCCCTCGACGGGTTCGACCTCGACCAGAACGGCTGGGCGGACGTGGACCTGTGCCTGCGCTTGCGGGAAACCCTGAGGAACGAACGGCACGCGCCGGCGGCCGGGGTCGTCGTGTCGACGGACAGCGTGGTTGTCCAGCAGGAGAACACCGCGGCCGACCGGGCTCGGGAGAACGCGCACGCATTCCAGCGCCGATGGTCCCGCCGCACCCCGCGCGGAGACGAGCGGCTCTGGCGTGCCGCGGGCTTCACGGTGTCCCACTACAGGCCGGAGATCTCGCCGGCAGCCGCCCGTCCTCAGCTGGCGCGGCCCGTTCTGACCCGCCCCGTCACCCTCGTGTCACAGGGCCCGGCGCGCGGCCTGCCCGCCCTGCGGTGGGCGATCAAGACCGCCGCGCCGGCGGGCGAGGCCGGCAAACGATGGGGCGACGTCCACTTCGCCCGCGCTCTCGCGGCCGCCCTAGAGCGGCTCGGGCAGACCGCGGTGGTCGATCCGAGGGAGGCGCATCATCGCGGAACGGCATATCTCGATGACGTCGTTCTCACCCTCCGCGGACTACACCCCGTGTCGCCACAGCCGGGGCGCATCAATCTTCTCTGGGTGATCAGCCATCCGGATCGAATCACGCTGGCGGAGATGGATCAGTACGACCGGGTGTTCGCGGCAAGCACCCAGTGGGCGGCGCGAATGTCGGAGTCTCGGGAAGATCCGGTCATTCCTCTCCTGCAGTGCACGGATCCGGAACGCTTCCACCCTGGAGTCGCGCAACCGGACACCGGGCACCGCTGTCTCTTCGTCGGGAACTCCCACCGGATGCTGCGGCCCGTCGTGCGAGATGCCATCGACGCTGGTGCCGACATCGCGGTGTACGGGCTGCAGTGGGAGGGCCTGCTGGATGCCCGGTACATTCACGGTTCCCACCTGCCGAACTCCGACGTCGCCGCGGCCTACCGTTCCGCCGGGGTCGTCCTCAACGACCACTGGAGCGACATGCGCCGGGAAGGATTCCTCTCCAACCGTCTCTTCGACGCGACGGCGGCCGGCGCACGTGTCGTCAGCGACGACGTCGCCGGAATGGCGGAGATCTTCGGAAAGGGAATTGCCACCTATCGCGGCGTCGAGGAGTTGAGCGCTCTTCTCACGAGGCCGTTCGATGAGAGTTTTCCCAGCGAGGAAGATCGTCTGCTGGTTGCCGAGAGAATACGTCGTGAACACTCCTTTGACGCCAGGGCAGGAACACTGGTGAAGGCGGCTTCCCGGCTCTGGGAGCGTTAGAGACCGTCCCTGCCCAACGACGTCTCAGAACAACGGTTTGGTTACGATCGCCACCGCGGTTGCCCGCCTCAGGTTGACCGATGGTGGGGGAGAGAAAGTCAGGTTCCATGAAGCGTCACGACTTTCTGGGCGGGCTGCACGGCATTTACCAGCCGCGTACGTACTGCGAGATCGGAGTCTATGTCGGCGGCAGTCTCGCCCTGTCGCGCGTGCCGTCGGTCGCCATCGATCCAAACTTCAGGATCATGCACGAGGTGCACTGCGATCTCCAGCTCGTCAGGGAGACCAGTGACGACTTCTTCGCCCGCGAGTCACCATTCGATCATCTACCCGGTGGCGTGGTGGATCTTGCGTTCGTCGACGGAATGCACCTGTTCGAGTTTGCCCTGCGCGACTTCATGAATCTCGAACGCCATTCGGCGTGGTCGAGTGTGGTCGTCTTCGATGACATGTTGCCCCGCAACGTGGACGAGGCGGCCCGTGACCGGCACACGAAGGACTGGACCGGTGACGTCTACAAGCTCATTCCGGTGCTCCAGCGCTATCGACCCGACCTCGAGGTCGTTCCCCTCGACACTCAACCGACCGGCCTCGTGATGGTGCTCGGCCTGGATCCGGCCAACAGAACGCTTTCCGAGCATTACGACGAGATCATCACGACGTACGCGGTCGACGACCCGCAACAGGTCCCGGAGCCGGTGCTCGACCGCAGCTGTGCCGTCTCACCTGAGCTCGTGCTGGAGGCATCGTTCTGGCCCGATCTCGTCGCGGGACGGTCCGGACAGGCGGGCTACGACCGCGCGGACCTACGCCACAGCATGGAGGAGGACCTCGCGCTCAGCGCACGAGGCACCCTCGCCGACTGGCGACCCGATGGCGTACGTCAGGACATGGCGTCCGCGGTCACGTCCGGATGAAGGTCGACAGCCGTGTGCGTTGGCTCGCCGGCCAGGCGCGTGGCGACGTCCTCGACCTCGGGTGTGGGACCGGCGAGGCCTCGATCCTGTGCGCCCGGCAGGGGATGAGGACGCTCGGAATCGACCTCGCGCCCGCCCTCGTCGACCTGGCGAACGCGGCAAGGGACGAGGAGCCGGAAGCCGTCCGTGCGCTGCTTTCGTTCGAGGTGGGCGACGGGCTGACGTCCGAAGTTCCGGACGCGGTCTTTCACAGCGTCCTGTTGGGCGATGTCATCGAGGCGCAGGCCGATCCGGACCCCTTGGCCGCGGAGGCGGTCCGGGTCCTTCGACCTGACGGCGTCCTCGTCCTCACGACGCCGCTCGGATACTCGGCGCGTGCCGATCAACGCACCGTCTTCTTCGTCTCCTCACTGGTCGATCTGCTGGGCCGCCACGTGAGCATCGAGACCGTGGACATGGTGGACGGCAGCTTCCGCGTGGTGGCGCGCCCGGGCCCGATGGCGTGGCGCGACAGAGTGCAGTTGAGCGCTGACCTGCAGCCGGCATTCGAGGCCGCGCTCCTCCAAACCCAGCAGTCCCTCGTGCATGAACGCGCGGTCGCCGACACGCGGGCGCGCCAACAGGCGTACCACACGCGTTATGCGACCTGGCGGCTCGAGTCCATGCAGCGGAGTCGTTGGTGGCGCCTGGGCAAAGTCCTCACCGACCTGGCACGGCAACCGTCACAGGCCGGCGGGCTGCCGCGTGAGGTCGCCCGTGCCCTGCGTCCGCTCCCGCGGCCACAGAAGCCGGCGAAGGAAGCGGCCGACGTGGCCCCACCGACACTGCCCGTCCTCCCGGATGGCGACGGAACCAGCAGGACTGCCGTCGCCGGCGGTCCACCCGAGGACGGGACCGACTACTTCTGCGAGGTCGACCTTCCGAACGCGGTCGAACTTCCCGCCGGCCCCGTGGCCCGCCCCGAGCTCACCGCCGCCGTGATCCTCGACGAGTTCTCCGCTCCCGCGTTCACCTACGAATGGAACCAGGTCCAACCAGGGCCGGATGACTGGCGCGAGGTCCTCGAACGCAGTGCGCCGCACCTGCTCTTCGTCGAGTCGGCATGGGCCGGCAACGGCGGGCGATGGACCGGCATGATGAGTACGCCGGGTCGCGGCTCGACCCACGCGTCGTGGGGGCCGCGGGAACCCCTGTGTGAGTTGGTTTCCTGGTGCCGTGAACACGGAATCCCCACCGTCTTCTGGAACAAGGAGGACCCACCGCACTTCTACCGGTTCCTCGAGACGGCCAGACTCTTCGACCAGGTGTTCACCGTCGACGCCGACCGCATACCGCTCTACCAGGAGATCCTCGGCCACAACCGGGTCGGCGTGCTGCCCTTCGCGGCACAACCCCGCATCCACCACCCCGTGTCCGTTCCCGGCGGTCGCCGGCACCCCGTGGCCTTTGCCGGTACGTACTACACGAACAAGCATCGGGGCCGGGTCTCCCAGATGGAGGCGGTTCTCTCACCCGCCCGCGAATACGGCCTGCACATCTTCACGAGGCGGGCGAATGACCCGAAACTGCAGTTCCCGTCGGCCTACGCCGACCAGGTGGTCGGGTCTCTGCCGTACCCGCGCATGCTCAGCGCCTACAAGGCGTACCAGGTGTTCCTCAACGTCAACTCGGTCACGGAGTCGCCGACGATGTGCGCCCGGCGGGTCTTCGAACTTTCCGCCTGTGCGACACCCGTCATCTCCGGTCCGTCCCGCGCGCTGGAGGAGACCTTCGGCGACCTCATCCGGGTGAGTGACTCGCCGGAGGACACCTCGGAAGCCCTCAAGGACCTGCTCGACGACAGTGCTCTGCGGGCCCGGCGTGGCCACCTGGCGATGCGAGAGGTCTTCGCCAGGCATACGTACGGACATCGGGTCGACACCGTGCTGGACGCGGTCGGGCTGCGGAGGGAGCCGCCGGATCGGTCGGTGTCGGTGGTGGTGTGTACGAACCGGCCCGACCAGATCTCCCACGCCCTCGGCCAGGTGGCCCGGCAGAAGTACCGGCCACTCCAGCTGGTCCTCGTCCTGCACGGTGTCGATCGGGAACCCGGAGCGGTCGAGAGGGAGGCGCGGGATGCCGGAGTCGAGAATGTCGTGGTGCTCCGTGCCGATGCCGCACGCAGCTTCGGCAGTTGCCTGAACCTTGGTATCGAGGCGGCGGACGGACGCTACATCGCCAAGATGGATGACGACGACCTCTACGGCGCCGAATACCTGGGCGATGCGATGAACGCCTTCTCGTTCACCGACGCGGCGGTGGTCGGCAAGGGGGCCCACTACGTTCAGCTCCGGGGGAGTGGGGTGACCATCCTGCGGTTCGCCCATCAGGAGCACACCGGGGTAGATCTCGTCAAGGGCGCGACCCTCGTCGTCGACGGGGATCTGCTGCGCACGTACCGTTTCGCCGACCTGCCGGCGAAAGTGGACACCGAGTTGCTACGGCGGCTCCGGGCAGACGGCACGAGCATCTACTCCGCGGACCGGTTCAACTTCGTCGCTGTGAGAAGAAGTGACCCGCGTACGCACACATGGAAGATCAGCGACGAGGAGTTGCTGCGTTCGGGCCAGGTGGCGTTCCACGGCGATCCCGCACCGCACGTCCTCATCTGACCTGCGTCAAGAGCTCCAGTTCAGGCGACTTGCGCGATCGTGTAGTGCTCGTCGTTCCGGCAGGATGACAAATTAGGCGTCCGAGGGCTGGCCGATTCGGAACTCCTTGTAGATGCACTCATATGCCTGCCGAGCCAGCGCATCCTGGGCTTCCTGCGTCATAGCACCAATGTGTGGTGTAAGAATGAGATTTCGAGCCAGTCCACTTTGGTCACGGCATCGGAGAACCGAGCCGTCTTGGGCGACATTCTTTCTCTCTACTGGATCAACAGCCAAACCGCCGATGAGCCCTTCGTCGAGTGCTGAAAGTGCCGCATGAAAGTCAACGACGTCCCAGCGTCCCAGGTTGACCAGGATCGGTTTGCGCGGCCTCATCGCGAGCAATAGGTCATCGCTGATCAACTGCCTGGTCTCGTCCGTGAGTGGCAGGGCCAGGATGTGAATGTCCGCTATTCCACATGCCCACAGTGACGCTCTACGACTAGCGCCAGGGTCATGGTGGTGCCTCACGTACTCGACCTCAGCGCCAAGGTCGCCGAAGAGATGGCCAACCGCCGTGCCAATTTCTCCAGCCCCCCAGATGGCAACAGTTCTGCCCGCCAGATTTCCGCCGAGCGACTCTTCCTTGAGCCAACGTCCGTCCGCGACTCCGGCAGACACGACGGGTATCCGGCGTAGTAAGGCGATAGTGAATGCGGCAGCCAGCTCCGCAACGGACCGAGCGGATTTGGAGGATCCCAGACGCTGAAGTACTACCTTGTGGTCGCGAATAGCTTCCAGGTCGAGGTTATCTAGCCCAGAGCCAGAGCGTACGATGAGGCGCAATGCAGGCAATCTCATAAGTGCAGCTCGATCTATCGCCAGAGTACTTCGCACTACTATGCATTGCGCACGTTGGACTTCCGCCTCATCAAAGACTGCCTCAGTTGCTGAATATCGCTCGTGAACTTCAAAGGAGCAACTGCGAAGAAGGCGCGCGAGGATAGGCGAGACGGGAGACAGTATTCCTACCGACTCTCTGCCCTCACCGTCAACCATAGTCATCGGCCACCAACCCCCATCGGCTGGGCATGGCCTGAGGTGGTCAGTATCCACCTGTGCCCGGGTTCTGCTCTAGTAGCAGATATGTTCACGCCCGCAATGCAACACCGATCCTCGCCGCTCACGCTGCGTGCACCTCCGCGGGTTGGGCGATGGAACGACTACCTGGAGACCAGTTGGTGCAGATCCTCAATCGACCCTCCGTTGCGCAACGCCTCGGAAAGTCGTCCCTCGCTCAGGGTCTCCTGGAGGGCCAGGTCAATGGCTCTGTAGGCCGTACGAAGCGCTACGTTCGCGACGACACAGATGCCGAAACCAGCCGATGCAAATTCTGCAAAGTGGACGTCCGGCGCAGCCGTCGGGATCACGATGAGTTTGTGTGCAAACGGCGACCTACGGGCGACGCGCAGCACCGCCTCTGGGTCCTTGCGAAAGTGAACGACTACTCCGTCTGCGCCCGCGTCCAGATAGCGTTCCACCCGCCTGTACGCTTCATCCTCTGACAAACCCTCGATGAGAGCTTCGGTGCGTGCATATACTTTCCCGCCCACTACCGAGGCGCACTTGGCCCATCGAGATAGCGTCTCCTCGAACACGGCTACATCGGTAAGGCCGCGGTGCGTACTCAAGAAGCTGTTCTGCTGCGGCCCCAGCGCATCCTGAATGCAGACCCCTCGTGCGCCGGAGCTGTAGAGTTTCTCCGCGCAGCGGTCTATGTGGTCGCCCTGCAGTCCATATCCATTCTCGATGTCGACACACACTGGCGTCGCAGTGATACTGGTAATCTCCGAGGCAAGTTGAGCCATGCGATCGGCGCCAATTCGACCATCGTCGGGGACTCCCAACATCCCGACCGCTGCGCTGAGACTGCCTAGCCAAAGCCCGTCGTAGCCCATCCGCTCCGACAGGAGGGCTGACAAGCCGTCGTAAACACCGGACCAGACTTCCACGATAGCTACTCCGAAACCTGGGGTTGAATGCTTGACCATTGGAGGTCGTAGACTACACACCGTACGGCCCCGTGTGCGAACTGTAAAGTTCGGTGTGTCCGAAGGGGAAGCTGAACGAGCGCCGCCGGATGCTGGATGGCGGGCCACTCCCTAGCGTCGGAGGCGATGTAGATGGTCATGAACCGTCGACACGAGGACGGCAGTGCTGGCGACACGAACTACGGACGGATCGGTGTCGCCTATTCGACCTACCGGCAACCGGATCCGCGGTTTGCGGCCGCGATTGTCGAGGCGATCGGGGGCGCCCGGACAGTCCTCAACGTTGGCGCGGGCGCCGGTTCCTACGAGCCGACCGATCGCGACGTGACGTCGGTCGAGCCGTCCGCGTCCATGCGGGCACAGCGTCCGTCCCACCTGCCACCGGCCATCGACGCGATGGCTGAGGATCTTCCGTTCCCGGACAAGGCGTTCGATGCGGCGATGACGACGTTCAGCATCCATCAGTGGAGCGACGTTGCGGCGGGTCTGAGCGAGATGCGGCGCGTGGCGCGCGGGCCGATTGTCATCATGACCGAAGACCCCGATCTCCTCGACCGCTTCTGGCTGGCTTGCTACGCACCCCAGGTCATCACCTCGTCAGCGCGCCGCTATCCGTCGATTGCCTCGATTGCCGAAGTTCTCGGAGAGGTGGAGGTCGCCAACATCCCGATACCGCTGGAGTGTGTCGACGGGTTCAATGAGGCCTACTACGGCCGGCCCGAGATGTTGCTCGACCCGCTTGCCCGCACCTCCTGCTCGGCGTGGAGCTTTGTTGACGAGCCGACTGCGGCCAGCTATGTAGAGCGTCTCGCGTCCGACCTTGCCGACGGGACCTGGGATCGGAAGTACGGGCACCTGCGCATCCAGCCAGCGTTCGACGGCTCGCTGGTCCTGATCGTGAGTCGCGGAGAGCCGATGTGACGTCGCAACGGGCGAAGTCGTCGAACGTGTCGCCAGGAATGGACTGCCGTTCTGCGCCGGAGTAATTGGCAAATACTCATGACGGATCCGCTGCCGGATATAGGTAACGGCACGTAAGATTCCGCATACCTAACGTAGTCGGCCCTTGCTTGGCTCGCGGTCAGGGTTCGGTGTTTCGCCACCAGACCTTCGGCTGTGGCGCGCGCTGGACTCCTAGTCACGCCAGGCGGGGCGGCGTACGTGCTGACGTCCTTGGGGTGAGGTGACAGCGTTGCGGCAGGCTCCTGCTCGGGCCTACCAGGCTCAGGTCGACGCGGGGCCAGTTCCCATCGGCCGAGGCGGGCTGAGTGCAGATCATTTCCAGGGTGAGGCAGTTCGTTACCGGGTCGACGGCATCCGCGAAGTGCCGTCACCGGTCCCGAGCGACGTTGTCCGTGTGCTCGACGACGGCCCGATTGACCGGTGCGGCGCGCACCGGTTGAGTGTCCCGGACTTGTGGGAGGACGAGGCGCCACGCCTGCCGTCGCTGTGGTGTCTCGAAGACGCGCATGTCTTCGGCGGCAGCATCCGGGAGCTTGCCTGGGGACGTCACCAGAGCGGCCAACTGCTCTTGACTTCCAGCGGCGGAATTCTGCCGTGCTCCCGCGGGGTTCTCGATGGTCACTGGACCCTCTCCGCTGACCTGCTCTGCGCCGAGGGATCAGGCTGGATCGTCAATGCGCCACCCTCGAGCAGGTGCCTCGACGGTACCTACGTCCTGCTCGGCAGTGTGCACACCCACTTTGGTCACAGCATCCTGGAAGGTCTCACCCGCGCGTGGGTATTGCCCTATCTATCCGCAGAACTGCGAGCCTCTGTGCGGTTCCTGACCTACGAGCCGCGGATCGATGCCTATGCACGAGAGTTCCTTGTCCGGGCTGGCGTGCCGTCCGAGCACATCGTTCACGCGTCCGCGTGGGACGTGGTCGAACGGCTGATCGTGCCCGGAGTTGCGATGCGCAGTCACCGCTGGATCACTTCTGCGCAGTCCGAGGTGTGGAGCCGCGTTGCCCTGAATTCCGGGACGCCGGAGCGTCGGGTGTTCCTTTCCCGGTCCGGTGTGAAGAACCGCCCTGTGTCCAATGAGCAGCAGCTCGAGCAGGCGTTTCGGTGTGCTGGCTGGGAAGTCGTCCGGCCGGACCGTTTGGCCATCGAGGAGCAGTTGAAGCTGGCCGCGGGGGCCAGGTCGCTGGCCGGATGTGTGGGTAGCCAGATGTACCTCGCGTGCTTCCAGCCGCCAGGTGGTTCGAACATCGTTCTTGCGCCCCGCAACTTCTTCCTCCGCGATGACACGCTGATCGCCTCCGCACTCGGGCATGACCTGCGGATCGTGTTTGGCGGGACGATCGACTTCCGCCTCCCCAAGGCCGAGCGAGTGTGGAGTATCGATGCGGAACCGGTCGAGGAGCTTCTGCGGTCGCATCAGGTGCAGGGACCGCTGGTGGCCGGTGACCAGGTGCTCAGTGCCCAGGCCGATGACAGATGAAGTGAGACCGCAGAAACTCCGAAGTGCAGGATCACGCGGGGGATGCTCCACTCAGCTCTGAAGGAATCCGATGAACAAGTACCTGGTCGTCCGGATGAAGTCGGACTGGGCGCGGCGCCACATTCTGCAGCGCATGCTCAGCCGAGCCGAAGGTCTCATCCCCTTCGAGCCAGACCGCATCCACTACTACCGCTTCGGTGACGTGCTGGTGTTCTCAGCCGAAAGCACCGAGGTAGGTGGCTACGTAGGCAAGGATCACGTGGACGTCGACGGCAACGGAGTCCTGCTGTACGACGGCACACCACTCATGCCGGCGCCTGCGCGCTCCGGACGATGGGCCGCCGCGCTCCGCACCCACCTGTCGAGCATGAAAACTGAGGAAGTGTTCCGTCGAGTTCGGGGAACATACAATCTCACCTACGTCGACGGGGAAAGCTTCACCGCCTTCAGCGACTACGCCGGATACACGCCTCTCTTCTTCCTCGACGACGATGACGTCTGCGCCGTGTCGAATCGGCAGCTCTTGCTTGCACGCGTCGCCAGGTGCCAGGACAATATTGCGTTCAACTACGCGGCGCTTTCGTGGCTCCCGGGGCAGGCGAACATCATCGGTGCCGACACGGTTTTCGCGGGAGTCAAGCTCCTCCAGCCGGGGACCTATTTGCAGTCGACTGCGGAGGTCACCCGCACGGTTGAGCTTCCAAAGGTCTGGGACGGCGTGCGTGCGCCGGTGACGCCGGCCGATTACGACGAGATCACCGAAGGCTTGCTCGAGCACACTCGTTCGATGTCTGCACTGCCCTTCCAGAAGCTCACCATGTCTCTGACCGGTGGGAAGGACACTCGTCTTGTCCTGGGCCTGGCCATCGGTTCAGGCCTCATCGACCGTGTGGATGACACCTTTACCTATGGGCGGGAGGGCTCGCCGGAGGTCGAGGTCGCCCAACACGTCGCGGCGGTGGCCGGCGTACCACATAGAGCACAGGTGACCAACCCTGAGCAATTCGACCTGGAGAAGGCGTGGTGGCGGTTGCGGTATCACGTCTTCCGGTTCGAGGGCTCGGTCTGCCCATGGGACGGCGGCGGCGACCCAGCGACCACCAGCATTCTCGAGTTGCACGGCTGGGGCGCAGCAGCGCTGACCCGGGCGGTGCGGTCGCACAACGGCATCCAACTAACGAATCTTTCCGAAGCGGTCACGCTCTTCGCCAACTATCAACAGCGGACGGATCCTCTCGACGTACAGCACATCGACGTAACCATGGCACAGCAAGAGGCCATGCGATCCACCGTCGAATCTTGGTATCGGGAAGGTCGAGACCTCGATGACCTGATTGATGTCCTCCATATGCGAAACCGCATGCCATATTGGTGCGGAATCCTGGCGGCGAACACATATGCCATGTCCCGGTTGTTTCCACTGATCCACTTCGATACTGCCAAAGCTGCATTCCGCGGAGGGTCGGACCAGCGGAAGACGTGCAGAATACATTTCGAGGTCCTCCGGCGGGTGAATCCAAAGCTGGTGGAACTGCCATTCCTTTCCACTCGGTGGGACCCTCGTCTCGACCCCCACCTCGAGGCGGCAGGGCTCAAGGCCGCGTCTGCGTTCAAGCCTCGTAACGAGGTCAGGAGCCAGAACATGGTGACCTGGCAGTGGGATTTTCTCGACCAGGGCTGGGACGAGATCCGAGCCGTCCTGCTGGACTCGCCGCAGTCTGGACTCTTCGACATCGTCGACCGTGACCGGCTCGAGAAGGTCATGAACGATCGCGCCGCGGTTGTGCGAGTCACCCACGCCAAGGAGATCCTCAGCCTGCTGGCGATGCAGATCTTGATGACTGGACAGTTCATTGCACTTCGTGAAGGCGCTGATGTCCAGCCTGCGTACCTCACCAACATCACCGATCTAGTTTGCGATAGTGAAGGGATCCGGCTCCGTCGGACATCGCCAGAGGAATGCGACCTGCCTACCATCACCTTCGAAATCCCGGCTGCCGGTCTTTTGCGGCTGCGTATCGATCCGACCGACAGATCTGGGACGTTCGTCCTGGGCCGCGTGTGGCTCACCCTGAATGATCGGACGATCATCGTCAGCGGGGATGGCCGCTTTGGACTCACGCCGAGCCGGCAGGTGGCACATCGGCGCAGTGCTCCGCGGGCAACCGTGTATGAGGCCCTCGGCACCGATCCTCAGTTCGTGCTGCAACTCCCAGCGGAAGGGCTTGATATCAACGGCGTCGACACAGTGAGACTGCATGTCGAGACCGCGAGCGTGCGTGGTGGCCGGGCCGTGGCGTACTTCGACTCCGGCCATGGAATGTCCGAGCGGTGGAAGGTCACCACAGCAACGCCATACCTCCGCCCGGCGTGAGACCCGCTGAGCCAAGGCGTCAGGAGTCGCCGACAGGTCCGCACTCGGACGGACGCCACGATCGCCCGGTGGCTCGACGAGCGCGACACCCAGGTACGCAAGCTGCAGGCGAAGGTGCAGGAATTGCGGAATGCTCAGACTGGCCTGCAGTTGTAGGCGGACACATTCGAGTGCGCCGTGTTCGCGCCGGTCTGAAAGGCCCGCTTGCCGAGGTGGCGACCCTTCTCGAAGACCAGAAGACTGTCGTAGAAGTGCATGGAGAGCGTCGACCGGCCGAAATCCGTGACCGGGGGAGCGCCACGTTGACCGGCGTACAACTGGTCGATCAGTGTCTTGGCCTTCTCGACGAAGCTGTCCGGCGATCCGAGCCCGCCGCCGAACGCCGGCAGATAGGCGGTGTGCAGGTCCTCGACCAGATAGATGCCGTCAACGGGCACGGTGGGATAGAGATGGTTGAACGTCGCGGCGATCTGGCTCATGTGGTGGCCGCCGTCGTCGAGGACGATGTCGAACGGCCCGAACTCGGTGAGCAGCCGGCTGAGGAACTCGGGATCCTCCTGATCGCCGATGCGGATGGCGATCTGGTCCGACTCGTACTCCTTGCAGGCCGGCCGGCAGTCGATGCCGACGATCTGAGCGAACGGGCCGAGAAAGCGCCGCCACATCTGCGACGAGCCGCCACTACCGACACCGATCTCGAGCATTGCCACTGACCGGTTGCGAAACCGCTCCAGGTGGCGCTCATAGGCCGGGAAGTAGTGCGTCCACTTATGAATGCTTCGCTGATCGTTGGTCAGGAAGTCGGCCCAGAGGCTCATGGTTTCTCCTGGTCGGGACGCTCAGATGTGGGACCTGCGTAGGCGCCGAATGCCGATTGCCCGGTGCGACCGTTCAAGCCGGACCGCCCGATCCTGGCGCCACGCCAATGGAGCCGAGGACGGCATCGCACCACGCGTCGACGCCGGCGTCGGTCAGCATCCGATGGGCGATCACCCAGTCGCGCGCCCTTCCGGCCTGCACCTGGGCGGCGATCGGGTTCTGGAGAACCGAGACGAGTGCACTCGCGAACGACGCGCAGTCGTTGCTGGCCAGGCGGGCAAGGTGCCCGGCGTTGCCGTACGGACCGACGTGAGAGGCGACGGTCGGCAGGCCGAGCATGGCGTACTCGAGCAGTTTCAGGTCGCTCTTGGCGCCACTACGCGAACTCTCCACGAGGGGGGCGACCGCGGCCGACCACCGGTGAGCGTGCGTACGCAGCCATGGAACGAACCTGGGATAGCTGGCGCCACCCGGTGGAATGGGGAACCGCCGGAACCACGACTCGTCCTGCGCCGGCTCGGTGATCCCGACAACCTCGAGGACGACGTTCTGGCGAAGAACGCCTGCGACGGCGGGCACGGCCTCACGCAGCAACCGCAGGTCCTCGCCGTGCGTTTTCGAGCCCATGTAGAGGATCCGCACCTCGTCCGTCGCGGGCGGCGGCAGGGCAGTGACCTCGCTCCGCCACAGCCGCGGATCAAGACAGTTGGGTACGACGACCACCCGGTCGGTCAACTCCCACAGGGATGTCGCGAGCGAGTCGGTACTCGTGACCACGACGTCGGCTGCGGTCAGGAGCCGGACAACGCCGTCCAGTCGTTCGCTGTCGTAGCCCTCCCGCATCAGGTGCGCCCGCGCCGTGCGGCTGGACAAGTCGTCGTCGATCTCGACCGCCAGCCGGATCCCCGACTTCTCGATGGTCTCCAAGAACGGCTCGACAAGCTCCGGCGACAGCGCGTCCCTTTGGACCAGACAGACGTGGTACGGCGTCGCGTCCGCTCCGTTGATCAGGTCCGAGGGATCCACCATCCGCCACATGGCACGCTGCCGGGACCGTTGGTGGGCGATCCGCGGCAGGATCCGCACGTGGGTCGACGCTGCATGGGCGTCGGGGCGGCCACGTACGATATAAGCCGCTGACGGCACCGGCCCACCCCGGGTCACCTCTTCGTACAGCTGGCGATAGTCGTCGGCCATAGTCCGCCGGCTCCGGATGCTCTCCCGTGGCACTGGTCGCAGTGTGCTTGCCACCTTCGCCGGACTGCCGGCGAGGCTGGTGATGATCCGCGCCGCATCGTCGAGGTGGTCCAGGGGCAGGAGAACCCCACCGCCGTGGCGGCGTACGCGATCGGCAACCGCTCCCACATCGGTGGCGACCACCGGGATACCAAGACCCCACGCTTCCGACAAGGTGTGTGAGTACGTCTCGGACCAGATCGAGAAGAGCCCGACGAGATCGGGATCGATCGCCTCGGCACGCGGGCGTAGACCCTCGCGGCCGTACTCTCCATGAGCGATCCCGACATCACCAAGGAACTCACTGCGTTGCCCTATGATGTGCCATTCGACGACGGGACCTACGCGTCGGGCGAGCTCCCGTAGGTACTCGATCCCTTTGTGGGCGGCCCAGTTTGCCGGCGCCATGATCCGTAACGGACCGGGCAGTCGCTCATCCGACTCTCGGACGGGAGCCCATTCAGGGCCGAGATCGCGGCCATGCTCGATCACGCGCAGATTGCCCTTGAACTTCTCGCCGAACACGGTGGAATAGACCGTCGCTGCGCTTTCTGTCGTCGCGACAACGGCGTCGGCAGACATCAGCACATCGGTCGCGCGGCGCCGCCATTCGTTCACCCACTGATGTTTGAGCGGCGGCACGCCCATGACGAATCCCGTGGGTAGCCGGCATGCTCCGTCGCCCGGCGTGCAGCTGCCACCGCAGTAGCGGTCCTGCTCGTCGAGCAGATGCACCGTCGGGCACACGTAGTAGAAGTCGTGCGTCGACAGGACGAGGGGAACTCCGAGCAGGCGTGCCACCCGCGGCAGTGTGGTCAGTGGCTGTTTGATGAGGTGCCGGACGTGAATGGTCTCGAACCCGAGACCGATGAGGACGTCGACCAGAAATGTCGCGTAGTCGAGTCGCCATGAGTCGACGACCGAGAATGGTGCGTCCGGGCGCCAGGTGAGGACACGGTGGGTGGCCCCGTTCTCCCACCGCGACAGGTCGACGGTCCCGCCACTGCTCTCCAGCAGGTACGAATCCTGGAAGGGTTCCAGCTCGGTGAGCAGGTCTCGGTTGGTCGCGGGTGTACCGCCGCCACCCCGGTGCAGGACGTAGAGCCGGCGCGGTCGTACCTCGGTCCGGGCAGCGATCGTGCGGCGAACGTCCGCGGCTTCGCGCCGCATGGCGGTCATCTCCGGGCCGGCCATCCACCCGCGCACCTCATCGGTGTACGTGGGATGACGACGGTCGATGACGGCGCGGCCGGCACGGACCAGATCGTCGCGGGCGCTGCCGAACGACTGGGCCCTGGCATGCCGGACGAGCACGTGCGGAGCGATCAGGTTCGTGAGGCCGGCTTCCCTTGCCCGCATGCACCAGTCGTTCTCCTCGCCGTAGCCGCGTGGAAATGCGGTGGCGTCGAACGGCCCGACCGTGTCGATCGCCGCACGGCGTACGTACATGCAGAAGCCGTTGCCGGTCGGCACCTCGATCGACCAGGGGTGCAGGTTCCAGGTCGCGAAGCGGGCGACCTCCTCCCAGGGCAGGTGATCCCCCCAGGCGTTCGGCCTGCCGGGTACCGGCACCGCCATCGCGCCTGCGTTGTCCGAAACGGCGGTGACCGTCGCCACGTAGTCCTTGGCATACGCGACCCATCGCAGGCGTTGCAGCCAGCAGGGTCCGACCTCGGTGTCGCTGTTGAGCAGCACGACGTCGGCCGGTGTCGACAGCTGGAACGCATGGTTGGCCGTCCTGGTGTACCCCTGGTTGTCGTCGTGACGCACCAGCTCGAGCGCACCGGACGATGCGTAGTGAGCAAGGACCTTCAGGACCTCGGGATCGGTGCTGGCGTCGTCGATCACGACCAGCCTGGCGTTCCGGGTGTGCCTGACGAGCGCGGCCAGGCAGCGTTCAACGGCCGGCCCGCCGTTGTGGACCGGAACCACGACGGTGGTCTCCGGTGCCGAATGGAGTCGGGAGAGCAGTCCCTCGATGTCCACGCCAGGAAGGTGTTCTCCTGACCGGACCTCCGCGGCGCGTGCGGTGTGCTGGCCGGCAGCTGTGGTTCCGGGTCCGGTCGTGAGCGGCTGTGTCACCATCGTTCAGCTTCCCGGAGACCGGCCACTCGGCCCGCGGACCCGCTTGACCGCGGCGGCGAGTCGCAGAGCGAGCCGGACGCCGCGCCGCTGCCGGAGGCTCCGATAGCGACGTACCGCTGCCGCCAACTGCTGTTGATGTTCGCGGCTGCTCTGCTGGACCTCCGAGCGCAGCTGCGCCAGCCTGGTCTCGCGTTCGTCCAGATCCGTGAGCAGTTGGGTGATCCTCAGGGCCCGTTCGGCAGCGGACTCGCGGTATCCCTCGTAGAGGTCGACGGCGTGGTCGAGGCTGTGGCGAAGGCTGGCAAGCTCGGCCGCGACCGGATCGGTCGGGGTGGCCGTGCCCGACCGACCGGGCGTCGAGTCACCGTTCACGTCGGTGAGCTCGCCGCTCGTCGCCGGCACGTCCGGTGGCGCATCCCGTGCCGCGTCCTGTGCCGCATCCCGTGTCGCATCCCGTGCCCCGTCCCGTGCCCCGTCCCGGGTCACCTCCGGTGTCACGTCCGACGCCAGGTCCGATGTCACGTCTGAGTCGTTGGCCGCCGTCAAGCCGTTGACCGCGGTCGCGACGTTGCCATTCACCATGAGCGCTTTCCAAGGATGCTGTGGAGTGCCTCCTCCAACGGCCGTCCCAGATCGATGTCCGCCGACGCGGGCGTGTGCGCGGCGAGCGTCCGGCTCCGGCGGACCGTCTCGTCCAGCGCCGTGGCGATACCGGACGGCGTGGCCGCGCCGAGGTACAACCCGTCGACCCACTCCGTACGGAAGGACTCGAACGTGTTGGAGACCGTCGGAATCCCCGCCATCGGCAGTTCGAGCGCGAACCGTCCGGGCTGCGGGCTGTGCATGAGGCCAAGCCCGATGTCGACCCGTGACAGCAGGTCGTAGTAGGTGTCGGGCGAGAGGTGACCGAGCGGTTCGACGACATGGCCGCCACCGAGGTCCACCGGGGTGTGCGGTTCACCCGCGGAATAGATGACGGGCTGGACGCTGGAGTCCTCGAGAGTTCCGACCCAGCGCTGCAGTGCGGCAATTCCCAGCGAGAACATCGTGCGCGCCTGGCTCGGCCGGCTCTCGAAGAGGACTCGCACTTCGTTGCCCTGGCCCGGCTTCCACGCCCGCGCCGCATCCTGGAGTCGGGGCGTGTCGAGGGTGGGGCCGAAGATGTGGTCCGCGTCGATCGGCGTACCTGTCTGCTTGGTCAGCGCCTCGGCGAGCGGACGGGTGTTCACCAGGGAGTGGAAACCCTGCCGGTGCGTCTCCACGGCGAGCGCGTGGTCGCTGCCCCAGCCCAGGAGACCGGGTTCGTAGTCCTGGATCAGGTAGATGACCTGCTCCGGTGACACGGTTTCGTTGTGGCACGCGGCCGACAACGCATGCGCGGTTCGCCAGCTCGTCACGATCCAGGCGTCGGTGGGATCAAAGGGCTCCTCCGCGACCGCGTCGCCGGGCGTCACGGAGACATCGCCGGCCTGGAACTTCGATGCGGTGTTCTCCGTCACCCACGTACGAAGGTGTCCGGTCACCTCGTCGCGCGGCCGCGCGAGTGTGAGCGCGACGACGCGCAGCGGACGCTGCAGCTTCTCCGCTGCGGCCAGACCGGTCGCGAGGGCGGTCCCGAGGTCGTCGAAACGATGCGGATCGAGCTCGTCCACGACCAGCACCACGGACGCCCGACCAGGCTGCAACACCACGGTCCGGAACGTGTGCTCGCCAGGAACGAGGGTGTCCAGTGTGAGCGCGCCGCCACTCGCGTGTGCACCCGCGCCGGAGCGAGCGGGCCGGTCGAGGAACGAACGCAGCTCCGCCGGCCGCCCGAGAAGCGCGTTCACCGAGTCTGAGAGCGCTCTCACCTGGGTGGTCGCCGCGTCGCCCTGCTCCTGTATCCGGTCCAGGCGGGAGATCACCGTCGACGCCTGCTCCTGCCAGGTGGTCGGGCGACCCGCGATCTGCAACTGGTCCTGGCGAACGCGTCGAAGGTCGCTGCGGATCTCGCTCACCGTCTCGTCCACCGCGGTCGCGCTGGAACCGTCTGGGTTCCTGCGTTCGGCGGCGGCTTTGCGTTCGGCGGCGGCCTTGCGTTCCATCCTGGCCAGGCGGGCCATCACCGAACGGTTCTGGCGCCATCCCTGGACGAGGACGAGGCCGAGGGTGCAGCTACCGGCGACCGCGAGGATGGCGGTCCTCTCGAATATTCCGGTCACAATGACAGCGACGGCCGAGGCCGCGATGAACAGCGCAGGTATAACTCGTGTACCGGTCGGCATTTTGGGCTCCCCCCACGGGACAGGATGATGTGACCGTTCCCGCGGGTGCGGATTGGTATGCACGCCGTGCCGGACCTGAACCGAAGCGCGGGGCGTGAACCCCGGCGGGACAAGGACATAGGAGAAACACCTCATGCCACAGGCCGTGTCGATCGAGGAGTACGCCGTACCCGATCGTGAGTCCGGCCCCTACGCCGTCACCACCGGACCAGACAATGCCCTCTGGTTCACGATGGTCAGGGCCGGCCGGATCGGGCGGATGACCACCACCGGCGAGGTGACGTCGTACCCGCTGGAACCGGCCACCGGCGCGCCGACGGTCATCGTCGCCGGGCCGGACGGTGCCCTGTGGTTCACGGAGTACCAACGCCATCGGATCGGGCGGATCACGACGACTGGCGAGGTGCGTTCGTTCGATGTGCTGACGGCGGAGGCCGGCCCGTACGGTCTCGCGGCCGGCCCTGGGCGGCGCAGTCTGGTTCACCGAGATCAACGCCGACCGGATCGGGCGGATCACCACCACCGGTGAGGTGACCGAGTTCCCACTCCCGATGACCGGTACCTTCCCGTCGGCGATCGCGGCAGGTGCTGACGGCGGGATGTGGTTCACGATGAACCAGGCGCACGCGATCGGCCGGATCGAGACCACCGACGGCACCATCAGCTTCCACCCGCTCCCCACCGCCGACGCCGCGCCGGTCGGCATCGCCGCGAGTGCGACGGACGGTTCCCTGTGGTTCGTCGAGATCGGCGCTGGCCAAGTCGGCAGGATCAGTCCAGGCGGCACGATCGAGGAGTTCCCGCTCCCCGACCGGCAGGCGCGCCCGCATGCCGTCACCGTCGACGCAGGCGGCGACGCGTGGTTCACCGAATGGGCAGGCAACAGGATCGGCAGGATCACGCCGGCGGGCCAGGTCGACAGACATCCGTTGCCGACCGCGGGATCGGAGCCACATGGGATCACAGTGGGGCCCGACGGCGCCATCTGGACGGCCCTGGAGATCGGTGTGATCGCCAGGCTCCCGCCGGCCTAGCCCGCTCGCGGCGGGAGACTCGGGCCTGGCCGCTCACGGTCACCTCCGGCCGGCGGCATCTCGGATTCCGGCATCCCAGTGGGCATTCCGCGCCGCCCGGGGCACGGTGGAGGCGCCGCGTGCGACGAGATGGGAACCCGCTTGCCAGCCACCAACCGAAGCTCCACCCCTGGCTCACGTCCCGCGACCGACCCGTCATCACCGCCAGACCGGCCGCGCCGGTCCGCCGGCTGGCGAGGCTCCCGCTTCCCGTGGCACCATCCCCATCCGCTCGTGGCGACCAACACGACCTACGCCACGTTGTACGCGGTCGACGGCGCGCTGCTGCCGTTCCTGTCGCTCTTCCTTGCGTACGCTCATGGGCTGAGCGCGAGCCAGATCGGTTTCGTCATGGCGGCCGCCAGCGTGTCCGCCATCGTGGCGCCACCGGTGCTGACGGTGCTCGCGGACCGTTACGGCCGCGCCGAACTGCTGCTCGTCACGATGCTCGCGGCTTCGTCGGTGGCGCTGCTGGTGTTCGCGTTCGTCGGCGGGTTCTGGGGGCTGCTCATCGTGTACGCGGCGTTCAGCCTCGTCCGCGAGCCCACCCGGCCGCTGCTGGACGGCATCTTCTTCACGTCGCAACGGACCATTCCCGCGCTGGCTGAGGTGAAGTACCACCGCGTGCGGTTCTGGGGGACCTTCGGCTTCATGGTCCCGGGCGTGATCCTCTACTTCGTCCTCGTCGACGGCGACGCGTTGGACTCCCTCCCGTTGCTCTCCTGCGGGCTCGCCGTGCTCGGGTTGGCGGCGGCGTTGTTCCTGCCGAGCCGGCGCCGGGCTTCGGTCTCGGCCGCTTCGCTACCGGGCGGCGGCCCGGGCGGCCAGGGCGCCCCGGCCGGACGGACGCCGACGCCGGCAGCGGGACGGACGGACATGCGGGCGCTGGCGCGGGCGGCCGGGCGCCTGCTGTGCCGGCGTACGACGGTCGTCTTCATCACCTCGATGTTCCTGCTGCAGGCGTCGATGAGCGCGTACTTCGCGTTCTATCCGCTCCAGGCGACCGAGGTCGTCGGCCTCTCGCCGCGCTGGATCGGGTTGATCACCAACCTCGGTGTGGCGTTGGAGCTCGGCTACATGGCGGCGTTCGGCTGGCTCGTCGCCCGGCTGGGCTGGCGGTGGCTCATGGTGCTCGGCGCGGCGGGGATGGCGGTCCGGGTCGCCCTGCTCGCCGCGATCCCGACCGTCGGCATCGTCGTGGGTACGCAGGTGCTGCACGGGCTGGTCATCGTGGTGTCGATGGTGGCCGGCCGGGTGATCCTTGACCGGTACGCGCCCGACGAGATCCGGCACACCGCCCAGGGTCTGTACGCGATGATCGTCCTCGGCGGCGGCAAGATCGTCGGCAGCGCCCTCGGCGGACTGATCGCCGCGCAGGACCTGTCGGCGGTGTTCTGGAGCGCGGCGGCAGTCGCGTCGGTCGCGGCGTTCGGGCTCGCGTGGGCGCTGCGTGAGGAGCCGGCGTAGCCGGTAGTCGGTAGCCGCGCCCTCCGAGCCCGTCCTGTCGCGGCGACCGAGCCTGACCCGCCGCGCCCTCCGAGCCGGACCCGCCGCGCCGGACCATCTGCGGAGCCCCACCGCCGGCCCATTCATGATCATGCGCGAGAAGCTGGTCGTTTCGCGACCTCGAAGTGCCCGGTTTCTCGCGCATGATCATGAACGGACGCCGTTCCCGACGCCGACCTGTGCCGTTCCCGACGCCCACGAGCGAGGTTCCGCGAGGCGGTTGCCGGTGCTACTGTCGAGTCCGGCTTCCAGGGAGCCGCCGGTCCGCGGGAAGGGCACAAGCCCACCTGTGCGTGGACTCCGGTGTGGCCCTGGCCCTCCTTTCGCCCCTGACGATGCGGACATCAGGTGGTACGAAAGGGGGTCGCTGTGCCGACCATCTCCCTCCCGCCGAATCCCGATCTCGACCATCTGCGACACCTGGCGCGTGCGCTGCGCGAGGCGGTGCGCGCCGGCGATCCCTCGGCCGCCGAACGGGTGGAGCGGCAGCACCCCGGTGGCGTACCCGACGATCCGGCCGCGTTCACGTTGAGCACCGCGCAGCTCGCGGTCGCCCGGGTGTACGGCTTCGCCAGCTGGCCCCGGCACACGGGCCAGGAGGCCGTGATCGCCCTGCTCAGCCCGCTCACTGCTGCCGAACGCCCCGATGAGTGACCCTCAGCCGACCTGTTGGAGGTTCATCGGCTTCTAGAGCGACAAGCCTCCAACAGGTCGCCGAGCACGCACGACAGGAGACCCGATGCAGACGCTGACGACTGAACGCCTCGACCTCGTACCCCTCGATCCCGACCGGGACGCCGAGAGCCTGCACGCGATGCACGGCGACCCGAAGATCGATCCGTACGGCCCGTACGAACCGACCCCCGACGTGGCTGCGACCCGCACCCGGCTCGCGGAGGAGCTGGAAGGCAACGGCGGCTGGACCTGGGTACTCCGGCTCCGCCCGGCGACCGATGCCCTCGGCACCATCGGGCTGTTCTTCGACCAGGGCACGTCGATCCGCGGTCTGAGCTGGTACCTCCGGCGTGACCACTGGGGTCTGGGCCTGATGAGCGAGGCCGCGCCGGTCGTCGTCGACCACCTCCTGGCGCAGCCGGGCATCGACGGGGTGGAGGCGTGGATCGACACCCGGAACACCCGGTCGCTTGGCGTCGCGCGGAGGGCGCGCCTCGACGAGCGGGCCAGGCTACCTCGGGTGTACGCCGACCACACCGCCCAGCAGATCGTCATGGCCCGGGCGGCCGAACCGCGGGACCAGGACGTACTCGCGGCCCGGCCGAGCCTGCCGGTTCGCGACGTCCCGGCGACCTGCACGCTCCTGACCGGCGTCCTCGGGCTGAGTCTCGGTTTCGACCACGGCGACCCGCCGACGTTCGCCCGGCTGGGTGTGGGGCCATGGTCGGGGAGCCCGGGCATCGACGTCAGCCGGGCCGCCGACGGCGACATCGCCGCCGTCACGGTCTCGGTCGACATCGGCGTACCCACCGACGTGGTCCACGAGCGCGCCCTCACGGCCGGCGTGAAGGTCGTCGCGCCGCCGGAGGACATGCCGTGGCACAGGCGGGAGTTCGTGTTCTGCCTTCCCGAGGGCCACCGGGTCCGCGTCATCGGCCCGTCCCGCCCGGCAGGCTGACGTGGGGCCGGCCCGACCGTGCGGCACGTTGCGGAGGGTGATCGCCGCCGCGTCGATCAGGCTCCCGTTTCAGCTGTCCGCGCGGCCCACGGAACTGCGGAGAACGCAGAGCTCATTACCTTCCGGGTCGGCGAGGATGACCCACCCGCGGCCCTCCGGACCACGCTTGTCCTCGACCAGGCTCGCGCCGAGGGCGATGAGTCGCTGGACCTCGAGGTCCCGGTCCCCGTCCGGACGCAGGCACACGTGAACCCGGTTCTTGAGGATCTTGGGCTCGGGCACACGCTGGAAGTACAGGTTCGGCCCGCCGGGGAGCGCGATCATGGCCTCGTCATCGCCGGGCCGGTCCTCCTCGTGGAGCGGCTGGTCGACGACCTTGCTCCAGAACTGGCCGAGCTCATAGGGGTCGGCACAGTCGAAGGCCACGTTGTACAGGGAAACCGGCATGCCTACTCCGTTCGGATCATCGAGCTGCTCCGCGAATGATGTCCCAGGGGCGGAGCCCGAGGCGACCGTAGATCCGCGCGCGCACCGGGTGGCTACGGGGATCAGGCCGGCGTGCGGCGAGATCCGGTATGCCGATCTCGGTCGATGTCGGGCCGACACCGGCCCGCTCGCGGACGCGGACCCTTGGATGAGGGGACCCTTCATACGGACCTGTTGGATGAGGCGCGCCCGCGACCACGGCCACCCCGCCGCCCAACCACGTGGCCCGAATCGTGGGACGCCGAGGCGGAGGTAGGCGCATGACGGCAACCGTCACACCGGAACAGTGGGAGTTCTACGACGAGCACGGCTATGTCGTCCTCGACGGGGTGCTCGATGACCGTGAGCTCAAGGCCCTCGGAGAGCGCATCGACGACATCATGCTCGGCCGCGCCGACGTCGACTACGACAAGATGCTGATGCAGCTCGACGGCCGGACCGGCGACTATGCCGACGCGGGCAGGCAGTCCAAGGGGTTCAAGGGCGCGACGCTGGACTATCGCAAGATCCAGGACCTGGAGTTCGATCCGCTGTTCCTTGCGTACATGCGGCGGCCGGTCTTCGCCGACATCTGTCGGCGTACATACGGCGACGCGCCGGTCGCGGCGTTCCGCGCGATGTTCATGAACAAGCCCGCCCGGCAGGGTACGCATCTTCCCTGGCACCAGGACCGGTGGGCGTTCCTCGACCGCGACCCGCTCATCACCGTATGGACGGCACTCGACCCGGCGACCGTGGCCAACGGCTGCGTCAAGGTGATCCCCGGCAGCCACCGGCTCGGGCTGATCAACCCGTCGCACGGATCGGGATTTCTCGACCAGGACCAGGCGGCACACCACTGCCCGGAGGACAAGATCACCCACCTCGAACTCGATGCCGGGCAGGCGGTGCTCCTCCACAACTGGCTGCTGCATTCGTCCGACGTGAACTCCACCGATATTCCGCGTCGGGCGTTCAGCGTCTGCTATATGGACGCGCGCACACGTCATACGAAGGGCCGGGAGAACTACACCCTGATTTTCGACTGATCCCGGTCGCGTCCCGGGCGAGAGTGAAAGATTGGATGGCGCAGAATGGACCCTCAAAAACCCACGCCGCTGGATGACTTCCTGTTCGACCTTCGCGGCTATCTCATTCTCAAGAACGCCGTCGAGCCCGAACTGCTCGATCAGCTCAATCACGCTTTCGACAATTTCCCCGAGCTCGCACCGGGGCAATGGTGGGGCAACGCCCAGCGCCGGGACTACACCGAGGAAACCGGGTTCGAGCTGCACAACTGCGTGGAGGCGGGTGAGCCGTTCGAGCGGCTGATCGACCATCCGTCGTGGATCAACCACGTCCTGCACTTCGCCGGTGAGGAGGACTGCTACGTCCAAGGCGTCTTCATCGACGAGTGCATCGCCTCGATCCGTACCTCGGGTGGGCATCACCCGGTGCACAGCGGCGGATACCGCGGCGCGATGCGTGGTGCGTACGGCTACAAGAACGGCGTCTTCCGATGCGGCCAGGTCAACATCATCCTCGCGCTCACCGACATCGGCGAGGGCGACGGCGCGACCATGGTGATCCCGGGCAGCCACAAGTCGAACTTCCCGCACCCGCTGTCGGGAGACTACGGACGTGGCGAGCGCATGGACACCCTCGACGGCGCCGTTCCGGTCTATCTCGACAAGGGCGACGCCCTGCTCTTCGTCGACGGGATGATGCACGGCGGCAGCAGTCGTACGAACGAAGGCGAACGCCGCATCCTCATCTACCGTTACGGACCCTCGTGGGCGCGGACCCGGTTCAACTACGAGTATTCTCGTGAGCTCCTCGACCGGCTCCCGCCCGAGCGTCGCAAGATCCTCGAGCCCGTACCCCCCGCCCGCCCCCCGCGAAGTGAGGCTCGTTAGCTGATGCGACGGCCGGCACAGCATTGACTGCATTGTCGCGAATTCGGGATCCACAACCATGCGGGGTTGGACCTGAGTTGCCGTGGGCACGTTGGCTACGGGGTCTTTGAGGACGATTCCCTGGGTTGATCTCCTGCGTCGTGCCGTGAGCCGACCCACAGCGGAGGCAGGCAAACGGCAACGGGGGAACGATGGCGGGGGACGATCTCACGCGCAGAACGCTGTTGGGCGCGGCGCTGCTGGCAGGTGTCGGAGAAAACTTGGCGCGCGCGAGTCGTTCCGACAGGGAGAGGCCAGGTATCCCATCAGGTGGCGGTGGTACGGCATCGCCATCGCCGTTCTCACCGGGGCCGCAACAGGACGCGCCCTCAGCACAGGTCACGGAACGGGGGAGTCCGCCAGTACGCCTGACTCGCATGCTGGGTCTCGCCGACAACAGGGCCGGATACAACGGTGTGCCCTTCATCCAGGACAACATCGTTACGACCAACTTGCCTGGCGGCGGTCCGGTGCAGTATGCGGTCGCGTGGAACTCCTCACGTAGGCCCATCATCCAGCGCCGCGTTCTGCCTGATGGCCTATGGTCCCAATTCGACCTCGCCACGGTGTCGGGCAATCCGCTGGCGTCGCCAGTAAGCGTTGACCCGCATAACGACATCTGCACCGGCATCGACGCTAGCGGCCGTTTGCACGTGGCCGGAAACATGCACAACGCGCCGATGCGCTACTGCCGTAGCGTCAACCCGCATAGCATCACCTCGTGGACTTCGACAGGGCGACCTGGCGGGGGATCGACCAGTATCACCTACCCACAGTTCGTTCGACTGAGCGATGGCACCCTCTTCTTGTTCTACAGAGTGGGGACTTCAAGCTCGGGAGCGATCTACTCTGAACGTTGGAACCCGGCAACTCAGACGTGGACCGCACGTACGAAGGTGCTCGATGGGGCACCAACGTCTGACAACCCCTACCTCCACCACATCGCTGTGGGAAACGATGACGCCGTGCACCTAGCGGTGATATGGCGCGCGACAGGCATGGCTGCGACGAACCGAGATCTGTGCCATCTGGTGTCAAGGGACCGGTGTGTCACATGGCAGTCACAGGCGGGCGCCCCGCTGTCCCTCCCTGTCACCCGCCCTACCGCACCGGTCGTCTTCACTGCGGGCAGTAACTCGGGAATCCTCAACACTGGCGGGCTGGACGTAACTCCGGCCGGAACTCCCCATATCGCCACGCACATCTGGAACTCAAGCGCAACAGCATCTCGCATTCTTCATTCCTGGTGGAATGGTTCTGCCTGGGAAAATGAGAGGCTGATGGGCTGGACCTACAAGATGCCGCTTGACGTCAGTCTCGTCAACGCAGAGGTGGCCCGTCCGGGTGTCTTCTGCACATCCGACGATCGCGCCTTCATCATCTACCGGATGAACAGGGACCGGCTGCGCGGTGCGGTCCACATTCTTGAAGTCACGCCTGGCGCGGAACGGACAGACACGCCGATCTGTGCGATCGACCTGCACGCGTGGGAGCCCTCGTTCGACAGCCGCGCCATCCGGGACCGTGGCGAGCTCCACATGCTCTTGACGCCCTGCAAGTCGCCTGATGCCGCACTTGCCGAGAACAAGAACGTGTCTGACACTGCGTGGACGCGGGAGTGGCTCGGAGTTCTCACCGTCGACCTCACCTATGTCGATGAAATCTCTACGGTTCCGCGCATAGAGCCCGTCGAAGGCGGGGCGTTGTCCGGCGCGGCTCCTACATTCACGAACCCGAGCTTCTCTGATGTCTCGCTCCAAGCGGTCCCAATCCCTGGCGACTACGCGGGGCATCAGTTGCTAGCGCGTTCGACGGTCCGCGCAAACATCACCAGAATCACCAGTACTGGACGGTTGCGCCTCCAACAGAAGAATTCGAACGGACAACTGGTCGGTACGCTGGCGGAACACACTCTGTTGCCTGGCTCTACCGGAAGCCGCATCTCCTGGAGCCCGTGGACCTCGCTCACGTTCAACGAAGCCGCCAACCTCAACGGGCAGTATGTCAACTACAGCGCCCAGGTCAGCGGTGGCGGAGGACTACGGGTGACAGCCGGCAGCGTCGAGATCGGTGTCCTGGTCGACGCCGACGGGTCTCCGGCTCGCTGACATCATCCACACCTGAGTGGCCGTACGTCCTCGCGCTGCTCGCGGCACCACGTCAGGCGGACTGCGACCAGGGGCACATGACGAAGCCGCGCTTGAGGGTGAGCATCTCGATGCTCGCCTGCCACGACTGGATCCCTTCCAGGTGGGCGAGCGTGGACGTCGTGAAGGTGAACAGGTCGTTCGTCGTCGGCATGATCACCTCACACATCAGCGAGGACTGGCCGAGCGTCGCGGCGATGAACCGGACGCCGCGGTGCGCGATCAGCTCCCGCGCGACCGCGTCCAGGCGGGACGGTGACACCTCGAGCCACAACAGGACCTCGGTCTCGTAGCCCAGCAGGGCAGCCGGCACCAGCGTCACCATCTGCAGGCAGCCGCGCGACGTCAGCGTCTCGTATCGCCTGCGTACGGTCGACTCGTTGACGCCCAGCACCTGCGCGACCGCCGGGAAGCTGGTCCGCCCGTCCTCGCGGAGGATGCTGAGGATCTTGTCGTCGGTGTCGTCGAAGTCGCCCGGTGCGCATTCGTGCTGCTCCGATCGTTTCGCGGTGCGTGCGCTTTCGCCGAGGATCTGCCGGCTCCAGTCGTGCCCGACCTTGTACGTGTGCAGCACCAGGTCGGCGTCGCTGGACACCACGCCCCGGATGCTCAACAGTTCCTCGGTGAGGACGCTCACCAGGTCGCTGCCCTTGGGGACGATCACCTCGACGACGATGTCGTACGCGCCGGTGACCAGGCAGATGAAGCGGACGTACGGACGTTCGGCGATGATCCGCGCCACCCGGGCCTGCAGGCCGGCCTCGCAGCGGACGCGGATGAGCAGCTGCTCGGTCGGTCCCCACTGGCCGAGGCTGGGGACCGCCGCGATGCGGACGAGGCCGTTGCTGATGAGGTGCTGGCCACGACGGGTGACGGTGGCGACGGACGTCTGGGTGGTGTGGGCGATCTCGGTCCAGCTCGCCCGGCCGTCGTTCTGCAGGGCTACGACGATCCGCCGGTCGAGGTCGTCGAGCGGTTCGAGGCGGGCCATCAGGTGTGCGCCCGCAGGAACTGGTGGACGACGCTGGAGAAGCGGTCGTACTCCTCGACCTGTGGTGAGTGTCCAGAATTCTCGAAGACGACGAGCTCGGAGTTCGGGATGAGCGCGGCAATGGCCTCGCTGCACTCGACCGGCGTGATCCAGTCGTGGCGCCCGACGGTGACGAGGGTCGGACAGGTGATCTGGGGAAGCCGGTCCCTGATGTCGTAGTTCTTGTGCAGGACCGAGAACGCGTAGTTGTGCGTCCGGTAGCGGTACGGCGTCGCCTTGGCGCGTTGCTCGACCGCTTCGGGGTTGTAGTCGTGGTCGTACAACGGCAGGATCTCCCGCCAGCAGTCGGCAAGGTCGGCGTCGTCCTTGACCGTCCCGCTCACGATCCGGTCGAACTTCGCCCGGTCGATCGTGACCCGACTCGACTCCATCGCGTTGCGCAGCGCCACGTCCATGTGGGTGTTGTCGGCGGTGGTGTCACGCAGGATGAGGGCCTGCACGCGGTCGGGATAGTTGATCGCGTACTCCATCGCGATGAATCCGCCGTACGAACCACCCGCGACCACCACCTTCTCGGCACCGCTCCACACCCGCAGGCCTTCGATGTCGTCGGCCCACTGCGCGTGGCTGAAGGGAGGTTCCCCGTCGCTCCTGCCTGAGCCGCGGGCGTCGAAGACGAGCAGCGGAAGCTCGTGGGCGAACCGGGCGAACGCCGCGTCAGGTTCGGCCATCGACCCCAGCCCAGGCGCCCCGTGATGAGCGATCATGACGGGTCTGTCGACGAGCTCGCTGCCTAGCAGTTTGACGTTCAGCCGGGTCCCATTGATGGTGACGTACATGGCTTACTTCCTCATCCGTGGGTTGCGGGCATCGTTGTAGGCAAAGGAGGCGAGGGTGGCCGCGACCACCAGCGTGAGGATGGCGAGCGACGGGAACAACGTCGTCCACCACGCCGATGCGAGCGAGCCCGAACGCTGTGCGTTGTGCAGAATCGTTCCCCACGACCAGCTGTCCGGGTCGCCGAGGCCGAGGAACGACAGGGACGCTTCGGTCAGCACCGCGCGCGACGCGGTGAGGACGACCGAGACCGCGACAACGGGCGCGACCGCGGGGAGCAGGTGGCGACGGATGATCCAGCCGTGTGAACCGCCGATGACCCTCGCGGCGTCCATGTACGGCAGGCGTACGACGGACAACGCCTGGGAACGCACCACCCGGGCGACCTCCGGCCAGGAGAACGCCGCGATGACGACGACCAGCGTGCCCATGCCGGGCCCGGCGAGGGCCGCGACGAGAATCATCAACGGCAGGATCGGCAGGGACAGGCACAGGTCGACGACCAGGCCTACCGCGGTGTCGATGCGGGGGAAGTAAGCCGCGGCCATGCCGATCAGCGCACCGGCCACGATGGCGAGCAGCGAGGCACCCAGGCCGACGGTCAGGCTCACCCGGGTGCCCCACACGACTTGGGCGAAGAGGTCGCGCCCGAGGTCGTCGGTGCCGAACCAGTGGGTCGTCGACGGGGGCGCGAGGACGGCCTCGCCGTAACCTCGCGGGAACGCCGCGATCAACGGCGCGGCGAGTGCGACGACGGCGAGCAGCAGCAGGACGACGAGCGAACCGACGCCGATCGGGCTGCGCCGGAACTCCCGCCAGGTGCGTACGCCAGGCGGACCCGGCGAGCCCGGTGCGCCAGGCGAACCGGGCCCGCCGGGTCCACCCGGCGCAGATGGGGTGCCGCCCGCGGTGGCGCCACCCGCGGTGGTGCCACCAACTGACGTGCCACCACCTGACGTGTCGGCGGGTGTCGTCGTCATCGCGACCTCACCCTCGGATCGAGCATGCCGTAGAGCAGGTCCGTGAGCAGGTTGGCCGCCACGACGGTCGCGGCCAGCAGCAGGAAAGCCCCTTGCAGGACAGGAAAGTCGAGGCGGCCGACGTTGTCATAGATCGCGCGGCCGAGCCCAGGATAAGCGTAGATCGTCTCGGTGAGGACCGCACCACCCACCAGGAAACCGAGCTGCAGACCGGCCAGTGTCGTCGTGGGAAGCAGGGCGTTGCGCAGGGCGTGCTTCCACACGACCACCCGCTCGGGAACACCCTTGGCGCGGGCGAGCTCGCAGTAGTCCTCGCCGAGACTCTCGATCAGTGTGGCGCGCAGGGTGAGGACGTACGGACCGAGCTGCACCAGCACCAGCGACATGCAGGGCAGGACGAGGTGGTGGAGCATGCTGAGGTAGGCCTCGACCGGGCTGCTCACGTCGCTGTCCATCGCCCCACCGATCGGGAACCACCCGAGCGTCAGCCCGAAGACGTACAACAGGAAGACGCCCACGCTCGGCACGAACAGCGACTGCCCAAGGACACCGCCGATCTGCACCAGCCGGTCGATCCCGCCGCGGGCACGCGTGGCCGCGAGCACACCAAGGGGTACGCCGACGAGCAGCGTCACGAGCATCGCCGACCCGGTGAGGATGAGCGTCCACGGGATCCGCTCGGCGAGGATCGCGCTCACCGGCACGGACTCGCGCAGGGAGACGCCGAGGTTTCCCTGCAGGAGTTGCCCGAGGTACGCGGCGTACTGCACGACCAGTGGCTGGTCGAGGCCGTAGTCGCGCAGGAGTTCCTGCCGTAGCTCCTCGGTCATGCCCGGGTCGGCGACCACGAGCGCGGGGTCACCGGGCAGAAGCCGGACGAGAAAGAACGTCACCGTCACGGCGAACCACAGCGTCATCAGCCCACGCAGTAGTCGCCGCCCCGTGAACGCCAGCATGCCCAATCAGTCCAGCCTTGTGGTCATATCTCTTCAGTCCCGCTGACGCACCTGGGCCAGCGACTGGGGGTTGATGATGGAGAGCAGTTCGCTCGGTTGCACCACGAAGTTGCCCCACGACGAGTCGTGGGCGATGTTGAACGTCTGCACATAGAGCACTACGTCATAAACCTGGTCGTGTACTCGACGCGCGATCTGATGGACCGGCTCCCGCGCCTCTTCGGGGGTCGTCGCCTTCTGCGCCCGGTCGATCAGTGCGTCGAGGGTGGGATCGGTGACCTGCCCGTAGTTGATGAAACCGCCGGATCTGAACGCGAGTCCGAGGTAGGCCGGTGGGTCCTCCATGATGGCCCACGACCCGACGTAGATGTCGAAGTCGCGTTCGGCGGTCTTCTCGCCGTAGGTGTTGCGTTCGAGGCCCGACAGCTTGACGTCGATGCCGGCCTCCCGGCTGGAGTCGCGCACCAGCTGTGAGAGCGAGGCGAGGATCGGGTCGGCCTTGTCATAGATCAGCGTCGGCTGCAGACCGTCGAGCAGACCGTCGCCGTCGCCGTCCTCGAACCCGGCCTTCTCCAACTCGGCCCTGGCGGCCCCCGGGTCGTATGCGTACTCCTTCAGGCTCGGGTCGTGCCAGAAGTCAAGGGTCGGCGTCACCACACTCGAGCCGGTCGACTTCGCCTGCCCCTGCAGGACGACCCGGCGAATCGCGGCGGCGTCGATCGTCTTGGCCAGTGCCCGGCGTACCTCCACGCGGTTTAGCGGCTTGCGCTTGGTGTTGTACTGCACATGGGCGTAGCCGAGCGACGGCACCTCCTGCAGGCTGACGCCCTCGACGTCCTGCAGCGACTTCGCCTGTGCCGGCGGGATGGCGTTGGAGATGATGTCCAGCTCACCGCTACGCAGCGCCAGCACCTCGGTGTTGACGTCGGGATAGACGCGGAACTCCACCTCGTCCAGGGTCGGCTTGCCGCCGGGTGCGAAGGGATAGGAGTCCACCGCCTCGAGCTGGTAGCTCTCGCCCTTCTTCACCGAAGTGAGCTTGTAAGGGCCTGCGCTCACCCAGTCCTCGGTGTTGGGGAAGTCCTGCACGCTCTCGGCCTTGCCGAAGACGTGGGCGGGCACGATCGGCACCCAGAAGCCGAGGCTGGTGAGGAACGTGCCGTCGGGACGCGACAGATCGAACTCCACCCGGGTGTCGGACACCGCGGTGGCCTTCTTGAACGACGGGATCAGGCCGGCGTAGACGCCGATCTTCTCCTTCCAGATCGCCGAGACAGTGAACGCGACGTCCTCGGCGGTGAACGGTGTCCCGTCTGACCAGGTGAGGTCGTCGCGCAACGTCATCCACGCGGTGCGCCCCCCGTCCTCGTACCCCCACTCGGTGGCCGCGAGCGGCGACTTCGTCCCCGTGCGGTCCATCTGCATGAGCCGCGGATACATGAGGTTGGTGACGATCAGGTCCGTACGACTGTTGCCGACGAGCGGGTTGAAATTGACGACGTCGGCGGTCGTGCCGATGACGAGCTTGCTCCGCTCGGTGGACTTCTTCTCGCCGGGGTCGGTACCTGGACCGGTCTCGTCGGGGACGGTCGGCGTGCACGCGGCAGCGAGCAACGCGGCCGCCGCCACCACCCCGGTCAGGGCCCTTGACCAGCTCATGAAACCCATACCTCCTCGAGGACGCGGAGGATGTTTCCCCCGATCACCGCACGGATCTCCTCGTCGGAATAGTCGTGGGAGACGAGCCAGCCGACGATGTTGGCGAAGGACTCTCCGGGGTTCTCCATGCCGTCGACGTAGTCGACCTTCTCGTAGCTCAGGTCGCCCTGGACGGCGTCGAAGGACACATGACCGGCGAACACCTCGTGAAGTCCCACGTGGTCGCCGAACAGCGTGTCGGGCCCGAAGGCGACGTGGTCGATCCCCACGAGGTCGACGCAGTAGGTGAAGTGGTCCATCACCGACTCGAGCGAGTGCCGTGGGTGCGCGAGCGACATCGTGGTGTGCGGCGCGGCCTCGATCCCGATCACCCCGCCCCGCTCGGCGCACGCCTCGAGCACGCTGTCGGGCTTCATCCGGAGGCTGCCCCAGACGGCACGCGCGCCCGCGTGGGTGAGGAAGATCGGTACGGTCGAGTGCTCGATGGTCTCGAGCGACGTGAGGTCACCGGAGTGGGACACGTCGATCGCCATGCCGAGCTTGTTCATGCGGGTCACGGCCCGCCGGCCGAAGTCGGTCAACCCGCCGTCACGGCGTTCCTTCAGCCCGCTGCCGAGCGCGTTGGTCTCGCTGTAGGCGATGCCCATCTGGCGTACGCCGAAGCCGTAGAGGATGTCGATCCGGTCGAGTTCGTTCTCGATCGGCGTCGCGGCCTCCAGACCCGGCACCAGCGCGATCCGGCCGGACTCGTGCGCGTAGCGGATGTCGGCGACCTTCTCCGCCTTGAGCACGAGGTCCTGGTGCGCAAGGTCGGAGAACCGCATCCCCAGGTCGGCGAGGATGTCGGTCCACTTCCAGCCCGCCTGACTCGTCACGCAGGCGATGCCGTCCATGAAGTTGTCGAACACCGCCGTCAACCCTGACTGCGCGAGTCCTTCATAACCGGTGCGGTGCCGCCCGGCACGGTTGTAGTCAACGCTGTCGGTGATGGGGTCGGGAAACACCGCAGGGTGCTCGTGCAGGGAGATGACGATGCTTTCGTCGAGCAACCGGTCTGTACGGACGCGCTGGGAGTCGGACAGGTGCAGCCGGGAGTAGGCGGGTACGCGACCGATCTCAGGGGCCAGGGCGAACTGCTGGTAGTCGACGCCGGCATCGAGGTAGCTGTATGAGCGGTAACCGGTGTAGCGCTTCAAGCTCTCCCGCACCGGGAGCTCCCTTCGCGGAGGGCCGGAGTCCGAACGCCGACCCTCGTCCCCGGACCACAACTTTTCGGCAACGCCAGGCCCCCGCATGATTGGTACTCGGCGTACGTAAGATCATTCTTGCCATAAGTCGGCATCATGGTCAATTATGGGGATATCGGCCGTAGCGCCGATGCCACCAAGCCGGCGCTACGGCCGATGCCAAGGAGGCGCATGCCGCACGCGGGTGGGGATGCGGTCCTCGAAGTCGTCGGCCTCTCGGTGCGTTTCCGCACTGACGACCGCGTGCTCACCGCCGCCGACGAGGTGTCCTTCGCGATCGCACCCGGTGAGACGCTGGCGCTGCTCGGCGAGTCCGGTTCAGGCAAGTCGGTGACGGCGCGTGCAGTCATGGGCCTGTTGGCCGGCCGTGAGGTCGACGTCGAGGCGACCCGGCTGGTGCTCGGTGGCACGGATCTGCTCCGGTTACCCGTCGACCAGCGGCGGGCGTTGCGCGGTCCGCAGATGACGCTCGTCTTCCAGGACGCCTTGTCGGCGCTGAACCCGGTGTTGCGCGTCGGCGATCAGATCGGCGAGCTCTTCCGCGTCCACGAACGGACATCCCGTCGCGTCGCGCGGTCCCGGTCGGTCGACCTGCTGCGCAGGGTGGGGATCCCGGCACCCGACAGCCGCGTCGACGACTATCCGCACCAGTTCTCCGGCGGCATGCGGCAACGGCTGCTCGTCGCGATGGCGATCGCGCTCCAACCGCGGCTGCTCATCGCCGACGAACCGACGACGGCACTCGACGTGACGGTGCAGGCGCAGGTGCTGGAGCTCCTTGCCGAACTCTGCGGCGAGATGGGCACGGCGGTCCTGCTCATCACCCACGACATGGGCATCGTCGCCGAGGTCGCCGACCGGGTAGCGGTGATGTACGCCGGGCGGATCGTCGAGACGGCGCCGGTCGAGGACATCTTCGTTGCGCCCGGCCACCCCTACACCGAGGCGTTGCTCCGGTCCGTGCCGCGGATCGACCGGCCCGCGGCCGAGCTGCACCCGATCGTTGGTACGCCGCCGAGTCCGCTCGCGCTGCCGTCGGGATGCGCCTTCCGGCCGCGGTGCGGATACGCGGTCGACGTGTGTGCGGAGGTCCGCCCCGATCTCGCGCCCGTCGGCGGCTCGGACGTACGCATGTCCGCATGCCACCGGCGCGAGGAGGTCGGCCGCGCGGGCGTGACGGGCGTGGTGGGCGGCGCGGGCGTGACGGGCGGTGCTGACCAGCTGGAGGGGAGCGGCTGAGGTGACCCTTGACCGGAAGCCGGTATTGCTGGAGGCGCGCGATCTCCACAAGGGGTTCGCCTCCGGCCGGTCACTGCCGCTCGTCGGCGCGCGCCGCCCCCGGACCAGCGCGGTCGCCGGTGTCAACCTGACCTTGCATGCGGGGGAGACGCTCGGCATCGTGGGCGAGTCAGGGTGCGGCAAGTCGACGTTGGCGCGGACGCTGGTCGGGCTCGAACGCCCTGATGCCGGGCAGGTGTTCTTCCGTGGCACCGACGTGACGGGGGTGCGTGGCCGGGCCCGGCGTGGGTTGGCGCGCAAGGTGCAGATGGTGTTCCAGGATCCGTACCTTTCTCTTGACCCGCGCATGAGCGTGCTCGACCTCGTCGCCGAGCCGTTGGACGTGCACGGGCTCGCCGGTGATCGCACGGCGCGCCGGGTCCGTGCGGCGGAGCTTCTCACGCTCGTGGGGCTGGACCCGGGCCTGCTGTCCAGATATGCGTACGAGTTCTCGGGTGGTCAACGCCAGCGGATCGGAATCGCCCGGGCACTCGCCCTCGAACCCGAGGTGTTGATCTGCGACGAGCCGGTGTCGTCCCTCGACGTCTCGGTGCAGGCCCAGGTCGTGAGGCTGCTGCGAAACCTGCAACGTCAACTGGGCCTTGCACTCGTCTTCATCGCCCACGACCTCGCACTGGTGCGCGTGGTGGCGGACCGGATCGCGGTGATGTATCTCGGCCGGCTCGCCGAACTCGGTAGCGCGGGCCGGGTGTTCGAGGCACCCGCACACCCTTACACGCATGCGTTGCTGTCGGCCGTTCCCATCCCTGACCCGACGCTGCGCGCTTCCCGTGCCGGAGGGTCGTACGCCCGGGTCCGGCTCGCCGGTGACCCGCCCAGTCCGGCGGATCCGCCACCGGGATGCAGGTTCCACACCCGCTGTTGGCGGGCGGACGAGCGGTGCCGGTCCGAGGTCCCCGAGCTGGCGCCGGTGGCCGGGACCGACCAGGGACTCCGCGCGGTCGCGTGTCATCATCCGATCCATCCGATCCTTCCGGGTTCGGGCGACCGGGGGCGGTCACCCGCGCAACCGGACGCCGATGGCCGACGTCCTAGAATGCGTTCGACCGCGGGGACGGAGGAGCGCTGATGAGTGTCGACGGCACACGGCATGACGACGGTGATACCGCAGCTGCCTCCGCAGTCCCGCGCATGAGCGTGGCGCGGGTCTATGACTACCTCCTCGGCGGTACCGACAACTCCGCCGCGGACCGCTTCGCCGCCGAGCAGATCAAGGCCCTCTTTCCCGAGCTGGAGGACTGGGCATGGTGCAACCGCGGGTTCCACCAGCGGGCCGCACGATGGCTGGCTGCGGAGGCAGGCATCACGCAGTTCCTCGACATCGGCTCGGGGCTGCCCACCCAGAACAACACCCATGACGTCGTGCAGGCGGTCGACCCGGCCTGCCGGGTGGTCTACGTCGACAACGACGAGCAGGTCGCCGAGCAGGCACACCGTCTGCTGAGCGACACCGGTCGGGTGAGCTTCGTCCACGGTGACCTGCGCAAGCCGGACGGCATCCTCGCCAACCCCGACGTGCGGGCACAACTCGACTTCGCCCAGCCCATCGGCCTCTTGATGACCGCCGTCATCCACTTCGTGGCCGACGAGCTCGACCCCTGGAAGCTCGTGGGACGCTACCTCGACGCGTTGGTGCCGGGTAGTTATCTCGTGCTCTCCCAGGGGACCTACGACAAGCAGGCCCCCGCCACCGTCGAACGCGCCACCGCCATCTACCAGAACGCCAACGAGCAGGTGTACCCGCGGTCGAAGCCCGATGTGGAGAGGTTCTTCGCCGGTCTGCAGATCGTCCCGCCGTATGACGGTGCGAAGCCGGACGTCACCTTCGGCGGCCTCTGGGGGGCAGAGGATCCCGAGGTCGCTGACGACGACGCGTCGCGTGCCCTCTATGCCGCGGTCGGCCGCAAGCCGTGAGCGGGCGCGGTACCTACCACGTCACGGGAAGCTCGGGTATGCCGTAGACCGTGGTCATCGTACGGAACTTCAGCTCATCGAAGTTCACGGCCAGCCGCAGGGTGGGGAAGCGGCGGAGCAGCGCCGGAAACGCGATCTGCATCTCCATCCGCGCAAGGGGTGCGCCGAGGCAGTGGTGGATGCCGTGGCCGAACGCCACATGCGGCTGCGGAGTCCGCGCGAGGTCGAACGTGTGTGGATCTGAGTAGAGCGCGTCGTCGCGGTTGGCCGACGGGAGCGACACCATGACGTAGTCGCCGGCCTCGACCTGCTGGTCGCCGATCGTCAGGTCTTCGGTGGCCGTACGGATGACGGCGGTCTGGGCGATCGTGAGATAGCGCAGCAGTTCCTCGACCGCGGGCGCGGCAGCATCGGGGTCGTCCCGCAAGCTGGCCGCCTGCTCAGGATGCTGCAGCAACAGCAACGTGCCGAGTGCCAGCATGTTGGCCGTGGTCTCGTGTCCGGCGAACAGCAGCAGCCGGCCGATGCCGGCCAGCTCGGCATCGGAGAGATCCTCGCCGTGCTCGCGGACCAGCCGGCCGAGGAGCGCGTCGCCCGGCGCGCGGCGTTCGGCGGCGACCCGGCCGGCGAGATACATCGCCATGTCCTTGAAGGCGAGCAACAACTGCTCCCGTGGCTGGGAGAGGTCAAGGATGAGGTTGCTGCGGTCGCGGAACTCCTCGCGGTCGGCGTAGGGCACGCCCAGAAGCTCGCAGATCACGAGTGCAGGCACGGGGAACGCGAACGCCGACACGAGGTCGACCGGCGGTGCGGACCCGGCGATCCCGTCGAGGTGCTCGGTCACGATGTCGGTGACCCTCGGACGGAGTTCGTTCATCCTCCGGGCAGTGAACGCTCCGGCGAGGATCCGGCGGAACTTCGTGTGTGCGGGCGGGTCGAAGCCGATGAAGCTGCCGGGTTCGGTCGGGGCCGCCTCGGCGCTGCCCTTCACCATCGGCAGGCGCAGGAGCCATGGTGGGGTCGCGGCGTTGCTGAACCGGGCGTCACCGAGAACCTGACGGGCGTCGGCGTACCGCGTGACGAACCACACGGAGACGTCGCTCGGCAACTGGATCCGGCTGACGGGCTGCTCGGCGCGCAGCTGGTCGATCTCCGGTGCGGGATCGAACGGGCTGGCGCCGCCGCGTCGGTAGGGCAGCGGTGTTGCCGGCGTCTGACTCATCACGGAACCCTCCGCTCGGGGCTGGCAGTTGATCACTGTACTGTCCCGCATCGCCGGGGTGCACTATCGTGCCCGCATGATCATCAGCGGTGCTCTTCGGCGTGCTGTCGCAGGCGTCCTTGCCGCCGGCTTCACGGTCGCCACAGCCTTGGTGTCCACACCGGCTAGTGCCGAGCAGGCGGCTTCCTCGTGTCGCGACGTCGAGCGCACGGTGGCGTTGACCGAAGGGGCGCCGCCCGCGGCGACCATCTCCGGAACGCTGTGCGTCCCCGCTACCTGGTCCGCCTCCGGCCGGCAGGTGGATGTCCTCGTCCACGGAGGCAGCTACAACCGCTCCTACTGGAACTGGCCGCAGGGCGACGGGAAGTACTCGTACGTACGCAGCGCGCTGGCCGACGGTCGGGCGACATTCGCCTACGACCGATTGGGTGTCGGGGAGAGCAGCAGGCCGCCGAGCACAAGGGTGAGTGTCGGCACGGACGCCTACGTCCTGCACCAGCTTGTTCGCGGGTTGCGTGCCGACTATCCGACCATCAACGTCGTCACGCATTCGATCGGCGGCCTGGTCGGAATCGAGGAAGCGGCGCGGTTCGGCGATATCGACCGACTGGTCGTCACCGGAATGCTGCACGGCACAGGTGTCGGTATCGGCGGGCTGCGTACCTTCACGAACTTCTATCCCGCCATGCTGGACCCGGTCGTATCCGCGGACACCGCTGACGTCGGCTGGGTCACGACATTGCCGGGCACGCGCGACGACGTGTTCTTCCACCCGCCCGCAGCGGATCCCGCGGTCATCGCCTACGACGAGGCACACAAGGACGTCACGACCGAACTCACCCTCGCCACGTCCGCTCTGGTCAACAAGCTGCCGCCGGCGCTCAACTCCACGAGCAGGGTGCGCGTTCCCGTCCTCGTGATGGTGGGTGAGCACGACGCGTTGTTCTGTGGCCTGCTGCTGGACTGCCGTGACCGGCAGGCGGTGCAGCAGAGCGAGGCGGCGTTCTATCCTCGGGCCGCGTCGTTGACCATTCTCACGGTCCCCGACACGGGTCACAATCTTGCATTGCACCGGTCGTCCAATATCACGCACTCCACGATTTCCGAATGGCTGCATAGCGCCTGATATGTGGGCTTGCGTTATTTCCGTCAAGCCCACAACGGACAGCTGAGATCGGGCCGACCTCCCGCCGGACCCCACGCGTCCCTGCCGCGCGGCTGCCCATGTGCGGTGGGCAGTGGCATCATGGCAACCACGGCTCGAGAGGCAGACGTGCATTCCCTTGGGTAGTCGAGGGAAGGAGTCCGAGCCACCGGGAAATTGAGAATAACGGGAGGTCCGCTCATGCCAACATTCCCGGTCGGTGCGCAAGACCCGGATGAGCGTCTCCGCGAACTCGAAGCGATGCTCAATGCCATTACTGAGTATCAGATCATCAAGTTGGACGTGTCAGGCAATATCGCCAGTTGGAATCCAGGCGCCGAGGCGGTTCAGGGATATTCCGCGGACGAAGTCCTCGGGCAGCCGGTCTCGATGTTCTACACAGAAGAGGACAACGCGGCCGGTCTGACCCAGCGGGAGTTGCAGACCGCGCGTGACACGGGACGGGTGGAGTTCGAGGGCTGGCGGGTACGCAAGGGCGGCAGCAGGTTCTGGGCGAGTGTGATTCTCGCGCCCATTCGGGACGAGAACGGCGACGTGACCGGCTTTGTGAAGGTCACCAGGGACGAGACCGAACGCCGTGAACAGGAAGTACGACTGCAACGCCAACGCGACGAGATCCTCGAGCTGTCGACCCCGGTGATCCAGGTGTGGGACAAGGTTCTCGTCCTCCCGATCATCGGCACCCTCGATTCGCAGCGGGCCGCCCGGCTGACCGAGGACCTGCTGGAGAAGATCGCCGAGAACCAGGGTGAGGTCATCATCCTGGAAGTGAGCGGCGTACCCACGATCGACACCCAGGTCGGCCAGCACCTGTTGAAGACCGTCCAGGCCGCTGCGCTGATGGGGACCGTCAGCATCCTTTCTGGCGTGCGGGCCGAGGTGGCCCAGTCGATGGTGAATCTTGGTGTGGACCTGGGGCAGTTGCGCTCCCGTAACACGTTGCGCGACGCGTTGCAGCTGGCGTTGCAGGTGTTGCGCGACCAGCCGGGCGCAGCCGGCTCTGGTCAGACCTTGGGCGGGGGGACTCCACGTGAGTGAGGCAGCACCGATCCTGCGGATCGAGGACACGCTGTTGGTCAGCCTGCAAGGTGACCTTGACGACACGACTGTGATCGCGATCGAGGACCAGCTGACCAGGGAGGTCGTACGTACCCATGTGACGGGCATCCTGATCGACGTGAGTGGGTTGTCCGTCATCGATTCGTTCAGTGCAAGGGTCATCGCCCGGTTCATCGGCATGGTCCGGCTCCTCGGGTCCCAGGCCGCCGTCGTGGGAATCCAACCAGCGGTGGCGATCACGCTGGTCGAGCTGGGAGTGCCGATGGGTCATCTGGACACCGCACTGAACGCCGAGCAGGGCGTCGCACTGTTGCGACGGCTACGCCGAAATGCCACTCGAGCTGACTGACATGACGCAGGTCGCCCTGACGATCTCTGCTGAGGCCGACCTCATCCGGGTGCGGCAGGTCCTGCGCGCCAGATGTCAGCGGGTCGGACTCGGTCTGGTCGACGAGACGAAGCTGATCACCGCTGGCAGCGAGCTGGCCCGCAACATCCTCACCCACGCGGTCGGTTCCCGCGGTGGGGTGCGGGTGGAGGACGTCGCGAGGTCGGGCCGGCAAGGGGTGAAGGCGACGTTCTTCGACGAAGGGCCGGGGATTCCGGACGTGGACCAGGCTCTCGTCGATGGTTTCAGTACGAGCGGAAGTCAGGGAATCGGTCTGCCGGGCTCGAAGCGGCTGGTCGACGAGATGACCATCACCACCGAGGTGGGCTCGGGCACCGTTGTCGAGATCGTCAAGTGGCGGCGGTGATCGGTCGTGGCGCCCGTGAACAGCCCTGTCCACCAACGGCACCCGATCCAGGTCGAAGAGGACGTCGGTGCGTTGCGCCGGACGGTTGCCGAGATGGCCGCCGACCTGCCGTCCCTTCGTGACGGCGACGCGGATCTGGTCGCGACCGAGCTGGGTACGAACCTCCTCCGGCACACCGACCAGGGTGGCTACGTCCTCTACCGCGCGCTCACCGACGGGATCGAGTTGCTCGCCCTCGACGGCGGCCCGGGCCTGCGGGCGGGAGATGTCCCGCCTGACCCGAACCGCGAGACAGGACGACCAGTCCCGCAGGAGTCGCCACGGCCGTCTGTCCCGCGTGAGTCCCGGGACGGGAGTCGTGGCCTCGGCGCGGGACTCAACACCGTCCGCCGGCGTTCGGTCGACTTCGACTGGTACGCCACCTCGGCTGGCACCGCGATCCTCGCGCGGCTCGGCGCGTCAGACTCCACCCGGACCGCGTCCTGGCAGTGGGGCGGCGTCAACGTCCCGCTGGGTGGGTCCGGCGTCTCCGGAGACGGCTGGGCCGTCCGCGTGGACCAGCGGCTTGTCGCCCTCGTCGTCGACGGGTTGGGCCACGGCGAGCATGCGGCCGCCGCGACTCAGGTGGCGTTGACGGAGTTCCAGCACTGGTCGATGCGCGATCCGCGGAGCTTCGTCGGCCATGTCCACGAGGCCATGCTCTCCACCAGGGGAGGCGTCCTCGGCCTCTGCGTACTGGATCAGGAGAGCGGAGAACTCACCTACGTCGGCGTGGGAAACATCCACGGGCGGGTCTTCTGCGGCCAGGGCAGCCATCGGCTGCTCAGCCGGGTCGGAGTCCTCGGGACCGAGATTCCGGTGCCGGACATGCAGGTGGCGACCGGCGAGTGGAGGCCGGGTGCCACCCTGATGCTCGCCACCGACGGGATCAAGGCGCACTGGGACCAGGATGGTGAGTATCCCGCCCTGCTCGCACACGACCCGGCGCTGATCGCCGCCATCGTCGAGCGCGACCACAGCGAGGGCAACGACGACGCCGCCCTCCTGGTCGTCCGCGACCTGAGGAACCCGGTACATGCCTAGGAGCTCATGGCCGGCGGCTCACGGACGGCGGCTCACGGACGGCGGTGATGACCCATGGCTGCCGATGCGGAACTGACCCAGCTGCGGGCCGCGCTTCGACGTTGCCAGGAGCGAATGCGCGAACGCGAGCTGTCGGTCGCCGAACTCAACCACGAGCTCCAGAAGACCAACCGGGGGTTCATCGCCGTCCACGCCGAACTGGAGGACGCCCGCCAGGCCGAGGCGCGGTTGGCGGCCATCGTCCAGTCGTCCGACGACGCGATGCTCGCGTTGGGTCCGGAGCTGACCATCCAGACGTGGAGTCCCGGCGCGCAACGCCTGTTGGGCTATCGCAGTGACGAGATCGTCGGGCACTCGATGCAGGTGCTGGTCGCCGACGAGTCGCCGCCACAGTTCGATGCGGCGGTAGGGCACGTACGCGCTGGCCGGCGTGTGCAGGCGTACGACACCAGGTGGCGGCATCGGGAGGGAACCCCGATCGACGTGGGCGTGGCCGTCGCGGCGATGCGGGAGGTGCAGAACCTCGACCTGATCGGCTTCAGCGTGGTGGCGCGCGACATCTCCCACCGGCTTCGTACGCAGGCTGAGCTCGCCGAGGCCCGGGCGCTCCAGGAGGTCATGAACGACCGGGACCGGATCGCCCGCGACCTGCACGACATGGTGATCCAGCGGGTCTTCGCCGCCGAGATGATGCTGCACAGCGCCGCCACACTGGTCATCCGCCCTGAGGTGGCGGAGCGGATCGAGACGGTGATCGGAGAGCTCGACGGGGCCATCCAGGACCTTCGTACGACGATCTTCGCGCTCCACGGCGGTTGGCAGCGCTCGACGAGCGTGCGTGGGCAGGTTCTCGACCTCGCGACCGCCGCGCAGGACGGGCTCGGCTTCTCGCCCAACGTCCGCTTCGACGGGCCGGTCGACATGACGGTGACGGACGAGGTGGCTGTCCAGGTGCTCGCCGTCCTGCGCGAGGCGTTGACCAACATCGCGCGGCACGCCCAGGCGAGCAGTGCCTCGGTCGTGCTCAAGGTCGCCGACGGCGAGGTGGTCCTGCAGGTGGCCGACGACGGCCGGGGCTTCGACACGGCCCGCCATCAGGGCGGACTCCGCAACTTCCGGGAGCGGGCGGAGTCCCACGGTGGGCGCTTCGAGCTGCATAGCGAGCTCGGCGCCGGCACCAGGATCGACTGGCGGATCCCGTTGTCGCGGTGATCGGCATGCCCACGGTCGCGGTGATCGGCATCGCCACTGTCGTGGTGACCCGCCTCAGGACCTGAGCTCGGCCGAGAGCCTGGCCGCCGCCTGCTGCAACTCGGGCGCGACGTGCGCGACCACCTCGTCGGTGATCCGGGCGGCCGGACCGGAGATGGACAGCGCGGTCGCGATCGGCGTGTCCGGGACCGTCACCGCCACGCAGCGGACGCCGACCTCCTGCTCGCCGTCGTCGACGGCGTAGCCCTGGCCGCGGATGGTGTCGAGCTGGGCGAGGAGGGCGGCGTGATCGGTGAGGGTACGCGGCGTGCGGGGCTGCAGGTCGGCCCGCTTCAGCAGTGCGGTGGCGCGGTCGTCCGGCATCTGGGCCAGCAGGGCCTTGCCGACGCCGGTGCAGTAGAGCTCGACGCGCCGGCCGACCTCGGTGAACATCCGCATCGCGTGGCGCGACGGCACCTGGGCGACATAGACGGCCTTGTCGCCGTCGAGCAGGGCGAGGTTCGCGGTCTCGCCGGTGGCGTGCATGAGCTCGTCGAGGCAGGGCCGGGCCCAGGATCCGAGCAGCCGGCTCGCGCTCTCGCCGAGGCGGATCAGCCGCGGGCCCAGGGCGTACTTCCGGGACTCCTCCTGGCGTACGTATCCTCCAGCGATGAGGGTCCGCAGCAGCCGGTGGATCGTGGGTGCGGGCAGGCCGGACGAGCTGGCCAGCTCGCTGAGGGTGACCTCCCCGGCGGCGTCGGCCATGAGCTCGAGGAGTTCGAGGGAACGCTCGACCGACTGGACCGCCCCGGACGGCTGGGACGGGGACGGCTGGGACGGGGACGGCTGGGACGGGGACGGCTGGGACGGGGACGGCTGGGACGGAGTGCCTTGCCGGCTCTGCTTCCGCATGGCGAAACCTTAGTGGTCGTCGGACGGGGAGGGTACAAGGAGCCGGTTCCAGTGCGCGAAAGCTCTGATCCGTATCAAGGAATAGCAGAGCGTGACGATGCTGTCCAATCCGTGGCGGGGTACGTGGAGCGTGGAGGAACCTCATGGCAGAGCGGCAGATCCTCGGTACCGCGGCCCAGCACGCATCGACCGAGATCCCGGTGGCAGGGCCCGAGGACCGGGTAGCCGACGTGATCGACGCGCTGCGGGGCCGGCGGTTCGACAGCGCGGCCGTCATCGCGGTCTGCACGTCGGGCCGGTTGGTGGGCCTTGTGACGATCGAACGCCTCCTGGTCGCGCCGCCTGACGCGCGGGCCCTCGACGTCTCGGACCGCCAGCCACCCGTCGTCGCACCGGACACCGACCAGGAGCACGCGGCGTGGGCGGCCATCCGCCAGGGCGAGTCGGGGCTGGCCGTCGTCGACGCCGACGGGACGTTTCGCGGGCTCATCCCACCCCAACGACTGCTCGCCGTCCTGCTCGAGGAACACGACGAGGACCTCGCCCGACTCGGCGGGTACCTGAGGTCGGCCGCCACCGCACGGGCCGCGAGCGAGGAGCGGGTACGCCTGCGGCTCTGGCACCGCGTGCCGTGGCTGCTGCTCGGTCTGCTGGGTGCTCTGGCGGCGGCCGGGCTGATCGGCGGCTTCGAGGCGGACCTGGAGCGGCAGGTGCTGCTCGCGTTCTTCGTCCCTGGCGTCGTCTACATGGCCGACGCCGTAGGCACCCAGACCGAGACGCTGGTCATCCGGGGGCTCTCGGTCGGCGTCGGGATCCGGCGGGTCGTCGTCCGCGAACTCGTCACGGGACTGCTGGTCGGCCTGCTGTTGGCGCTGCTCACCCTGCCGGTGACCGTCGCGGTCTGGGGCAACGTCGGTGTCTCGCTCGCCGTCTCCCTCGCGCTCTTCGCCGCGTGCTCGATCGCCACTGTGGTGGCCATGGCGTTGCCGTGGCTCTTCCATCGGCTCGGCAGGGACCCCGCCTTCGGCTCCGGTCCGCTCGCGACGGTTGTCCAGGACCTGTTGTCCATCGCGATCTACCTCGTCATCGCGCGGGCAATCCTCGGCTGAGCCGCCCGGACGATCCTCGGCTGAGCCGGGTGCCGGCGTACTCCCGGTGAGTTTCTCCGATCGCCCACGACCGTCGGTGGGCAGCGCGAGGATTGCGTCGTGCAAAGACGCACAGCGGTCGAGACCGCCGGTGGCACCGTCCTGTCCGCGCCGATGAGCGTCATGGCCTACGGCCGGATGGCGGTCTTCGCCGACCCGCCCGACGACCACCGGTTGATCGACGCGGCGACGTCGTGGGGCCGGTTCAGGGTTTGGACGCGGCGACGTAGGTCCTTGCCTTCCGCCCCACGGCGTTGTCGTCGGTCTGCACGATCACATGGGCGAGCGCGACAGTCGGCGCGACGTCGAAGATCACGACGCCATGGGTCATCTGGTCCGGATTGAGTTGCGCCCGGTAGTCGAAGCCCCGGACCTGGGTCGGACCGAAACGCCGTCCCCTGGTGTCGACGATCCGATGGAAGTCGCCGCCGAACTGCGCCGGGGCCATGCCGACGTTCTTCGCCTTCATGCGTACGACGATGAGTTGACCGTTTCTGGCGACCGGAGGGGCGACGCCGAGCTCCTTCGCGTACTTCTTCACGCCGGTGGTCAGCTCGGTGACGGTCACCTCGAAGCTGCCGTTACGGAAGGTCTGCCCGACCCCGACCATCGTGGTCGATGGTGTCCCCGGCTTCGCCGTGTTGGCGGGTGTGGCCATCGTCACCGGAACCGGTGGACGGCTGCATCCGCACAAGAACAACGTCGCGGCGCAGGCGACCGCAAGGACTCCTCGCGCCAACCGGTGCCGGCTTCTTCCCTTCGCGCACAACGATGCGCCCCGCGCCGCAATCTGGCTGTTCATGGCTGTTCCCCCCTGCCTGCAGGCTTTCACGGCAGGTAGGGCTTCTGCGGGCGTTTGGTTTTTGGTCGAACCCTCCTGCTTTTTGGTCGGCCATAGTTTCTTGGTTGAATACTCAGCCGCGACAAGGGCCGTTCATGAAACGTGATCGCGGATCCTGCCCCTCAGGCGTCGTGCGCTTCGGCCGGGAGGTGGTGGCCCAGGCGTGTCCGCTTGGTGCGCAGGTAGTGGGCGTTCTCCGGGTTGGCCGGGACGTGCAGCGGGACGCGGTGAGCGACCGTGATGCCGTGGGCGGCGAGGCCGGTGGTCTTGGCGGGATTGTTGGTGAGCAGCCGGACGGTGCGTACGCCGAGATCGGTGAGGATGAGCGCTCCGGCCGAGTAGTCGCGGGCCTCCGCCGGAAGGCCCAGTGCCAGGTTCGCGTCCACCGTGTCGTGCCCCGCGTCCTGCAGGGTGTACGCCGCAAGTTTGGCCAGCAGCCCGATCCCGCGTCCTTCGTGCCCGCGGAGGTAGACGAGGATGCCGCGGCCTTCCGCGGCGATGGCGGCCAGGGCCGCTGTGAGCTGCGGCCCGCAGTCGCAACGCAGAGAGCCGAACACGTCGCCGGTCAGGCACTCGGAGTGCACGCGGGCGAGGACCGATTCGCCGGCCGCCTGCACCTTGCTGAGGTCGCCGTGGACGAGCGCGACGTGCTCCCGGCCGTCGATGGCATAGCCGTACGCCGTGAACACGCCATGAGCCGTCGGCATCCGGGCCTTCGCGACCCGGCGGATCCGCTTGGTCGCCGTCATTCGGCGGCGGGCCCGGACAGCGACACCACCGGGAGGTCGCGTCGGCCCGGATTGCGTACCGCGGCGCAGACACCGTCGCTCGCCTCTGCCGCGGCGATGCGTTCGGCGGGAGGCGTGCCGTAGTCGGTGGTGCGTTGGCGCAGCGGCCGGCCGGTCGGCGCGACGAGCGCGCGCAGGTCGCTGATCGTCTTGTACGACCCGTGGCCGGCGCCGGCCATCCGGCTGATCGTCTCCTCCATGAGGGTGCCGCCGACGTCGTTCACGCCACCGTCAAGGACGGCTTGACAGAGCTCCGGGCCGAGTTTCACCCACGAGCACTGGATGTTGTCGATCAGCCCGTGGAGCAGCAGCCGGGCGACGGCGTGCACGGCGCGGTTCTCGCGCGGTGTCGGACCCGGGCGCGCCAACCCCGCAAGGTAGATCGGCGCGCTGGTGTGTACGAACGGCAGCAGCACGAACTCGGTGAAGCCACGATGGCCGTTGTTTTCCAGCGATCTGCGCTGCAGGTCGGCGATGACCCGCAGGTGGGCGACCCAGTGCGCCGGCGTGTCGACGTGTCCGTACATCATCGTCGACGTCGTGGGGATGCCGAGCGCGTGCGCGGTGCTGACCACCTCGACCCAGCTCGCCGTCGGCAGCTTTCCCTTGGTGAGCACCCAGCGCACGTCGTCGTCGAGGATCTCGGCGGCCGTTCCAGGCAGCGAGTCGACGCCGGCCTCGCGGGCCCGGACGAGCCATTCACGCACCGGCAGGTTGGTCCGCGACGTGCCGTTGATGACCTCCATCGGGCTGAACGCGTGCAGGTGGACATCCGGCCGACGGCGCTTCACCTCCTGTGCGAGGTCGAAGTACGCCGTCCCGGGCAGGTCCGGGTGGATGCCGCCCTGCATGCAGATCTCGGTCGCGCCGGCCTCCCACGCCTCGTCGACCCGATCGCCGACCTGGCTGAGGGAGAGCGTGTAGGCGTCGGCGTCGGTCCGCCGCTGGGCGAACGCGCAGAAGCGGCAGCCGGTGTAACACACATTGGTGAAGTTGATGTTGCGGGTGACGACGAAGGTCACGTCATCGCCCGCGACGTCCCGGCGAAGCCCATCCGCCAACCGGCTGAGGGATTCCAGCGCCGGACCGTCGGCGTCGAGGAGGGCAAGCGCGTGGCCGTCGGTGAGGCCCGCGGGGTCCCTCTCCGCCTGACGCAAGGCGTCCTTGACGGCGCCGTCGAGACGCGCCGCAGCCGCCGGCGACGCCGGTGCCGGTCCGGCCGCTCCGGACGGGACGTGCGCGGCGAGTTCGTCCCAGTCGCCGTAGACCGAGGAGAAGTCCTCCCGGCGGTCGGTGGTGCGGCCCCGCGAGTCGATGGTGACGTGCAGGTCGGTCCGCCCCGAACCGGTGCCCGCCGACTCCCACCCGCCGTCGGGCTCCTGCCACGGCAGTCCCTGGGGGAGTGCGCCGTCCTTGGCGAGCCCGGTGGCCGGATCGACCAGGGCCGCCACGTGTCGCGCGAGCCGCGGATCGAGCCACGGTTCGCCGGCGCGGACGTACTCCGGATAGATCGTCAGCCGCTCCCGCAGGGCGTACCCGCCCTCAGCCGTGCGCGCCGCCAGGTCGTCGATCTGCGGCCAGGCCCGCTCGGGGTTCACGTGGTCCGGTGTCAGCGGCGACACGCCACCCCAGTCGTCGATGCCGGCACGCAGCATCAGGGCGTACTCGTCGTCGATGAGGTTCGGCGGCGCCTGGATCCGGACCTGCGCGCCGAGCACCAGCCTCGCCACGGCGATCGTCGCCGCCAGGTCCTGCAGGTCGGCGTCCGGTGTCGCGCGCATCTTGGTGTCGGGCTTTGCCCGGAAGTTCTGGACGATCACCTCCTGGACGCCGCCGTACGCCCGGGCCACCTGGCGGATCGCGAAGAGCGACTCGGCCCGCTCCGTCAGAGTCTCGCCGATCCCGAGGAGGATCCCGGTCGTGAACGGCACAGAGCTGCGGCCGGCGTCCTCGAGCACCCGGAGCCGGATGTCCGGGTCCTTGTCGGGCGAGCCGAAGTGCGGACCGCCGCGCTCGGTGAACAGCCGCCGCGCGGTCGTCTCGAGCATCATGCCCATCGACGGCGCGACCGGCTTGAGCCGCTGCAGGTCCTGCCACGACAGCACGCCCGGGTTGAGATGGGGCAGCAGACCGGTCTCCTCCAACACCCGGATCGCCATCGCACGGACGTAGGACAGCGTGTCGTCGTATCCGTTCTCGTCCAGCCACGTGCGCGCCGCCGGCCAGCGGTCCTCCGGCCGGTCGCCGAGGGTGAAGAGCGCCTCCTTGCAGCCCATCGCGGCACCCTGGCGAGCGATGTCGAGCACCTCGTCAGGGCTCAGGTAGGCGGCGGGGAGCCGGTGCGGGACGGTGACGAAGGTGCAGTAGCCGCACCTGTCGCGGCACAGGCGGGTGAGCGGGATGAACACCTTCCGGCTGTACGTGATGACGCCAGGCCGCCCCGCCGCTTCGAGGCCCTGGTCGCGCAACCGGCTCGCGAGGCTGGTGAGCGTGTCGAGGTCGCCGGCGCGGGCGTGGAGGAGGACCGCGGCCTCGTCGACGTTCAGCGTCTTGCCGTCGCGCGCGCGGGCGAGAGCACGGCGCATGGCCGACGCGGGCGGCTGGTCCGGGACCTGCTGGGGACCGTGGGCCGGGGGATCTGGACGTAGGACAGTCACGGCCGAGACCGTAGGCAGGTGCAGCGTCGCCGGACCAGCGTGTCGGCACCCGAACCGGAACCTGGTCGCCGTTGGCGGTGGCGGGGACGCTTATCTGCGCTGGTCACCGGCCTTGCTGCGGTTTGCGGCCAGAGCCTGCAGCAGGTATTACCTAAAGTGTGGCATCGGTGGTCGGCAAGCGCATCAACGGCCGGACGTACTACTACCTCGCGGAGTCGCGGCGGGTCGGAGGCAAGCCGCGCATCGTGGCGCAGCGCTACCTCGGTACCGCGGCCGACATCGCGGCGGCGGTCTCTGCCGTACTGGACGGTGATGCGCCGGGAGGGGGAGCGCCAGGTGGGGGAGCGTCGGGAGGGGAAGCGCCGGGAGGGCGAGCGCCGGGCCGGGGCGGTCCGGACCGCACGCGGCACCTCGCCTTCGGCGACGTCGCCGCGGTGTGGGGAGTGCTCACCGATCTCGGCCTCGCGGAGCTGGTGGACGAGGTGGTCGGCAGCCGCCGTACGAAGGTCTCGACCGGGACCTACGTCGCACTCGGCGTACTCCACCAGGCCGTCGCGTCCGGCGCCCGGTTCGCGTTCGACGGCCCCGGGCTGGACCTCGCGGCGTGGTGGCGGCAGTCGGCGGCGGCACGTTTCGTTCGGCCGCGAATCGATCCCGACCTGCTGGACCGGCGCAGGTTCTGGCGGGCGATGAGCCGGATCACCGAGTCCCATCTCGAGCAGCTCGAGGCGGCGCTGTTTCCCCGCCTCGTGCACGCGCTCTCGGAGGTCGGCCCGCCTCTGAGCAGGCAGGCCTCCGACGACCCGAGGGTGCCGGTGCTGGCGGTCGACGTCCCTGCGTTCGCGACGTACGCACGCACGTCGACCACGGGCGACCGCGGTCGTGGGAACGGCGGCGACTCAGGAGATCGGCTCGCCGGGCTCGGCGTGGTCGTCACCCTCGACGGCGCCGTCCCGCTCGTGTCGGACGTCTACTGGCACCGCGAGGACAGCCGGCGGGACTCGCCTGGCGACACGTTCACCGCCCTGGTCAGGCGGCTCGCGGACCGGCACCGCTCGCTCACCGCCCAGCGCCCGGACGACTGGGGCGACCAGGGCAGCGACGACAGCAGGGACAGGGGCGATGCGCCCACCGGCAAGGACGGCATCACCGTGGTCGTCGACGCCGGTCAAAGCAGCCAGCCCGGCGCCGGCAGCTTCGCCGGGCTGCACGTCGTCGCCTCCCTCCCGCCCGGCGACCACCCCGAGCTGCTCGCCGTCCCCGCCAGCAGGCGCCGCGCCGTCGACCCTGCCCGCTTCCCGGGCGTGACGGCCTATGACACCCGCATCCGCGTCGCCGGCGTCGACCGCCGCGCGGTCGCTCTGCACTCCCGCCTCCTGCACGACGCGCAGGCCCGCGGCCTCGCCCAGGACCTTGCCAGCGCGACCCGCCGCCTCGACGAGCTCGCCGCCGCCCTGCGCCAGGGGACCCAACGCCTGCCGCGGGAACGGGTCCTGGCTGAGATCGCGCGCATCACCAGATTCCGGTGGGTCGACCGGGTGCTGTCGACGACCCTCACCGGGACCGAGCCAGCCGACCTGCGGCTGCGCTGGTCTGTCGACGAGTCCGCCAGGGCGCGGCTGGCGCAGGAGGTTTTCGGTCGCCAGCTGCTCGTCACCGACCACGACGACTGGTCCGTCGCCGACGTCCTCACCGCGTACCGCGCCCGCTACCGCATCGAGGGCACCCTGCGGCACTGGGGCGGGCCGGTCATCGGCTCGCCGTCGACCGGCTGGCGATGGGACGATCACCGGATCGCGGTCCATTCCTACGTCCGGATCCTGGCGACGACGGTCACCCACCTGATGCGGCAGTCGGCGCAGCGCGAGGGTCTCGACCTGTCGGTACGGGAGCTGTTCGACCGGCTCTCCGGCATCGAGGAGACCGAGCTGCGCTACCGGTCGACGGGCGGTCGGCCGCGCACCAGAAGGATCCTGGCCGAACGCGACGCCGACCAGGAGCGGCTGTTCGACCTCTTCGGGCTAGCGAGGTACGCGCCCGATCCGTAACGTCGGCGGACATGGGCCACACATCTGAGGCGAGCGACCGGAGCCCGTTCACCGAACGCGGCGCGACCGGTCACCTCGCCTGGGCGCGGACGGCGCCCCTCGTCGACCTTGTGCTCCTCCACGGATTCTCCGACTCGGCGGACTGCTGGGGGCCGCTGGTCGGCGCCCTGCAGGGCCCGTGGGAGGCGCTCGCGATCGACGCCCGCGGGCACGGTTCGTCCGGGCTCCCCGAGGAGACGTTCGGCCGGACCGCCCACGCCCGCGACGTCGCCCAGGTCCTCGACGCTCTGGCGGCGGAGGGAGGCGTACGATCCGGCGGCGCGATCGTCGCCGGCCACTCGATGGGCGCCGTGACGGCCGCCGCGTTCGCGGAGAGCCGGCCGGACCTGGTGGCCGCCGTCATCCTGGAGGACCCGCCGCCGGGTCAACGCCAGCCGTCCGAGGGCACGCCGCCGCGCCGGCTCACACCGGACTGGCTTGTCGCCGCGCGCGACCGCGACCTTCCCGAGAGGATCGCGACGAACCGGGCCGGCAACCCGGACTGGCCCGACGACGAGCACGAGCCATGGGCGCTGTCGAAGGAACGCTTCGACATGCACGTGTTCGACCTGCCGTCCGAGCCGATGGCCTACCTCCCGGGCGTGCTGCCGAAGGTGAGCTGCCCTGTTCTCCTGCTGTACGGCGACACCGATCGTGGGTCGCTCATCTCGGCCGAGGTGGCCGCCGAGTGTGCGAACGCGGCGGCGGGGGAGTTCGCCTCGGTGCACATCGAGGGCGCCGGTCACAACATCCGCAGAGACCGCCGCGAGCCCTACCTCGCCGCGGTCACCGAATTCCTCCGCCGCTACGCGGGGTGACATCGCTCGGCGGCGTACGCCGCGTCATCCGCACAACCTGCGCGGGACACTCCGTGCGTATGTGACTCGCGGTACACCGAACGCTATCGTCGGCCCGTGCGGACAGGACCTATGCGAACGGGTCGACGGCGGGCAGCTCCCGGGCCGGCGGGCGGGACACCGTCCCGACAGGGCCACGTCGACTGCGCGCAACACGCCAGTGGCAGGGTGCCGGGGTGCTGATCGCCGCACCGCGCCTGTCCCTTGTCCAGATTCGCGCACTCGGGACGATCGGCGCTCTCGCTGTCGCCGCGGGCGGTTCGTTCGCGGGATCGCTCCCGGTCGGTGGACCGCAGCTGGTGGCCCTGCGTACCCGCCTCATCGGCGACCACGTCGATCCCGCCGTCGTCTGCGTCTATCTCGGACTGACGCTGCTGGTCGTGGCCTGGTGGCGGTTGGGGCGACTTCTCACGAACCCCGAGACCGGAGTGACGAGGCACGCGTTGCTCGTCACGCTGGTGTCCTGGTCGGCGCCGCTGGTCCTCTGCCCGCCACTGTTCAGCCGCGACGTCTACAGCTATCTCGCCCAGGGCGCGATGGTGCGTGCGGGAATCGACATCTACAGCCACGGTCCAGCCACCCTCGGAGGGCCTCTCGCGGCGGAGGTGCCGGCGATCTGGCAGGACACGCCGGCACCGTACGGTCCGGTGTTCGTCCTCTACGCCACCGCGATCGCGCACGTCGTCGGCACCAACACCGTGCTGGGCGTCTTCGCCATGCGCGCGGTCGCGTTGCTCGGCGTCGCCGGGCTCGCGGTCTGCCTGCCCTGGTTGGCGCGCCGGTGCGGCGCCTCGCCCACCAAGGCCCTGTGGCTCGGTGTCCTCAACCCGCTCGTACTCACGCACCTGGTGGCCGGCGCCCACAACGACGCGGTGATGCTCGCCCTGCTCGTCGCCGGGCTCGCGCTCGTGACGGCCGGACGCCGGGTCGTCGGCGTCACGCTGATCGCCATGGCGGCCCTGGTGAAGGTGCCGGCGGTGGTGGGGTTGCTCTTCGTCGTACCGCTCTGGGCCGCGCACGCGGCGACCCGGGCGACTGCCCACTCGGCGACCCGGGCGACTGCCCACTCGGCGACCCGGGCGACTGCCCACTCGGCCGCTCGCGATGCCTCGCCCTCGGCGGCCCGGGCGACAGTCCGGTGGCGGGAGGTGCAGGCCGGCCTGGGCACCGCCGCGGTCGCCGCCGGCGCGACCGTCGTACTGACCGCGGCAGCGGGCACCGGGTTCGGTTGGGTGCACGCGCTCGGCACGCCCGCGTCACCGAGCAACTGGTCGATCACCAGCGCCCTCGCCAGGATCACCGCACGCTTCCTCGACCTGGTCGGCGTCGGCGTGGCCGCCGACGTGCTGGAGCTGTGGCGGTGGGTCGGCCTGTGTGTCGCGGTCGTCGCGGCTGTCGCCTGCTGGTGGCAGCGCGAACGGCTGGGGCCCGTCCGCGCGCTCGGGCTCGCGCTGGGCGCGATCGTGTTGCTCGGTCCGGCGCTGCGGCCGTGGTACCTGCTGTGGGCCGTCGTCCTGCTCGCCGTCACTTCGCTGTCGCCTCGACTGTTGTGGGCCATCGCGGCGAGCTGTGGCGTGCTCGCGATGGTCGTGCTGCCCAACGGCTTCGCACCTGAGTACTCCGACATCGGACACGCGGTGCTCGGTGTCGCGATGGCCATCGGGGCGTTGCTCATCGCCAGTGCCCTCGCCGACCGGGAGGACTGGCCGCTCCACCAGGCCGAGCCGCTTCCGCAGGCGGCGGGGACCGCGGCGTACCGGCCCGCTCAGGCGGTGCGGGCCTACCAGGCGTACCCGCGATGAGAGCCCGGCCGGCGCTCGCGATCGCCATGGTCACGGTGACCGTGGGGTTCCTCGCGGGCGTGCAGTACTGGCGGGGATTCTTCGATCTCAGCATCTACTTCGGCGCGGTGCGCTTCTGGTCCGACGGCGGCGCGTTGTACGACTACCTGTTGCCGGAGACGTCGTACGGCTTCACCTATCCGCCGTTCGCCGCGCTGGCCATGGCGCCCATGGCGGTGGTGAGCTGGCCCGTCGTGATCGCGGGAAGCGTGCTGGCGAACCTCGGCTGCCTTGCCCTGCTGGCGTACTGGTTCGTGACCCCGATCGCCCGCCGACGGCGATGGACGCCCTGGTTCGCCGTCATCGCGGCGGCCTGCCTGCTCGCGCTGCTCGAACCGGTGTACGACACGTTCAGCTTCGGCCAGGTCAACCTCGTCCTCATGGTGCTGGTGTTCGCCGACGCCCGGCTGCTCGCGGGGACGACCCGGTTCCGTCGCTTTGGTCGGTACGCAGGGGTGGGCATCGGTCTCGCCGCCGCACTGAAGCTGACCCCGGCGATCTTCGTCATCTACCTCGTGCTGACCGGCCGCCGGCGTGTTGCGGCGATCGCCACGGGGACGGCCGCCGGCGCGACGTTGCTCGCGGCCGTGATCGCGCCGGGGACGTCGTGGACGTACTGGACGGCGACGTTGTGGCAGACCGAGCGGGTCGGCTCGTTGGCGTACATCTCGAACCAGTCGATCCTGGGGGCGCTCGCGCGGCTGGACCCGTCGAGACCGCCGAGCACGCTGGTCTGGCTGGTGCTGGTGGCCGCGGCGCTGGCGCTGTGGGCGTACCACGTCCGGCGCTCCCTCGACCGGTCCGACGTCCTGACTGGCTTCGCGTTGACCGGTGCGGTGGCATGCCTGGTGAGCCCGATCAGCTGGGTCCACCATCTTGTCTGGCTGATCCCCGGGCTGGTGCTGACCGTGGACGCGGGACTGCGCGAGCCCGTGGTGGCGCGACGCCGCCGGCTGCTGGGCGCGGCCGCGGCGGCGTACCTCGTCCTCTGCAGCAGCCTCGTCTTCCTCTGGCGGTTCGATGCCGGCGGGGTGGACGGGTTCCTCGGTGGGAGCGCTTTCACGTGGGTCGCCCTCGGCCTGCTGATGAGCCTGCCGGTCGTGCGGGGAACGGCGACCGCCGCTCTGCCCTTGGGAACGCATCCGGCAGCCATGGCGGGCGCCGCGTCTGGGCACGTGGGCCCGGGTGCGGCCTATCGTCAGGCAGGCCCGGGAACGGCCCCCGGTCGGGAAGGCGTCGGCCGGCGGTAGCCGCCGTCCGCCCTGGTCCTCCGCCCTGGTCCTCCGCCCTGCGGCGCCGGGCCGCGTTGCTGCGAATGACCACGCTGAGCATGCCTGTAGCCCCAGGAACGGGCATCGACGCCTGTCCTGCGCTCACAGGCATGCTCAGCGTGGTCATTCGCAGGGGATCGCCATGCTCGGCGTGGTCATTCGCAGGGGAGGGGACCCTTCCCAGCGTGGTCATTCGCAGCGGACGCCGTGCCAGCGGCTACGGACGGCGGTAGGCGCTGGGCGGCATACCGAAGTGTGCGCGGAACCGCCGCGACAGGTGGAACTCGTCGGTGAACCCCAGCGTCCGCGCGATCTCCCGGAGCGTCATGTCGGTCAAGCGAAGCAGCGTCGCCGCGACCTGGAGCCGCCGGGAGTTGCGGAACGCCAGCGGCGGCTGGCCGACCTCCGCGGTGAACCGCCGGCGGAACGTGTCGTAGGACAGGCCGGTCTCCGCGGCGACCGTGCGCATGTCGACCCGGGCGGTGAGGTCGTCGGCGAGTCGGTCGACGGCCGCGGCGATGGCCGCGCTCGGCCCGGTGGCGCCGACCGGATCGGCGGTGTCGAGGAGCCAGTCGGCCAGGGCGAGCAACTGGTGCTCCGCCGCCCGGTGCGAGCGCGGAGTGGCCCGCAGGACTGTACGCAGCGCAGCCATCGACGGTGCGGGTCGTGGATACCGCGGCCCGGTCGTCGCCAGTGCCCCGGTCTCGGCGAGGGTGTCGAACAGCGGCCCGCTGAAGACGACGAACAGCTCGGTCCAGCGCTCGCCGGGCGCCGTTCCGTACCAGTGGGGATCGCCCGGACCCACCAGGGTGTGCGCGCCCGCGGTGATCGGCTCGTCGCGCCCGTCGGCATCGCGGTAGCGCCCCTGCCCGGCGAGGATGACCGACAGGACGTACGCCGGCATGACGCGCAGCCCCGCCGGCATCACCGGTTCGTCGTCGACCACCTCGCCGGCGAGCACCAGCTGCCCGAGCCTCGTCTGCGGCGCGTCGGAGACGGCGATCCTGGCGCGGGGGTCCCGGGGATCCACACGCCAGAACGTACATGTCCTGGTCGGGCTCGACCATTCCAGTAGGTCGCCTTCGCGGCTTAGCGTCGTAGCACCGAGACGACCCCGCCATGGAGGAGCCCATGACCGCGACCGACGCCCGACGCACCGGCCTGGTCACCGACGAGATGCGTGAGCAGTACCAGAACGAGGGCTACTTCGTCCTCGAGCGCGCCCTGACCGACGAGCAGCTGGAACTGCTCCGCGGCGGCGCGCAGTACTCCGTCGACAAGCTCGACGCCGCGTTCGACGAGGCAGGTGTCGACCGGATCGGGATCAACGCGCGCGGCAAGCGGTACTTCAGCAACATGATCTACCAGGACCGTCCGGAGCTGCGGCAGTTCCTGTTCAGCGACACGATGGCGCAGATCTGCCAGGCGACGCTGGGGGAGAACGCCTACCTGTTCTGGGAGCAGTACGTCATCAAGGCCGCCGACCCCGACACGTCCTTCGCCTGGCACCAGGACTCGGGCTACGTCCACGAGGACCACGAGCCCTACCTCACCTGCTGGATCGCGCTCGACGACGTGACGGAGGAGAACGGCTCGGTCTACCTGCTGCCGTACTCCCGCTCGGGCATCCGTTCCTACGTCAAGCACATCGAGGACCCCAGGGTGAACGACCGGGTGGGCTACTTCGGCTCCGATCCCGGCCTGCCGATGACCGCGCCGGCCGGGTCCATCGTCGTCTTCTCCAGTGTGGTCCTGCACCGCAGTGGGCCGAACACGACGGACAGGCTGCGCCGGGTCTACCTCGCGCAGTACTCCGGCGAGGTCATTATGAGCAAGGACGGGACCGAGCCGTGGGGGTCGTTCGAGCAGTTCCTCGACGGCGGGAACGTGGTCGCCCAGCTCTGAGGCATAGCACACGACCGGGCGGGTATGCCACGGAGCGTGATTGCATCAGGTCACAAAGTGACAAGTGCCGGGCGCACAGCAGCAGCAGCCGCCGCCGCGATCGCGTCGTTCGCCGTGGCCGCCGCGCTCGCCACGGCGGCCGGCTGTGGCGCGCCGGCCGATGAGGAGAAGGCGGCCGCCTCGGTCGCGCGCGCCTTTCACGCCGCGGTCGACCACCGCCAGGGCACGGCGGCCTGTGACCTGCTGGCACCGCAGACGAGGCGAGCGCTCGAACGTGTCAGCCAGCTCCCGTGCGCAAAGGCTGTGCTCGCCGGGAAGCTCGCCGCGGCGGGCGACGTGCGTACGGTCCGTCTCGCCGGCGACCAGGCCCAGGTGGCGCTTGCCCGCGACACCGTCTTCCTCGCGGTGAGCGCGAAGAGCTGGAAGATCGTGGCCGCCGGCTGCCGCCCACGCGGCGGGCAGCAGCCGTACGTCTGCCTGATCGCCGAAAGCTGATCGGACAGGTCAGGAGTCAGGCGCCGGCCGTGTCCAGTGGTGCGAGGCAGAAAGCGACGAGGGCCACCGTGTACTCACTCGGGTGAGGCCACGGTGGCCCTCGCCGGATCACCCTCCCCCGGGCGCGTGCGGTGCCGTGCGGTGCTTCTGGGCGTACGGCAGGTCGAACCGGCGTAGGTCAGAAAGCCTGGTCGGGGGCGCCGAGCAGATCGCGGAGGAAGGACGCCGCGGTGTCGATGTCGTCGGCCGCGCAGGTCCACGGGAGCCACCTGCACCATTCGAAGCGGGCGCGACCGTCGGCGACGACGCAGCGCACGGTGATCCACACGTCGGACGACGGCGGGTACTGGACGCGGACGTGCCAGCCGTCGCGTGACTGGTCGAGGACCTCCGCGCGGTAACCGTCCGTGATGACACGGTCGTAAAGCTTTCGGACGTATTGTTCCTGGATCGATCGTCGCTCCGCGAGACGTCGGTCGGCGATTGCTTCGAGCTCAGCCCAGATCATTCCGAGTCCTCCCCGTCGAGGTCGGGTCACCCTGCCGTTGTTCGGTCGACCCGCAAGGTGCCGAGCAATCGGGGGCAGGGACGCTACAGACTGTTCGCGGGACGAAACCGACCGTAGTACTCAAATCGTGTAGCCGGCAAGCAATTGCGGTAAGAATTCTCACCCAGAGTCAAAAGTTGTCGTGTCCGACGGGCAGGGCACAATAGCTCGCAATCGATTGCAGACCGCGACCGCTCGACCGCGGGGAGGCGTAACACCGCACATGCCACGCCGACGACAGCCCACTCTGCGAGAACGCCGTCTCGCGGCTGAGCTCCGGTTCCTCCGCGAGACCCGGCAGACCACGCTTGCGCAGGTCGCAGAGGCCATCGGATGGAAAACCGCCAAACTCGGTCGGGTCGAGACCGCGGTCAGCGGGGTCAGCCTGAAGGACCTCGGCGTCCTTCTCGACTACTACGGCGTCGCCGCCGAACGCCGCGAGCAGCTCATGGAGCGGGCCTCCACTGCCGGCCGGCGACAGTGGGCGGCCTACGAGCAGTTCGTCGCCGCCGACTACACGGAGTATCTGGAGATGGAGGTACTCGCCGTCGGCGTCCGTGCGTTCGACACCAGCGTGCTGTACGGCCGGTTGCAGACCGAGAGCTACGCCCGGGCGATCATGGAGGGCCACTCGATGGGACTGCTCTCACCCGGCGAGATCGACCGCCGGCTCGAGATCCGGATGGCGCGCCAGGGCGCGTTGACCAGGCAGACGGACCCGCTCCACGTGTGGGTGATCGTCGCCGAGACCGTGCTCGACACTACTGTCGGGGCGCCGGAGGTGATGGTCGACCAGATGAGACACCTGCTCGACCTGGCCGAACTCCCCAACATCGATCTGCAGGTACTCCCCGCGGTGAAGGGCGCTCACCCGGGTCTGACCGGGGCATTCGCCATCCTCGAGTTTCCGGAGAGCTGGGAAGCCGACGTGGTTTACCTAGAAACGATGACCAGAAACACCTATCTTGCTGACCCGCACGAAGTGCACCGGTATAGCCTGGCCTATAGACATTTGAGCGCAATGGCACTGGACCCTGGCGAGACAAAGGCGCTGCTCGCCCGACGTGTCAGAGCGCAGGAGGCGAAGTCGAGGTGAGGTCCGTGAAGTCCACGTCCACTGCGCCCACGTGGCGCACAAGCAGCTACAGCGCATCCAACGGAAATTGTGTCGAGGTCGCTGTTCTCGACAGAGCGGCGATGGGTGTTCGTGACTCAAAAGATCGCAGCGGTCCCGTGCTCGCGTTCACATCACGCGAGTGGAACGTTTTTGTTTCGAGCATCCGTGCCGGTGACTTCGATCGCTAGCTGATCGGGCTCAGTCGACGCAGGGCAGCGGCACCCCACAGGCATGTGGGGTGCCGCTGTCGTTTGGCGGACCGTTCTCACGGTCCGTACCGATGTTGCGGGACCAGGGCCGGGCCCATCGGCGGCAGGTCGGAGGGCTTCTGCGCCGAGCGCGCTCCGGTTACCCTGACGCGCCATGGCCACCTCGCCCCGACGCGCACCGTTGGCGCTCACCAAGACCGACGCCAGGCGCATCTGGCTGCGTGCCCAGCGGCTCGACGCCCGCGCACCGTTCGGCGGTGGGGCCGGAGCGACGCACTCCGCGGTCGAGCACCTGGGCTACGTGCAGATCGACACCATCAACGTCATCGAGCGCTGCCACCATCACATTCTCTGGACCCGGATCCCGGACTATCGACGCGCGCATCTCCATCAGGCGCAGACCATCGACAAGACCGTCTTCGAGTACTGGACCCACGCCCTCGCGTACGTACCGTCGAAGGATTTCCGGTTCTTCATGCCGGGGATGAAGCGCAACCGTCAGGCGCCGAGAATGCCCTGGAACCGCACGGTCACCGACGAGGATCTGCGCAAGGTCCACAACCTGATCCGCAAAGACGGCGCCCTCACCATCCGCGATATCACCGATGACGTCCTGGTGGAAAAGGACTGGCTTTGGGCGAGCCGTAAACCGTCGAAGCATGCGCTGGAGGAGCAGTTCCGCCGCGGCGTGGTCACGGTCAGCGAACGCACCGGCATGGTCAAGACGTACGAACTCACCGGCCGGCACTTCGGCTGGGACAAGCCACCCAGGCCGGCGACCGAGCGGCAGATTCTCGCCTACAAACTCGACCGCGCTCTGCGCGCGCAGGGCCTGGTGAGCCTTGACTCTGCCTGCTACCACGAGCCCAGGGCCAAGCCGGCCATGCGTGCCCTGATCGAGTCCCGCGTGCGCCGGAAGGAACTCGTACCGGTGACGTTCGACGGTGCCGGCAAGGTCGAGCACTGGGCCGAGCCGCACGCCCTCGAGTCGACCGTCGCCCCTGCCGAGGAACTCGTGCACGTCCTGTCGCCGTTCGACCCGCTGATCATCCAACGCAAACGGCTCGCGCTCTTCTTCGACTACCGGCACATCTTCGAGGCGTACGTACCGAAGGAGAAGCGGGCCTTCGGCTACTTCGCGCTCCCGGTGCTCGTGGGCGACGAGATCGTCGCGGCCATCGACCTCAAGACCGACCGCGAGAAGGGCACGCTGCTCATCCAGCAGTGGACCTGGGTCGGCAACGGCACGGCCGCCGCCCACAAGGCGCGCATCGAAGCAGAGCTCGACCGGTTCGAGACGTTCCAGCTGCGCTCCTGAGCGCGCGCCGGTGACGGATGCTGGGCGGTGCGCGGCGGTCAGGGGCTGCGGTCGAACGCCTGTGGACCGTGCCAGGCAAGTGCCGCGCGGAGTTCGCGGACCTCACGTTCCCGCCGACGCCTCCGGCGCTCGTGGGCGACGGGAAAGAGCCGGATTCCACCGTGGTACGTGCGACTGGCGCTGCCGCCCAACGCCCGCGGCGGCATCCACCCAGGGGCCAGCCACACCGCGAGCCACGGACGCGAGCCCTGCTGGACGACCCGGGTGCGGGCGACCGCGTACCACGGCAGCTGCCACCGGTCGCGGCCCTTGGCGACGGTGAGGCCTTCGGTGCTGACCTCCAGGCTGAGCTGCGGGCGCGCGGCGATGTAGAGCAACCGCGCGGCCGTGACGAGGAGCATGACGAACGCGATGAACGCGATGAACGCGACCACAGGCTTCTGGGCATCGCTGGAATCCCGGGCGATGTCGGCGGCGATCAGCGACAGGAAGGCGCTTGCGCCTCCCCAGGCGAGCGCGGTGCCGCGGGAGCTGCCGAAGCGTACGCCCCCGGTGGCGGCGCCGTTGTAAGCGGGCGCGGCGGCCGGTGGCTGCGGCTGTACGGCGTTCCCGGGCTGGAAGAGCTGGGTGTACGGCCTGGTCCGTGTCGGACCGGCGCCCGTCGGACCGGCGCCCGTCGGACCGGCCCCGGTGCCCGGGACCTCCGAAGCGACGACCAGGGCGCTGGACGGTATCGCCCCGGCCGGTCCGGCATGGTCCCGCAGCTGTGTGGCGTACTTCTCCACCAGGGTCTGGACCGGCGGCGGTAGCCATCCGGGCGCCGTCGCCGGCGGGATCTCGGCCCCACCCAGCTCGCTCAGCAACGCGGCGGGTGACGGCCGCAGCGCCGGGTCGCGTCGCAGGCACGCGGCGATCCGCTGGCGCAGCGCATCGGGTACGCCGTCGATCTGGGGTTCGGCGTGCATCGCGCGGTACATGAGGGCGGAGGTCTGCCCATCGCCGAAGGGCCCGTGTCCCGTCGCGGCGTAGACCAGCACCGCTCCCAGCGCGAAGACGTCGCTCGCCGGCCCCACGGCATCGCCCGCGATCTGCTCGGGGGAGAGGAACCCGGGTGTGCCGAGGAAGGTCCCGGTGGCCGTCAGCTTCGCGCACTCGAGCGCCTGGGAGATGCCGAAGTCGATGACGCGTGGCCCGTCGCCGCCCAGCAGGACGTTGGACGGCTTGAGGTCGCGGTGGATGAGGCCGGCCGCGTGGATCGCCGCCAGGGCCTCGGTGAGGCCCGCGGCGAGCCGGCGTACGGCGGACTCGGGCAACGCGCCGTGCTCGGAGACGGCCTGGTGCAGGCTGGGCCCGGCGACGTACTCCGTGGCGAGCCAGGGCCGCTCGGCGTCGGGATCCGCATCGACGACGGCGGCGGTCCAGAAGCCACCGACCGAGCGGGCCATCTCGACCTCGCGGCGGAACCGCTCCCGAAAGTCCGGGTCGTCGGCGAGTTCGGCCCTCGCCATCTTGACCGCGACCGGACGCCCGCCGGGGGAGATGCCGAGGTAGACCGTGCCCATCGCGCCCGAGCCGAGCCGGCTCTGCAGTGCGTACACGCCGATCTGCCGCGGGTCGCCGCTCTGCAATGGCTGCACCGGAAGGATCTCCCACTCCTGACGCCTGCGTCGTCAGGGAGGAGCCTAATCGCCACGGGGTGTCGGTGGGTCGCGCGAGGATGGGCGGGTGCGGCAACCGAGCCTCGGCGGTCAGGTGGTGGACGTCCCGCGGCTCGTCGACGCCCTCATCGCAGCCGGGGTCGGCCCGGGTGAACCGCTGGCGCTCGTCGTGGCGCCGGGGACGGGCGTCGGCGTCGCTGCGACCCCCGACGGTTCCGCCCAGTGGGGCATCGCCGGCGATCCCGCGCGGGTGGTGGGCGAGATCGCCGCGCGGCTGCGGCCGCGGTGGGTGTGGTGGGACGCGCGCACGACCGCCAGGCCGCTGCTCGAGTCCGGCGTACGTCTGACGACATGCTGGGACCTCGCGGCCGTTCACCGGGTGCTCCACGGCGGTCACCGGGGGGACCCGGGCGCCGTGTGGGCGGCCTGTCACGGCCTGCCTGAACCGCCGAGACCGGTCGTACGCCGGGAGGTGACCCTGCTCGACTTCGCCGCGTCCGAGGACGACGAGGCGGTCGCGCCGGCCACCGGCGCCAGCCGGATCAGCCGCGGGATCGATGGCCGGGTCGCCGGCGGGATGGCGGGCGGGGTGGGCGGCGGGATGGCGGGCGGGGTGGGCGGCGGGATCGATGGCGTGGGCGGCGGCGGAATGGGCGGCGGAATGGGCGGCGGAATGGGCGGCGGAGCCGAGGCCGCACTCCGCCCGGACGGCCAGCTCCGCCGCCGGTGGACCGACCGCGACTGGGCATTGGCCGGCGTCCCTCCCACCGGGGCCAACGCCCCCGCCGACGCTGTCGACGCCGCTGACTCCGCCGAGGCTGCAGACCTGCTCGCGGCCGCGCCGACCTGGGCCACCCTCGCCCTGGCGGTCCAGACCCGCCAGGAGCGCGCCCTCCGCGCCCTCCCCGACCCCCGGGCGGCACCACGGCCGCTGCCACTGTCCGTCCTCACCGCGTACGCCGAGTCGGCGGCGGCACTACTCGCACTCGAGCTCGAACACGACGGTCTGCCGATCGACCGGCAAGCCGCGGAGGCGATGATCGCGGAGTTCATCGGTCCGCGTCCCGCCGACGAACAGGAGGCGGTCGCCGTCCGCGAACGCCGGGACGCGGCCGTCCTCGCGCACTTCCCGGCCGGCGTGAGCTGCGACCTGCGCAACCCCGCGCAGGTGCGTGACCTGCTCTCGCGGGTCGGCTTCGCCTATCCCGACACGCGGTCCTGGCGGTTGGAACCGTTCCGGTCGACCCATCGTGGCGTGGCGGCACTGCTCGACTGGCGCAAGGCCGAACGCATCGCCACGACCTACGGCTACGGCTGGCTCGACCGGCACGTCGGGTCCGACGGCCGGCTGCGCGGCGAGTGGGGCGCCGCTGACGCCGCCGCAGGCCGGATGACCGCGTCGGCGGGCCTGCACAACCTTCCGGCGGGGCTGCGGGTCGCGGTCGTGGCCGAGCCGCGCCACACGCTGGTCCGTGCCGACCTCGGCCAGGTCGAGCCACGGGTGCTCGCCGCGGTGTCGGGCGACGCCGGGCTGACGGCCGCGGCGCGCGCCGACGACATGTACGCACCGGTCGCCGCCGCGCTCCGCTGTGACCGGCCGACGGCCAAGGTCGCGGTGCTCGCCGCGATGTACGGCCAGACCTCCGGCGCGGCAGGGGAGGCGCTCAAGCGGATGGAACGCGCCTATCCGGACGCGATCGGTTATCTCCGCGCCGCCGAGCAGGCCGGCAACAACCGCCAGGACGTACGCACGTTCGGCGGCCGGCTCATCCGGTTGGGTTGGCCGGAGGCCACCGAGGAACGCGTCGAGGGCGCTGATGCCGCCTTGGTCCATGACGTGGGGCCGGGCCAGGGTAGCCACGCCGTCACCGGGCACGGCCGGTTCGCTCGCAATGCCGTGGTCCAGGGCGCGGCAGCCGAACTGTTCAAGGCGTGGGCTGCCGCCGTCCGGATCGGGCTGCAGGCTTTCGGCGGCCAGATCGTCCTGTGCCTGCATGACGAGTTGCTCGTCCATGTGCCCGCCGAGCACGCTGAGGCGGCGGCCGGGCTGTTGGCCCGGGCACTGGACTCCACCGCCGGTGTGTGGGCGGCCGGCAGCGGTGTGCGGTTCGTCGCCGACATCACCTGCGTATCCCGCTGGTCCGACGCCAAAGGCTGAGCGCAACGTGTGATCGCCCGCCACCCGGGTAGCTGATCATCAAGGAGGTGGCACATCGTGAGCATGGGCGCAAGCATCTTCCTCATTGCGTTCGGCGCCATCCTGGCCTTCGCGGTGGATGCAGAACCAGACTGGCTCCGCATCAACATCGTGGGCTGGGTGTTGATCGTCACCGGCGTCACCATGTTGGTGCTGACGTTCACCATCTGGTCCAAGCGCCGGCGTGGCACGACCGTGACCCAGCATCAGGTGTTCGAGGACGGCAAGCAGACCAGCTCGGAGCGCAAGGTCTACCAGGACACCACCGCTCCACCACCGGAGTGATCCGGGCGCGAGAAGACCTGCGGAAGCGGGGGTGCCCGCGCTGGCAGTGGCACCCCCGCCTCGACCGTGCTCAGCTGACCTTTCCGGTGACGTGTCTCAGCTGGCCTTCCGGCGCTGTCGCGGGGATGGCCACCTGATCGGACCGTGATTCTCGTCGAGCACTGCCGATCGGATGTTGGCGAGGGTCATCGCGAGCAGTCGCGACACGTGCATCTGCGACATGCCCATCTCCTCGGCGATCTGTGCCTGCGTACGGTCGCCGAAGAACCACAGCGTGAGGATCTTCGCCTCCCGCGGCGGCACCTCGGCGAGGACGTCGCGCACGGCTTCCCGTTGCTCTACCCGGTCGAGCGCGGTGTCCTCGGAGCCGAGCAGGTCGCGGAGTGGCAGGCTGTCGCTGTCGGTTCCGTCAGCGGAGGCGGGGACGTCGAGTGAGAGGGCCGAGTAGGCCGACGCGCTCTCCTGCGCCTGGACGATCTGGTCCTCGCCGACGTCGAGGTGTGCGGCGAGTTCGCGGACGGTGGGCGTCCGCTGCAGCTTGCCGGTCAGCCGGTCGTTCGCCTGCAGCACGGCGTGGTAGAGGTCGTGCAAAGGGCGTGGGATGTGCACCGACCAGCAGTAGTCGCGGAAGTGTCGCCGCAGCTCGCCGAGGATTGTGGGGACGGCGTACGCGGTGAACGGCGATCCGCGGTCGGGGTCGAACCGGTTGGCGGCCTGGACGAGTCCCACCATCGCGACCTGGACGAGTTCGTCGACAGGTTCGCCGCGCCCGGAGTAGCGGTTGGCCAGCCTCCTCGCCAGGTAGAGGTGGTCGAGGACGAGCTGCGCCCGCCAATCGGGTGCCGCTGCCTGGCCGGTTTCGGACTGACCGTGTGCTGACGTGATGTCGTGTACGGAGTGGTCAACGTCGACTGGCGTTGTCATGAGCGAGTCCTCCGTTCGCGCGGGCTCTGGGCTTGAACGTGTTACTTCGCTGTCTTTTGCCCTGCCCAAGTCGCGGCTCGCCCAAACATCGACCTCGCCAACCAGGAAATCCTGCCGGCGGACGCGGTGCTCAGTTGATCTGTGCGGCGAACATCCAGCGGTGCTTCTCGAGGGCGCGCAGGAGCTCGATGAGGATGTCCTGGCTTACCTGGTCGATCTCGTCGAGTGGTTCCAGGGCGGCCCGCGCACGGCTGATCGCCGCGTCGATCTGGTCGACGATCGCGCTCACCACCTTGTCGTCGCTCAGGAACCCTTCGTCGAACTCAGGGAGTTCGGTGGTCTGTGACACCGTGGCTGGACGGCCGTCGACCGCGACGTCGAGGGCGACCAGCCGTTCGGCCACGTCGTCGGACAGCCTGCGCACGTCGTCGACGAGGGTGTCGAGCTGTTCGTGCACCTGGGTGAAGTGGCGGCCCTGCACGTGCCAGTGCGCCTGCTTCACGTTCAGCAACAGGGCGATCAGGTCGACGAGAACGGGCTGGAGAAGTCCGCCCACGTCCCTGCCCGCTACCGGGATGACACTGTTGTCGGCATTCACGAAGAACCTCCTCAGGCTGCGTGGACGCGATGCGTGTGTCCGTGCATCGATGTCCCCTACCCCACCCTGACCGCTGAAACACGAAGACACCGCGTTGATGGCGCCTGACTCCGGTCGCAGGTCGTAGGGCGATGGGAGCAGTGCTGATCCGACCTGCGACCGAGGACCGCGTTCCGGCGTTGCCCTAGCGTCGGCGGTCGGACGTGGCAGGAAACCGGTGCCAGGTAAAGGGAGGGCGTTCGTGACGGTCTGGATCTGCGCCACCTGTGCGGTCGAACACTCCGACACCGCTCAGCCGCCGGCGACGTGTGCGATCTGTGCGGACGAACGTCAGTACGTGCTGCCCGTGGGGCAGCAGTGGACGTCGCTGGACGAACTGGCAGCGGCTGGCCACCGGGTCCGGGTCGAGGCAGTCGAGCCGGACCTGTTCGGTGTCAGGGTGCGGCCGCAGGTCGGGATCGGTCAGCAGGCGTGGCTGCTGCGTACTCCTGAGGGCAACCTGCTGTGGGATCCGACCGGTTTCGTGGACGCCGCCGGGGCGGATCGGCTTCGCGAGCTCGGCGGTGTCGCCGCCATCGCGGCCAGTCATCCGCACATGTTCGGTGTCCAGGTCGAATGGAGCCGTGCCCTCAGCGGTGTGCCGGTTCTCGTCGCGGCGGCTGACAGGCAGTGGCTGCAGCGGACCGACCCGGTTGTGGAGTACTGGTCTGGTACGTACGACCTGTTTCCCGGCGTCACGCTGGTGCAGTGTGGTGGGCACTTCGCGGGGAGCGCGGCGGCGCACTGGGCGGGAGGTGCCGACGGGCGTGGAGTGCTACTGGCCGGTGACACCATCGCGCCGACGCCGGACCAGCGGTGGGCCTCGTTCATGCGGAGTTATCCGAACAACATCCCGCTGTCGGCCGCCGCCGTGGAACGGGTCGTCGGCGCGGTGGAGCCGTACGACTTCGATCGGCTCTACGGCAACTTCGGCGGCATGGTGGCGCGGGACGCGAAGGCCGCGGTACGCAGGTCGGCCGATCGCTACATCGGTTGGATCAGCGGTGCGTTCGACGCGGACACGTGAGTGGCGGTCTACGGGTCGATGACGTGGCGCAGGTAGCTGTGGGGGTTGCTGAGATATGCCTTCCAGTGGTCGACGAGCGCGAGCCGGTCCCAGCTGGTGCGGCGGATTCCGTGGTCGCCGACCTCGATGATGTCCGCGTCGGGCGTCGCAGCCAGGACGGGTGAGTGGGTGGCGCAGACGACCTGCGCGCCGGTCTTGCCGAGCTGGTGCATCAGCGCGACCAGGCGTAGGCAGGACGTGAACGACAGGGCGGCCTCGGGCTCGTCCATGACGTAGAAGCCCGGCTGGGCGAACATCGCATCGAAGACGGTCAGGAAGCCCTCGCCGTGGGACATCGCCATCACATCCTCGTCCCAGTAGCCAGGGATACCGAGTCCGGTGACGGTCTCCAGGAGCCCGAACGCGGTCTCCGCCCGCAGAAAGAAGCCCTTCTTCCTGCGCCGCGGACCTGTCATCATCTTCGATCCGGTGGGTGTGAGGTCGAGCTGGAGGACCTCGCCGAGCGGCGTCTTCTCGCGATCGTTGGCGTACTTGCGGCCGGCACGCCCACCCCGTGCGTCCAGCCCGAACGCCTCGGCGAGCGCCTCCGCCAGGGTGGACTTTCCGGACCCGTTCTCACCGACGAGAAACGTGACGGGCTTTTCGAACACGAGCCCGTGCTCGGCGAGTTCCGCGACGCACGGCACCGTGAACGGCCAGCCGTCGGCGGTGGTGCCGGCGGTGTCGGCGCGGTCAGCATGCAGGTGGTCTGGCACGAATGCGCGGCGGACGAGCACGATCATGTCCTTGAAGATCAGCGGGAGAAGATCACGCATATCGACTTGGGCGCTGCCAGCCTACTGGCGCAGTTTTTGGGCTTTGCGCGCCTTCCTGGCTGCAGATGGGCACGCCGGCGTACGTCCACGCCGTCGCACCTCCATGCCGGCGTACCTACACCGGTGTCAGTTCGCGTCGGGCGTTGCTAGCCGACGTGGCGTTCCCCGCCGCCTGGGACGGGATCGGGTCTTCGTTCGTAGCGGTGGCCAAGTGGGCTCCGGACCCTGAAGACGCCCTGCTCGGGTTGGATCCACCACCATCGGCCCTCGTGTTTTGCGCGATGGTGCCGTCGGCAGAGTGTTGCCAGGTTGCAGACGCACGTGGGACCGCCGAGTCGGTGCTCCATCGTGTGGTCGGCGTCGCAGCGTTTGCCAGGTCGGAGGCAGCCGGGTTGTCGGCAGGTGCGATCTCGGGCCCGGACGAATTCCTGCTGGGCCTTGGTGGGCCGGTAGGCACCGCGACCATGGACGACGACGGCGCCGTCATGAGTCGCAGTGTGGGAATACTCGAAGCCGGCGTGCGCGGCCTTCATGATTTCGGCGAGCACCTCGGCCGGCACGGGCCCGAACCCCACCAGCTCACCCGGCTCGCGTCCCGCACGGCCGGCACTGCCGGCACTGCCGGCACTGGTCGGCGCACATCCGCTGGTTGGCGGATCGCTGACTGCGGGGTTGCTGGTTGCCGGGTCGTTGTCTGCAGCATCGGCGTGGTCTGCGGGTCCGTCGTCGCGGGCCGGTGCGTCGTGGTCCGCGGTCGCCTCGCCGGCAACGCGGCAATCCGCCGCCAGGCGCAGCCAGGTTTCGAGGGGCGCGACGAGTTCGACCTTGGGTACGACGCCGTGCGTGTCGAGGTGATGACCCTGAAGCAGGTTGAGGTACACGTCCGCCTCGATCTGCGTGAGGGTTCGCTCGCCGTCTGCCTCGTCGTGGATGGCCTTCGCGACCGCCTTCACGAACGCCTCGGCCGCGGCGACGCCCTCCAACGGAAGCTGGTAGCCGCCGATCTCGCCGGTCCCCTCACAGCCTGTGCCGAATCTCACCCGGCGCTCCTCGGTCGTTCGTCTGCGGCGTTCCTCCGCTCCGTCGGGGTCGAGCGCCAGGACCTTGGCCCGCAACCGTCGACTGATCTGCTGCTTGGTCAACCCTGGCGCGAGGGGAAGGATGAATGCCTCTGCCTGCAGGGCAAGCTCGGGTGAGAGACTCGCGGTCTCGGCCGCGATCTCCTTGGCCTTGGCCAGGTCGATCCGCCCTGCGTCGAGCGCGGCCCGCGTGCCGGGGAGTCGTTCAGTGAGTTCGTATGCGAAGGAGAGTTCGCGGTCAGCTGATCCCGGCGACATGGTGAGGGCGGCACCGATCTCGGCGGAGGCGAACTCGGTGAAGTGCTTCGTCAACTCGGGCGCCGAGTCGACCATGCATTCGGGCGAGCGCGCGACGAGTGTCATCACGTCGTACATCTGGCACGACGCCCACGAGGACTGGCGTTGCCACGCCTGCATCACGATCACCCGGGCGTAGCCGTTGAGCATTGTCGGATCGATGCCGGCCAGGACGGCGGCAAGGTCGGGCCCCGGCGCCACTTCCTTCAGCGCCGACAGGTCGAGTACCCTGCTGTCGAACATGTCATCGAGTATAGCGTAATGATCACGGCGGTGCGGAACAGAAGGCCCTTGTGCAGCAGGCTCTCTGTTCGCCACGAGCGAACACGACGGATTCCTGCAAGCGGTGATGTCGGGCCGGCTGGTATTCGACAGCAACGGTGAGGTCCCACGTCGGGTGATGGCGACGTGGAAGGCTGGCCGGCATGGATGTGGCTGGTGCGTACGGCGTCGTGACTGGCGCGTCGAGCGGGATCGGGCGGGCGGTCGCGCTTAGGCTCGCCGGCCTGGGATGTCGCCTGGTCCTCGTCGGCCGGGACAAGGAACGCCTGGACGAGCTCGCCGGGCGCACGGGGGGCGAAGTGCGCATCGCCGATTTCGCCGATGAGGAGAGCGTCGCCGCGCTTGCGTCCTGGTTGGCCGCGCTCGATCCGGTGCCGGACATTCTCCTCAACAATGCCGGCATCGGTGCCGTCGCTGACGCGGCGACTGGCGACGGCGAACAGCTCCCCGGCTACGACGACGCCACCGGCAACGACCTCGGCTCAGGCGTTGACTTCGGCTCCGGCGTCGGCCGCGCCCTCCGTGGCGCCGAGCTCGAACGCCTGCTGGCCGTCAATCTCCGTGCGCCAATAGCGCTCACCAGGGCGGTGCTTCCCGGCATGCTCCGCCGCGGCAGCGGCCATCTCGGCTACGTCAGCTCGATCGCCGCGCTTCTCGGCGTGCCACGCGAGTCGAGCTACGCGGTTGTCAAGGCAGCCTTGCATGCGTACGGCAGAAGTCTGCACGCGGAAGTCACCTCTCGCGGTGTCGGCGTCAGCGTCGTCGCGCCCGGCATCGTCGACACGGAGTTCTTCGACCGAAGGGGAGTGCCTTATGTCCGGCGGTTCCCGCGTCCGATCTCACCTGACCGGGTGGCGGCGCGGATCGTTCGTGCGATCGAACGCGAGCGGGCCGAGGTGATCGTCCCGCGCTGGCTCCGTATCCCCGTCGCGCTACAGGCGGTCGCGCCGACGACGTACGCCCGACTCGCCGGTCGTCATGCCAGCTCGCGATCGTCACCGTCGCCGCGACGATCATGAACTGGCGCCAGGGCTCAGCGGCCGGTGACGGCGCGGAGGGACTCGCGCAGGGAACTCATCGTGGCGAGTACGGCGGTCGGTTCGTAGCCACAGTGGGCCATGCAGTTGGCACACCGGTCGTCCCGACCACGGCCGTAACGCTCCCAGTCGGTCTCCTCGACGAGTTCGCGGTAGGTCGCGGCATAGCCGTCAGCCATCAGGTAGCACGGCCGCTGCCAACCGTAGAGCGAGTACGACGGAATTCCCCATGCCGTGCACGAAAAGTCCCGACGTCCCTCGAGAAAGTCCAGGAACAACGGCGAATGGTTCAGCCGCCACCGCCGCCGGTTGCCTCCCGCGAAGGCCTTGCGAAACAGCTCGCGCGTCTGCGTCACCCCGAGAAAGTGGTCCTGGTCCGGCGCCTTCTCATAGGCGTACGCCGGCGAGATCATCATCTGGTCGACCCGGAGATCGTCGTTGAGGAAGTTGAGCACGTCGATGACGTTCTGCGGTGTGTCGTTGGTAAAGAACGTGGTGTTGGTGGTGACCCGGAAGCCCTTGTCCTGAAGGAATCTCACGGCCGCCACAGCCTCGTCGAAGACTCCGTCGGCGCACACGGACTCGTCATGGCGTTCGCGCAGCCCGTCGATGTGGACGGCGAACGCGAAGAACCGGGACGGAACGAAGGAGAACCGGTCCCACCACTTGCGCAGCAGCACGGCGTTGGTGCACAGGAAGACGTACTTCTTGCGCCGCACCAACTCGTTCACCAGCGTGTCGATCTGCGGGTGCATCAGCGGTTCGCCGCCAGCGATCGACACCATCGGCGTACCGCATTCGTCCATGGCGGCAAGGGCTTGCTCCACCGGCATCCGGCGCCGCAGCTCGTCGGCCGGATGCTGGATCTTCCCGCATCCAGCACAGGCGAGGTTGCAGGCGAAGAGCGGTTCGAGCTCGACCAGGAGGGGGAACTTCTCCCGACCACGCAGCCGCTGGGTGGCCAGGTAGCGCGCCATCCGCAGGCTCTGCCGCATCGGCATCCCCATCCTCAGCGCACCTCTTTCGGCAACATGAAGCGGATGTCCTCGCGGGTGACCTCGCGTTCCTCGACGACCAGCGGGCCGAGCCCGCCGAGCGCGTCGACCACGCTGTCGACGAGCTCGGTGGGTGCTGAGGCGCCCGCGGTCACCGCCACGGTGTCGGCGGTCGCGAGCCAGTCGAGGTCGATCCCGGACGCGTCGTCGACCAGGTGCGCCGGAGTGCCGAGGCGTTCGGCGGTCTCGACCAGCCGGTTGGAGTTGGAGGAGTTGGCCGACCCCACCACGAGAACGACGTCGGCCTCGTGGGCTACCGACCGGAGTGCGCGCTGGCGGTTGGTCGTCGCGTAACAGATGTCGTCGGACCCGGGTGCGGAAAGCGCCGGAAAGCGTTCGTGCAGGACGGCGAGGATCCCCGCCACCTCGTCGACCGCCAGCGTGGTCTGGACGAGATAGGACACGTGGTGAGGATCGGGCACCCGGACCCGGCGCGCGTCGTCTCGATCCTCGACGAGGAGCATCTTGTCCGGGCGTTCGCCCATCGTGCCGTCGGTCTCCTCATGACCAGCGTGCCCGATGAACAGCACCGTGTCTCCGCGATCGGCGAAACGGCGTGCCTCGCTGTGCACCTTCGCCACCAGCGGGCACGTGGCGTCGACGACGCCGAGGCCGCGCCTGTCCGCCGTGTCGCGTACGTCTGGAGACACCCCGTGGGCGGAGAACACCACCGTCGCGTCGGCGGGCACCTCGTCCAACTCGTCGACGAACACCGCGCCGAGACCTTCCAGACGTCGTACGACATGGGCGTTGTGCACGATCTGCTTGCGGACGTAGACAGGTGGTCCGTTCTGGGCAAGCACTCTCTCCACGATGTCGATCGCCCGCTCGACCCCCGCGCAGAACGACCGTGGCGAGGCGAGAAGCACCCGCCGGGAGGGCCGTAGCGCCGACCCCCACGCGTCGAGGGCGGGTACGACGAAACCAAGAACCCGCAGGGCCGTCCGCAGATGCCCGAGCGTCGCCGGACGCAGCAACCGTTCCTCGGCCGGGTCGGCGATCACGCGTACACAGGCGGTGGGCGAGGGTCTCGGGGTCCCCTCGAGAACGTGGCGCTCGCGGAGCGTATCCGTGGGATGAGACAGCAGCCACGCGGATTCCATGTCGACCGCGAGCGCCCCGGTCGCGTGCAGGTCCGCGCGGGAGGATCCCGACACGACGTGGTGCGCGCTCACCACCGGACCGGTGTGGACCGCCGAGCCGGCGCGTCGCAGTTCGTGCGTACGCTCGAGTGCGCCCGCGAGCAGCGGCGCGCTCGGGCAGGAGACCACTGCGCCGTCCGCGCCGTCGCGCACCTCGGTCGCCACCACCACGTCACCCGGGCGCAGGTCCGGCGACAGTCCGCCCGCGATTCCGGCGACCGCGATCCCCGCCGCCGTGCGTAGGTCCGCCGAGCCCGCGGCCTGCTCCGACCGCGACCTGCCCACGCCCGTGCGCAGAACGACGCCGGCACCCAGCCCGCGTCGCAGGCGTCGCGCCTCCGCGTGGGTCGGTGCGCAGACGACGTACTGTCGCGGCATCTCCTGCCTCCTCTCGGGCGTTCCAGTCATCGGCCTCCTGCCAGCCAGGCCTCCTACCGGCCGGACCCCACACCACCCCGGCCTCCCACCGGCCGGGCGCGGCACCCAGTCGGGCCCCATGTCGTCTGGACCTCACACCAGCCGGATGTCATGTGCCGCCGTTACATCGGCCCGCCGCCCCAGGTGGACCGGCCGAGCAGCCGGCCGAGGGCGCTGATCGGGAACACCATCCGGTAGAGGTGGTAGTTGATGTAGAAGTCGCCTGGAAACCCCGTACCCGTGAACTGCGGCTCGTCCCAGCTGCCGTCATCACGCTGCGAGGCCACCAGCCACGACATGCCCCGCATGGCCGCGTCGGAATCCTCCCGGTCGCCGGCGTGCAGGGCGAGCAGAGCCCAGGCGGTCTGCGAGGCCGTCGACGGACCGAGCCCCCGCCACGCGGGATCGTCGTAGGACCGGAGGTCCTCGCCCCATCCGCCGTCGTCGTTCTGGTGCTCCTCGATCCAGGTGAGCGCGCGGTGGACGGCCCGGTGGCTCCGCGACACACCGGCCGCGACGAGGGCCGGTACGACGGCGCCCGTTCCGTACACGTGGTTGGCTCCCCAGCGGCCGAACCACGACCCGTCGTCCTCCTGGTGGTCGAAGAGCCAGCGCACCGCCCGCCGCACCGTACGTTCCTGGGCGAGGCCCTCGCGGGCGAACATCTCGACGATGTGCGCCGTGACGTCGGCGCTCGGCGGGTCGATCACCGCGCCGAAGTCGCAGAACGGAAGCTGGTAGGCAAGCTCGCGGGTGTTGTCGGCGTCGAAGGCGCCCCACCCGCCGTCCTTGCACTGCATCGCCCGCAGCCAGGCCAGCGCCCGGCCCACGGCGTCGTCGACTTCGGGGACCGCGGCCGTACGCCGCAGACCGAGCACGACCTCCGCCGTGTCGTCGGTGTCGGGGTAGAGGTCGTTGTCGAACTCGAATGCCCAACCGCCGGCGGGCGCGGTTGGGCGGCGTACGACGTAGTCGCCGCGGACCCGGATCTCCTCGCCGAGCAGCCAGTCGCGGGCCCGCACCATGGCCGGCCGGTCGGCCGGGACGCCGGCGTCGCCCAGCCCGACGAGTGCGAGCGCGGTGTCCCACACCGGTGACTGGCAGGCCTCGATCCGCCGGACCGGGCCCTCCGGGCCGTCGGACCGGATCGTGAAGCGTTCCCACCCGGCGATGCCGGACGCCAGCACCGGATGGTCCAACGGGTAACCGAGCGCGTGCAGCGCCATCAGCGAATAGACCCAGGGCGGTTGGATGCCGCCCCACGAGCCGTCCTTCTCCTGCCGGGCGATGATCCACTCCGCCGACCGGCGCATCGCCTGCCGCCGCAGCGGAGTCAGCGGGCGGCGTTCGTACCCGTGCAGCAGTCGGTCGAGCCAACCGAACGCACCCTTCCAACTGGTCAGCGGGTGAGGCGGGCGGGCGGCGCGGGCACCGGACCGCAGCTCGCGTGTGGTCACCCCCAGGTCCCGTCGCGGTCGCAACGCGCCGAGAATCGTCAGCGGTACGACGGTCTGGCGCGCCCAGCATGCCCAGTCGTAGAGGTTGAACGGCACCCAGTTCGGCAGGAACACCAGCTCCGGCGGCATCGCCGGCACGTCGTCCCAGCTCCACTCCCCGAACAGCGCCAGCCAGATCCGGGTGAAGACGCGGGTGCGTTCGAGGCCGCCGCCGGCGAGGACGAACTCCCGGGCGAGTGCCATGTGCGCTGCTTCGGGGTCGTCGCCGGCCAGCTTCAGCGCGACGTACGCCTCAGCTGTCGTCGACAGATCGCCGGGTCCGAACCAGGAGTTCGCCCAGGACCCGTCGGCCCGCTGCCGGCCGCGGATGAAGCGCGCGCTCTCCTCGGTCTGTTCTGGCGTACGGATACCGAGGAACTGCCGCATCAGCAGGTCCTCGGCGTCCATCGTCACGTTCGTCTCCAGCTCGCCCTTCCACCAGCCGCCGGGATCCTGGAGCCCCAGCAGGTGGTCGACAGCCCGGTCGAGGGCGGCGTCCGCCTGGTGGAGGAGCGCGGAACGGTCCGCTCGACGTCGGTGCGCGACGACGGCTTCGCCGGATCGCCGACTGGAACGCGAGGTCGTCGTCATCAGCGGTCCCGCCCTCTCAGCTGCTGGGCCACTGCGGTCAGCTCCCTCTCGACCTCCTGGTGCAGGCCGAGCGGAGCCAGGGCGTCGATGCCCGCGGCGAGTTGCCGGTCCGCTTCGGCTTCGGTCCATGTCCGGCCGCCGGCCTCCTCGATCCAGGCGGCGGCGTCGGTGAGCTCGGCGTCGGTGAGGGGAGTGGGCTTCGCGTAGAGCTCCCGGAGCTTCCCACCCGCCGCGGTCTCGGACGTGAGCGCGACGACGACGGGCACCGTCTTCTTGCGTGTACGCAGGTCCGACAGGACCGGCTTGCCGGTCACGGCCGGGTCTCCCCAGATCCCCAACAGGTCATCGGTGAGCTGGAACGCCATGCCCACGTGGTCGCCGAACTCCGACAGTCCACTGCACAACGGCGCCGGCGCACCGACAAGGACGGCACCGAGGGACGCCGAACACGCGAGCAGCGCCCCGGTCTTGTCCGCCGCCATCGCGAGGCACTCGGTGAGGTTCACGTCGTCGCGCTTCTCGAACGCGACGTCCGCGCTCTGGCCGGCGATGAGCCGCCGGACCGTCCCACCCACCCTGCGGACGGCAGCCGGGACCGTGTCCGAGGCCACGTCGGCCAGGACCTCGTTCGCGAGGGAGAGGAGTGCGTCGCCGGCGAGGATCGCGTCGGACGTCCCGAAGCGGGCCCACACGGTCGGCCGGTGCCGGCGTTCGGTGTCACCGTCGATCACGTCGTCGTGCAGGAGGGAGAAGTTGTGCACCAGTTCGCACGCGACGGCGGCGGGAACGCCCTCAGCCGGCGGTGCCTCCGCCGCGACCGCCGAGAGGAGCGCGAGCGTCGACCGGACGCCCTTGCCGGCGTTGCCACCACGGGTACGGCCGTCGGCGTCCCAGAAACCGAGGTGGTAGCCGGCCGTGAGCCGCGTCGCGGCATCGAGACGGTCGATGGCCTTGCGCAGGGCGGGGTCCACCAGCCGGCGCGTGTCGATGCTGAACCGGTCCGAGGTCAGGGTCATGGGACCTCCTTCGTCGGTCCCATGACCAAGGTGCTGTGCTTATGTATGACCTCACTTCGTTCGGTCATGGGACCTCCTTCGTCGGCCCCATGACCATGGTGCTGTGCTTTTTCATGACCTCACTTCGTTCGGTCACTGTGGCCTCCGTGAGCACCCGTCCGAGGGCGTGTGGGTCGCGATCGATCGAGTCCGCCGCGCGGAGGCCACTGCGGACAGCGCCCTCCATCGTGTCCGGCCAGCCGGTGGCCGTCCACGCTCCGGCAAGGACCAGGCCGGGCAACTCCGTCCGCGGTGCCGGCCGCAACGCGGCCGTCCCGGGACCCTGGCGGAAGGTGGCATGCGGTTCACGGGTGACGAACGACTCGATGAGCCGTGCGTCGCGGGCCCGCGGAAAGAGAGCGACCATCGCGTCGGCGTACTGGCGCTCGAGCTCCTCGGCCGGCGTCGCGATGTGGCGGTGGGCGGCGGAGAGCGAGACGACAAGGTACTGGCCGCAGTGGACGCCGGCCGCCTGGCTCCGGTCGAACACCCACTGCACGGGAGAGTCGAGTGCGGCGGCGAACGCGAGCGGCATCACCGACCGGTCGTAGTGCAGGTGGACGTTGACGATCGGGGAGGACCCGAGCCCGGTCCAGCGGTAGCGCAGGGGTGCGGCTTGCTCCGGGACCAGGGTGCCCGCCGCCTGGTGGGGGACCGCGAGGACGACACTGTCGACCGCGACTTCGCCGTCGTGCGTACGAACGAGGAATCCCGCGGTGTCGCGGTCCCTGGCCGGCACGATGGCGGCTACTTTCGCCTTCGTGTGCAGGCGTACGCCGAGATGGGCGAGGAGCCGCGCGGCGGGTTCGGCGTGCAGCTGGCGGAGCGGCACGGCCGGGATGCCGAGGTCGGCGGCCCGGGAGTCCTCGAGCAGGCCGGTACGAAAGACGCGGGCGGCCAGCGCGAGCGAGGCGTCGTCCGGGTGCAGGTTCAGCGCAGCGACGGTGATGAGCGCCCACAGCCGGTCGACGGCGTGCCCACTCTGGCCGCGGATGCGCAGCCAGCTGCCGAAGGTGAGGGTGTCGTTCGCCGGGTCGTCGGGGTCGACCGTACGCAGGGCGAGGACGGCCGGCGTGAGCCGGGCGCGGTCGGCGAGCGACAGCGGTGCGTAGCGCGCGAGGGCCGCGCCCAGGTGCAACGGTGCGGGACCGCGGCGGCTGCGGCGGAGCCACGCCGTCCGGTAGGGCAGGTCAGCGGAGCCGCGGTGGAGGACCGGGATGGCGAACCGCTCCTGCACCGGGGCGTCGGCGCTCACGCCAAGGCGGTCGAGCAGCCAGCGGTAGGCCTCGTAGCACCGCAGGAACACGTGCTGCCCGGTGTCGACGGTCAGGTCGCCGCGAGGGAAGGAGTACGTCGCGCCGCCGAGATGCGGTCGCGCCTCGAGCAGCGTCACCGCAGCACCCCGGTCGGCCAGCCGGCAGGCCGCCGCGATGCCCGCGAGACCACCGCCGACGACCGCGACCGATCGTCCGGTGAGGGAGGCCGCCGGCCCTGCCTCCGGCTCCGGCGCCGCGCCCGGCCACGCCCCGGGCTCCGGCCCTGCCTCCGGGTCCTGCCCTGCCTCGGGCGCCGTCATGCCGTACCCCGCAGGATCGCGCGGGCAGCGACGGCTGCCTTCTCCCGGCCCGGCAACGACAACCGGGTGTGCCGGGTCGCGTCCGGGTCGGTAAGGATCCGGCCCAGCAGGCGGTGGTAAATGCCGGCCATCGCGGCCGTGCACGCGCGGCTGCGGCGGTCGAGCAGCGGGAGGAGTCCGAGCCCTCGGGCGTACCACGTCTCCGCGCGCTCGGCCTCGAACCGCACCAGGTCGGCGAACCCGGGCGAGCCCGCGAGTGCGCCGCCGGCGTCCACCTCCAGCGAGCAGCCGAACCGTTCGAGGTCCTCCTCCGGCAGGTAGATCCGGCCACGCTGCCGGTCCTCCCGCAGGTCGCGGAGGATGTTGGTGAGTTGGAGTGCGACACCCAGGGTGTCCGCCAGCGGTGCCGCGCGCGCCTGGTCGGGCGGGTCGAAGACGCCGAGCGACAGCCGCCCCACCGAACCGGCGACGCTCCGGGCGTAGCCGACGAGGTCGTCGAACGTCTTGTACTGGTGGCCGCGGACGTCCGCCTCGCAGCCGTCGACCAGCTCGTCGAACGCCGCCACCGGGATCGGGAAACGCCCGGCCGCATCGGCGAGCGCGGTGAGCACCGGGTCGTCGGCTCTCCCGTGCGCCAGACGTTCGTACGCCCCGATCTGACGTACCTGGGCTCGGACGGTGGCGAGCCCGCGGAGCTTGTCCTCGTCCGGCAGGTCACCGTCGCCGATGTCGTCGATCCGCCGCGCCATCGCGTAGACAGCCGACAGCGCGCGCCGCTTCGCCGCCGGCAGCAGCCGGATGCCGTAGGAGAAGTTCCGCGCCTCCTGGCGGGTGATGGCCTCGCAGACGGCGTACGCCCGGACGACTGTCGGCGTCGACGCCGGCTTCGACGCCGGTGCCGGCGACTCTGCGCGGTTGCTGTCCCCCGCGGTCATCCCCACCCCCTTGCAACGCTCCGTAACCAGGCACCCGCCACATGACGCGATGTGGGTTTCGGTACCCGTCGCAGCGGGTCGTAGTCGCCTCGGCGCAGAGCTGTGCACGCGGCCCGACCGCCGGCGATGTAGCCCGAGACGGCGAGCCGGGCCCGGCCGGTCAGTGCGGCGAGCAGGGGAGTGCCGGCGATCAGCCACGCCTCCGCGCGTTCGGTCTCGAACGCGATGAGGGAGCGCAGTGCGGCGGACGCGGACGGAAGGGCGAGGTCGGTTTCCGCGACGCCGAAGGCGTGGAGGTCCTCCTGGGGCAGATAGACCCGGCCCATGCGGTAGTCCTCCGCGACGTCCTGCCAGTGCTCGACCAGTTGGAGGCCGGTGCAGATCCGATCGGAGAGCTCGACCCGTTCCGGCGTCGCTTTGCCGAAGACGTGAAGCACCAGTTCGCCGACGGGGTTGGCGGACAGCCGGCAGTAGCCGACCAGATCGTCGAACGTCGCATACCGCGAGACCCGCTGGTCCTGCCGGTTGGCCTCGATCAGGCGGAGCAGCGGGTCGGCCGGCAACCGGCGCCGGGCGATGGGTGAGGCGAGCGCGGCGACCACCGGGTCCGATGGCGCCCGACTTCCGTCGTACAGCGCTTGGACATCGGCGCGGAGGGCGTCGAGGGTGCGCAACCGGGCCATGCGGTCACCGTTGCCCAGGTCGCCCGTGTCGTCGACATGGCGGGCGAAGCGGTAGAGCGCCTGCAGGTCATTTCTGATTCGTGGCGGCAGCACCCGCAGGGCCACCGGGAAGTTCTCGCCACCTGCTTTTGCCAACGGATCATCGGCTCCGATGGCAGGCGGGCCGACGCGTTGTGGATCCCAGGCACTCACCGCTCGCCTCCGCCCCGCTGAACCCTATCTATCGGGTCACGAGCTATTGCGATTTCAGCTTAGGGGGATGACCGTCTGAAGTGTGGGCAATGTCGCGGGAAACGCCGTGAAGATATCGTTCCGCAATTTCTCGAATGAGGCCCTCGGACACGTTGAGTGCCGCCGCCATCTCGTGCAACTCCGCCAGGTGGGTCGGGGCCATTTCCTCGATTCGTTGGCGGCCACGGGGGGTGAGGTGAAGGCGTACGATCCGTTGATCTTGGGGATCTGGCGCGCGGCGTACGAGTTCCATCGCCTCCACCCTGGCCACGAGTTCGACCGCGCTGTGATGTCGGACCAGAAGATAGTCGGCGATTTCGCGAATACTCGGCGGTGTGGTTTCAGGGCACGCCCGAAGGATCAGCAGAAGTTGATGTTGCTGGGAGGTGAGGCCGACCCGGGCGGCACTTTGTGCACCACGCAGCAGGAAGCGCCGCAGCGCATAACGATAAAGGAAGAGGCTGCGGAACTGCTCGTCGGTGAGGCGTTCCATGCAGGTGAGATCCGGTGGGTTGGGCGGCCCGTGAAAACCGCATGTCGCACTGCCACATCGTAGGCTGGCCGATCGCATTGTCGGGGCGTTCAGTGCGAATGTCGCCGCCGGATAATGACCACGCTGAGCATGCCTTGCGGTCGGTGGGACCCCTTCCCGGCTCGCCGAGGTGTCGAATGGCGGACCCGGGGTCGCCGCGCTCGACGCATGTCCGGCCCGCGCACAGTACGGCAGCCGCACGTGTTGCGCAGAGTGACGGGTCGGCGGAGTCCAACGCGGCTCGGACTACAGGCAGAAAACAGCGGAGTTCGAGAGCATCGCCCGGACTGGGTGGCACAGCACCGCGCTTGGCGCGACGTCGACTGTCGACTGCATGGCTGCCCGCGCGAAACGCTCGACCAAGGAGCCGCCATGACTGGGCTACTGGACAGCAACCTGCAACGGGCATACGACGATCTCGCTGATGTCCGCCGGGCTCTGGCCTTCCTGCACATCGCAGACAGCGGGCGCGGTGACCCGATCGCGACGATCCTGGCATGGATTGACTGGGACGAGTCGAAACCCTGGGACAGCGCCAACCACGTCGGCCGGGGGCCGAGCAGCGGGATGGGCGAGATGCAGACGGCGATCGACGAGCTCACCAAGCAGCGCAACGCCCTCGCGACAGCGTGGAAGGGTGCTGCCGCCGAGGTGTTCCTGGACTTTTCCGCCAGTGTCCTGGAGAACTGCCGCCGCGTCGTGGAGGAGCTCCAGGCCATGGTGAAGGTCATGGCGTCCGGAGAGGGAACAACTCATCAGGCGATGAAAGATCTCACCAAGAACGCTTGGAAGGCTGCTGGCGACATCGCCGACGACTCGAAGGTGAAGAGGTCGGTGGAGCGCATCTTCCACAGTAACGATCAGCAGGAGCGTAGCGATGCGCGGCTGGAGCTGCTGGGAGTGATCGAGCGCCTGAAAAGGGGGGTGACCGCCGAGGTCGATCGGATCGACGAGAACGTGCTGGTGCTGGTCAAACCCTTCGCGTACGAGCTGTCTTTGAAGAACCCCCTGACCGGTGCCGGCGGCCCGCCATCAAGGACCGAGATCGACTTGAACATCGCACGCCCCGCAGGACAGGCGATGCTCCCCGCGATCGCCGGGATCAAGCGGGCGGCGAGGTGTATGGAGGAGGCGTGGCATGCGGTCGACCAGTACTCCTTCGGAACGTCGGCCAACGCCCAACACGTCCTCCACATATGGCGGCAGGCACTCGCCCACCGTCGGACCGACATCGCCAACTGTTACGGCCAGGCCAAGGGCATGTACGGCGGTATGAGTGCCGTCATGCACAGGTACGCCTACATCGAGAACAACAATCAGGAACGCATCGACAACATCCTCAGCGGCGACATGCAACGTCAGAGGCTCGACGACTACTGGCACAAGAACGCCTCCGGCAAGGGTCCCGACGGCACTGCACCGATCTACAACGAAACTGCCGAAACGGAGGCAGAGCTCGACGCCCTCGACGAGGGATGGGACGGTAAGGGCGACGTGCCATCGGACTCGGGGCCTGGTGAGGTCAAGAACCCAGAGCCGCCCACCCCGGCGGAGATCGCCGACGAGATCGGCCAGAGAGGGGTCAGGGGCGGGCTGAGATAGGCGGAGCCGGTAGCGGACTGGAGGACGCATCCGGTAGCCGGACGGCAGGCGGAAATCAGTCGGGCGGAGCGGGCGGCGTCTTCCGCAGGCGAAGGTCGTGCAGGCTGGCGCGCAGTTCGGCGAGGGCGGGTACCCGCAGTGCCACCACGACGACCGTGTAGGACGCCAGGCAGACGGTGCCGGTCGCGCCCAACGCAAGGAGCGCGTGCACGGCGTCCCGGACGTCGACCGCCCGGAGGACGAGCCAGCCGGCGGCAGCGGACACCACCGAAGCGGTGAGGACCGCGACAACCGTCCGCCCGAGCGGCTTCAGGGCGACCGCCCGGTGCCGACGTGCGGTCAACACGCTGAGCATGACCGCCGCCACGAGGACCGAGAGTGACGTCGACGCCGCCAGGCCGCTCACGCCGTACCGCACGCCCAGAGTGAGGTCCCCGGCGACGTTGACCGCCATCGCGGCGAGCGCGGTGAGGACGGGCGTACGACTGTCACCCACGGCGAGGCAGGTACGCGCGACGACCTCGCGGACGGCCAGACCCGCGAGCGCGACCGCGTAGAGCGACACCGCGAGCGTGGTGAGCTCCACAGCGCGGGCATCGAAGTTCCCGCGCGCCAGCAGCAGGACGACGATCGGCTTGGCCGCAATCGCGAGCACGATGACGACCGGGGTGATGAGGACAAGGGTGACGCCGAGGACCCGCTCGGTGGTTCGACGCAGATGAGCCCGGCGCGACGGGTCTCCGAGCGTCGAGAACGCAGGGAACAGCGTCGTCGTGAACGCCGTCACCAGCACGACTTCGGCGAGCGTCACGATTCGCCAGCCGTAGCTCAGTGAGGCGATGGTTCCGGCACCCTGCGCCGATCCGACGGCCCGGTCGACCATGGTGTTGACGTTGAGGATCGCGCTGCCGACGAGGAGCGGCGGAACGAGGGCGAGCACCTCCCGGAAGCCGGGGTCGCGAAGCCGTAACGACGGGCGGAGCTTCAGCCGGATCGTGGTGACGGCGGGCAGCTGGAACAGGAACCTCGCGACCGACCCGACCACGAACCCGACCGCGAGCGCCCCGACACCGAACTGCCCACCGAGTAAGACCGCGCAGGCGATCATGATGATGTTGAACGGAATGCCCTGGATGCCGGACCAGAAGAACTTGCCGTGCGCCTGCGCGGCGGCGGCGAGCAGATTCGTACCCGCGATGAACACGGTGGCCAGCAGCACGATCCGGGTCAGCCGGACCGCCTCGTCGGCCGTCGCGGCGTCGAAGCCGGGTGCGAGCACGCTGAGAAGGGGTTTCGTCGCGACGAACATCAGGACCGACCCGGCGACGAGCACCATCACGGTTACCGTCAACGAGACCCGCACCGTGCGGTGGCCGGCCGCCACGTTGCCGACGTCCACCGCGCGCGCGACCGGCGGGATGAGGCCGCGGGCCATCGCACCGGTGATCAGACCCAGAACGACGCTCATCAGGCCCTGCGCGACGAGGAACGCATCGACCGACGACGACGCGCCGAACACCGCCGCCATCACCGCGTCGCGGCCGAACCCGAGAACCTGGCTCACTGCCGTGAGCCCGGCAAGCAGCACCGAGGAGCGGACGACGGTCCGCCGGGTCGCGCTCACGCCGGCCCGTCAGGTGCGTACGTCGCGGTTGTCGTAGCGATGGTGTGGCGCCATGGCGCCACCACGCGGGCCCTCGTGGCGTGCCGGCGAGGGCCACGCGCTGCCGGTCCGGTTCGCAAGCACTGTCTCCTGCTCTGGTCGGCTGGTCGTCGTCTCGCCCTCGCCGCCGCCGGCAGGGCTCCCGCCAGCGCCGACGCCAGCGCCGACGGCCGCGCCTACGCCCACGCCGACGGGACCGCCGCGGGCACCCGCGGTCCGGCTGTGGACGAGTGGGAGTACGACGGAGAAGGTGGCACCCGCACCTGGGGTGGACTCGAGGGTGACCCTTCCCCCGTGTGCCTGGGCGATGGCCCGCACGATGGCGAGGCCGAGGCCGGAGCCACGCAGGGGAGTGGCGGCCGTGCCGCGCTCGAACCGGCGGAAGATCCGTTGCGCATCACGCGGACGTACGCCGGGGCCGGTATCGCGGACCCACAGGCGTACGTCCCCGGCGGCGCGGTCGATGCGGCAACCGATCGCCACCGCGTCGGACTCGCCGGTGTGCTGGACCGCATTGTCGAGCAGTTGGAGGAGCGCCTGGGTGAGGCGGTGCGGATCGGCCACGACATAGCCGCGCTCGTGGATCTCGATCCGCCAGTCGCGGTTGCCGAGCGTCTGTGCCTTGGCGGCAACGTCGTCGACGAGCGCGCCGACCTCGACGAGTGAGGGCCGGAGGAAACCCGGGCCGTCGGAGGTGGTGAGAGTGGCGAGGTCGTCGACGAGCCGGGCCATCCGGTCGACCTCGTCCAGGAGGAGCGTCCGGGTGTCAGCCACCTCGTCGCGGCTGGTGGCGTCCAGCAGCTCCAGGTGCCCGCGCATGATGGTGAGGGGCGTACGAAGCTCGTGGCCGGCGTCGGCGAGGACCTCGCGGTACCGGTTCGTCGCCAGCGGGGCGAGGATGCGACCGGCGATCGGCCAGGTCGCGAACCCGACCAGGAACAGTCCAGCCGGCACCAGGAAGAGATATCCCGTCGCGGTGAGGGCGACCCCCACCGCCGTAGCGAAGACCGCCAGGCCGACGATCTTGAGCTGTGCGGAGCGGGTGGGCCGTCGCGCGAGCACTGCCGGGCCGCCGGCCCTGTGCACACCTGCCGTCGACGTCACCACGTCGCCCCCGAGTTTCTTCGCCCGATCTAGGTGCGATTATCGACGCTATCGAAAGATTTGTTGTACGAATCCAACGATTTTAATCCTTCGTACGAACGCCGGTGTTTTGTGACACCTCACGGGGAACACGCTAATTGAGTGGCAGGCTGCATCGGGTCTGATCTCGACGTGTCCTGGGTGGGCCGCTCTTTCGTCGGCAGGTTTCGCGTGAGCGGGGAGCCTCCGTTTCTGAGCGACAAAAACGATCGAGCACGAGGGGGCGGGTATGAGCAACATCCTCATCGCGGAGGACGAGTCCGGGATCTCCGGATTCATCGAGAAAGGATTGCGGGCCAACGGATTCTCGCCGACGACGGTGACCGATGGTGCGACCGCCCTCGACCATGCGGCGACGGGCGATTTCGATCTTCTCGTCCTCGATATCGGCCTGCCGGACACTGACGGGTTCGAGGTCCTGCGGCGTCTTCGTGAGGCTCGCAACTCCATCCCGGTCGTGATCCTCACCGCACGGGACTCGGTTGACGACACGGTGGCGGGTCTGGACGGCGGCGCCGACGACTACATGAGCAAGCCGTTCAGGTTCGAAGAACTGCTCGCGCGGATCCGGCTCCGGCTCCGCGCGGCCAACAGCCCGACGACGACCATCGTGCGCAACGGGGACCTCGCCCTCGACCTGCGGACGCGCCGGGCGTACGTGTCGGGGCGCCCGGTCGAGCTCACGACCCGGGAGTTCCTGCTCGCCGAACTCCTGCTCCGCCACCCCGACCAGGTGCTCACCCGGGAGCAGCTGCTTTCCCATGTGTGGGGGTACGACTTCGACCCGGGCTCCAACGTGGTGGACGTCTACGTGCGTTACCTGCGCCGCAAGATCGGCGCCGAACGCATCGAGACGGTCCGCGGTGTGGGGTATCGGCTCGTGCACGCGAGCCGTCGAATGACGAAAGTCTAATCTCGGGGAGCCCTCTGCACGGACCAGCCAGAATGACACCGGCAACGGGCACGACGGCAGGTCTCGGGGGGGTTTCGAACGTGGGTGCAGAATCGGCTCGATGGACGATGGTGACGGTCGACAACCGATGTTTCGGCCGGCTCACGGTCCGGACTCGTTGGCTCGGCCCGGACGATGATCTCGCCGCGGTCCTGCTCGAGTACTGCTCAGAACGCCGTCCGGGCGACACGATCGTGGTCAGCGAGAAGGTGGCCGCGCTGCTGACGGGCCAGTCCATTCCGGTCGAGAGTGTCCGGGTGGGCTGGGAGGCGAGGTTGCTGTCTCGGTTCATTCGTACGCACCATGACACCCTGGGGTTGTCGGTCCCGGTGAAGATGGCGTGGGTCGTGCAGCACGTCGGTCGCGTGCGGATCTTCGCCGCCGCGGCGGCGGCCGCCGTGACCAGGCCCTTCGGCATTCGTGGGACGTTCTACCGCCTCGCGGGAGACCCTGCCCGCCAGATCGACGGCGGGAGTCCACCGCACGCGGATCTGCTCTTTCCGCCGCTCGACGGCGAGGTCGCGGGCGCGATCTGCGACGAGATGGAAGCCAAACTCGGCGTCGGCGTCGCGATCGCCGACATCAATGATTTCGGTGGCTCCATTCGCGGTGTGTCAAAAGCCGCGCTTCCGAAGGGAATCCTGGCCGACGTTCTCGCGGACAATCCCATGCGCCAGAAGGCGACCGGTACACCTTTTGCCATCGTGCGGCCAGCGTGAATGGCGTCTCTCGGCTTTCGCGAGTTCATCCGGAAAGGGTGGGCTGACCCTTCGGCGTGCCGGGCAGTGGCTCTGTGAAGCAACCCCGAGCGCGATCGTAAAGGGATGTACACATGGCGCACCGCAAGCTCAAGCTCCTCAAGCGTGATGGCTTCGTGATCCTGGATCCGTACGAGGGGCGTATCTCACCCGAGGAGTGGGAGTCGCTCAATTACCTGGACTGGAAGTCCGGCGGTGACACGAATTTCGCCGTCCTGGCCTCGGCGGACGGCACGGACGACCCGCGCGGATTCTGGGAGTACGGAAAGCCCGACAAGGACGGCGTGTGGACCGAGAACATCCAGAAGGCGCCCACCCTGAAGCGTTGGGTGGAGAGTTCCGGGGTCCGGTACGGACGGGTCCGCATCATCAAGCTCAACCCGTCGTCCAACCTCGAGGAGGTGCAGACCCGGTTCCTGCACCAGGACGACAACAACCGGCTCAACCCCGACGGTGAGGGATGGGTGGTCCGGGCGTGGATGAATCTCACCGACGACCCTGACAGCTACATGGTGCTGCGTGAGGACAAGGACGACCCGTCGACGGAGCGGCACATCCCGCTCCTGCGGAACGCGCAGTTCCTGGTCGACACCGAGCGGCTCTGGCACGCGGTCTACCACCCGGGTCCGGAGCCGAGGTACGCGATGATCACCAGCTTCGAGTCCGGCCCGGAACTGGAGAAGTGGGTGCGCGCGCGGATGCCGAAGTAGGACCTGGAGTCCTAGCGTCCGTTCCGACCGCGGCGGTCGTTGCTGGTGCCTGCCCGCAGGGTGGCACCGCTCCGGCCGCCGCGTCGTTCGGAGCCAGCCCTCGATCCCGAGCCGGATCGGGCGTCGAGCCGTGCCCGCAGCTCTGTGTGGATGAGGCGGCTCGTGTCGTACGTGCCGTCGACGACCTGCGCGGCCAGGGTGGCGAGCCGCAGCTGGTGGCGTCGAGCGTGGCCGCGCAGGAGCGCGAACGCCTGGTCGACACCGAGCTGGACACGTTCGGCGAGGATGCCTTTGGCCTGCTCGATGACGAGCCGGCTGTTGAGGGCCTGCTGCAACTGCCCGGCGAGGGTGTCGGCGTCCTGGCGGCGCCGTTCGCGCAGGACGCTGATCGTGGCGAGGTGCACGAGGGTGAGCGCGACCTCGGCCTCCGCGTCGGTGCACTGACCGCTGCCGGTCCGGTAGATCTCGATGGCGCCGATGACGTGGTGGCGATGGGTCAGCGGCCAGGTGTGGACCGAGCGGAATCCGGCGGCCAGGGCGATGGCGGAGTACGCCGGCCACTTGGCTCGGGCGGTTTCCAGGTCGGCGCACATGACCGACCGGCCGCTCTCGTAGGACTCGGGGCCCGGGCCGTCGCCGGGTGTGGCCGGCGGAGGAAGGCCCGCCAGCGCCTCCGCCGGCGACGAGGAAGCGACGACCTGCAGGGTGGCGTGATTGTCGGCGAGCATCACCCGGGCGGCGTCGGCGGCGAGGAGATCGACGCTCAGTTGTGCCAACCGGCGCAGGAACGCCGCGATGTCGAACTGCTCGTCCAGGGTGTCGGCCAACTCGATGACGGCCTTGCTCACCCGCTGTTCACACATCCGACCATCCCCCGGTTACGGCGCCGTGGGCACCCCCACCCTCAGCACGGCGACAGCAGATTACCCCATCGATTCCTCGTGTGGAACGAGTGCGAAACCGGGTTGTCACGGGTTCGACCGGCAGGTCGCCGTCGCCGGATCTGAGCGGGGAATGTGGGAACGATGCCAGCACGTCGCCATCGCCGGACCTGACCACGCAATGTGGTAACGATGCCGGCCGGACCTGGGCGTGGGCACGATGTGGCCTGAACTGGGCACGGCGCACTGTTGACTTGGACGGGAGCCGGCAATGTACTTGGCGCACCGACGTGGCGCCTCGGCCTACCCAGTGTGGTAGCGCTCCCGCCCGTCATCAGGGACATCGCGAAGTGGAGGGTCGGCGGGATGGGAACGTCGGAGAAGAAGTACGAGGACGTCGAGGACGTCCTTCGATACCAGGTCATGAACCGACGCAACGCACTCAAGGCGGGTTTCGGCGCCGGCGCCGCGCTGGTTCTCGGCGGCGGCGCGCTGGCGGCGTGCTCGGGCGACGGTGGCAGCTACTCGGGCGAGGGGCGGGAGGCGCCGGAGGGTGCCGAGGCTCCCGTGGTGGGCCGGGCCAACATCCCGACCCCGCGCGAGAAGACCCTGGTCATCGGCCAGGTCGACTACCAGGTCTTCAACAGCTTCAACATCCGCATCCCCAACGGCAGCCAGGCCGGCAACGGCTTCGCCACCATGGTCCGGGAGTACCTCTTCTATCTCAACCTCCCGACCGGTGAGCTGATCCCGTGGCTTGCGACCGACTACGAGTACAACGCCGACTTCACCTCGCTCACGTTCACCTTCGACCCCAACGCGCGGTGGAACGACGGTGAGCCGTTCACCTCCGGGGACTTCAAGTTCACGGTCGAGTTGATGCGGGACAACCCCGACCTGCTGGGTGGCGGTGGCGACCTCGAGGACTTCGTCGAGAACGTCGCGACGCCCGACGAGCACACGGCCGTCCTGGAGCTGAAGAAGTCCAACCCGCGGCTGCACTACATGTTCATCTGCACGATCGCCGAGGGCTTCGACGTTCTTCCGCGCCACATCTGGGCCGACCAGGATCCGACGAAGTTCAAGGACAATCCTCCGGTACGCACCGGTCCCTACATGCTCGACCGGGCGATCGCGAACCAGAAGATGTTCGTGTGGAAGAAGAACCCCGACTACTGGAACAAGGAGAAGCTCGACCCAGCTCCGGAGTTCGTCATCTACCAGTCGGTGGCCGAGTCGCAGGACGCCGCGAGCCAGGCGTTCAAGCGCGCGGAGTTCGACGTGGGTTCGCTCGACGAGGAACACGCGAAGGTGTTGCGCTCGCAGAACTACCCCAACCTCGTGACAACCCCGTTCCACGACCCCTGCCCACGGGCGTTGTGGCTGAACTCCGACCCCTCGCGCGGCATCATGAGCGATCCCAGGATGCACTGGGTGATCTCGTACGTCCTCGACCGCGACAAGGTGGGCAACACGGTCTGGCCGGTGAAGACGCCACCGGCGCAGTATCCCTGGGCCGACTACGACGGCAACGACAAGTGGGAGATCCCGGAGGTCGCCGACAGTTACAAGCTCGAGTACAACCCCGATCGCGCGGCGGAACTGCTCGACGAGATGGGTGCGACCAAGGGCTCCGACGGCAAGCGGATGTGGAAGGGCGAGCCGGCGAGCGTCGAGATCATCACGTCCTCACCTGTCGACGGTGCGGAGTTCATCATCGGCCAGCTGGTCTCGCAGGAGCTGAAGAAGCTCGGACTCAACGCGTCTGTCCGCAGTTACAGCGGGTCTGTCCACAGTGAGAAGTACGAACGCGGCCAGTTCGACATCTCCTCGTCCTGGGTCTGCAACATGTCATGGGACCCGGGTCAGCTCTACACCTTCCTGGAGAGCCGCTATGCCAAGAAGGTCGGCGTCAACGCCGTCGGGCGCAACCAGGTGCGGTTCCGTAACGCGGAGATGGACAGGATCGCCACCAGGCTCGCGAACATGGATCCGGAGAGTGCCGAGGCGAAGCCGCTGCTCGAGCAGGCGATGGAGATCTACTACAAGACCCTTCCGGTGATCCCGGTCATCCAGACCGCCTATCCGGCGTACTACAACACGACGTTCTGGGAGGGGTGGCCCACTCAGGATGACCTGTACAACGTCCCGAACAACTGGTGGGGTCAGTTCATGTTCGTCATCGGTCGGCTGAAGCCGACAGGTAAGAAGTGACGGCGGTCGCGGAGACCGAGCGGGCGGAGTCGGTCGTCGAGGCGGGCCGGGTGCGGCTCTGGCTCGCCCGGCATCCGCTGGCCAACTACGCGATTCGCCGCTTTGGTCTTTACCTCGTCGAGCTCTGGGGCGCGGTGACGGTCGCGTTCTTCTTCTTCCGGATGATTCCGGGGGATCCGATCCAGACGTTCATCCAGACCCTGCAGCAGAACTACGTCTACAACGAGGCCGCGAGCGCGGAGGTCATCGCCCGTTACCGGTCGGAGTTCGGCCTCGACGGAAACGTCTTCTCGCAGTACCTGCACTACATGTACCAGGTGCTGATCGGGCACGACCTCGGTCCGTCGCTGCTCAACTATCCGACGCCGGCGCAGGACGTCATCATGCGGGCGATGCCGTGGACGATGGGTCTGCTCGGCATCTCGGCCGTGCTGGCGTGGGTGATCGGACTGTTGGCGGGCGCCCTCGCGGGGTGGCGGCGTGGCAAGGTGGGTGCGGACCTGATCACCAACCTGTCGATCGCGCTGTCCCACGTGCCGTACTACTTCCTGGCGCTGATCCTCACATTCGTCTTCGCGTACCAGCTGAACTGGTTGCCGGCCAGATCGGCCTACGACGCGCGCATCGACCCAGGGGTGAGCCTGGAGTTCATCGCGAGCCTGGTGCGCTACGGATTCCTTCCGGCATTGTCGATCATGGTGATCGGAGTGTTCGCATGGTTGTTGTCGACCAGGATGTTGATGGTTCCTGTGCTCGGCGAGGACTATCTGACCTACGCCCAGGCCAAGGGTCTGCGCCCGCGGCGGATCCTCACGAAGTACGCGCTGCGCAACTGCTATCTGCCGCAGGTGACCGCGTTCGGCATCTCACTCGGCTTCATCTTCAACGGCAATGTGCTGGTCGAGCAGCTGTTCAACTATCCGGGCCTGGGCGCGACGCTGGTGAATGCCATCAACATCCTCGACTTCAACACCATCCTGGGCGTCACCAACCTGGCGATCTTCTCGGTCCTCACCGCCAACCTCATTCTCGATCTGCTGCTCCCGCTGCTCGATCCGCGGGTGAAGTACTGGCGTTAGGGAGTCTGGGATGAGCGTGACGACGATGGCGGTGGCGTGGCGACGGCCCCTGGGTGCCTTCGGTCGTGCCCTACGGGGGAGCTGGAAACTCAGCGTCGGCCTGGCGCTGTTGATCGGGCTGATCCTGCTCGCGCTGCTCAGCCCCGTGATCTCGGCTCTGGTGGGCGGGGGCGAGGATCCGGTCGCCATTGCGGCGTACGAGAAGTGGCTCGTGCCGTCACCGGACCACTGGCTCGGCACCGACCAGTTCGGGCGGGATCTCTTCGCGATGACGGTCGGGGCGCTGAAGGTCTCCCTCGAGGTCGGCGCCATCGCCGGTGTCATCTCGACGGTGGTCGGCGTGATCATGGCGTTCATCGCCGGATACAAGGGTGGCGTCATCGACGGCACGCTGTCGACGATCACCGACATGGTGCTGGTCGTCCCGAGCTTTCCGCTCCTGATCGCGTTGTCGGCCTACACCAAGAACGTCGGCATCGTCGAGGTGGGCCTGATGCTGGCGGCCTTCAGCTGGCCGTTCGCGGCGCGCACGATCCGGTCGCAGGTGTTGAGCCTGCGCGCCCGGCCCTATGTCGAGCTGGCGAAGGTGACGAAGTTCCGCGACATCGAGGTCATCGTCTACGAGCTTCTCCCGAACATGCTGCCCTACATCGGTGTGGGGTTCGCGTCGTCGGCGCTGGGCGCGATCTTCGCACTGGTCGGTCTCGAGGTGATCGGGCTCGGGCCCGGCGAGACCATCGACCTCGGGAAGATCATCTTCTCCGCGATCGGCACCGGCGCGATGACCCTGGGGGCGTGGCCGATGTTCGTGGCGCCGATCTTCCTTCTCACACTGCTCTTCGCGGCACTCAATCTCATCAATATCGGGTTGGAAGAGGTCTACAACCCGCGGTTGAGAGGAGTGGCCGGTGCCTGACCCGACGCAGAACAAGGACGCCCCGGCCGGCACGGTATCGGCGGCAGCGGCCAAGGCGGCCGCGGCCGAGCCGGTGCTGGAGGTCAAGGGTCTCGAGGTCCACTACCGGACGACGCACGGCGACGTGGCCGCCGTCGACGGCGTCGATCTCACGGTGCGGCGTGGCGAGATCCTCGGTATCGCGGGGGAGTCCGGCAGCGGCAAGAGCACCTTGGCGGTGGCCCTGCTCCGGCTGCTGCGTCCGCCCGGATACGTCGTCGGTGGCGAGATCGCCTTCCACCCTGCTGGTTCGCCGTCTGTCGACCTGTTGTCCGTCGACGAACGCCGGCTTCGGGCGCTGCGCTGGCGTACGCTGTCCTACCTCCCGCAGGGGTCGATGAACTCGATGAACCCGGTCATGCGGGTGGCCGACCAGTTCCGCGACGTCATCGTCGAGCACGGCGTCGACCGGCACAGTGACGTCAACGCGATGATCCCGCGGCTGCTGCGTCAAGTCGGCCTTGACAGCAACGTGGCGCGGATGTACCCGCACGAGCTGTCCGGCGGCATGAAGCAACGCGTCCTGATGGCGATGTCCATCGCCCTCGAGCCGGACCTGGTGGTGGCCGACGAGCCGACCACGGCTCTCGATGTCACGATCCAGCGGGTCATCCTGCAGAGCCTCGGCGACCTCCGCGACGAGTTCGGCGTCACCCTCGTCGTCATCTCCCACGACATGGGCGTGCACGCCCAGCTCGTGGACCGGGTAGCGGTGATGTACGAAGGCAAGGTGGTGGAGGTGGGTGACGTCCGCCAGGTGTTCAAGAATCCGCAGCATCCCTACACCCGCAGCCTGATCGAGTCGATCCCCCGGATCGGGGAGGCTCCATGGCGCAAGGGCGCAGGGAACGAGCCGGTGGGCGAACCGCGCGACGAGAGCCGGAGTCAGGTGCCATGACCGACAGGGAATCGCCATGAGCGAGCGGAGCGAGCGAATCAGTGGGCACAGCATCGAGCTGAACGGCGTTGTGCAGCGGTTCCACGCCCGCGGTACGGCGTCGGGCTTTCTCACCGCCGTCCACGAAACGTCGTTCACGCTGAGTACCGACCCGCCGCACATCGTCAGCCTGGTCGGCCAGAGCGGCAGCGGCAAGAGCACCATCGCGCGGATCATCCTCGGACTGCAGAAGCCCACCAGCGGCACCGTGACCTATGGCGGCAAGAACATCTTCTCGCTGTCGAAGGCGGACTACGACGACTTCCGCCGCAACGTGCAGCCGGTCTTCCAGGATCCGTACGCGATCTTCAACCCGGTCTATCGGGTGGACCGGGTGCTCTCGACGGCGATCAAGAAGTTCGGCCTCGCGAAGTCGAAGCCGGCGGCGCGGGAGCTGATGGAGGAGTCGCTGCGCGCCGTGCGGCTCGACCCGGACCAGGTGCTCGGTCGGTACCCACACCAGCTCTCCGGCGGCCAGCGGCAGCGGATCATGCTCGCCCGGGTCCACATGCTGCGACCTGCGTACATCATCGCCGACGAGCCGGTGTCGATGCTGGATGCGCAGGTACGCAAGACCTTCCTCGACATCCTCGTCGACTTCCAGCAGGCGTACGGAATGACGACGCTGTTCATCACCCACGACCTGTCGACGGTCTACTACGTCGGCGGGGACGTCATGGTGATCACGAAAGGCCGCGTGGTGGAGCGGGGACCGGTCGCGGAGGTCATGCACACGCCCAGTCATCCGTACACGCAGATGCTGCTGGCATCGGTCCCACAACCCGACCCCGATGCTCGCTGGACCGACCGGATCAACCTCGAAGAGGCCGAGCGGGAGGAAGCCGGCCCAGAGATCCCGGCGGACGTCGACGCGGTCGACGTACGCCTTCCCTGAACCTCAGACGGGCTACGACGGCGATCCGGGCGGGCCCAGGATCGTGTCGAGGTAGGGGTTGGTGAAGACGCCGCCCGGGTCGAGTCGGTCGCGGAGGCGGCGGAAGTCGTCGAAGCGCGGATACAGCTCGCGGAGCGCACTGGCGTCCAGCCAGTGGATCTTTCCCCAGTGTGGTCGCCCCTCATATCGTGCGGCGATCTCGGAGACGGCCCGGAAGTATCGGTCGTACGGAAGCCGGTGGTACTGGTGGACGGCGACATAGCCGGTCTCCCTGCCATGAGCAGTGGACAACCAGATGTCGTCCTGCGCTGCGAACCGAACCTCGATCGGAAACGAGATGTGCTCGCCGCTGCGGTCGATCCAGCTCCCGATGTCGGCAAGCATCGCCGGGATGGCAGCACGCGGCACCGCCCACTCGCTCTCGCGGAACACCACCCGGCGAGGACTGACGAAGACGCGATGAGAGGCGTCGGCGTACGTCCGTGCCGACAGCGCCCGTGCCGCGACCGAGTTGACCGCCGGAGTCAGCCGGGGGACTGACGTGGTCACCCGGTTCGTCAACTCGAAGACCAGGTTGGCGAGGAACTCGTCATCAAGCCAGGAACGAAACCTCGACAGGGGCCGGGCGTCACCGGCCGGCGCGCGGTCGTGGTGTTTGGTGAGCGTACGCATCGTGTGTGGGAACCAGTAGAACTCGAAGTGGTCATGGGCATCGACCAGATCGTCGAGGTCGGCGAGCACCTCGCCGAGGGGCATCGGGCGTTCGTCGGCGACGAGAACGAACGCGGGTACGCAGCGCAGGGTGACGGCGGTGATGATGCCCAGAGCGCCGAGGCCGACGCGAGCCGCGGCGAAGAGGTCGGGATCGGTCGTCGCCGAGCACGTCTGGACGGCACCGTCCGCGCTGACGAACTGGAGCGCCTCGACCTGCCCCGCGAGGCCGGGATGTTTCGCACCGGTGCCGTGCGTACCGGTGGACAACGCGCCGGCCACCGTCTGCCGGTCGATGTCGCCGAGGTTGCTCATCGCCAGCCGGGCTTGGGCGAGCAGGGCACTGAGTGCATGGAGCGGCGTCCCCGCGAGCACGGTGACCAGGCCGGTGTCAACGTCGGCTTGCGGGACGCCGGTGAGGTGGTCCAACCGGACCAGCGTGTCGTCGGTGGCGGCGACGGGGGAGAACGAGTGCCCGGCCGACGGCCTTCACCCGGCGGCCGTCCCGGTGGGCAGCGGCGACAAGGGCCGCGATCTCGTCGACACCGCGCGGCGTGCTGACCCGCCGCGGCCGCGAGGTGACTGTCCCGGCCCAGTTCTGCCACGTGGCGGCGTTCATTTGCGACCATGGTCGCATGGCAGCGGGCGACGCGCACGATCTCCGAGCGCGGTACGACGCCGCGACGGCCGACCTGGAGCCGCCGCTGGCGATCATCGACATGGCGGCGTTTCGCGCCAACGCCGACGATCTGGTCCGGCGGGCGGGCGACACGCCGGTGCGGTTGGCGAGCAAGTCGGTCCGCGTCAGGTCCCTGCTGGAAGCGGTTCTGCAGCGGCCGGGGTTCGGCGGCGTTCTTGCGTACTCTCTCGCCGAGGCCGTCTGGCTGGCCGACCATGGGGTCGACGACATCGTGATGGGTTATCCCTCGGTCGATCGGCCCAGCCTTCGAAGGATTGCCGACGAGGAAAGCCTGGCGGCGGCCATCACACTATGTCTGGATGATGTCGCTCAACTCGACTTTCTCACCGCCGTACTCGGTCCTGGCCACGCCGTTGTCCGGCTCTGCATGGATATCGACACCTCGTGGCGTCCGCTCGGGTTGTACGTCGGAGCGAGACGGTCACCGGTCCGGTCTCCCGCACAGGCCTCGGAGCTGGCCCAGGTGATCAAGCGCCGACCGGGATTCCGGCTGGTCGGCGTCATGACCTACGAAGCCCAGATCGCCGGGATTCCCGACGCGGGCGCCGCCGTCCGCTGGATGAAGTCGCGGTCGGCGCGGGAGATCGACCGGCGCCGCCGGCGGGTGCTCGACGCCATTTCCTCCGACGCCGATCTCGAGTTCGTCAATGCCGGTGGCACCGGCAGCCTGGAGGTCAGTGCGGCAGGCGACGGTGTCACGGAGGTGACTGCCGGGTCGGGTCTTTTCGGTCCCACGCTGTTCGATCAGTACCGGACGTTCCGTCCGGTTCCCGCGGTGGCTTTCGCGTTGCCGGTCCTGCGCCGACCAGGGCCGCGGACCGTCACGGTCGCAGGCGGCGGTTATCCCGCGTCCGGCCCGGCGGGGTGGAGCCGGCTTCCCACGCCGTACCTTCCTCCTGGACTGCGAGTTCTTCGTACGGAAGGAGCCGGAGAGGTCCAGACGCCCTTGCGGGGAAGGGAAGCGGACGCCCTGAGCCTCGGCTCCCGGGTCTGGTTCAGGCCGGCGAAGGCCGCCGAGATCTGTGAACGGTTTCTGTCGGTGCACCTGGTCGAGGGGGACCGCGTGGTCGCGACCGTGCCGACCTATCGTGGTGAGAGCCGGGCATTCGGCTGACGGCGTTCCCTCTCCGCGTGAATCCCCCTCCGGTGCGAAGAATCCGTCAGTCGAGGATGCTGGTGAGCTTCTTCGCGAACGCGACGATCTCCCGCCCGGCGGCGCTGTCGGGCGCGGACACCACGAGGGGCGAGGGCGTACCGCGGCCAGAATCGACCGCACAGAAGGGGATCCGGCCGAGCTCCTCCACTCCCTGCTCCCAGATCGCATATTCATGGGCGACCCGCGGGAACAACGCGATGTGGTCACCGCAGGACGGGCAGTCGAGGCCGCTCATGTTCTCGACGCCGCCCACGATCGAGATCGTCCGGCGCTGCAACATCGACACCAGCTTGCGGCCGTCGAGGTGCGCGGCGTACTGCGGCGTGACGACGAGCACGACGCGGGCGTCGGGCACCAGGGCGAAGAGCTCCTGCTGCAGATCGCCCGTGCCAGGTGGTACGTCGACGAGCAGGAGGTCGAGGTCCCCCCACGCCACGTCGTGGACGAGCCGGCGCAGCAGCAGGCCGACAAGCGGCATCTGCCAGTCCAGCGGCTGGTCCTCGGCGATGAGGAACTGCGCCGACATGATCTTCACGCCCTGGTATTCCACCGGTTCGTCGGCGGGGACGTCGGCCTGCCAGAGCGTGATCGACCGTGCGGGTGTCCGCCGGGTGAGGCCCACCATCGCCGGGATGTCCGGCCCGTAGATGTCGGCGTCCACGAGCCCGATCCGCAGCCCCTGCTGGGCAAGGGCGACCGCGGTGTTGAGCGCCAGCGTGCTCTTGCCGACGCCACCCTTGCCGCTCGCGAAGACGATCGTCTGCGTCATGAGAGCAACCGCCGATGGAGGACGGCCGGGTCATCGGCCGGCCGGACCGGGATCAGTCGGTAGTGCAGCTCGTACGTCGTACCGGAAGGAATCCGGTAACGCTCCAACGTGTCGGGGCCACAGCTCGCTCCGCCAAGGCCGCGTTGACGCACGTCAATGGTGAGTTGCGCCTCAGCGTCGGGTGCGACGTCGGTCGTGTGTCGCGCGTCGGTGAGGGTCTGGTCGGAGTACTGCGACACCCTCGCCTCCACCGGCGTCGGCGCGCTCACCGCGAAGCCCACGCCGTCGCCACGCCGCACGGCGAGCCAGCGGACATCGGTCTTGTTGCCGTGTTCCTGGGGCAGGATGTACGGAACGTACTGCTCCTCGACGCTGCCCTGCCATCGTCCGAGGGCGGCTCCGACCTTGCGGTCGACATAGCTTTCGTGCGGGCCGCGCCCGAGCCATTCGAGCTGGGTGAAGCCCTCCGGCACGGTCATGATGGCCCCGATCCTGGGCAGGTCGGGGAGCCCCGGGTCGACGTCGAACCGGTGCGCGACCCCGACGGATCCGTCGGGGTTGACGTCCAGTCGAAGCTCGTGGCCGATGCCGTCGTCACTGCCCCGCGGGTGGAACCGTTCGGTGCGTCCGACGCGGATCCCGCCGTCCGGCCGCTTCTCCACCTCGACCCGCTGCACGTGGGAGACGAGCCGGTCCAGGCCGGCGTCGAGCCAGCGGTAGAGGACCTGCCGTTCGGTGTGCCACGGGTTGGTGGAGTCGCGGATGCCGTCGTTGTCAGTGGGTGCCCGCCAGGCGTTGAGGCCTGGCCCGGTCGCGAGCAGGTCGATGCCGTCGACCCGCCAGCAGGTGAGGGCGCCGTCGGACCGGCGTACGGCGACGTCGACGGTGCCGCCGTGGATCGTCCAGCCGGCTTCGGATTCCTCCACCGACAGCGCTGCCGGGGTCGAGCGTGGCGTGCCAGTAGGACCGTCGGAGGTGGGCGCACCCGCCGCGAGCGGAAGCTCGACCCAACCGACCTCGTGGCCCGATCCGAGCAGAGGCACTTCGCGCGTGTCGACGAAACGCAGGTGGACGAAGGCCTCCTGGCCCGGCTCGAGCGACGGCATACCCCAGGGCAGGGAGAGAACCTCGGCGCTGCAAGGTGGGGTTGACAACCGGCGGAGCGTGCCCGTCTCGACCGGTGTGCCATCGACGAGGACGGTCCACGAGACCTGGAGGTGCGACAGGTCACGGAAGTCGTACTTGTTCCAGATCCGCAGCCGTCCCGCCTCGGCGAGTTCGGGGTCGGGAAGGTCGGCGTCGAACGGCTGGAACAGCCGCTTCACCTCCCACATCGCCGGATGCGGGGTGCGGTCGGGCCAGAAGAGTCCGTCGCAGACGAAGTTCCCGTCATGGGGTTCGTCGTCGAAGTCGCCGCCGTACGCCCAGTGGGCTGGGGCGTCTCCGGAGGAGAAGCCAGGGCGGGGATCGCCGGGTGACTTCAGGATTCCGTGGTCGAGCATCTCCCAGATGAAGCCACCCTGCAGGCCGTGGTGCGACTCGATCGCGTGCCAGTAGTCGGCCAGGTTGCCGCAGGAGTTGCCCATCGCGTGGGCGTACTCGCACATGATGAGAGGCCGGTGGTCGGTCGTCGTTCGCGCCCAGTCGACGATCGCGTCGATCGAGGGGTACATCGGGCAGATGAGATCGGTCGACGCGTGCCCACTCGACCAGTCGGCCGCGATCGCGCCTTCGTAGTGCACGACGCGGGTCGGGTCGACCCGCCGCACCCACGCCGCCGCCGTGTCGTGGTTGGCGCCGTAGCCGGTCTCGTTGCCGAGCGACCAGGCGATGATGCAGGGATGGTTGCGGTCGCGCAGGACCATGCGGCTGATCCGGTCCACGAACGCCGCCTGATAACGCGGATCGTCGCAGAGCGTGGAGTAGTTGGCGTGCGCCTCGATGTTGGCCTCGTCGATGACATAGAGGCCGTGGATGTCCGCGAGCTCGAGAAAGTACGGGTCCGGCGGGTAGTGCGAAGTGCGTACGGCGTTGACGTTGAACGCCTTGAGCACGGCCACGTCCCGGCGCACGGTCTCCCGTGGCACCGCACTGCCGAAGCGGTCGTGGTGCTCGTGCCGGTTGACGCCCCGGATGTAGACCGCCTGGCCGTTGACCAGCAGTTCGCGGTCGCGGATCTCGACCGTACGAAAGCCGGCATGGGTGCGCGTCGCCTCCACCTCGTGGCCGTCGGGGTCGAGCAGGCTGACGATCACGGTGTAGAGGTTCGGCTCCTCCGCCGACCATGGCGCGACCTTCGGAAGTGACGCGGTGAGCTCCACCCGGCCGAGCCCGGGCGTGTCGCCAACACGAAGCGCCGGCTCGCCGCCGAGTGGGGTGTCAAGGGCGTCTTGACGGCCCGGTCCGTCGAGGTGCGCGACCACCCGCCAGCCCGGGCCGGGAAGGTCGCCCACGCTGACGTCGACCGACAGCGAACCCCTGCCGCTCTGGTGGTCGTAGCCCGCCCGCACCGCCACGTCGGCGAGGTGGGTGGGCGCGGTCGCGTAGAGGTAGACCGAGCGGTGGATCCCGGCCTGCCACCACTGGTCCTGGTCCTCGATGTAGCTCGCGTCGGACCACTGGATCACCTGGATGGCAAGAGTGTTTCGCCCCGGCTGCAGGGCGTGGTTGACGAGGTACTCGCTGGGCAGGCGGGAGTCCTTGCCGATCCCCACGGCGACGCCGTTGAGCCAGATCGAGGACACCGAGATCGCGCCGCCGACATGCAGCACGACCCGGCCGCCGGACCAGTCGTCGGGGAGGGTGAACGTGGTGCGGTAGAGACCGGTGGGATTGTGCGCCGGCACGTGCGGCGGGCGGTTGGGGGCAAACGGCATCTGCACGTTGGTGTACTGCGGCCGACCGTGACCCTGCATGGTCCAGTTGCCGGGCACCGCCACGGTGTCCCACGACGCCACGTCGAGGTCGAGATCGAGGTCGGGATCGGCGAAGTCGGCGGGGGTGTCCTCGGGCCGGTCGACCAGCCGGAACGCCCAGTTGCCGTCGAGGAGCAGCATCCTCGGCTGCGTCTGCGCCCGCGCGGCCTCGGTGGAGGCGTAGGGGAGGAGCGTCGCCCGGCCGGGCAGCCGGTTGACCCCGGTCAGTTCCGGTGTCTCCCACGGACGCAGGGCGGTCGCGGCGGTCGGTTCGTACACGATGACTCTCCTTGGTGCTGCTCACGGCCTTACGGCCTCACGGCGGGCCGCCGCCGTCATGGCCTGCCGCCGCCGTCGTGATCAGGAAGGAAATTCGGCGTATGGACCCCGAAGATCCTCATGATCACGATCATGATCACGGGTTGGGTGGGGAGTGGGACTCAAGGAACGCGAGCACCCGGCGCCAGGCGTCGGCGCACTCCGCGGCGTAATCGTCGTACGACCGGTCGAAGAAACTGTGCGGCGCGCCGGGATAGATGTGCACGGTGTGCTCGACACCGGAAGTCGCCAACGCCGCGGTGAACTCCTCGACCTTCTCGACCGGGATCCCCTGGTCGGCGCCGCCGAAGAGCCCGAGCACCGGCACCTTCGCCGCCGGCGCCGCGGTGATCGGCGTCGGTCCGCCCTCGACCCGTGGCCGCATTCCGGCATAGAACCCGACGACGCCGGCGAGGTCGTCGTTCGACGCCTGCAGCAACGAGTTGCTGCCGCCGAAACAGAAACCCACGGTGAAGACGGCGCCGACCCGACCACTCTCACGCAGGTGCGCGACGCCCGCCGCGACGTCGGCCGCCACGCCGTCGGGCGTCGTCTGCGCCACGTGTGAACGGAAGTCGAAGTCCTCCTCGCGATGGCCTGTTCCGGCCGTACGCCCGAAGTAGTCGATGGCCACCGCGTCGACGCCGACACCGGCGAAGCGTTCGGCGAGTCGTTCGTAGAACGCGAACAGCCCGCGGACGTCCGGCAGGATCACCACGCCTGCGCGGGTGCGTCCGGCGGGAGCCGAACCTGGCGCCTCGGCCCGAAATGCGGCGAACTGCGTACCGTCGGCGGAGGTGAGGGTGAGAGCGGTCCCCTGAACTCCCGGCCCGCCGCCGGGAGGGTCGGGCGGAACGGCGTCGGCTGCGAAGCACATGGCCTGCCCCTTTGCCTGCTATGAGCGAGAAATGCAAGGTCGACCCGAACCTACCCCGCGCACCCCACCGTGCCGTAGGGTGGCCGCCCGTGAGGATCGCGGTCCTCAGGGAGCGTCGACCCGGCGAACGCCGGGTCGCGTTGCTTCCTGAGCTACTACCCCGTTTGTTACAGGCCGGTGTCGAGGTGGCAGTCGAGCCCGAGGCCGGCGCGGAAGTCGGCGTGCCCGACGAGGCGTATGCCGCTGCCGGTGCCTATGTCGGCGACGACGCGATGGAGGGCGCGGACCTGGTCCTGTCGGTCCAGCCGATCAACCTGGCCACCGCGCGCGCTCTCGCCGAGGGCACCGTCACGGTCTCGTTCCTGCCGCCGACGCAGGAGATGCCGCTCGTCCGCCGCTTGCGCGAACGCCGGCTGACGGCGTTCTCGATGGACCTGATCCCGCGGATCGCGCGGGCGCAGACGATGGATGCACTGTCGTCCCAGTCGATGGTCGCGGGCTACCGCGCGGCAGTCGTCGCGGCCGAACGTCTACCGAGGTTCTTTCCGCTCTTCATGACCGCGGCGGGGACGGTACGCCCGGCGACGGTGCTGGTCCTCGGGGCCGGTGTCGCCGGTCTGCAGGCGATCGCGACCACCCGCCGGCTGGGTGCCGACGTCTCCGCCTACGACGTACGCAAGTCCTCCGCCGAGGAGGTGGCGAGCCTTGGCGCGCGGTTCGTGGACCTCGGTCTGCCGCCGCTGGAAGGCGAAGGCGGCTACGCCCGCGAGATGACCGAGGAACGTTCGACCCGCCAGCGAAAGCTGCTGACCCCGCACATCGCCGCCTCCGACGTTCTCATCACCACGGCCGCCGTGCCGGGCCGGACGGCGCCCCTGCTGGTCACGCCGGAGATGATCGTGGGCATGCGGCCAGGTTCGGTGGTCGTCGACCTGGTGGCCGACCAGGGTGGCAACGTCGCGGGCAGCGTGCCGGGGCAGGAGTTGTCGACGGGCGGCGTGCTCATCTGGGGCGGCCAGAACGTCCCGAGCCAGCTTCCGGTGCCGGCGAGCCAGCTGTACGCACAGAACGTCCTGAACCTCATCCTGCTTCTCGTCCGCGACGGCAGGCTCCACCTCGACTTCGACGACGAGATCCTGGCGGCGAGCTGTGTCACGCACGACGGCGAGGTCAGGCACCGTCACACGCAGGACCTGATCGGGGAGGTGGGCTGATGGCCGACCGGCGAAGGAGGTGCCATGACTGAGGGCATCGCACTGCTGACCATCTTCGTCTTCAGTGCGTTCACCGGGTACGAAGTGATTTCCAAGGTGTCGACCATCCTCCACACCCCCTTGATGTCCGGCGCCAACGCCATCCACGGGGTGATCCTGGTCGGCGCCGTTCTCGTCGCCGGCCGTGCCGACAGTGCCCTGGAGCTCTGGGTGGGCCTGGTCGCGGTGTTCCTCGCCACTCTCAACATGGTGGGCGGTTTCGTGGTGACCGACCGGATGCTGGAGATGTTCCGTACGCAGAAGAGGAGGCGGGACGTCCATGGGTGAAGCCGCGGCCAGCACCCCGACCTGGATCCAGTTGGGTTATCTCGTCGCCGCGGTGTGCTTCATCCTGGCGTTGAAGGCGCTGTCGTCGCCGCGGACCGCGCGGGTCGGCAACCTGATCGGTGCGGCCGGCGCCCTGCTCGCCGTCGTCCTCGTCTTCTTCGTCGCCCCACCGCGCAACCTGCTCGCCGTTCTCGGCGCGATGGTCGTCGGTGCGGCCGTCGGCCTGTTCGCCGCGCGCAAGGTCGTCATGACGGCGATGCCGCAGCTGGTCGCGTCGTTCAACGGTGTCGGTGGCGGCGCCGCCGCACTCGTCGCGCTGCTCGAGATCGGCGAACTCGGGCCGGGCGGTGGGACGCTCACGCGGATCGCGGCAGCGTTCACCGTGCTCGTCGGCGCCCTGAGCCTGTCGGGGTCCGCCGTCACCGTCGGCAAGCTGCAGGACCTGCTCCCGGGCCGGCCGATCGTCGTACCCCGCGTGCAGTGGGTCTACGGCGGGGCGCTGCTGGTCACGGTCGCCGCCGCGGTGGTGGCGGTGGTGGCCGGATCGCCGATCTTCGCGATCGTTCTCGGCGTTCTCGCCCTCGTCCTCGGGGTCCTGCTGGTGCTGCCGGTCGGTGGTGCGGACGTGCCGATCGTCATCTCGCTGCTCAACGCGTGCACCGGCCTTGCCGTCGCCGCGAGTGGATACCTGCTCGGCAACACCCTGCTGCTGGTCGCCGGCACGCTGGTCGGTGCGGCCGGTTCGCTCCTGACCCGGCTGATGGCGCAGGCGATGGGTCGCCGGGTGACCACCATCCTGTTCGGTGCGTTGGGCGGCGGGACCTCCACCCTCGGCGCGACCGACGAGAGCACCCGCCCGGTCAAGTCCGCGGGTGCTGAGGACATCGCGGTGCTCCTCGGCTACGCCCGCCGGGTCATCATCATCCCCGGCTACGGTCTGGCCGTCGCGCAGGCACAGCACGCACTCCGCGAGCTCGCCGACACGCTCACCGCGCGCGGCATCGAGGTCATCTACGCCATCCACCCGGTCGCCGGCCGGATGCCCGGACACATGAACGTCCTGCTCGCCGAGGCCAACGTGCCCTACGACCAGCAGGTCGAGATGGCCCAGGTGAACCCGGAGTTCAGGGCCACCGACGTTGCCCTCGTCGTCGGCGCCAACGACGTCGTGAACCCCGCCGCCCGCAAGGCCTACGGTTCGCCCATCGCTGGCATGCCGATCCTCAACGCCGACGAGGCCAAAGCGGTGGTGTTCCTCAAACGCTCGATGCGGCCCGGGTTCGCCGGCATCGAGAACGAGCTGCTCTACAACCCCAAGACGACGCTGCTCTTCGGCGACGCCAAAGACTCGCTGACCCGGCTCATCGCCGCCGTCGAAGCCGTCTGAACCGCCGTCCCGCCAACCCGCCGTCCCGGCGCGTCGCCGCAACCCGTGTCGCCGGCAACCCGGGTCGCCGGCAAGCTGCCTGGACGGGGGTCCTGTGCGGCGGTAAATGACCACGCTGGGTAGGTCTGTGGTCTCTGGACAGGCGTCGATGCCCCGCCCTGGTGTCGAACGCATGGGCAGCGTGGTCATTTGCGGCGTGCGGGCGCGCAGGAGCAGGCGCGTGCCCGGCCGCCACGGCCGAACGCACGTCGCCGCCAGCGGCTCACTCGGCGGCGGCGCGGTGGGTCGGCGACCGTTGGACCCGGACGCTCAGGCCGCCCAGCGCCGTCCAGTGCGGCTCGACGACCGGACCCTGGTCACCGGTGCCGAGCGTCCGGGCCGGCGCCGGAGCGGTGTGCTGGTAGAGGCTCGGCCGGGTGAGCCGGCGCCAGAACTCCCACCCACAACTCTCGACGCGAACGAAGCAGTCCCAGGTCCCCGCGTCCAACGGCCGACCCAGCCGGCCGGTCCTGACATCCAGCCGCGCCGTGCCCTGCAGGACCAGCTGCTCGGTGTCGTCGGAGACCTCCGGCACCAGATGACACTGGGTCGGGAGCCGGAAGTCGCCCGAGTCCTCGCGGCTCTGCACATAGACGTCGAGCCGGCTGTCGGAGAGCACCTTCGTCACGTCGTACGCATCGATCGGAACCTTGGTCTTCAGCGACACCGGCGGCTCCCACAACAGTCGCCCGTCGACCCGGCGGAAGGTCACCGGCCGCCCGTCGGCGTAGGTCAGTTGGGCGCTGGCCCTGATCACCAGCGCGTTGCCGTCCCAGTCGACACGGTCGAGGGTGGGTACGACGGTGAGTCCGCGCTCGGCCCCCGCCAGCTTCGTGATCTCGGCGTACGCCCCCGCGTGCAGCAGTCGGGCCCGCACCCGGATCGACGGAGGTAGCGCTCGTTCGACGCCGGTGGAGAACCGTTCGGCGGCGAGGTGGCGTACCTCCCGGAACAGTGCGTACGGGCTCTGGCGGACCAGCCGGCCACGCAGCGACCGGCCGCCGTGCAGACCGGGCAGGCCGAACGGTCCGGGGGATCGGGGCGACCCGAGCGGGCCGAGCAGGAGGTCCTGGTAGAAGCGCGCGTAGATCTGGTCGCGCTCGTCGCCGGGGTCGGTGTGGGTGTCGACGAGATCGAGGAGCTGCCGGAGCGACCGGGTGTACGCCGTGGGATCGAGCCGCCGCTGCGGCGGTTGCTCGGACGGGCGGTCCGGCGTACCCCAGTGGCAGCACACGCCGTCGGACAGCACGCCGGTGACCTTGGCGAGGAAGTACGCTTCGGCGACGAACCGCTCATCGGCCAACCAGGCAGGGCCTTCCGCGAACCGCAGTCGGTGTCGGAGCAGGAAACCGGTCCGGAACAGCTTGTGCGGCGTCATCAGCCGGAAGAGGTCGCCGGCGAGGATGTCCGCGTTGTCCCGCGACTCGAGGAACACTGCCCTCGGCACCTCGTTGGCGCCGTATCCGACGACCTTCCCCACGACGATGTCGGCGCTGCTGCGGATCGCCATGGCGTACATGCGTTCCAGGGCAGGCGAAGCCAGCCGATCATGTGCGGTGAGGAAGTAGAGGTACTCACCGCTCGCGACCTCGATGCCGACGTTGCGGGGACGCCCGGGACCGCCCGTGTGCGCGGCGTGGATCACCCGGATGTGCGGATGCTTCTCCGCCAGGGTGTCGAGGCGCTGGAGAGTGCCGTCGGCGGAGCCGGTGTCGATGAAGAGCACTTCGTACTCGCCGGCCGAAAGTGACTGACCGAGCAGGGATGCCAGGCAGGAGTCGAGTCGGGGTCCCGGGTTGTACACCGGAACGATGACGCTGACCTTCACTCCCATGGGTGCACCCCCATGGTGGGAGCATCGTCAGATTCCCGGACTCACAAACCTCAGCCGCGCGCCGGGCCCGCCTCACCGCCGCCCCGCCCACCTAGCCAGCGCGCCCGCGTACCCGCGTACCCGCCTCACCCGCGCACGCCCAACCGCAGCGCCCGCAGTCAGTCGACGACGCCGTACAGCCGGTCGCCCGCGTCTCCCAGCCCTGGAACGATGAAGCCCTTCTCGTTCAGATGGTCGTCCAGCCCGGCGGTCACCACCGTGACGGGAATCCCGATCCGCTCCAGCTGGGCCTCGAGGTGGGCGATCCCCTCGGGCGCGGCGAGCAGGCAGACGGCGGTGATCTCGTCGGCACCGCGGGCGACCAGGAACCCGATCGCGTCGGCCAGGGTGCCGCCGGTGGCGAGCATCGGATCGAGGACGTAACACTGCCGACCGGACAGGTCCTCCGGAATCCGTTGGGCGTACGTCGACGCCTTCAGGGTGCGCTCATCGCGGATCATGCCGAGAAAGCCCACCTCGGCCGTCGGCAGCAGCCGGACCATTCCCTCGAGCATGCCGAGCCCCGCCCGCAGGATGGGTACGACCAAAGGCTTGGGTGCGGCGAGCTTGCGCCCCTGTGCGGCGGCGACCGGCGTCTGCACGGTGACGGGTTCGGTCCGGACTTCCCGGGTCGCTTCGTACGCCAGCAACGTCACCAGCTCGTCGGTCAGCTGTCGGAAGGTCGGCGAGTCCGTTGCGGCATTGCGCAGGACCGTCAGCTTGTGGGCGACGAGGGGATGGTCGGCCACGTGGATCCGCATCGGCAGGCACCTCGAAGCGATCGACGACAGGGAGTGTGTAAAGCCGGCTGGCATGGGGTACGCACGACCGGATGTGGCCCCGCGCGGGCGTTGATCCGGAGAGGACGCGGAGCCACCTTAGTAGGGTCAGCGCGATCTGGCAGTAGCGTCAGCGCGATCTGGAAGCGCGTTCGACGGCGTTCGACCAGCGCGTTCGACGGGGGTGTTCAGAACCGGGGGGTTGGCAGGCGATCCATTCCGGCACCGGGAGTCGACCTCATGGCGAAGACCCAGCGACGTGGGACACCACGGGGCGAGCGATCATCCACCCGCGAACCGTCCCAGCCGGACAACCAGAGCGAACGCCTCCGGCGGCGCGCCGCGTTCCTCCGTGACCTGGCCGAGGCCAGGGAACTGCGGGCCCGGATCCGGCCCAGGCGCACCCGGCTCGCCCGGCTCCGCGACGCCCTCCGGCGCTCCACGTACCGCACCTCCTGAGCGGTCTGCCGCCGAACCGCGGCAATTGGGCGGAAAATCCTGGAGAAAAATGCGGTGCATTCTCCGCTGGGTCTGCCACGATCTCCCTTATGGCCGAGGAGAGCAGCACAACGGTCGACTTCGCTGTTGTGGTCTACCTCGAGGAGGGCTGCTGGCGGGCAACGTCGCTCGCCACATGGGCAGCGCGTGACCTCGACACCCTGGTACGCACCCTGCGCCAGCATCCGGGCGACCGGGGATGCCTCGGGCTGGTCTCGGTCGATGACGACTTCTTCGTCCTGGTACGCGTCGATGGGGTGGATGTGAGGTACCTCCTCTCGGATGTCACCGCCGCCACCGAGTGGCCGCTCGCCCGGGCCGTCCTCGACGAACTCGCGCTTCCGGTGCCCGATGACGACGACGACCGTGCCCAGCCGGCCGGCGACCTGACCATCGTCGCCGACCTCGGCATGGCCGCCATGGAGATGGGCGCTCTGTGCGACGACTTCGACCTGTACCCCGACGAGATGCTCGCCAAGATCGCCGAGCGGCTCGGCTGCGGCGTGGCGTTCCACCAGGTGCTGGACACGGCGATCAGTTAGGCGTGTGACGGCTACCCCTGGGGTACGACGCAACAAATCCCGACTCGACGATGTTCTGACCCAAGAGAGTTCTGAGCCCGAAGAGTTCTGACCCCGAAGAGTGCTCTGGCCGAGGGTTCTGGCCCACGAGATCTGTGACGAAGGAATGGTGCGCGGTGTCCTACTTCGCGGCGGCGTTCGCCCGTAGAGGTGGCGACTGGTTGGCGACGGAGATCGACCTCGACGACGCCGAAGGCGTCGACGGTGTGGCCGAAGCGGCGGCCGAGGTCGATGCCGACGACGGGATCGTGGTCGTCCTGGTGGAGGAAGAGGAGTGGTTCGGCGTCGTACGTGTCGAACCCGACGAAGATCCGCGAGTGTTCGTGTCCGACGGCGCCGAGGCCGGCCGTACGCCCGTCGGCGGGACACTCGTGAGTGAGATCGCGGCCGACTATCTCGACGACGACGAGGTGCCGGTGAGCGGCAGGGGCGTGGCGCTGCCCGCGGAGCCGCTGGGTGAGGCGGGACTCCTCGACGATCTGGGCGCCTCCGCCGAGACACTCAACCGGCTGGCCGGCGCGACCAGCACGACGCCTGCCGACGCCGTGGCCGAGATCGCCGAGCGGATCGGGTTCGTCGACGTCCTCGAGACAGTCCGCTGACACACAGCTCGGCCAGTCGGCCGGAGGCGTGGGACGACGCGATGCGCGTCGCCCTCGGCGAGGCGCGACTGGCGGAGTCGGCTGGTGACGTCCCCGTCGGCTGCGTGGTCGTCGATGCCGATGGGCAGGTCCTCGGCCGTGGCCACAACGCGCGGGAGGCCACCGCCGACCCGACTGCCCATGCCGAGGTCCTCGCGATCCGGCAGGCGGCGGCGGCGCGGGGTGGGTGGCGGCTCGACGGCTGCACGTTGGTCGTCACGCTCGAGCCGTGCACGATGTGTGCGGGCGCGGTGGTTCTCGCCCGGGTGGACAGGCTGGTGTTCGGCGCGTACGACGAGAAGGCCGGAGCGGTCAGTTCGCTCTGGGACGTCGTACGCGACCGGCGACTCAACCACCGGCCCGACGTCGTGAGTGGGGTCCTCGCCGACGAGTGCGCAGGCCTGCTGCGTGACTTCTTCACCGCCCAGCGTCGCCCTCGCTGATCCCATGGGACCGCGCGATACGCGTCCAGGAGAACGGCGTACTGATGAGGAGCGCCCTCATCCAACCCGGCGTCGCGTGAGGGTCCGTCCGAGGCCGCCTCGCCCGGGTGCCGGCGCTGGCGCAGGCTGGTACGGAACGCGGCAGGCGGCGACACGGCACGGTCCGATAACCTACCCGCGGTGGCGTGTCCGAGCGGCCTATGGAGCACGCCTCGAAAGCGTGTGAGGGGCAACCCTCCGCGGGTTCAAATCCCGCCGCCACCGCGCCGATGAGCAAGCGAAATGCCCGGCAGCCTCTACGGAGGTGCCGGGCATTTCGCCGTCTGATCTCAGTTTCGGTCGCAGTTGACCCTCGGCCTGGGGTTCCGACCACCGGTACGCCGGTCGAGCGGCGGAGTGAGTGGATCCGGGAAGATCCCCATCGCACTGTCGCCAGGCGGTAGCGCCCGCGGCCTCCTGGGCTCAGGTGCGCGGGGCGTACGCCGGATAGTTGGCGAGATCCACGTCGGCATCCGGCCATCGCTTGCGCAAGTGTCGCGCTACCTCGCGAACCCATCCGGTGAGGTGCGGAAGGCAGCGGTGACGCTCGGCCGTGCTCGCTGCCAACTCGAGTGTGAAGACCCTCTGGACGCGGCTGCTGTCCCCCGGGGGGCGGGCGTCGATGCGGTCGAACCCGCCGAGCCGCTCGAGCGCCATCAGGTGGCAGGAGGCCGCCATGCCGAACCCGAACGCGCTGTCGTCGGCCGCTTCCGGAACGCCACTGGCAAGCGCGGCGCGGTACTCGTCCTCGAGCCCGGTGGCTGCCGGGTCACCGACCGTGATCCACATCGGTCCTGGCACCGCCAGACTGGCGGCGTCGGTGAGAGCGTGCCGGAAGCCGGCGAACTCGAAGTCGGTGAGACGCCCGTCGTCCCCGTCGACCAGGAAGTTGTTGGAACCCGCGTCACCGTTGGAGAAGGCAAGGAACGGCCCCGGCTCGGCGAGTACGGCATGGACGCTCGCCAGCTCCTGCTCCGCCCGGTGCGGCATCGTGACGCCAAGCCCCTCGATCCGTCGGCGGGTCTGCGTCCATCGCTGGCCCATGAAGCGCAGCCGTTCGACCTGCGGATCGACCGGCCCGTACGTGCGACGTCTGGCGTAATAGATCTCCGCGTGTCCTGCGGTAGCCGCGTGCAGCTGGCCCATGGTCCGCGCGAAGGACACCAGGCCGGTCTTCGCGCCGGCCGCGCCGTACCGGCGAATCTGATCGGCGAGCGGAACACGCGGGAACAGGTCCTCGAGCACCAGGACGCCCGTCGTCAGGTCGGATGCCACCAGCCGTGGCACCAGATCGACGCCGAGTTCGGCGAGGAACCCCAGTGCCGCGCGTTCAGTGCACACCTGCGCCGGGTCGGTACGGAACTCGCTGGGATCCTCCCGCAGCCACTTCACGATCACCGATCCAGGTAGGAGGGCTGAGGTAGACAACTGCGAAGGCGGCTCGGCGAGGTGGCAACGCGCGACCGACCAGGGCGCCAACTGCTCGGAGCGGGCAATGGTCACGGTCGTGTGGAACGCCTCCGACAACAGCGTCTGCACCGCGGACAGGGCAGGGCTCGGCACAGGTTGGTGTCCTTGCTCGGGTTTTGGCGCGGATCTGGCCCGGCCAGTGTGCAACGGAAAGAGGCAGAGAACGAGTCTTGCTTTCGTTACGAGGCGCATGATCACGCTCGCCGCCGCACCCTGGCACCAGGGAAAGAGGACTGGGCCGGGTCAGGACCTTGGCCCCTCCCCTGCGGTTCATGGCCGCGGGCACCTTGGGCAATGAGGGGAGTACTTCCTAAGGTCCGCCTCGGTCAGGACGGACACTTGCTGGTGTCCTCGGGGTGATGACGCCCTCAGCGGGTGAAGGAGACCTCGAACGCAACCGTTCGAGGGGACTCCTGTGCTTGCTCAAGCTGCCTCGTCGGAGTCGATTGGTACGCCCTTGTTGTGGGCGGCCAGCATTGCCGTACTCCTCATCTTGGTCGCCGCTGACTTCCTGGTGACCCGCCGCCCGCACGAGGTGTCGCTGCGCGAGGCCGTCGGCTGGTCGGTGTTCTATCTCTCCCTGCCGCTGGTGTTCGGCGTGGCACTCTGGGCGGTATTCGGCGGTGCTCAGGCGCTGGAGTTCGTCACGGGCTTCGTGGTGGAGAAGTCCCTGTCGGTGGACAACCTTTTCGTGTTCATGCTCTTGCTGGCCGGCTTCGCGGTACCGGCCGAACTGCAGCAGCGCGTGCTGCTCTTCGGCATCGTCGGCGCACTGGTGCTGCGTGGCATCTTCATCGCGGCCGGTGCCGCGCTGCTGCAAGCCGGCACCTGGGCATTCCTGGTGTTTGGGGCGATCCTGTTCGTCACCGCCGTCAAGATCCTGCACGATGCCGCAGCCGGGTCGAACTTCGACCGTGACGTGTCACAGATGCGCTCGGTGCGACTCCTCCGGCGGTTGATGCCGGTCACCGACGGCTACCGCGGCACCCGGCTGACGGTCCGCGAGGATGGTCGGCGTGCCCTGACCCCGTTGACGGTCGTGGTCGTCGCTGTGTTCGCCACCGACGTGGTCTTCGCCGTCGACTCTGTCCCAGCCGTCTACGGCATCACCCAAGACCCGTACCTGGTGTTCACCACCAACGCATTCGCCCTGCTCGGCCTGCGCGCCCTGTACTTCGTGCTGCACACCGCACTGGGCAAACTCACCCACCTCAACTACGGGCTGGGGATCATTCTCGCGTTCATCGGCGTCAAGCTGGTCCTGCACTGGGCTCACGGGATCTGGCCCGCCGTGCCCCAGATCCCCACCCCGCTCTCCCTCGCCGTCATCGTGCTGATCCTGGCGGTCGTCACGCTGACCAGCCTGCGCGCCCGCAGCGGCGCTGAACAAACCACACCCGGGAGCTGATCATGCTCACCGACATCCTCATCGAAATTGTCATGACCGTACTCGTCCTGGCCTCAGTGCTGATCACCTGTGCCGCGCTGCTGGACGCCCGTCCACCCCGAGGACCAGATCGGCCGCCTGGCCGTCGTCGGCGGTCTCGCGCGCTACGCAGGTCCGCACAGGCGACACACTCGGTTTCGTCAGGCCCTGCATGGGGGACGGCATCCAGGAGGCGTAACAGCGTCGGCCGGCTGCTCCCGGCGGGGACGGTGGAGCGGGGGAAGCGTGGAACGCGGCACTGACCTTGTTATCACGGTCCGCTGCGCCGACGCCGACGCCGCCGGCCAAGCACTCAGCCTGCTCCGGGAGTGTGATGCTGCTGGGCAGATCGAGCTGAGGGGCGGGATCGTGATCGAACGCGCCCCGGACGACAGACTGCAGATGCCCGCTGACCCCCACATGGTCGCTGGCGTCGCGACCGGCGGTGGGAGCCTCATCGGCATGCTGATGGACATTCTCGGCGGACCGCTGGGAATGTTGCTGGGGTGGCGTGGAGCGGCCGTGATCGCCGCCGCCGTGGATCTACGAATGGCCGAGAGAACGGGCGAGCTGGGTGGGCTCGCCGCGCTGAGTGTCTCGTCCCGCATCGGTAAGGCGGTCGTCCTGGCCGACATCACCGAGTTCGACCCCGAGATCATCGACTCCGAGATGGCCAAGGTGGGTGGCACAGTGATCCGTCGCCCGGCCGACCTGGTGCTGGCAGAGCTTGCCGCGGCCGAGGACGCGGCGAAGGCAGCCGAGTTGGAAGCGGTGCGTGTCCTGCGCCAGCAGCACATCGCCGAACGCAGAAAAGGTGGTGGCGATCGCGACACGTTCGACTGAGGGAACGCCAGCCACAGCTCCCACCTGATCCACACAGCCTTGAAAGCACTGTCCGGTCGGCCGGACGCTCGTCCACCTCCCGGTCTGGGCAGGGCGCCAACAGCGACACGGGTCGTCAGCCTGTCCAACCACGCCTGACTGCGACACGTAGGCACCCGTTAGGCTTAGCCGGACAGGTTGGGGTCGTCAGCTGTGGACGGTCCGGGCGTGGGCTCGCAGACCTCGAAAGCGTGTGAGGGGCAACCCTCCGAGGGCTCAAGTCCCGCCGCCACCGCCTGATGGGGCCCTGGACACGATCACCTGGTCATGTCCGGGCCCTCGTCGTATCCGGCGGCCATCCGTCGGGGGATGGCAAGGTGGTGGGTGGGGGGATAGGCACAAGGTGACAGTCGCCGAGCTGGACCAGTTCCTGTTGTACGGCACTGTCGTACTGCTCCTGGGTGTCCTGGCCGTGCGGTTCGCCGTACGGTTCGGCCTTCCCAGCCTGTTGATCTACCTCGCGATGGGCGTCGCGCTCGGCGAGTCCGGGCTCGGCATCCACTTCGACGACGCCCAGCTCGCGCACGCCCTCGGATTCGCGGCACTGGTGATCATCCTCACCGAAGGTGGACTCACTACGCGCTGGTCCGATGTCCGGCCAGCGATGATTCCGGGTGTCGTCCTGGCGACAGTCGGCGTCGGCCTGAGCGTCGGTGTCGTCGCAGTCGCCGTCCATGTGCTGCTCGGGCTCGACTGGCAGTTGGCGTTCCTGCTGGGGGCCATCACGTCGCCGACCGACGCGGCCGCCGTCTTCTCGGTCCTGCGGCGGGTGCCGCTGCCACGCCGGCTCGCCGGCATCCTGGAAGCCGAGTCCGGCCTGAACGACGCACCCACGGTTCTCATCGTGACGACCCTCAGCTCGGCGTCGCTCGGCAGTCAGAACCCGGGTCTGGTCTCGCTCACGATCCTCGGCGAGTTGCTCCTGGGTGCCGCACTTGGATGCCTGGTGGGGTTTGGTGGCGCGTGGATCCTGCGCCGGGTCGCGCTGGGGGCGTCCGGGCTGTATCCACTCGCCATCGTGTCCTTCGCCGTCTTGGCGTACGCCAGCGCCTCGGCCGTGCACGGCAGCGGATTCGCGGCCGTGTACGTCGCGTCGCTGATCCTCGGCAACTCCGAGCTGCCGCACCGACCGGCCGTGCGTTCGTTCATCGAAGGACTTGCCTGGCTGGCGCAGGTCGGACTGTTCGTGATGCTGGGTCTGCTGGCCTGGCCGTCGCGGCTCGGACTCTCCGAGGTCGTCGCCGGGCTGGTCGCCGGCGTGGTGCTCACGTTCCTCGCCCGGCCGGTGTCGGTCGTGCTGTCACTGCTGCCGTTCCGGATTCCTGCCACCGAACACCTGTTCCTGTCGTGGGCAGGCCTGCGCGGCGCCGTCCCCATCGTTCTCGCGACCATCCCGATGGCGGCCGGCCTGGAGGGCGCGGACAGGCTTTTCGACATGGTCTTCGTCCTCGTGGTCGCCTTCACGCTCGTGCAGGCGCCGACACTGCCGGTCGTGGCGAGGCTGCTCCGGATCCACGGTGAGGACGAGGTACGCGACCTCGACATCGAGGCGGCGCCGCTGGAACGCGTCGAGGCCGACCTGCTGCAGGTCCGGATCTTCCCCGCGTCGCGCCTCGCCGGAGTCGAGGTCGGCGAGATCCGCCTGCCCCGGGGCGCCTCGGTCGCCCTCATCGTCCGCGAGGGACGCAGCATGGTGCCCACGCAGACGACCGTGCTGCGCGAGGCTGACGACGTTCTGGTTGTCACGCCACGCCGGTTGCGCGAGGCGACCGAACGACGGCTCCGGGCGGTCAGTCGCGGGGGCCGGCTCGCAGACTGGCTCGGCCGGAGCCGCGGGCAGGCCTAGCCCAGGCCTAGCCCCCCAGGGCCATCGGCGTGGGCGTCATCGTCACGCAGACGGGCACCCGGGTGTCGACCTCCATGGCCTTCGGGGCCTTGGAGACCAGCCCGGCGTACTCGCTCCCGAGGATCACGTCGACCGAGGTGTCGGTGCGCTCATCGCCACGCCGGGTCTCGCCGGAGAGCTGCTCGCCGACCAGCAGAACCTCGGGCGCGTCCTTGTGCCGACCACGGACCTCGACGGTCTTGACCTTGGCGTCGTACGGAGAGTTGCCCACCTTCGCGATCGTGAATCCGCGCTGGCGGAGCAGGTCGGCCGTGCGATCGGCCAGGCCGCTGATCTTGCCGGCGTTGTAGACGTTCAACGTGACGGTCTGCGCGCTGATCCGCTGCTTCTCCTCGGGCTTCGGTGTCGAGCAGACCTGGGTGGGACTGGGCGCGGGTGCGACGTTGAGTACGGAGTCCCAGCCGTACCACGCGGCGCTGGACAACAGGCCCAGGAGGACGAGCAGGGTGAAGGGTCCACGAATCCGTCGACGGCGCCTGCGCCGGATCTCCATCGTGTCGTAGGGCGTCATCTCGGACCTTTCCCCGTGCAGCGTGCTCAGCCTTCGAGTCGGAGCACGCGGGCGTGGAGCACCATCCGCTGGTGCAGAGCCGCGCGGAGCGCCCGGTGCAGTCCGTCTTCAAGATAAAGCTCTTGGCGGTATTCGACCACGTGCGCGAAGAGATCGCCGTAATAGGTGGAATCTTCTGCCAACAATGTGTCGAGATCAAGGGTGCGTTTGGTCGTGACCAGCTGGTCGAGCCTGATCGGGCGGGGTGGGAGCTGAGCCCAGTCGCGTTGGGTCGCTCCGTGATCGGGGTAGGGGCGACCGTCGCCGACTCGCTTGAAGATCACGCCTCGGCAGTGTAGTAGGCAGCGCTGGGTGGCCGATTGGAGACGCTGGGCGCCCATTTTCGAAACAATGACAATTCCACCAGTTCCCCACGATCTGGTGAGGCGCCCGTGTGGCATGGCGGCGCTGAGCAAAACGTCGATGCGATGATCGGGTACGCCGTCGTGCCGCGGGATGGAGTGAGGATGAAGAAGATCATCAACGATCCGTCGACCGTCGTCGAGGAGTCCCTGGCCGGTCTGGCCGCCGCCCATGCCGACCTGCTCCGGGTGGAGTTCGATCCGACATTCGTCGTACGAACGGACGCGCCGAGACCGGGCAAGGTCGGTGTCGTGTCCGGCGGCGGCAGCGGGCACGAACCCCTGCACGGCGGGTTCGTCGGGCGGGGCATGCTCGACGCGGCCTGCCCGGGCCCGGTCTTCACCTCGCCGACACCGGATCCGATCCTCGCGGCCACCCGGGCGGTGGACGGCGGTGCGGGCGTACTCCACATCGTGAAGAACTACACCGGCGACGTCCTGAACTTCGAGACCGCCGCAGAGTTGGCCGCGGCCGAGGACATCACCGTCGAGGCGGTCGTGATCGACGACGACGTCGCCGTCAAGGACAGCCTCTACACGGCGGGACGCCGTGGCGTCGGCGGTACGGTGCTCGCCGAGAGGATCGTCGGAGCCGCCGCCGAACGCGGTGACGACCTGACGTCCGTCGCCGCGCTCTGCCGGCGGGTCAACGCCCACGTTCGCAGCATGGGCATGGCCCTCACGTCGTGCACCGTTCCGCATGCCGGCAAGCCGACGTTCGAGCTGGGCGAGCAGGAGATGGAGATCGGGATCGGCATCCACGGCGAGCCCGGCCGTGAGCGGCTGCCGCTGGAGCCCGCCGACGCCATCGTCGACCGTCTCCTCTCGCCGGTCGTGGCAGACCTGCCGTTCGGTTCCGGCGACGGGGTGTTGCTCTTCGTGAACGGCATGGGCGGTACGCCGTTGATGGAGCTCTACCTCGCCTACGGTCACGCGGAGAAGCTCCTGGCCGCGCAGGGGATCAGGGTCGAACGCCGGCTGGTCGGCAACTACATCACCTCCCTGGAGATGCAGGGCATGTCGATCACGTTGCTGAAGCTCGACGAGGAGATGGTCGAGCTCTGGGACGCGCCCGTCCACACGCCGGCGTTGCGGTGGGGCGTCTGAACGCGGGACGGGTACGCGGCGAGAGGATGAGGACGTGGCCGTGACGACGCAGCACCTCGTGACCTTCGTGACCGCGTACGCCGAGGTGATCGCGGCCAACCGGGCGTACCTCATCGATCTCGACGCCGCCATCGGGGACGCCGACCACGGCGAGAACCTCGACCGTGGGATGAAGGCGGCGATGGCGGAACTCGCCGACGCGCCGGACGAGGTCGCGCCGGCCGAGGTGCTGCGCAGGGTCGCCACGGCGCTGGTGTCCAAGGTGGGCGGGGCGGCCGGGCCGCTCTACGGCACCGCGTTCCTCCGGGCCTCCGGTGCGCTCCGTGGCAAGCCCGCACTCGACGCTCCCGATGTCGTGGCGGCGATCGAGGCCGGCCTCGGCGGGGTGGTCGCCCGAGGCAAGGCGGTGGCCGGCGACAAGACGATGGTCGACGCCTGGGAGCCGGCGGCGCGGGCGGCCGAGCAGGCGGTGTCGGCGGGAACACCGCTCGCCGGGGCGCTGGCCGCCGCAGCCGACGCCGCTGAGGAGGGGATGCGGGCCACCATTCCGTTGGTGGCCCGCAAGGGCCGCGCCAGTTACCTCGGCGAACGCAGTGCGGGACACCAGGATCCGGGCGCGACGTCGACCGCGATGCTGTTCCGGGCGATGGCCGACGTCGCCGCCCGTGGGACGGGCGGTAGGGGACCGGCAGAGCCCGCGGGCCAGGCCTAGAGGTGCCCGGTGGATCGCCGCGCTCCACTGCCATGACCGTCGGACTCGTTCTCGTCGCGCACGTGGCCGAGCTGGCTGTGGGCGTACGTACCCTCGCCGCGCAGATGGCGCCCGAGGTCCCGATCGGCGCCGCGGGAGGTACGGACGAGGGTGGGGTCGGCACGAGCTTCGCCAAGGTGGAGGCGGCCGTCAGCGACGTCCTGGCAGACGCGGCCGGCGTCAGCGGCGTGGTCGTGCTCTACGACCTCGGCAGCGCCCAGATGACTGCCGACATGGTGCGGGACACGCTCGACCCATCGCAGGCGGACCTGGTGCGGGTCGTCGACGCGCCCCTGGTCGAAGGTGCTCTCGCGGCCGCGACGACGGCCGCTGGCGGTGGCACGCTCGACCAGGTGGTCGAGGCCGCAACGGCCGCCGGTACGCATGCGGCCGGTACGCAGGGGGCCGGTACGCAGGCGGGCGGTACGCAGGGGGCCGGTACGCAGGCAGCCGGCATCCAGGGGCCCGGGGAGGAAGAGCCATCCGGTCCGTACGAGGAGACGGCTCAGGTCACGGCGACCGCCGTCCTGCGCAATCCCGCGGGCCTTCACGCCCGGCCGGCGGCAGACCTGGCACGGCTCGCCAGCAGGTATGCGGAGTCGGCGACGGTCACGGTCGGACGGATCGGCCAGCCCGGCGTCGATGCCCGCAGCGTCCTCGGCGTCGTCGCCCAGGGTCTGCGGATCGGTGACGAGATCGGGCTCGTCGCCACCGGGCCGAGGGCGCAGGCCGCGATCGAAGCCATCCTCGAGATGGTCGCCGACGGTTTCGGCGAACTCGAGACGTCGTCACCATCGGCCGCTCAGCAGGCCGCCTCGACGCCGACCGCTCAGCCGGCGGAGGCGCCGCCGGCCGCTCAGCAGGCCGAGGCGACGTCTGCACCACCGGTCCCGCCAGGAGCGGGACGCGGCGAGCCCGCGGTCCGCAGCTCCGTTGCCGGCGTCCTTCGCGGGGTCCCGGCATCGCCTGGAACCGCCGTCGGACCGGTGCGGCACCTTCATCGCGGCGAACCGGTACTTCCGGAGCCCGACGACACCAGGCTGCCCGACCCCCGCCGCGAGCGTGCCCGTCTCGAAGCAGCACTCGACCGAGCCGACGCCGACCTCGCCACCCGTGCCCGCACTGTCGGCAGTGGACCGGCTGCCGACATCGCCGCCGCTCACCGGGCGATGCTGGCCGACCCCACGCTGCGGGCAACGGCACTGGATCGGGTCGACGCCGGAACACCGGCCGAGCACGCCTGGTGGCAGAGCGTCCAGGAGGCGGGGGAGTTGCTGGCCGGCGGCACGTCGTACGTCGCCGAGCGCGCGGCCGACGTCGACGACATCGGCCGCGCCGTCCTCGCCGCACTGGGCGTCGACCTGCCCCACGTCGCACCGGACGACATAGCGGGCGCGGTGCTCGTCTCCGCCGACCTACTGCCGTCCGACGTCCCGACGCTGGCCGATGCCCGTGTCGCGGGAATCGCTCTCGCCGGGGGCGGCATGACCGCCCACGCCAGCATCATCGCCCGTGGCCTCGAGCTTCCACTGGTGGTCGGGCTCGGCCCACCGATCCTCGAACTCGCCGACGGCACCACCCTGATCCTGGACGCCCAGGCCGGGAGCGTGCACGTCAACCCCTCACCGGCAGCGCGGGAGGCATCGCTCGTACAGGCCCGCCAACGCAGCGACGCACGCGACGACGCGCGCGCGATGTCGGTGCGTACGTCCATCTGGTACGCCGGCCGGCGGGTACGCGTCAGCGCCAACATCGCCAGCGCCGCCGAGGCACGCGCCGCCGTGGCGGAGGGTGCCGACGGCGTGGGCCTGCTCCGGACCGAACTCATGTATGTCGACAGGCCCAGGTTGCCCGACGAGGACGCGCAGGTGGCCGAGATCACCGAGATCCTGCGGGCACTGGGTGACCTACCGGTCGTCGTACGCACCCTCGACGTCGGCGGCGACAAGCTCCTGCCCGCCCTCGCTCTCGACCCGATCCGCCACGGACCGCTCGGCGAGCGCGGGCTCCGCCATGGCCTTCGCCACCCGGAGATCCTGCGTACGCAGGTGCGGGCCATTCTCCGCGCGGCCTACGAAGGGACCGGCGAGCTCTCGGTGATGGCGCCGATGGTGACGGTGCCGGAGGAGGCGCGGGCGTTCCGGCAGCTGGTCGACGACGCGGGCGACGCGCTGGCTGCCGAAGGCCGTGCGTACTCCCGTCCTGCCCGGGTGGGTGTCATGGTCGAGGTGCCGGCGGCCGCGCTCGCGGCGGCTGAGATGTGCGCGGAGGTCGACTTCGTGAGTGTGGGGAGCAACGATCTTGCGCAGTACCTCCTGGCGGCGGACCGGACCAACGCCGCGGTCGGTCACCTCTACCGGCAGGACCACCCGGCCGTGTGGCGGGTGATCGAGCTGCTGGTGGCCGACGCCCGGCAGGCGGGATGCGAGCTCGCGGTGTGCGGGGAGTTGGCGGGCCAACCGGCGGCCGCCGGTCGCCTGGTCGCGCTCGGCGTGGACGAGCTGTCCATGACCCCCGCCTCGATCCCCGCCGTCAAGGAAGCCTTGCACCGGGCGTACGGCGGATGACGTAGACCGTTCGGCCGTCAGCCGTACGAGCGGATCGGCCTGACGCTGCTGCTGGCGGTGGCCAGCGCCTGCGGATGGCCGGTGGAGAGGTTGTGCCGTGCGGCGAGCAGGGCGGTGACGAGTTCGCCGTGCCACTGCGCGCCGTCTCGACCGACCGCACCGCGGGCTATCCGGTCGGCGAAGAATGCGAGCTCCGTCACCGCCGTCTGGTAGTCGCGGACCGCGTTGGCCGCATCCCCACCCCATCGCGCCTTGACCGCCCTACGCCAGCCACGCCGTCCGGACAGGCTGGCCAGCAGGCGTACCTCGTCGGGCCAGACCCACCCGGCCGCGACGAAGCCTGGAAGCTGTGTCGCCACGATCCGGCGTTCGCGCTTGCGTTGCCAGATCACGATGATGGCCAGGCCGATGAAGATCGGCACCATGACGACCACGTAGAACGCGAGGAAACCCGCCCCGCTGAAGAGGAATGCCGAGCCGTTCCACAGCGCGTGCAGGAAGACCGCCGCGAGGTAGCCGAGGACGGGCAGGAGGAACCTCGCCGGGTTCGTACTCCGCGCCATCGCCCCGACCGCGAGGCCCGTCATGGCGGTGAACATCGGATGGGCGAACGGCGAGAGTACGCAGCGGAGACCGAACAGCACCAGGCCGCCCTGCAGGCCGTCCTCGGAGAACGCGGTACCGAGATAGAGGATGTTCTCGGTGAAGGCGAATCCGACGCCGACGAGTCCCGCGTAGACGATGCCGTCCACGATCCCGTCGAACTCTCTCCGCTTCGCCAGCACCAGGATCAGCAGGAAGAGCCCCTTGAAGCCCTCCTCCACGACGGGCGCGGTGACGATGCCGCCGAGGGCGTCACCCGCTTCGACTCCGGTGACGGCCACCCAGGCGAGGTCGAGGACGAAGCTGCTGATCAGCGCGGCCACCGTGGACACGCCGGCGCCCCACAGGAACGCGGTGAGCAGCAGCCGGCCGGGCTCGGGTTCCCACCGGTCGAGCCACAGGAACACGCCCACGACCGGGAGTACCGGGAGCAACGCGAAGAACGTGCCCAGCGCGGTGGGGACGGGGCCTGCCCCGAAGACGGTGAGGCCGAGAAGCGGAAGGATCAGCGCGGCCATGAGGACGAGCAGGATGACCGGCGGATACACCCTGCGGCGCTGGCTTACGGCCCACGGTCGATGGTGCGGCGCCGCCATGCCGGGTCCCCACGGCTCGGCGCCCTGGCCAGGAGCCGGGCCGTAACCAGGAGCCGGGCCGTGACCGGGTGGCGTGCCGTGACCGGGTGGCGGGACAGTCATGCGGACAGAGCCTAGGGGGTCCGTTGTGGATCGTGACCGGCCACCGCATCGGCGAAGATCAACGGTGTCGACACGGACTGCGCCGCCGGACGTGGCCGGATCGGGCGGCGCTGGTCACCTGCCATGTGGGGCCCGCGGGTGCGTCTCCCGGATCAGATACCTCACGTAGGCAAGCATGTACGTACGGTGAGTCGTGCTGGCCAAGCTCAGCCGGGCTCTCGTGAGAAGGGGCCCTCTCGCGGTACCGTCAGCCAGGTGATCGTCGTAACAGCTGCTCTGAAGGGCGGGGTGGGCAAGACCACCACCTCCGTCTACCTCGCGGCGCTCGCGACCTCCAACCGCCGCGCCGCCATCCTCGTCGACGCGGATCCGCAGGCCAGCGCGGCGGAATGGATCGAGCACGCGGGCGACGAACGCTTCGAGCGGATCACCGTTGTCGAGGCGCCGACCGATCGGCTGCTCACCCGGGCGCTCAACAAAGCTGAACCCGACGATGTCGTCATCGTCGACACCCCTCCCGCGCACGAACGCCTCACCGCGAAGGCCGTCGGCCGCGCTGACGTCGTGGTCGTTCCCACCAGGGTGGGCGGTATCGAGATGCCGAGGGTCGAGGCCCTGATGGAGATCGTGCCCAACGGCACGCCCGCCGGCCTCGTGATCTGCTCCGCCCGGACCTTCACCCGAAGCTACCGCGACGCGCTCGACGTGTGGTCGGAGGCGAAGGTGCCGGTCTGGGGCACCGCGCCGGAACGCGTCGCCATCACCGCGGGACCCACCGGCCCGCTCAGCTTCGACGGGCTCGAGGCCTACCGCAAAGTCTGGCGCCGCGCCCAGGCCGCCGCTCGCGCCGCCGCCTGACCCGCTGGCCGGTCCAGCACCGGACCTGTCCGACCGAGCCCGGACGGATCACCTGAACACCGCAGGCAGCGCCGGTAGCGTGACGCGGCGACGATCATTTCAGGTGATCGACCTGCGACCATGCCGTCGAGTCCGGTACGGGTGAGAGTGATGGGCAGACACGACAGCCGGCCGCGGGTCCTTCCCGCACTCGCGCGAGTGATGTGCCTCATGGTGGTCGCGGTGGTCGGACTTGCCGGGACCGTCGCCTGGGCGCCCCGCACGATGCTCGGCGGTCCGCCGGGCCCGAGCGCGCACAAGTCCTCCGAGAAGACCCCGTTCGGTTCGACCGCCCCACCGATCACGCCGGAAGAGGCGGAAGAGGCTGCCGAGGCCGCGCTCAACGACAAGGTGGACGGTGCACCAGGGGCCGGTTCGCGGGTCCTGGGAATTCCTTCGCCGGTGCTCGCCGCCTATCGCCGGGCGGCCACGACCCTGGCCCGTACGGACCCTGGCTGCCATCTGCAGTGGTGGATCCTCGCCGGCATCGGCAAGGTCGAGTCCAACCACGCCCGCGGCGGGCGGGTGGACGCGAAGGGACGTACGAACGGCGAGATCCTCGGCCCCAGGCTGGACGGATCGCTCGCGAACACCGCCGTCATCCGCGACTCCGACGACGGCCGGCTGGACCGGGATTCGGCGTACGACCGGGCGGTCGGCCCGATGCAGTTCCTGCCGACTACGTGGCGCACGTGGGCTACGGACGGCAACGACGACGGCGTGCGGGACCCGCACAACATCTACGACGCGACCCTGGCCGCGGGTCGCTACCTGTGTGCCGGCTCGGCCGACCTGTCGACTCCCTCCGGGCTCTCCCGGGCGATCCTGCGCTACAACCCGTCCGGGGCGTACCTGCGTTCGGTCCTGGGTTGGGCCGCGTCCTACCGGGACGGCGGGCGAGCGGTGCCGGCGCAGAACGGCCCGGTGGGCTCGGGACCGGAACCGCCGCGACGCGGGTCGTTGCCGAACGTTCCGGGCATGCCAGGTCCCATCCGCGACCTCCCACCCAACGATTCGCCGTCGGGCAGTCCGCCACCTGGGTCGAGTACGCCGCCGCCGCAGAGTCCGTCGGCTCCGGATACCCCCACCACTGGGCCGAGCGGTCCGAAGCCGACTCCGCCGCCGGACCCTCCCGATGACCCGGACCCGCCGAAGGACCCGGACCCGCCGAAGGACCCGGACCCGCCGGAAGACCCGAAGCCGACGGAGGATCCGGACCCGAAACCGACAAACTCGACGCCCTCTCCGGAGCCGACGGACCCGTCGCCCACGCCGACCGATCCTTCGCCGACGTGCCCGGCGCCGACCGAGCCGACGCCCTCGCCGACGCCGACGCTGTCCCCGTCGCCCACGCCGACGGGCACACCCACACCGTCGCCGACCTGCCCCGAACCCGAGCCGACCAACGCGACGCCGACCGCTTCACCCGCGCCCAACCCCGCATAGCCATCGGCACATCCGGAGGAAGGGACGGCGGCGCTGGTCCTCGCCAGCGAGGTCGTCGACCGATAGCTGTCTGGTGCGGAGCGGGGGCGTGCTCGTCGGGATGCTCGTGGGCGTGACCTTCCAGGCGAGCAGGTTCACGCCGACCCGCTGCAAATGACCACGCTGAGTGGGTCTGCGGTATCTGGACAGGTGTCGGCACCTGTTCCAGGTGCTGAAGACCCACTCAGCGTGGTCATTTGCGGGACCTGGCCCGGGCGCGAGGTCCTTCGGGGCGACCGGCTCATAGAGCGCAGACCAGGTTTCCGCCAAGTTTCCCTTCTTGGGAAAGGATTCGGAAGCCGTGTTGTTCGAGTTCGGCCCGGAGTGCCTCAGGCCGGAGATGCCTGCGATGCGGCATCCCGTTGTGGAGAACGATTCCGGTCGACGGGTCGTACGAGCAGTCGTCCTCGTACACCCGATCGGGGTCGTACATCGCCGTCGAGATCAGGTAATGACCGTTGCGGTCCAATGCGGATCGTACGGCTGCGAAGAGCCTCGAACGATCGCCGGTTGTGACGATGCTCTGCAGACAGAAGCCGTCGACGACCAGGGCGTAGGAGGCCTGGAAGGTCGTCTGACAGACATCGCGTACCTCGAAGTCGATTGTCAGTCCGCTTTCCGCGGCGAACCGGCGCGCCATGGTGATCGCGGTCGGAATCAGATCGACGGCATGAACCCGGAACCCCGCAGCAGCAAGTACGGATGCGGCCCGCCCTGTGCCGCATCCATACTCCAGTACGCGGGCGCCGGAAGGGACCTCGAGCCTGGAGAGGGCAGTTTCCAGGAACGCCCGGTGCGGAAACCCATCGTCGTTGAACAGGTCGTTCCACTCCGACTTGCCTTCACGTGCAAGCCGTTCGTACGCCGCCTGGTGTTCGGCGTAGTAGTACTCGCCAGCCATCGTGTTATCACCTGACCGCTCGTTGTCGGGAACGGCGGAGCAGAGTGGTGACCTCCTGCCGGTTGTGGGGGAGATGCCTGGTGGCGAGGACGTCGTACGCCTCGGCCAGGGCGGCATGCGCGCTGGCGATACCGGGTCCAGGACGGGTGGACGGCAGCTTGATCGTCATGATCGCGTAGCCACCTGGACGCAGCTGCTCGGCGACCGCGCACATCAGCTGCGCGGAGTCGACCGGATCGAGGTTGGTGTCGTTGACGAGCACGCCGACGCGGGTGCCGCCGAGGTCGAGCGTCTCCGCCCGCGCCCGCAGATGGACGACCCGCGGATGGGCGGCGACCTGCGGATGGAGGTTGCCCGGATCGACCGCGTAGACGGTGAGACCGCGCTCGGCCAGCAGGTACGACCATCCGCCCGGCGCCGCGCCGAGGTCCATCGCCCGACCACCAGCCGGCAACGGTACGCCGAAGACGTCGAGTGCCTCGGCCAGCTTGTGCTCCGCGCGTGAGATCAACGTCGCCTGGCTCGCCCGCCGGCGGTGCTGGTCGGCGTAGGGCGGGTGGGTGAGGCCGAGCAGCGCGCGGCCACCTTCGAGGTAGACCGAGACGATCTGCTCCGGTGCGGCGAGGTCGATCGGCAAGCTCTGCGCGTCAAAAAGCGCTGTGCCCACGCGGATCTCGACGTCGCGGGTGGTGTAGGCCGTGACCGGATGGCGGCCGCCGATGCTGTCCCGCCCCTTGCGGCACTCGACCGCGAAGCTCCGGCCTGACGTGAGCGGCAGCCTCCGCGCGGCGACGACGATGAGGTCGACGTCCCCCACTCCACCGGCCAGCACCACCTCGAGGTCGACCGGGACGATGCTGTGCGCGAACGTCACCGGCTCCGCCCGCGCGGCCCGCACCAGGTCGTGTCCGGGCTTTCCGGCCCGCAGCTCCGTCGTGTCGTCGTGGAGCTGGGACACCTTGGTCACGCCGGGATCGACCTGCCGCAGCTCGGCGATGTTCGTACGCACGAACCGCGGGTAGCCGCTCACCACGTACGTCGGCCGGTCGCCCGGATCCGCCCACGCGTGCATCATGTGCATCGCATACTGCTGCGCGGCCGGGTCGGACAGCTGAGCCCTGAGGCCGATGTCCACCTGGTCGATCCGGAAGTGTGCCGCCGCCCAGTTCCACGTGGCATCCTCGTCCAGGTCCAACAGGCGGTAGTCGCTCATGGCCCGGACCAGTGCGCGGCGACGGTCCCAGCGCTCGTCCCCGCCCACCTGGACCCGCATCGTCGGCGTATGGCCCATGCTCTGGTAGAACTCCGCCCCGTCCAACGGGTCGTGCGACATCAGGCGCACCTGCCCCCGCTCGTGAGCCGCCGCCGCACCCGCGTGCACCAGATCGGCGACCACGGGGTACGCATCGACGTGCGGGCTCACCACGACGTCGTAGTAGGTCATCCGGTTGGGGTGTGGCGTACCGAGGAAGATCCCCACCACACCCTCGCGGTCCTCCGCGCACCACACCGACTCGGCGTTCTTCTGGACGAGCGACCAGTAGTGGTGGAAGTCGCGACCGTTGCGGTTCATCGCGCCCGGTGCCGCGGCTTCGAGCAACTCCAGGCCAGCGCTGAGCGGACCGGCCTCGCGTACGCCGGAGATCCGGTACATGTGGCCTCATGGTTCACCCAGCGCTCGCCCGCGGGCAACCAGGTTTTGCCCGACGACCGGCGTCCGGTTCCGCGAGCATGGCACCCGGAACCCTGCGCGTGAGGTCGCCCCCGGCCGCTGGGGCCCCGGAGAATTCACCGTACGGACGATAGCCGTGGTCCACCGACACGGGCAGTGGGCGAGAACGTCCCTGCGGACGAAAGGATCAGCGAATGCCGGCACACGACGACGATCAGCCCACGTCCCTGGGTGCGCTCAGCCACGGTCAGCTGGGCTACCTGCAGATCCCGGCGACCGACGTCGCCCGCGCGGGAGCCTTCTACGCCAGGGTTTTCGGCTGGCAGGTCGAGCATCCCCATCCCAGCTTCGAGGCGCCCGGCCTGATCGGCCAGTGGGTGACCGGCCGGGCGCCGGGAGTCGATTCGGGCCTCGTCGCGTGGATCAATGTCGATCACATCGACACCACCCTCGACGTCGTACGCACGAGTGGCGGCGACGTACTCGGGCCGCCCGAGCCGGACGGGCAACGGTGGATCGCCACCATCCGCGACCCGGAGGGCAACGTCCTGGGAGTCGTCCAGCACGGGCCTCGCTGATCCCGGCCCGCGGTAGGGTCCCCGGCACGTCGACGGATGGAGCGAAGATGGTGCCACCGACGTCCGGCACGGCCGGCGAGAAGGAGATCCTGCACGCCTGGCTGGAACAGCACCGCGACGCCGTGCTGTGGAAGCTCGAAGGGCTCGACGCCGTTCAGCTGCGCCGGCCGATGACCCGTCCGACGGGGACCAACCTGCTCGGACTCGTCAAGCACCTCGCCGGCATGGAGGCGGCGTGGCTGTGCGGGCCGTTCGGGCGGGAGACCGACCCGATGCCGTGGTACGAAGGTGAGCGCGGCATGCATGGCGACGACATGTGGGCCGCGCAGGACGAGTCGGCCGACTTCATCGCCACGCTCTATCGCCGCACCTGCGCCGTCGCCGACCAGACGATCAGCGAGCTCGACCTCGACGCCACGGGTACGCGATGGACGGGCGAGGAGATCTCGTTGCGCTACGCGCTCATCACCATGGTCGGGGAGACCGCCCGTCACGCGGGGCACGCCGACATCGTCCGCGAGCTCCTCGACGGCACGATCGGCGCCTTCCGGGACATGCCGTACGCGGACGGTTCGGACGAGGAGTTCTGGCGGTCGTACCTCGCTCGGATGCGAGCAGGAACCGGTACGGAGGACGCCGCGGGCGACGGGTCGGCGTGCTGAAGGTTCCCTTCGATCGTCGTGCGAGTCCTGGGTACGGTGCTGGGGTGCACATCCGCGACTATCGCGACGGCGACTGGCCGTCGATCTGGCCCATCTTCGGCGAGATCGTCGCCGCGGGGGAGACCTACGCCTACGACCCGGACTGGACGTCGACTGAGGCGGAGGCCATCTGGGTCGAGCGCCCACCCGGGGCGACGGTCGTGGCGGTCGAGGACGACGGGCGGATCGTGGGTACGGCGAAGATGGGTCCCAACCGTCCGGGGCGGGGCGCGCACGTCGCCACGGCGAGTTTCATGGTCGCCAGCAGTGCGCGCGGTCGAGGGGTCGGTCGGGCGCTCGGGGGACACGTACTCTCCTGGGCCCGCGACCACGGCTATGCCGCGATGCAGTTCAACGCTGTCGTGGAATCCAATCTCGCCGCCGTACGCCTGTGGAAGGCGATCGGGTTCGAGATCATCGGGACGGTGCCCGAGGCGTTCGAACACCCCACGCTCGGGCGCGTCGGCCTCCATGTCATGTACCAGCGCCTCTGACCCGGTGTTCTGGACGCGTGTCGACCAGTGTGGCAATGGTCCACGACCTTAGGTCCTTCGGTTCGCGACTGGATCATTCGTGGTCGAGCACGCAGAACAGGTTTCCCTCAGTGTCGCGGAGCACCACGAAGTCCGCCCCATCCGGATAGGGCCAGTCGGGCACCCGTTGCGCGCCCAGGGAGAGGAGCCGCTCGACGTCGGCCTGCTGTTCGGCACGATCCGCGGTGTGAAGGTCCAGGTGCGTACGATCCCGCTGATACAGCGCCAGGCTCGGGCCGTCACCGCCAGGCGGAACCAGGATGTCCGCGGCCCGGGGGTGTGGTGTGTAGCCGAGTGCGGCCGCCCAGAACTGCGCGGCGCGCTTCCAGTCGGTTGCGTTCAGGCAGATCACTCCGATGCTCACCATGGGTCAGCTCCTTGGCTCTGGCTCGCGGGGAAGCGGAAGCGACGTCCGATCCAGCGTGGCAGTCGTACGGGACATCCTCTGTCCTGTTCAGCGGGAATGCGTGTATCGGGCGCCGTCGTTTTTGGTGCTGGCCGATCCGGACGGAACAAGGTCTGACTGTGCACCTGGCAGGGCCGCCTCTGAAAAGTCCTGCCAGGGCAGGACGCGAACGTCCCGGACAGTTCGCACATCGACCAAGGATGGCGAGAAACAGGACACAGCGCTGGCCGGTTTGCTCCCCTATCGTGAGCGGCCATGACCGCGAACCACACCGCGTTTGGACACCACGTTGGGAGAGCGGAGCGATGAGCACTGAGGCGCTGACCGGGCAGCAGGTCGCCGATGCCGGACTCGATGGCTGGGCGTTCCTTCTCTACTACGGTCAAGGCGGGCTCGAGACCCGGATTCACACCAAGGACTTCGTCACCAGCCTGAAGGTCGTCAATGCGATCGGGGAGGCTGCTGAGGAGATGAACCACCATGCCGAACTCGACCTCCGTACGTCTCGGGTCGACGTCCGGCTGAGCAGCCGCGACGGCGGCGGCGTGACCGAGCGCGACCTCAGGCTCGCCCGCCGGGTCTGCGACATCGCGGCGGCGGCGGGCGCCGAACTCGAGTGCCGAAGCGTTTCTCGGATCGAGTTTGGCCTGGACACCCCGGACTACGGGAAGATCGCGCCGTTCTGGGCCGCGGTGCTGGACAGGCACCACGTCATCGGCAACGACGAATGGGGTGACGTGGGCGACCAGCACCACGCACTGCCACTGATCTACTTCCAGCGCGCCAGTAGCGAACAACCCCGGCCACGCTGGCATCCCGACGTCTGGGTCGCTCCCGCACAGGTACAGCCGCGGATCGACGCGGCCATCGCCGCCGGCGGAACACTGGTCAGTGACGAACACGCACCGTCGTTCTGGGTGCTCTCCGACCCGGACGGCAACACGATCCGCCTGTGCACCTGGCAACCAGGCGACACCGTCCTCTGCGACTCGCAATACCGACCGGGATGACCTCTCAAGACCTCACCGGGTTCGCCGTGCTGACGCTCAGCTGCAGCAGGACGTGACGGCGTAACTCAGTGGTGGCGCCCGCTACGCCGGTGTCAGACTTCGCTGGATGCATGATCCCGAACTCGTCGCCCTGCTTGGCGTGCGATGGCCCGTGATCGATCACCGGTTCGCGCAAGCCCGTCTTCAGGGCCTGGGTTGGACGATGTGTGGTCGGGGTGACTGGGCGGTGAGGGCTCCGGGTCCGCAGTCGCAGCCTTTGACCGCAGGCGAGGAGCAGATCGAGATGCGTCGTCGGGTCGACCAGCTCCTCGCGCGATTAGGCACGAACTGCCGCGAACCACATCGAGGCGCGCCATCCTGAGCGCGGCACGCTGCGCCTCGGCAGGTCAGGCACGGGCTACGCTGGCGCCACCATGGCTGCCCGGCCGCCGATCCCGTTGGCGCGACACCTGTTGCGGGTGCGTGACCTGATCGACCGTGCCTACGCCGAGCAGCTCGACATTCCCGCACTGGCCCGCAGCGCGAACGTTTCGGAAACGTACTTCAGCCGCTCGTTCAAGGCGGCGTTTGGCGAGACGCCCCATCAGTACGTCATGAGTCGCCGGATGGAACGTGCCAAGGCTCTGCTGCGCGAGGACGAGCTGTCGGTCACCGAGATCTGCCTTTCGGTGGGGTTCACCAGCCTCGGTTCGTTCAGTACACAGTTCCGCCGTTTCGTGGGCGATAGTCCGACTGCCTACCGCGAGCGCGAGGGCCACGCCGACCTCGCACGACTGCCGGGATGTTACGTGAAGCGCTACACCCGCCCGCGCGCCTGACCGGGAACTGGGTGGTTTTCGAGAAGCGCCCGCCGGTTCGCCGCTCCTACGCTCCTCAGCAGTTCGAGATTCCCACGAATGAAAGAGGAACTGTTATGGAGACGGTGAAATCCAGGGACGGCACGATCACCGCGTTCGACCAGCTGGGCGAGGGAACGCCGCTCATCCTGGTCGCGGGTGCGTCCTGCGACCGGGCGGTCGACGCCCCGCTCGCGCAGGCACTTGGCGAGCATTTCACGGTGCTCAACTACGACCGCCGGGGTCGCGGCGACAGCACCGACACGCTTCCGTACGCGGTCGAGCGTGAGATCGAGGACCTCGACGTCCTCCTCGCCGCCGCGGGCGGCAGCGCCACGGTGGTGGGGCTCTCGTCCGGCGCCGCCCTGGCCGCGCTGGCGGCCGCGAGCGGGCTGCCGATCGGCCACCTGGTGATGTGGGAGCCACCGTTCGGCCTCGACGCTGACGGGCCGCGCCAGGCGAAGGAGTACGCCGACCGGCTGAACGCCTACCTCGCCGAAGGAAGGCGCGGCGAGGCGCTCGCGCACTTCATGCGCCGGGTGGGGCTACCGGAGGAGACGATCACCGGTATACGCCAGTCGCCGTACTGGTCCGTTGGTAAGGGTCTGGCCCCGACGCTCGCGTACGACGCGGCGGTGCTGGACGACGGCACGATCCCGACCGAGCGGTACGCGAGCATCCGCGTGCCGACGCTCGTCCTCGCCGGCGGCGCGAGCCCGCAGTGGATGCGGGAAGCCGCAGAAGCCGCCGCGGCGGCCATACCAGGTGGACGGTTCGGCGTCCTGGAGGGTCAGGGCCACAACGTCGCGGGCGAGGCGCTGGCTCCCGCTGTCTGCGAATTCGTGGCCGACTGATGTGTCAAGGTGTGGCTACGTCGTCGCTGGTGAGGAGAAGCTCGATGATCACGGGGTTCGCCCTGGTTTGCCTGAACGTTCTCGACCTCGATGAGGCGAAGGACTTCTACGTCAACACGCTCGGCTTCGACGTCGGCGTCGACATGGTGCGCGACGACTTCCGCTGGCTCACCGTGCACCCGTCAGGTCGGCCCGAGCTGCCCATGATGCTGGTGGTGCCCGGCGCACCCGTGGTCGACGAGGGGACCGCGAAACAGCTGCGCGACCTGATCGCGCGCGGCTACCTGGGCTTGGGAGCCCTTTCCACGCAGGACTGCTGGGCGACCTACCGCGAGCTCAGGGCGAAGGGCGTGGAGTTCACCGAGGAACCGGAGGAACGGTTCTACGGCATCGACGCGGCGTTTCGGGACCCGTTCGGCAACCACTGGCGGCTCACTCAGCCGAAGAACCTCGACGAGATCCGCGCGACGATCGAGCCACCGGCGGCGCCATGACCTCGTCGGCACTGTATTCGATGATCTTGCTCGCGGCCTGGCGTACTTTGGTCGACAGCTCGGCCGGCGCGATGACCACGGCGTCGCCGCCTTGAGCCAGCACGGCCGCGCACGCTTCATCGGCGTTCTCGAGATCCGCCTCGATGAGGGACCAGCCCTCGATGTCGGGCAGCACAGGTGCCGTTGGCCTGAATCGCCGTACAGCATGGTTTCGTACGCGCAAGACGATCGGGTAGGACGGCAACGTCGCCCGAAACCGCTGCTGGGCCTCGAGCCAGTACCTGGTCAGGTCGAAGTCGCGCGGCCTCGTGAACGCTTCGTCGGTCAGGGATGCTGAGGTCATTCTGCTCAGCCGATAGGTGCGCACGGTCTGGTCGAGGCCGGCCGCGACCAGGTACCACGTCCGGCTCTTGGCGACCAAACCGAGTGGCGCGACGGTGAATGGTTCCGCCGGGTCTCGGTAGGTGATCGTGATCCGCCGTTCCTCCCAGATCGCCTGCCGACAGAGGTCCAGCCAGCGAGGTGCCTCGCGGTGGTCGTCCCAGCCGGCATGGTCGATCAGGAGTCGTTGGCGAGCGAACTCGGCGTCGCGCCGTGTCCCCTCGGGCAGGGCGGCGATGAGCTTGGTCATGGCTTGGTCGCTCGACACGTCGATGCCGAGATCGGCGAGCACGTGCGCGGTCGCGCCGACGAACACCGACATCACCTCAGATGGCGTGAGCCCGGTGAGCCGGGTCCGGTAGTCGGGTAGCAGGGCCCAGCCGCCGCCTCGGCCGCGCACCGAGTAGACCGGCACACCGGCGAGGCTGAGGGCATCAAGATCGCGCTGGACCGTTCGCGGCGAGACCTCCAGCTGCCGCGCGAGGTGGTCCACGGTCGACTGACCGCGGGTCTGCAGGTGCAGCAGAAGCCGGAGGAGTCGTTCGGCGCGCATGGGTTCGACTATGGCGGACAAACAAGCCACAGTGTGGCGTCTTTACTTCATACGGTCGTCCCATGAGCTTTGTCGAGGTGCCGCGGGTCACTCGGGCGCAGGCGGTGGCCTACAGACTTGGCGTGAATCATCTGGTTGATCGGCTCGCGGCGGGCTCGTACGAGGAAGCGGCGTACGTCGGGTTGCAGGACTCGTCGCCTCGGGACGCGCTTCTGGGTCTGCACGCTCGGGTCGCGGGATGCGAGCCATCGGGCTGGGAACATCCGTCCCTGATTCAGACGTACAGTCCGCGCGCAGCGGTGTACGTCCTTCCCCGGAGGGACTTCGGCGTCTTCACGATCGGTCGGCTCCCGCTCGCCCGCGATGCCGTACGACGGATTGACGCGCTCGCGGACGCCGTGTGCCGGACACTGGACGGACGAGAGCTTCGTGGCGGTGGGCTCCCCGGTCTACGTGCCGCGTGCGCGAGCGGCAGGATCGCCTTGCGGTGGACGACCAGCGCTCTGTGGGTGCGCGAAGTCCCGCGGCCGGACGTCGACCTCGACGAGGCACGCAAAGAGCTGTGCCGACGTCATCTGCATCGGTTCGCGCCGACCAGCCCAAGGACCTTCGCCTGGTGGGCGGGGCTACCCGGCGCGGATGCTCGGCGGGTCTGGGACTCCTTGTCCGGCGAACTGCTCGAAGTGGACTTCGACGGCACTCCCGCGTGGATCCTGCGGGCCGACGAAGCTCGCCTCCTGGATGCGCCCCCGCCTCGCGGCGCACGGTTGCTCGTAGCGCCGGATCTCCGGCTCTTCGGGCAGGACCCCGAGGGCCTCTTCATCGCCCCGGGCAAGCGGAGGTTGACGCCAGCTGCGGACTCGTTCCATCCCCACGGGATCCTCGTCGACGGCAGGATCGTGGGTGCCTGGGGCAGAAAGGGTGGCCGGGTCGACGTCGTCTTGACCGAACGGCTCACGCCGGGCCAGTACGACGCGCTCGCCGCGGAGGTTTCGGCGTTCCCCATCCACGGCGCACACCTGTCTGCGTCTCCGCACGATTCATCTCGGCCTTGACGTGGTTCCGCCCCCATTTCTCGGCCCGAAGCGGAACGGCACGATGCAGGCAGGTCGGCCTACGACGTCGCATCGGAGCTGCACACCCGGCCCATGCTGTCACTCGATTGCGGCGAGGGCGGCGGCTTGCAGGTCCGTGTGTACAGCAGGCGCCTGCGCGGTCTCGAACATCCGCTGGGTCAGCACGATCACGGCGAGGTCCCGCGCCGGGTGGACGAGGAAGGATGTGCCGAGCCCACCGTCCCAGCCGATCGCGCCGGCCCATGGGCCGTCCAGCACCACCGAGGTTCCGAGCCCCCAGCCGCGCCCGCCGAGAATGGCCCTACCGAACTCGCGCTGCTCGGCGGTCAGGTGGTCGCGGCTCATCTCGCGCACCTGGTCCGCGGTCAGAACCTGATCGCCGCCGCGCAGCAGCATCCGCGCGAACGCCAGCAGGTCGTCCACCGTCGACACGAGCCCGGCGGCCCCGTCGTGGAACGCTGGCGGCCGGCTCCACTGCCCGTCCGGCGGGTCCCAGACCGCCAACCCGTCCGCAGTCGCCTGGTACGCCGTCGCCAGCCGCTCGACGTCCTCGGTGTAGAAGCCGGTGTCGCGCATACCGAGCGGTTCGAAGACCCGGGTGCGCAGGACCTCGTCGTACGACGTCCCCACGGCTCGGGCGCACAGAATGCTCAGCACATGCGCGCCAGTGTTGTACAGCCACCGCTCGCCCGGCTGCGCCAGCAACGGCAGCTCGCCGAACCTGGCGATCCAGGTGTCAGGGTCGATGAAGTCGTCCGGCTGCGGCGGGCCGATCGTGGCGAGCCGGGCCTGCGATGCCGCCGCGACGACCGGCCACGGCTCAGGTGCCATGAACATCTCCAGGGCCATCCCGAACCCGAACGTGAACGTCAGCAACCCCCGAACCGTCACCGGAGCCTCGGCGGGAAGGGTGTCGTCGACCGGGCCGTCCATCCGGCGCATGACCCGGCGGTTCGCAAGCTCCGGCAGCAGCCGGTCGACCGGCTCGTCCAGCTCGAGCAGGCCCTCGCCGACCAGAGCCAGCGTTGCGGTCGCCGTGATCGGCTTCGTCGTCGACGCGATCCGGAACAGCGACGTCCGCTCCACCGGCCTCCCGCCGACCGCGAGGGTGCCGAGTGCCTCCACGTGCACGTCGTCGCCGTGCGCCACCAGCGCGACCAGTCCCGGCACCCTGTCCTCGCCCACGTGCGAGACAGCGACCTCGCCGAACCGCTCCAGCCCGTCCTTGTTGAGTCCCATGCCTACTCCAACCACCAGACCATGCCGACAACGTATGGACCTGTCGAAGGCCGCTCATTCATCGGCGCGCGCACGATGTCGCCGAAGAAAATCTCAGCCGGGCCTACGCTCGAGCGACCCGACTCGACCGGAAGACGTGCCGCCAGGTGACGAGGGACCGGAGGCCGTCGGGCCCGGGCGCTGCCACCCACCACGACCGCCGGCAGCGGGCGGACCGGTCAGCGGCGCGAAATGAGATGAGGAATGCGGCCATGAAGTCGCAAAGCCGGTAGCTGAGCGCTACCGGCTTCGTTTTTGCCTGGTCAGACTGGCGGAGGATAGGGGATTCGAACCCCTGAGAGGTTGCCCTCAACACGCTTTCCAAGCGTGCGCCCTAGGCCAACTAGGCGAATCCTCCGCGCGAGAGATTACCCGTTCGGCTGCCGGCAGGCCGAACCGGCCCCGGCGCGTGAGCGACGGCGACGCTCCAGAGTCGCGGGTGCCCGATGAGGCGTCCAGGCCTCGCGTAGACTGCTGCGCGGCTCCCCGCGCGGCGGCAACTTGCCCAATCCCCCCAGGGCCGGAAGGCAGCAAGGGTAAGCAAGCTCTACCGGGTGCGCGGGGAGTCCTTCGTTGCCGCCGCCCGTTCCAGTCGCGGTACGCCCCTGTGTCTTGGACGCATGCCGGCAAGGTCCCCGCGTCGCGCATGGCGGAGTCTTGGCGGCGGGGCTGAGTGCGCGCGTGGCCGTGACCGTGCCCGTGGCGTCGCTGATGTGCCGCCCTGGTGCGTCGCGTGTACCCGGGCGGGCCGAGTAGTCGGTGGACCGGACTAGGGTTCGTTGGATGGAAGCGCCGCTCGCTCTCTACCGTCGCTACCGGCCCGAGACCTATGCCGAGGTGATCGGGCAGTCCCATGTCACCGAGCCTCTCCAACAAGCGCTGCGCAACAACCGCGTCCACCATGCGTACCTCTTCTCCGGCCCACGCGGTTGCGGCAAGACGACCAGCGCCCGGATTCTCGCGCGCTGCCTCAATTGTGAGAAGGGTCCGACGCCCGAACCCTGCGGCACCTGCCAGAGTTGTCTCGACCTCGCCCGCGGAGGTCCGGGCAGCATCGACGTGATCGAGATCGACGCCGCGAGCCATGGCGGTGTCGACGACGCCCGCGACCTGAGGGAGCGCGCGTTCTTCGCCCCGGTCGCCGCGCGCCACAAGATCTACATCGTCGACGAGGCGCACATGGTGACCACCCAGGGCTTCAACGCCCTGCTCAAGCTGGTCGAAGAGCCTCCCGATCACCTGAAGTTCATCTTCGCCACCACCGAACCCGACAAGGTGATCGGGACGATCAGGTCGCGTACGCATCACTACCCCTTCCGGCTGGTACCCCCGAAGCTGCTCCAGGACTACCTCGCCGGGTTGTGCACGCGGGAGGGGGTCACCGTCGACCCGGGCGCACTGCCGCTGGTGGTGCGGGCGGGTGGTGGTTCCGTCCGCGACACCCTGTCGGTGCTGGACCAGCTCATGGGCGGTGCGGGCGAGGATGGCGTGACCTACGCCCGCGCGGTGGCGCTGCTCGGCTACACCCACGAGGCGTTGCTGGACGAGGTCGTCGACGCGTTCGCGGCGGGTGACGGCGCCGGCGTCTTCGCCGTGATCGACAAGGTGATCGAGTCCGGGCAGGACCCGCGCCGGTTCGCCGAAGACCTCCTCCGCCGCCTCCGCGACCTCGTGGTGGTGTCGGCGATACCCGACGCCGCGGCTCGTGGACTCCTGGAGGGGCCGCCCGACCAGGCCGAACGCTTGACCGGGCAGGCCGCCCGCTTCGGTGCCGCCGACCTCAGCCGGGCGGCGGACGTACTCAACGCCGGGCTGACCGAGATGCGCGGTGCGACGGCACCTCGCCTGCATCTCGAGCTGATATGCGCCCGCATGCTGCTTCCCGCCGCAGACCATTCTGAGCAGGGCATCTATGCACGGCTGGACCGGATCGAACGCCGGATGTCGATCATGGGGACCAGCGGGCAGGCCAGTGCGCCGGACGCCCCATCTGGTGCCCCGGCATCGTCGTCACGGGAACGGTCCGCTCAGGACCAAAGATCCCGAGGCGTGGATCGCCACAGCCGGCAGGTGCAAGATCGGGGCGGCGACCATCCGGCCGAGGCGTCGCCGGGGGATACCGACCGGCACGGCAGCGACCCGCGAGCGGCGGGGCAGAGAGCCGAGGAGCAGGGCAGCGAGCCCGCTCGGGCATCGGGAAACCAGTCAGTGCCGGTCGACACCGGAGTCTCCGCAGCGGACGCGGGACGGTCAGCGGCCCCGGCCGCCGAGGCCCGACCAGTGAGCCCCTCACCCGTCAAGGCCGTGGATCCTGCGTCGGCCGGTGGGTCCAGCGGGTCGAGTGGGATGAGTCTCGCCGACGTACGCAGGCTGTGGCCGGATGTCCTCGAGACCGTCAAGAATGCGCGCCGCTTCGCCTGGGTGATGCTCAGCCAGAACGCGCAGGTCACCGGTCTCCACAATGATGTCCTCACGATCGGTCTCATCAATTCCGGTGCGCGTGACTCCTTCGCCCGCAGCGGAAGTGATGAGGTCCTCCGGAATGCGCTCCGCGAGGTGCTCGGAGTCGACTGGCGGGTGGAGCCGGTCATCGACCCGTCAGCCGGTGGCTCCGGTAGCTCAGGCACGGGAGGTGGACCGACCGCGGCCGGCCCGACCGGCGGTGGCCCGACCGGTGGCGGCCGCCCCACTGGTGGTGGTGGCACCGACGGGGGCGGTCAGGGTGGCGATGCGCCGGGTGATGACAGCGGCTGGAGCGGTAGTGGGTCGGACTGGGGAGGCTCGCTGGGAGGCGGCTCCGCCCGCGGACGCGCTGCCTCGGGCGGTACCCCGAGCGGTAGCGCGGCGGTGGACGGTGGAGCACGTGGCGCGGATGAAGCCAGCTCCGCAGGGGGTTCGGGAGGTGGGCCTACCGGACGCGGCGGTAGACCCGGCGGATCCGACGGCGGGGTGGGCGGTTCAGGCGCGCCGCGATCCGTTCCAGCGGCTGATCCCGAGCAGCGCCGCGCACACACGCACGAAGCCGCTGGCGGGACGCACTCCGAACTGCTGGGTGGGGCTTCCGCGCCACGGGGCGGGGCACGTACGCAAACGTCGGCCCGAGCTGGAGGCGCGGACTCGGGGCGCGGCGAGAATACCGGCGGTTCGGCATCCTCCGGACGTCCCGGCCGTGGCCGACGCGGCGTCGCGAGCCAAGGTCAGCCCGCCGACGAACCCCCCCATGACCCGGACGGCGACGTCGACCCTGACACCGACGGGACAGTCTCGGACTCACCGGCCTCGCAAACCGAACTCCTGGTCCGGGAGTTCGGCGCCGAGGTGATCGAGGAGCTCCCCGCTACCTGACGGGCAGGCCGTCCCCTGGGCCACCCACATCGGGCCACTCGCGGGCCGCCATCCCCGCCGGACCAAGGCCATCCCCGCCGGACCAAGGCCATCCGCCCGTGCGCCAGGGCGTACAACGGGTCGACCAGATGGTCCTCGCCGCCACCGGGCGGATTGCCAGCCGGTGGACGCCTCCACGGAGGATCTGTCCGATCATCTGACCAGTTATGCCGTGCACCGCATAGTGGCTCTTACCGGTGTGAAACCATGAGAAGTTGTGCGGAGACCTTCAAATCCCTTTTCAGGTATGCCCCGCGAGGTCCCGATCCTCGCAGCCATCTCGTTCGCGGTAGCCATCGGGTTTGGGGTCGTAGCTCCGGCCATCCCCGTTTTCGCGCGCCAGTTCGGGGTCGGCCACACGGCCGCCGCGGCGGTCATCTCGGCCTTTGCGTTCATGCGGTTCGTCTCCGCCCTGAGCGGTGGACGGTTGGTCGACCGGTGGGGAGAGCGCAAGGTCCTTACGGTGGGGATGTTCTTCGTCGCCGGGTCGACCGCCCTCGCCGGTCTCTCCCAGAACTACATCCAACTCCTCCTTCTCCGCGCGGTCGGGGGAATCGGCAGCGCGATGTTCACCGTCGCCGCCGTGTCGTTGCTGTTGAGGGTCACTCCCGCAGAGCTTCGTGGACGCGCCAGCGGTCTCTGGCAGGCGGGCTTTCTCATCGGTGGGTTGATGGGTCCGGTTGTCGGCGGGTTCCTCACCGATGTGTCGACCCGGCTTCCGTTCTTCGTCTACGGGGCCGCCCTGACCGTCGCGGGCCTGATCGGCATGATGTTCCTTGCCAAGGCGACGCTGCATGACCAGGAGCGAGGCAACCACCCGGACGCGATTTCGGAACGGACCACACTTCGCGAGGCGTTCCGCAACAAGGCCTACCAGGCCGCACTCGTCTGCAACCTCGGCACTGGGTGGGCGCTGTTCGGTGTCCGGTCGAGCCTCGTACCCCTCTTCGTCATCGAAGGCATCAAGCTCGGCGCGATCTGGATCGGCATCGGGTTCCTCGTCGGCTCGGCAGTGCAGACAGCCCTCCTGCTCCCGGCCGGACGCTTCGTCGACACGGTGGGGCGTCGGCCGGCCATGATCATGGGTGGCCTCCTCTCGATGGCTGCGATGTTGATCGTGACGTTCTCGACCGCTCTACCGACCTACCTGCTGGCCATGGCGTTGTTCGGCGTCGGGTCGGCCTATCTGGGCGTCGCTCCGGGTGCCGTCGTGGGCGATGTGGTGCGAGGTCGCAGCGGGCAGTTGGTGGCGGCCTTCCAGATGGCGGCGGACCTGGGTGCGATCGTCGGTCCGCTCGTGGCGGGACTGCTCGCGGACAGCTTGTCGTTCGGTGCGGCCTTCGGCGCCACCGCGGGGATTCTCGTCTTCGGTCCGCTGCTCGCGCTGCGCATGCCGGAGACCCGCTGGAAACAGGGCGAAGGAACGGTCGTCGCAACGTCGACGGAGGTGCCGCTGGGGACTCCGACTGCTGATGCTGGGCCGGAGGCCCCTGCCGCGGGCACCGACCTCAGTCGATCGCAGGACGGATCCCGAGGGCCGTCCTCGTGAGGTCCCGGTCGGTGAATCGCGCGCTGTCGATCGTGACCGACACGGCGACGCCAGGCGCCTGAAGCCAGAACACCTGATCTCCGCTCCGGTAGCCCGGGTGGCCGTGGTGCTCGAACGGCTCGAGCGGCCACTCATCGCCGCGCTCGTGGTAGTCGGCGAGGTAGTCGCGGAGAGCCTTCAGATCGCTGAGTGACGGGCTGCGCAGGGTCTTGACCGTGAGGTCGACGGAATAGCTCCCTGAGTCGTCAGGTCCGCGCTCCCAGACCCGGCTGCGGTGCGTGACGCCTTCCCATTCGTAGGTGAAATCGGAGACATGCGGACCCAACCCGTCGGGAAGGAAGCCGATCTCGAACCCGTCAAGGATGCGCGGGACGCTGTCGTCGACCACGTCACGGCCTTCCTGCTCCGCCTCGGAACCTGCTCTGCTCCCACCGGAACCGGCATCTGCCGTGGCGCGAGCCGACGGGCCCGGCCGGTCGGGTGGCATCGCCGCCGTCGCCGGCGAGGCGACGGACACCTGCGCCAGGACGGTCGCTGAGACCCCGATGACGATCGAGGCACAGGTGAGTCTCGTTGTCGTGAACATCTTGTCCTCCACGAAGAGTCGTCGTGCCGGCGGCACTGGACTAGGGGTGCCGGCGGCGGTGCGTCCCATCGTTGGGTGAGCGAGGCTGGAGGGAGGAGGTGCGAGCTGAGCCTGTGGACAACTACGCCGATCGCGCCGCTGTGGACAAAAGCTGGCACCTCGTACGGACCAGTTGAACGGGAGCGCCCTCACCAGCGGGCGTCCGGCCCGCAACCGCCCCAACCACGGATCCGTGCGCGATCGGGGGTCTCACCCCCTGTGGGGGTGGGGCATCGTAGGCTCGACCTACGCAGTCATCCCGCCCGCACCATCTCGTCCAGACCGGTCCACCGGGACGAGACTCCAGCTGTGGCCGAGACGAGGGAGATCATCGTGTTCCCTGGCGGAACGCCCGACATGCAGCAGCTCCTGCAGCAGGCTCAGCAGATGCAGCAGGACCTGATGTCAGCGCAGGACGAGCTGGCCCAGACCGAGGTCAAAGGCACCTCCGGCGGCGGACTGGTCACCGCGACGGTCAACGGCGTGGGCGAGTTGCAGCGCCTCGAGATCAAGCCCGAGGCCTGCGACCCCGACGACACCGAGACCCTCGCCGACCTGGTGGTCGCGGCGGTGCTCGACGCCGGCAACAACGCCAAGTCCGTGGCGTCGCAGAAGCTGGGCCCACTCGCCGAAGGACTCGGCGGCCTGCCCGGCGGGCTCGGGCTACCCGGCCAGTAACACCCGAGCGCCGGCGGAGAGAGCAGAGGTCGCAGAGTGTACGAAGGTGTCGTTCAGGACCTCATCGACGAGCTCGCCCGTCTGCCCGGCATCGGCCCCAAGGGCGCGCAACGCATCGCGTTCTACCTGCTCGCCGCCGACGCGATCGACGTACGCCGGCTCACCGACGCGCTCGTCCAGGTCAAGGAGAAGATCCGGTTCTGCGACGTATGCGGCAATGTCGCGGAGGAGGAGCAGTGCCGGATCTGCCGTGACGCCCGGCGCGACCCGGCCGTACTCTGCGTCGTCGAAGAACCGAAGGACGTCGTGGCGATCGAACGGACCCGGGAGTTCCGCGGCCGCTATCACGTGCTCGGTGGAGCGATCAGCCCGATCGAGGGGATCGGCCCCGACGACCTTCGCGTCCGCGAGCTGATGACCCGCCTCGCTGACGGTACGGTCCAGGAGGTCATCCTGGCGACCGACCCGAATCTCGAGGGTGAGGCCACCGCGACCTATCTCGCCCGACTGCTCGGCCCGATGGGGTTGCGGGTCACCAGGCTGGCGAGCGGGCTGCCGGTGGGTGGCGATCTGGAGTACGCCGATGAGGTCACGCTGGGTCGTGCGTTCGAAGGAAGGAGGTTGCTCGATGCCTGAGGCGACCAACGATCCTCCGGCGACACCGGCCGGGGCGTCGGGGCAGCGGACCTCCACCCGGACGACCACGCATCCCAGTACGCAGCACACCACGCAGATCACCACACAGGACACCACGCAGGACACCGCAGGAGATGTACGCCGAGCCGGGGGACCGGCGGGAGAGAATGCGATGACGACGACTGACCCGGGGGTTGAGCACGTGCCAGAAAGCGATGTCGAGGACTTCGCGCAGGAGATCGCCGACCAGGTGGAGAGCTTCCTGATCGCGCTTCGCGAGATCGCGCGCGCGGAACACCATGCGACGGCGGTCCCCATGCTGCTGCTCGAGGTGAGCCAACTCATGTTGGCGGGTGGCCGGCTCGGTGCGATCACCGATGTCGTGCCGGTCGAGCGGTTCGAGCCTGACGCTGGTCCCGATCCTGATCTCGACGAGCTGCGCGAGCGCCTCGGCTACCTCCTCGCCGATGTGGACGTCTACACGGAGGTGTTCGATCCGTACGGCCAGCAGGTCGAGCTCCTGCACGGTCGGCTCTCCGACGATCTCGCCGGTATCGCGTCGGCGCTCGTCCACGGGCTGAAGCACCACCGCGCCGGACGGATCGACGAGGCCCTGTGGTGGTGGCAGTTCTCCTACCTGTCGAGCTGGGGCGCAGAGGCGGGCGCGGTGTTGCGGGCGCTGCACTCGGTGGTTGCGCACGCCCGCCTCGATTCCGGGTCGGACGAGCCGAAGGCCGGCGCCGAGGACGGCCTGGCGGCCGAGTCGTTGAGCGACGCACGCCAGTCCTGACGTTCCGGAGAGCCGTCGTGGAGGGTGAGCCGAGCGCCGCCGACGCTGGCACTGATGCCGCCGAGGAGTACTGGGATCAGTACTTTCGTACGCTCAGCGAGGCCGGCCGAGATCTCGACTGGGAAGGGCGATGGACCGAACCGTTTCTCGCGCCTCTGCGTGAGTTGGGCGGGGCGCCGCACGTTCTCGAGCTCGGGTGCGGCACCGGCAACGACGCCGCTCGGCTGGCCGACGCCGGTTGCGCCGTCACCGCTCTCGACCTGTCCGGTGAGGCGATCGCCCAGGCGCGGCGGAAGTTCGGCGCCCGGGCCACGTTCTTCGTCGCCGACATCGCGGAGCCGTTGGCGTTTTCGGACGGTGCCGTCGACGCGGTGATGTCCAACGTCGCGCTGCACCGGTTCGACGACGCGGTGACGCGCGCGATCTTCGCCGAGATCGCTCGGGTCGTGCGGCCGGGCGGGCTGTTCCTGTTCCACGTCAACGCGCGGGAGGACCGCCCGTTGCGGGCGCGTCGCTATCCGGTCCTACGCCAGGTCGAAGACGATCTCGTCCTCGAGCAGGGCGGCGGCCTGATGAGGTTCTTCTCCGACGCCTACCTGCGGGAGCTTCTGAGGGACTGGGAGGCGGAGTCCCTCGACCTGGTGGAGATCCTGGAGGAGGGAACGGGAACGCCGTTCAAGTACGTGTGGCGGGGTGTGGCGCACCGCAGGTAGGAGAAGCGCCTGGGGGATGTTGGCGGACCGGCCCAACGGTCCTCCCTCTCGGACAGCCGGCGCGTGGCGTGTCCGATTCGCCGCCGTCGCGTCAGGTCCGCGCCGGTCCTGCCGGTGGGGTGTTGGCTTCGCGGAGGGTACGCATGGCAGCGGCGAGCGCCGAGGACGCCTCGGGTCCGAGCGGGCCCAGCACCCGCCGGCGGAGGATCTCGGCGCAGGCGTGCCGGGCTTGTGCGGCGACCTCGCGACCGTGGTCGGTGAGGACGGCGTAGATCACTCTCCGGTCGGTGTCGCAGGGCTCCCGCCGGATCAGCCGGCTGGCGACGAGCCGGTCTGCGACCTTGGTGAAGCCGCCGCTGGACAGCGCCGCCTCCCGTGCGAGCCGGGTCATCGGCATCCGGAAGTCGGGCGACCGTACGAGCCGGAGCAGGATGTCGAACGGCGCCGGTGCCAGGCCGAAGCGCTGGGCGATCTCGTCCATCAGCCCCGCCTGGGTGGCGAGGTAGCCCTCGATCACGAGGCCCCACCAGGTGACGATCTCGTCGTCGTCGATGGCGTCGCGTGCGTCGTCGCCCATCTGCTGCCTTTCGTGAGTTTCGCGCGAGTCAAGGAAAGCCTAGCGCGCGAACATCTTCCGTACAGATATCTTGCGTGGAAGATAAATGGGTCGTATCGTCGACTCCGAGACCGGCGAAGGTCCACGACCTGAAGGTGATCCACCATGACTGGCAGCAACACTCACGGCGGCAGCGGCTCCACGGCGAGCGGTTCCACGGCGAGCGACTCCACCGCCAGTGGTTCCACGTCCAGCGGCTTCACGACCAGCGGCTTGCACCACGTCACCGCGATCGGCGGTGATCCGCAGCGCAACGCCGACTTCTATCTCCGTACCCTCGGCCTGCGGCTCGTGAAGACCACGGTCAACTTCGACGATCCGGGCACTTATCACCTGTACTACGGCGACGAACTGGGCCGTCCCGGGTCGCTGATCACGTTCTTCCCCTGGCGGGACGCACCGCGCGGGCGGCGAGGCGTGGGTCAGGCCACGACGACGGCGTTCTCCGTGCCGGAGACGTCGATCGGCTGGTGGAAGCAGCACCTGCAGTCGCAGGGCGTCGAGGTCAGCCAGGTCACCAACCGCGACCAGGAGGAGGTCCTCACCCTCCGCGACCCGGACGGCCTGGACATCGCCCTCGTCGCACATCCTCAGGGCGACCCGCGGGACCCGTGGAACGCCGGGCTCGTCCCCGGTGAGCACGCCATCCGCGGGCTGCACTCGGTGACGCTGTCGGTGGCGCGCGAGGAGGCGACCGCCGCGATGCTGGTCGACGGCCTTGGCCTGCGGTACGACAGCGAGGGCGCGAACCGGTTCCGGTTCGCCGCCGGTGAGGGTGGCCCTGGTGCCTACGTCGACGTCGTCGTCACGCCCGATGTCCCGCGTGGTCTGGTCTCCGTCGGCACAGTGCACCATGTCGCGTGGCGGGCGCCCGACGAGGCCACCCAGGTGGCGTGGCGCGAGGAGCTGCTCGAGGACGGCGTGCAGGTGACGTCGATCATGGACCGGCAGTACTTCCGTTCCATCTACTTCCGCGAACCGGCCGGCACGCTGCTGGAGATCGCGACCGACCAACCCGGCTTCGCGATCGACGAGCCGCTGCTCGAACTCGGCCGGGCGCTCAAGCTGCCGCCATGGCTCGAGCCCAACCGCGAGCAGATCGAAGCGATGCTGCCCACGCTCAACCTTCCCAGTGAGAACGATCCCCGCCCCGAGCCGCAACCGCAGAGTGGGCCGGCATGACGACCCCAGGCTCGCCGTCGTCCTCTGCACCGTCCTCGCCGGCGGCAGCGTCGCTCTCCCTGGAGCACCGGTTCGTGGCCGGCGACCCGAGCGCGCCGGTGGTCCTCGCACTCCACGGCACCGGCGGATCGCCGGAGGACCTGATGGAGCTGGCGCGCTACCTCCAGCCGGGTGCCGGCGTGCTCGCCCCGGCTGGCCCGGTCTCTGAACACGGCGCCGCCCGGTGGTTCCGGCGTCTCGCCGAGGGGGTGTTCGACGTCGACGACGTGATCGCGCGTACGCATCAACTGGCCGAGTTCGTCGTCGCCGCGCGCCAGGCGTACGCCCTGGGCGACCGACGGATCATCGCACTCGGGTTCTCCAACGGCGCGAACATCGCCGCCGCGACAGTGCTGTTGCGCCCTGACGTGCTACGCGAGGCGGTGCTGTTCGCCGCGATGATGCCGGTGCCGGACCCGCCCGACCATGACCTGTCGGTCAGCCGGATCTTCCTCGCCAACGGCACCCGCGACCCGATGGCACCACTCGATTCCGTCGTACGCCTGGAGAGGGCGCTGCTCGCCCGGTCGGTCCAGGTGCAGGTCTTCCGCCACGACGGTGGCCACCAGATCCCACTCGACGCCGCCGCCGCGGCACGAGAATGGGTGGGCACACCCGGGGAGTGAGGGCGCCCATCAACGCGACGTCCGCTCCCAAAGCGAGCCCTGTCAGTCGCCGGCCGACCGCGGGTCGTCAGGTCTCGATGTCGCCGGAGGCAGAGGCCCTGACGCGCGGGTGAAGGCCCGCCGAACTGTCGGTGGGAACGGGAAGGCCGGTGTGCGGATCGACCGGTGGCAGGTCGGGCGGCAGGAACACCCACCGCTTGTAGGACCAGAAGCGAAACAGCGACCCGAGGCCGAGCCCGATGACGTTGGCGGACAGGTTGTAGGCCAGCGGCCCGTCGAACCGCAGGATGTAGACGGTGAAGCCGACGACGCCCAACGCGATCGCGAGGCCGACCGCGTTGAGGGCGAAGTAGCGGAGGTACTCGGTCGCCAGCCCCTGCCGGGCGCGGTGCCGCCAGGTCCAGAACCTGTTGCCCAGGAACGCCACCGTCGCCGCGACCGCCACCGAGATCGTCTTGGAGGTGAGCGGCCCGAGGTCGAGGCCGAACCGCAGGACATTGGATCCGGCGATGTCGATGACCGCGGCGATGCCGCCGACCGTCCCGAACTTCGCCAGCTCGGCGACGAGGTGCTCGAATCGCCGCCACAGCCAGATCCACCGCCGAACACTCACCCGCCGAACGTTAACCCACGCGGGTGGCGAACCGGCCCGCCACGACGAAATGCCGCGGCGTTGGACACCCCTTAGGGCTTGCGGGCGACTCCGCAGAACGCCCACCGGGATCCGTCGCTGTCGGCTGCCTCGGGATCGTCGGCACCCCAGAGTCCGATGTGGGTGAGTCCCGGCTCGGCGCCGTCATAGGGCGACACCAGCTCCAACCCGGTGAAGAGGTTCGCGATCTCAGCCTTGGAACGCAGGTGCAGCTGCTCGGTCGCCTTCTCGTAGATCTCGCGCACCTGCTCGGCGATCACCGGCGATGTCTTCTCCGTCGTCCCGTGCGAGAGGGCAAGGTAGCTTCCCGACGCGAACTCCGACATGTAGCGACCGATGAGCCTTTGTGGGTCGTCCTCGTCGGCGATGAAGTGGCAGACCGCGACCAGCATCAACGCGACCGGCTGAGACAGGTCAAGGTGGTCGCGCAGCGCTGGATCGTTGAGGATGGCGTCGGGATCGCGGAGATCACCCGAGAGGAAGATGGTGTGGGGGGTGTCGACGATCAGCGACCTCGCGTGGGCGATGACCATCGGGTCGTTGTCGAAGTAGACGGTCCGGACGTCCGACGCGCCCGCCTGCGCGGCCTCGTGGGTGTTGTTGCGGGTGGGGAGGCCGGCACCGATGTCGATGAACTGGCGGATGCCCGCCTCTGCCGCGAGCCACTTTGCCGAGCGTTGTAGGAACCCGCGGTTGGCCCACGCGGCGTCCTCGAGCTCGGGCGCGGCCATCCGTACCAACTCGGCCGCTCTCCGGTCGACCTCGAAGTGCTCGGTGCCGCCGAGGTAGTAGTCGTAGAGCCGACCGGCGCTCGGGATGGTCGGATCAACACCAGGGGGAACGGCGTCTGTCGTCATGTCGGCCTCCACGCGAAGATCGTCGCGAGGCAGTCTGCCATGATCCGTACGTTCTCGCTGATCCAGTGCACCCCACGTCCGGTGGTCCGAAGGACCGTACAGGTTTCGGTCATGTCCTCCACGCTGGGTTCGGGCACGGCCCGAGATCCGGCGCGGCCGAGCGGCCCGTCGGCTGGTCAGCGCGGCAGCCGCCGCCAGATGGCGCGGGGGAGTACGCGCAACACGGCGAAGAGGGGCCCGAGCCTCGCGGGCACCCACACCGTGTCGCGCCCGGTCGCCAGGCCGTCGACCACGGCCCGCGCCACGTCGTCGGCCCCGATCGCGAAGGGCCCGTCGGGCATGCCCGTGGTCATCTGCGTACGGACGAAGCCGGGGCGGACCAGCAGCACCCGCGCACCAGAGCCGGCGAGCGCATCGCCGAGTCCCTGGGCGAACCCGTCGAGACCTGCCTTCGCGGCGCCGTAGACGTAGTTGGCCTTGCGGACGCGGGCGCCGGCAGCCGACGACAGCACCACCAGCGTCCCGTGCCCCTGCGTCCGGAGGACCTCGGCGACGGCGAGGTTCGCGGACACGTGGCCGGCGAAGTTGACGACGGCGGAGTGGGCGGCACCCGCGGGGTCGGCTTCGTACGCCGGTGTCGACCCGAGCACGCCGACCGCGTCGATGACGACGTCGAGATCGCCGGCCAGGGCGACCGCTCGCGCCACCGCGTCCTCGTGCGTCTCGGGTGCGGCGATGTCGAACTCGAGCGGCTCGACGAGGCTCGCTCCCGCGGCGTGGAGCGCCTCGACGGTGGTCTCGTCCGGCTTACCGTCGCGCACGGCGAGGACGACGCGCCGCGCACCCCGCGCGACGAGTGCCCGCACGATCGCGAGGCCGATCTCGCTGCGGCCGCCCAGAAGCAGGACGGACGTCACCGCGCCGACCGCGTTCTTCACTGGTGGCCTCCGGAGCTGATCGGGCGTGCGTGGGAAGGATCGGGCGTACGCGGCAGTCCGGGCGTACGCACTGAACCCAGCCTGCCGTCCCAGGTCAGAGTTCGAGGCGGCGGGCCAGGTCTGAGGCTAGGACACCGCTCGGATCGACCCGGTCCCGCACCTTCCGCCAGGCGGCCAGCTCGGGATACATCGCGGGGACGAGTTCGGCGGACAGGGTGGAGTCCTTCGCGAGATAGACCCGCCCACCCGCCGCCACCACCCGCGCGTCGAAGTCGCGCAGCATCCCCGCCAGCCGGGAGTCGCCGAGCGGTAGGTCGAGCGCGAGCGTCCATCCCGGCATCGGGAACGACAGCGGCGCGGGATTCGCCGGCCCGAACCGCTTCAGGACCGCGAGGAACGACGCGACCCCCGCTGCCGCCAGGTCGGAGACGATCGAGCGGAGGGCGTCGACTCCGGCGTACGGCACGACGAACTGGTACTGCACGAACCCGCGCCGCCCGTAGAGCCGGTTCCACCCCGACATGCCGTCGAGCGGGTGGAAGAACTCCGCCAGGCCCTGGATCTCAGCGCGTCTGCCGACCCGCCCGCCCGGCGACTTGTGGAACCACAGCTCGTTGAACGCGCGGACCGTCACGGGGTTCAGCAGTCCGGCCGGCACCCACGGAGGGGCGATGAGTCGCGCCCGTGGGTCGAACGCCAGCGGTGTGACCCGCGAGCGGCGGGGCAGCTCGGCCACCTGGGCGTGCCGTCCGCGGGTGAGCACACTTCGCCCCACCGCACGTCCGCGCGCCAGGAGATCGATCCACGCGACGGTGTAGTGGTAGCGATGGTCGGTGGCGGTCATGAGGGCGAGCGCTTCGTCGAGGTTCGCCGCGCGCTCGGTGTCGACCCGCATCCGTGAGGTCTCGACCGGCAGGCACCGGAAGGTCGCGTCGACCACGATCCCGGTCAGTCCCATCCCGCCGACGGTCGCCCAGAACAGTGTGGGGTCCTCGCCCGGTTCTGGGCCGACCTTCACCACCTTGCCGCCGGGAAGAACCAGGGTGAGCCCGAGCAGCGCGGCGCCGAACGACCCGTCGACATGATGGTTCTTGCCGTGGATGTCAGCGGCGACCGCTCCGCCGACGGTGACGAATCTGGTCCCGGGGGTCACGGGTACGAACCAGCCGGCGGGCACCAGATCGCGCATCAACCGGTCGAGGCTGAGGCCGGCCGACGCGGTGACGATGCCGTGCTCGGTGTCGATGGTGAGCTGGGGCGCGAGGCCGGTGCAGTCGACGACGAGTCCGCCTGCGTCCTGCGCCGCGTCGCCGTAGGACCGGCCGAGGCCGCGCGCGATCACACCGCGCGGCAGGGGGTCGGCCAGGAGCGCGGCGACGTCCTCGACGGACCGTGGAGTCGCGACCCGCGCGGCTGTGGCCGACGTACGGCCCCATCCGGTGAGCAGCCGGATCGGCGCATCGCTGCCCGCTGACGTACGGGGCACGGGCTCAGACGACATAGACGCCGATCGCGAGGCACCCGGCGAGCGCAACTCCTGACAGGAACAACAGCCGGTCGGAGAGCACCGTCTCCTCCGGTTCCTCACCTGATCCGGCGTCGACCAGCATGGCGTAGCGCAGGATCCCCACCGAGAACGGCACGATCGACAGGCCGAAGGCCAGCCTGGACATGCCGACGTGCTGGTCGAACGCCCACAGGCAGTACGACACGAGGAGGGCCCCGGACGACGTCGCTCGTACGTACCACAGGAACTCTCGGGTGTAGAGCTGCAGCGTCGCCCGCGACTCGCCCCGGCCGCCGTTGCGGAGTTCGGCCTCCCGCTTGCCGGCGACCATGAACAGCGAGCCGAGGGTGGCGACGATGAGGAACCAACTCGACACCGCCACGTCGACGGCCGCCGCGCCGGCAACCGCGCGGAGGACGAAGCCGCCCGCGACGCTCACCAGGTCGAGGATCGGGATGTGTTTGAGAGCGAGGGAGTACGCGGTGGTGAGGGCGACGTACGCACCGATCACGGCGGCGAGGTGCCAGCTCCCGGTGAGTAAGGCCGCGGCGGTCCCGGCGGCCAGGCACACCGCCCCCGTCGCGTAGGCGAGGCGCGCCGACACGATCCCGGCGGCGACCGGGCGGCGCCGCTTGCGCGGATGGGCCCGGTCGGCATGGGCGTCGCGGGCGTCGTTGATCAGATACGTTCCGCTCGCGACCAGGCAGAACGCTCCGAACGCGATGGCGACGTCGAGGATCGCGTCCACCTGGGTCAACACGCCGGCGGCGGTGGGTGCGGCGAGGACGAGGACGTTCTTGATCCACTGGCGGGGACGGCAGGCGCGGACCAGCCCGCGCAGGCGCGATTCCGGTAAGGGCGTGGTCGTCGCCCGTTCCGGTGCGGCCGTCGTCAAATCGCCCAGCTCCCTCGAATCCCGCTTCGCCGCATCCTAACCGCGCTTCCGGTGCGTTCACCGCGTCTCGTGCGCTCACCGCGATCGGGACCAAAAACTCAGCCGACCTCGCCCACGGGCTTTCCCCTGATCATGATCGTGATCATGAAGCTTCTGAGGTGATATAGCCCTGTTCCTTTTCATGGACCGGTTTCGCTTCATGATCACGCAGGCGGGGTGGCTAGGACGGCGCAGGCGGGCGGTGCAGCGCAGTCGGGCGGTGCAGCGCTGGCGGCGGGGGGTGCAGCGCTGGCGGCGGGGGGTGCAGCGCTGGCGGCGGGGGGTGCAGCGCTGGCGGCGGGGGGTGCAGCGCTGGCGGTTCAGGCAGCGCACGCAGGCGAGCCTAAGGGGGAGGCTGGGGGCGTGATCATGAAGCCGTTCCGGACCATGAAGGCGTTAGGGCACATTGCGCCCGCTCCTCTTCATGATCACGGTCATGATCACGGTCGGAGCGCCGTTGGATCGGGTGGCAGGCAGCGGGGCGCAGCCACCGCGTGGGTGCCGTGCGGATGCGTACCACCACCTACGCGGTCCCACCTACGCGGTCCCACCTACGCGGCCACGCCGCCAAATGCAGCCAGAGGGCGGGTTAGAGCTCCGCTCGGGCCCAGGCGCGGGGAGAGCGCCCACAACTTGGACAGTCCGTCCACGAAGCGTCGCCGTCGGTAGACTGTGGCGCGGCAACGGTGCCGACCAGGGCTGGCTCACGCCGGCCCCGGACTCTCGACCCGCCAAATGCAGGAGCGTTATTCCCGTGGGCCTAGTCGTGCAGAAGTACGGCGGCTCGTCGGTGGCCGATGCCGAATGCATCAAGCGTGTCGCCCAGCGCATCGTGGCGACGAAGAAGGCCGGACACGACGTCGTCGTGGTGGTCTCGGCCATGGGCGACACCACCGACGACCTTCGTGACCTCGCGCAGCAGGTGAGTCCACTGCCACCGCCGCGGGAGCTGGACATGCTCCTCACGGCCGGTGAGCGGATCTCGATGGCTCTGCTCGCGATGGCGATCGCCAACCTCGGCCAGACCGCCAAGTCCTACACCGGCAGCCAGGCCGGCGTCCTCACCACGTCCCATCACGGCAAGGCGAAGATCATCGACATCACGCCTGGTCGGATCCGGCAGGCGTTGGAGGAAGGCGCGATCGCGATCGTCGCGGGCTTCCAGGGTGTCTCGCAGGACACGAAGGAGATCACCACGCTCGGTCGCGGGGCCTCCGACACCACGGCCGTCGCGCTCGCCGCGGCTCTCGACGCGGACGTCTGCGAGATCTACACCGACGTCGACGGGGTCTTCACCGCCGACCCGCGGATCGTGCCCAGTGCGCGACGGATCCCGCAGATCAGTTACGCCGAGATGCTGGAGACGGCGGCCTGCGGCTCCAAGGTGCTGCACCTGCGGTGCGTGGAGTACGCCCGGCGGTATTCCGTGCCGATCCACGTACGTTCGTCGTTCAGCATGAATCCGGGCACGTGGGTCGCCGACGCCGACGTCGTACGCGCGGCGAAGGCAGCCCACGCCGTCGACGTCCCGACGGACCGGCAAATCACCTCAGAGGAGGGCGAGATGGAGCAGCCGATCATTTCCGGTGTCGCCTACGACAAGAGCGAGGCGAAGATCACCGTGGTCGCCGTGCCGGACAAGGTCGGTGAGGCCGCTCGCATCTTCGCCACACTCGCCGACGCCGAGATCAACATCGACATGATCGTGCAGAACGTCTCCGGGGTGGTGACGGGCCGAACCGACATCTCGTTCACGCTGCCGCGCGCCGACGGCCAGCACGCGATGACCGCGCTCGCCAAGATCCAGGGCGAGGTGGGTTACGAGCAACTGCTCTACGACGACCGGATCGGCAAGGTGTCGCTCATCGGCGCCGGCATGCGGACCAACCCGGGCGTGGCGGCACGCTTCTTCGCGGCGGTGGCCGAGGCCGGTGTCAACATCGAGATGATCTCCACCTCGGAGATCCGGGTGTCGGTGGTCGTCGACGAGGATGACGTCGACGCCGCGGTCGCGGGCGCCCACCGAGCCTTCGACCTCGACGCCGACGAGGTAGAGGCCGTCGTCTACGGAGGGACTGGCCGATGAGCGTGGGCGCGGACCTCGGGGAGAAGAAGCCGACCCTCGCGGTGATCGGTGCGACCGGCGCGGTCGGCACGGTGATGCTGCAGATCCTGTCCACCCGCCGTGACATCTGGGGGGAGATCCGGCTCGTCGCCTCGCCACGGTCGGCCGGGCGCAAGTTGACGGTACGCGGCGAGGAGGTCGAGGTCGTCCCGCTCTCCGAACGCTGCTTCGAAGGCGTCGACATCGCGATGTTCGACGTTCCCGACGAGGTCTCGGCGACCTGGGCGCCGGTCGCCGTGTCCTACGGCGCGGTCGTCGTCGACAACTCCGGTGCGTTCCGGATGGATCCCGACGTCCCGCTCGTGGTGCCCGAGGTCAACGCGCCCGCCGCCCGCGAGCGGCCGAGAGGGATCATCGCCAACCCCAACTGCACGACGCTCGCCATGATCGTCGCGGTGGGCGCGCTGCATCGTGCGTACGAGCTCGAGTCCCTGGTCGTGGCGTCCTTCCAGGCGGCGTCCGGTGCGGGACAGTCCGGCATCGACACGCTGTACGACCAGGTGGCGAAGGTCGCGGGTCACCGGGAGATCGGCACCCGTGCGGGGGACGTCCGGCGGATCGTCGGTGACGACCTCGGGCCGTTCCCGGCGCCGTTGGCGTTCAACGTGGTGCCGTGGGCGGGTTCGCTGCGCGAGGACGGTTGGACCAGCGAGGAGCTGAAGGTACGCAACGAGTCGCGCAAGATCCTCGGGCTGCCTGACCTTGCCGTGTCCGCCACCTGCGTACGTGTCCCCGTCGTCACGACCCACTCGCTCGCCGTCCACGCCCGGTTCGCCCGCGAGCTGGATGTCGAACAGGTGCGGCAGATCATGCGTGACTCACCGGGCCTGGTGCTGTGTGACGAGCCGGAGGACCTGGAGTTTCCGACGCCCGCGGACGCGGTGGGCACGGACCCGACCTGGGTGGGCCGGCTGCGGCGGGCGCTCGATGACCCGCAGGCGCTGGACATGTTCGTGTGCGGAGACAACCTGCGTAAGGGTGCGGCGCTCAACACCGCGCAGATCGCCGAACTCGTGGCCGAGGAACTCGCCGGCGTCCCCGTCTCCTGACCGCCTTCCGCCTCGGGCACCTCAAAGGCACCCGCTGGCGGAGCATCTTCCTATGAGGGGTCCCTTCGCCCAAGCGGCTTTCGTGTGAGGGGCACCCTCATCCAGACCGGGGCGGTCCTACGAAGGGCCCCGCGCGCGGTCACGAACCGGCGAACGTCGCGACCGACCTCAACGTCTCGCACACGTCGATGGCGGCAGCAGGTGTGGTCGCGGTGCTCCCGCCACTCGTGCTCGTCCTCGTCTTCCAGCGGTTGACGTGGGCGGACTGGCCTCCGGCGCCGTGCGATGAGTGCTGCCGTGGTCGGGGCCGCAGGTTCAGGAGCCACCGCCCCCATCGCCGCCAGAGCCACCACTGCCCGCGTCGCCGAGATCGGCGTTGCCGACTTCGGAGGTCGTCCCGTAGTAATGCGACCCGCCTGTCCAGCCCACCCCTTGCACGGGAAGCTTCCGCTGTGCGGTTCGTGGCACCATCCGGAACACCGTGCTGATGCCGACGAAGAGCAGGGCGAGGACCAGCAGGCTGATGACCGCGAAGAGCAGAAGTTCCATGGCCCACCCCGTGTACGTCGGGCAGCCGCGAAGCTGTGCGGCGCCAGGTGGCGTCCAGCGTAGCTGCGCGTACGAATGTGAGACGGGCGAGAACTCAGCAGTACACGAGTGGTCAACCGGTAGTGCTCCACAGGGAAATCCGGCACCGGCAGGGCCGCAAGGCAAGTCCGACAGCGGCACTTGTACGGAGAGCGACGCTCGGACGTGATGGTCTCGGGATCTGAGAGGTTGGACTGTACGCGATGTGAGACAGCGGATACGACACACGCCAATCCCCCCGAGACACGGCAAATGTGGCGTGCGTCGTCGCGCGCTGGACTCCGCCGACCTGTCACTGTGCGCAACAAGGGCGGCTCCGGTGCTAGCGGTTCCCGCGTGGGGCTCGATAGGTCAGGGAACGCAGCAGGACCTCCGCCGGACCACGCCGCCCGACCCGACCGAGGACGCCCGCTCCGGCGACGATGGCGAGCCAGGTGAGGAGGGCAACCCCCGCCGTCGCGGCACTTCCCAGGTGCGCGCCGAGGCCGCCGGCGTACGGGGTGAAGAGGAGTACGAACACCACCGACTGCGCGAGGTAGCACGACAGTGACCGCTCGCCACAGGCGGCCACGGCGGTGGTGATCCGACCCGGGGCGACCTCGCGTCGCTGACCAGGCAGCGCCTGCCGCGCCCACCGGGACTGGAGGCGGGCGGCGAGCAGCCCCACCAGCGCGGCGTAGCCGAGGCCGCCGGCCACGCCGGTCAGCGTGTGCAGGGCGCCGTACACCAGGTTGACGGTGACCGACGAGGACGGCTGGACACCGACCACCACGAGGTCCAGGGGCAGTCCGCCGGCGAGGGCGAGGGTGAGCCCGGCCACCGCGGCGCGGCGCAGCAGGACCCGGTGCCGCTCCGGCTCGTCGAGGATGCGTCGGCGGCCGGCCCAGAGGCCGAGCACCATCGGGAGGAGGACCATTAGAGCAGTGAACGGCGTCGTCGCCAGCCAGTCCGCCAGCCGAAGCGACATGGCCTCCCAGGGATCCTGCGTGCTCAGCGCTCCGACAAGCGCTCCGCCGCCACCGGTTGCCAGGCCGTAGGTCGAACCGAGCACCACGACCGGGACGGTGCAGACGGCCGCCCAGGCGAGCAGTCCACGATCGGAGACCGGCAGCAGCGCCAGCATGAAGAGACCCGCGAGCCCGTAGCCACCGAGGATGTCGCCCGGAAACAACAGAGCCGCGTGGACGATTCCGAACACCAGCAGCCACAGGTTGCGGCGAACCTGCACCCGCCGGATGGCCGGCTCCGCGGAGCCGCTGGCGCGCTGGCGGCGGTAGAGCTGGACCATGCCGTAACCGAACAAGGCGGCGAACATCGGATAGGCCCGGCCGTCCACGAACGTCACCACGACAAAGCTCGCGATCCGGTCGACCAGACCGGTGTCGATCACGTGCAGGCGGGGGCCGCGCGGCCGGTCGTACAGGAACAACGGCGCGTTGGCGAGCGCGATGAACGCGAGCATGACGCCGCGGGCGAGGTCGGGCGCGAGGGCGCGTTCCTGGCGGGTGACAGGACCCCGCGCGCCGCGTCCGTCGGTCCCGGCCGAGCCGTCGGCACCGACCGGTCTGTCCGCGCCGACCGGTCCGTCCGCGCCGACCGGGCGGTCGCTGTCGGTCCCCATCCGCATGCTGCAGAGCCTGCCATGCCGGCGGCGACCCCATGCCCGCCCCCGGCGCTCAGGACGCCCGATCAGTGCAGGCGCGCCACGGCGCTGCGCAGTCGCCGGACGTCGCGCAGGCGGTGTTCGTACGTCGCACCGACCACGAGGAGGAGCAATCCGCCGACCGCGAACGGGATCCACCTGGGAAGCGCGACGAGCAGTTCGGCCACGAAGGGGGCGAGCTCGACGCCCCCGAGGACGACGAGCGCGCCGCCACCCAGGACGGCCGGCGCCTGCAGCCGTCTCCACGCGCCGAGCAGGGTGATCGCGAGGCAGCAGGTACCGAGCAGCAGCGGTCGTTCCCACTGCTCGCCGGTCACCGCGCGCAGCAGCGAGGGCGCGAGGGTGAACGACAGACCCGAGCCGTACGCATGCCACGACGAGGGACCAGGGCTCACCGTCCGGCGACGCCACCAGCCCAGCCCGAGCAGGATGATCGACGCCGGAACCGTGTACGCCTCGATCAGCCCGACACCTTCCGCCCAGAGCAAAACCCAGGAGGAGAGCACGAGGGCGGTCAGGCCGACAGGACGCGCGGATCGGCGGGCGGGGCGGAGCGACGTGGCGAGAGCGAGGACGCCGGCCGACGCGAGGCCCACACCGAACAGCCGCGCATCGCCGAGGGTGAGGAGAATCGCCGCGACGACGAGGACGGCGGACCCCCACTCCACGCCAGGCGCGAGGTCCGCGCGAGCGCTACGCCGGGCCAGCACCGCCGCCAGTGCCGTACCGACCGCCGCGACGCCCAGGACCAGGAACGCGGAGCTACGCGCCGGCCAGCCGGCCGCGAGGCCCGAGGCCAGGGCGAATCCCCCGACCAGGAACGTGGCCGCCATGGCACTCACCGGACGCAACTCGCGGACCCGGGCGAGGACGGCCTGGCTCGCCGACCCGAGGGCGAGTACGCCGAGAACGACGAGAGTCGCGGTCTCGGTCGCCAGCGCCCACGAGAGCGCGAGGAGGGCGAGTACGCCGGAGACGGTGCCGGTCCAGTAGGCCACCGCGACGTCACGCAGCCGGCTCGCCGCGCCGGTAGAGACGACGGCCGCGACGAGGAACGTGCCGATCGCCGCCTCGTAGGAGAAGTCCAGGGCGACCGGTACCTCCGCCATCATCACGGCGCCGAGCGCGATGCTCACGCCGACGCTGGGCGACCTGAGTCCAGGCGAACGGGTACCGACGGCCAGGAGCAGGAAACAGCCGAGGAGGAGCCCGAGGACGACCAGGTCAGCCGGGCGGGCCGTGATGTAGGTCATCAGGGACGACGTGGCGTAGGACAGGGACGGAGCGACGGTGACACCGCGTACCCCGTCCGGCGCACCCGACCACGGCTCGACGATCCAGCCGACCGGGGCCGCGATCGTGCCCAGCAGAATCGGCACCTGCGGAAGGGCACTCGCGGCGGCGACCCCCGCGCCGGAGATCCGGCAGCCGCCCCGCACCGGCGCCGGCAGCCAGCGGGCGGCAGGGGTGGCGACGAGGACCAGCAGGCCGGCGGCGGCGTACGGCACCAGCTGCCAGCGTCCGTCGAGAGGAATCCGCAGCGGTGTGGCGAGGGCGAGGCACGCCGTCACCGCCGAGACCACGGCGACCGACGGCGTCAGCGCTTCCAACGGCCTGGCGCGGTGGATGATCGCCGGCACGGTCACGGCCAGGCCCACGAGGACCGCGACGGCAAGCAGCCCGGCGGCCGCGCGCACCTGAACCGGGTCGGGCGTGGAGAGCAGCTGCGCCAGACCGACCAGGACGCCGGCCGACCAGGCGAACCCGAAGCAGGTCGTCGCGGCCCTGCGGAGGGCCCTCCCGGTGACGGCCACCGTGACGTCGAAGGCGGCCGTGGCGATCAGTGCGGCCACCAGCCACGAGGCGGTGCCTGGCGGGTCGGCGTTCCACGCGAGCAGCGGTAGGACGATCTGGGCGAGGACCAGCGCGACGGAGACAGGCAGCCGGAGCGGTGGCAGCACCCTGGAGTACGCGACCAGCCCGGCCGAGACCAGAGCGACCAACCCGGCCGCGTACGGCCCCGGCGGGAGCCGGTCGAGTCCGGCCAGGCCGGTCCAGCGGGCGGCGTACCCGTCCAACAGCACGAGGGCGAACCCCAGCAGGGCGACGGTCTCGGCGGTCGAACGGAGGTTCCGAACGAGCAGAAGCTTGGGAATCGCGAGCGTGACGGCCGTGATCGCGCCCAGGATGGCGGCGCGTCCGGTGAGTCCGATCTGACCCCAGTTCCAGATCGTGAAGACCGCCGCGGCGACGGACAGCAGGGCCCCACCCAGGACAAGGAGCAGATTCTGGACGGTCTGGACCGACAGCTCGCGGCGTTGCCCCGCTGTCGGCGGAGTCCGGTGACCGGGCGCCGGGGAGGTCGCCGGGCGGGCGTCGAGCGCGGCGACCAGGGTCGCGCGGTGTCGCAGCGCGAAGTCCCGTTCCGTCGCCAACCAGGCAAGCCGGGCGTCGACCTCGCGGAGCTGCTCCCACAGCGGACTCGGATCCCCTGAGGCGGGTGATGTGGGTGGGCTGCCCTCGGATTCGTCCATGGCAGCCGATGATCGACCTGGCCGACCCACGCCGCCATCCGTCGGCGTACTCAGGTCCGCCCTGAGTATCCGGAGTGGGCGACATTAGGGTGGTCGGCGTGGCACGTGAGGTGACGGGGAAGACTCCGCCGATGACACAGCAGCCGTCGAGTCAGAGCGAGCCGGCGAGTCAGGGCGCTCCGACGATGCAGGACGTACTCCTGGCCCTGACGGCCTACTGGACCGAGCGCGGCGCGATGATCGTGCAGCCGTTCAACACCGAGGTGGGGGCGGGCACGTACAACCCGGCGACCATCCTGCGGGTGCTGGGCCCCGAGCCGTGGCGGGTGGCCTACGTCGAGCCGAGCGTGCGCCCCGACGACTCACGGTACGGCGAGAACCCCAACCGGCTGCAGACGTTCACCCAGTACCAGGTGATCCTCAAGCCAGACCCGGGTGATCCGCAGGAGGTCTACCTCGACAGCCTGCGCGCGCTCGGCGTCGACATCGACGCGCACGACATCCGGTTCGTCGAGGACAACTGGGCCTCCCCGGCGGTCGGCGCCTGGGGCCTCGGCTGGGAAGTGTGGCTCGACGGGCTGGAGATCACCCAGTTCACCTACTTCCAACAGGCCGGTGGCCGGAACCTCGACCCGGTGAGCGTCGAGATCACCTACGGCATCGAGCGCATCCTGATGGCGCTGCAGAAGGTCGACCACTTCAAGGACATCGCGTACGCACCCGGCATCTCCTACGGCGAGGCGTTCGGCCAGTCGGAGTACGAGATGAGCCGCTACTACCTCGACGACGCCGAGGTCGAGACCAACTGGACGCTGTTCAGGTCCTACGAAGCCGAGGCGCAGCGTTGCGTCGACGAGCGGCTCCCGGTACCGGCGCACATGTACGTCCTCAAGTGCTCGCACGCGTTCAACGTCCTCGACTCGAGGGGTGCGATCAGCACGACCGAGCGAGCCAACGCGTTCGGGCGGATGCGGGCGCTGTCGCGGCAGGTGTCGAACCTGTGGGACGAACGCCGGGAAGAGCTCGACTACCCCCTCGGTCGTACGCAACCACCCGCGCCCGCCCCGGCACCGACGAGCTTTCCGGAGGTCGACGGCCCGCGAACGTTGCTGTTCGAGATCGGCGTCGAGGAACTGCCCCACGCCGACGTCGCACAGACGGTGGACGCGGTTCGCGAGGCGCTGCGCGCGAAGCTCGGCGAGACCCGGCTGGGGCACGGCGAGGTCCGCACCTACGGCACGCCTCGGCGGATCATCGCGATCGTCGACGCCGTGGAGCCGCACGAGCCGGACGCCGAGCGGACCGTTCGCGGTCCTCGGGTCAGTGCTGCGTATGACGCCGACGGCCAGCCGACGAAGGCCGCGGCGGGATTCGCCCGCGGGCAGGGCGTCGACGTGGCCGCGCTGTCGCGGGTCGCGCAGGGCGGCGTGGAGTACGTCGCGGCGGTCCGCACCGACGTCGGCCGTCCCGCCACCGAGGTGCTGAGCGGACTGCTGGCGTCCGTCGTGAGCGAGTTGCGCGCCGACAAGAACATGCGGTGGAACGACCCGGTGCTGTCGTTCAGCCGCCCGATCCGCTGGCTGCTCGCACTGCTGGGAGACGTGCCGGTGCCGGTGGCCGTGTCGACGGTGGCGTCGGGGCGGACGACGAGGGTCCGGCGTACGGCCGCGCAACCCGTGGTCGAGGTCCCGGGCGCCGACGGTTATCTGGACTTCCTGCGTACGCACGACATCGTGGCCGATCCGAGCGAACGCCGCGCCGCGATCGTGGCGGCGGCGGAGGCGCTCGCGGCAGAGGTGGGCGGCGTCATCGACGTCGAGGGCGAGGCGGCGCTGATCGACGAGATCACCAACCTGGTGGAGCAGCCGGTCGCGATCCGCGGTGCGTTCGAGGAGCGGTATCTCGAGCTGCCGGCGGAGGTCCTCACGACGGTCATGCGCAAGCACCAGCGCTACCTGCCGGTGCGCGCGGCCGATGTGGTGGACGCGGGCGCCGGCGAGCGGGGGCCGTCCGGGAGCCGGAACAACGCGGCGCTTCGTCCGGCGTTCGTGGCGGTGGCCGACGGTGCGTGCGATCCCGATGTCGTCCGCGCGGGTAACGAGTCGGTCCTGCGCGCCCGCTACGAGGACGCGGCCTTCTTCTGGCGCGCGGACCTCGAGGTGCAGCCCGACGCACACCGCGCGGGCCTTGCGAAGCTGGCGTTCGAGAACCGGCTCGGCTCGATGTCCGAACGCGCCGACCGGATCGCGAAGGTGGCCGACGCGCTTGCTTCCCTGGTCGGCCTGTCCGGCGCTGATCGGGCGACACTGTCGCGGGCCGGGCAGCTGGTGAAGTTCGACCTCGCGTCGCAGATGGTCGTCGAGCTGACGTCGCTGGCCGGCACGATGGGCCGGGAGTACGCCCGCCGGGCCGGCGAGCCCGAGGCCGTCGCCGAGGCGTTGTACGACATGGAGCTGCCGCGGGTCGCCGGCGGTCCGCTGCCGGCGACGACACCTGGCGCACTGCTCGCGCTGGCGGACCGGTTCGACCTGCTGGCAGGGTTGTTCGCGGTGGGCGCCACGCCGACCGGGAGTTCCGACCCGTTCGCGTTGCGGCGCGCCGCGCTGGGCATCGTGAACATCCTGCGGGAGCGGCCATCGCTCGCGGCGGTGACGGTGGACGCGGGGTTGGCGGCGGCGGCGGCCGAGGTCGAGGCGCACGGTGTGGAGGTGGCGGCGTCAGCCCGGGCCGACGCCGGGGAGTTCGTCGTACGCCGGTATGAACAGCAGCTCCTCGATGCCGGCCACGGCTATGACCCCGTGCAGGCGGTCCTCCCGTTGGCCAGCCGGCCGGCGCGCGCGGAGGAGACGCTGCGCGAGCTCGAACGGCGTACCGGCGTCGCCGAAGGTGCCTCGGCCGACCCGGCCTTCACCGACCTGGTGACCGCCCTGCAGCGGGTCCGGCGGATCGTGCCGGCCGACGTCGCGGGGGAGTACGCCGTGGACGCGCTGAGCGAGCCCGAGGAGCTGGGGTTGCATCAGGAGCTGGCCAAGGTACGCGAGGCGCTCGGCGCGGACGCGGACTACACGCTGGCGGAGTTCGTCGACGCGGCCGTGGCGCTGGTGGGACCGGTGAACGCCTTCTTCGACGCGGTGCTCGTCATGGCGGAGGACCCGGCGGTTCGGGCGGCGCGGCTCGGGTTGCTGGCCTCGATCCGCGACCTCGCAGCCCCAGTGCTCGACTGGGACGCTCTCTGACCCGCGCGCCCGTGCGGGAAGGATGCCCTGCTTGGATGAGGGCGCCGCTGACCCAAGAGACGCCCGCGTGAGGGGCGCCCTCATCCAAACGAAAAGGCCGAGCTATTCCCGGACGAGGACGCAGCGCACCGCCGGAAGGCCGTCGGCGAGGAGTTCCCAGCTGCGTCCGGCATCTGCGCTGGCATAGACGGCGCCGGTCGTGGTGCCGAAGGCGATCGTCGACCCGGCCCCTGCCAGGCAGTGCGGCTCGATGTTGGTCTCGAGGTCGGGGAGGCCCTTGCCGCAGCGTTCGAGCCGTACACCTTCCAGCCCGCCACGGTAGATCGCCGCGCCCTTGCCGTTCGTACCTTCGGACGCACTGACGACCACTGTGTCGTTGCACACGCCGACCGCGGTGCAGTAGGTGCCGTCGAGGCCGAGGGCGCGGTGGTTCCAGGCGCCCCCGTGATCCCAACTGGTCGACAGGCCCCGCGCGGTCGCCGCGAGGAGCGGACCGTCGCCGGGGAGCGCGATGATCTGGTGGACGTCCTCGTCGATGTCGAGTGTGGGTTCCCAGGTCGCGCAGTCATCGGTCGAGCGTGGGATCCCGCCGATGCGTACGTTGACGAACGTATTGCCATCGTCGTCGACACCGATCGAGCCGACCGACGGTTGGTCGCCGGACGCCGCGTGCCACTTGGCCCGTCCGTCGACGAGGTCGAACGACTCGACCGGTTCGAGCCGTTGGCCACGCAGCCGGTAGAGATGGGCGCCGTAGGTGCCGATCAGGAGACCGTCGCCGGACGGGTGGATGCAGGTGGTCTTCACGTTGCGCAGCCGCGTCACGTGGCGCCAGATGGCTGCCGCTCCCGCGTTGAAGATCTCCGACTCGCCGACCAGGGCCCAGGTCTTGTCACCGTCGGCGACCAGCGTCCGGAGTCGCCGCCCGGGCAGCTCGAGACGCGTCTGCGACCCGAAGACATGGAGCCCGTCGTCGGTTCCCACGTAGATGCCAGCGGGCATCAAGATCTCCCTTCGCCGTCGGCAATTCTTCCGTGGAAGAGTGGTCGCACGGAAGGGTTCGCCCCGCACTGGTCGCATCCGGGTTCAACCCGCGCCCGGCTGGACGCGGAGGGCCCGCACGACCTTACTGTCCGCTGCGAGATCGGCCTGTCCCGGGTTGAGTGCGCGACGACGCCGCGGGACAACCGATTTCCGTCCCGCGGCGTCGTTCGGGAGGCCTGCTCCGACGGGACTCGCCACCCGTCGAGCTCGCCATCTGGATGACCTAGCGGGAGGTGGCGGAGATGATGCAAGGTGTCGGGACATCCCGGCGAGCGGTGCTCATCGGCGCACTGGCGGCGCCGTTGCTCGCGGCCTGCGGCCGGGAAGCCGGCGGTGCCAACGGAGGGAACGGCATGGGTGGCAAGGACGGGCGCGGGGGGCTGCGGCTGGTGGCGGCCGAGGGAGTTGACCGGGTCACGCCGCCGCGCGATGCACCGGTGGCGCCGACGGTCGACGGGATGACGGCGTTCGGGCATGCCCTCATGCAGCGGGCCAGCGATCCGTTGACGAACTTCGTCGCGTCGCCGGCGAGCATCGCCTTCGCCTTCGGCATGGTCAGGGCGGGCGCCCGCGGACAGACCGCCGTACAGATCGACGACGTTCTGGGCTTCCCTCCCGACGGTCCACACCTGGCGTTGAACGCCATCACCCGGCAGGTTGTCACCACCGACAAGGCGCCGCCTCGGGCGTCGAGCAAGCGCGAGCCCGGTGAGCCGCCGGCACCGCCGGTCGTGGCCGTCGCCAATGCGTTGTTCGCCCAGGAGGGCTTCGCCATCCGGGAAGCCTTTCTGCGTACGCTGAAGGAGCACTACGACACCGGCGTCCAGACGCTCGATCTGCAGTCGCCTGCCGCGCTCGAGACGATCAACGCGTGGGTACGCCAGCAGACCGCCGAACGCATCACCAAGCTCTTCGAACAACTCAATCCTGACACCATGCTGGTGTTGGCGAACGCCGTGTATCTGAAGGCCGACTGGGCTGTGCCGTTCGAGGAGTCCGCCACCCGTGCCGAGACCTTCACCAAGGCCGACGGCGGCACCGTCAAGGCGCCGATGATGACGCGGATGGGCGCGTTTCGCCATGCGTCGGGGGCGGACTGGCAGGCGGCGGAACTTCCCTACGCCGGCGGAGAGCTCGCGATGTGGATCGTCGTGCCGACCGCGAAACCGACAGCCGCGGCACCGTTCAAGCCCGTGACCCTGCTGCGGCCGCAGCTGCTACGGGAGGTGGCCTCGGGGCTGCGGAGCGGACAGGCGAGAGTCGCACTCCCACGCTGGGACTTCGCCACCAACCTCGAGCTCGCCTCGTTGCTCCAGCTACTCGGCATGACGGTGCCGTTCGGCAGGTCTGCCGACTTCTCCGGCATCGCCGACAGGCTCTATATCGACCAGGCCATCCACCGGGCCAACATCACCGTCGACGAGTTCGGGACGGAGGCAGCCGCCGTCACCGGCCTGGCGATGCGGACGACCTCCCTCCCGGCGGAGCCGAAGACGGTGATCCGGGCGGACCGAGCGTTCGCGTTCGCGGTGGTCCACCTGCCGACGCAGACGCCGTTGTTCCTGGGGCAGGTGGCTGATCCGACCGCGACGAAGTGAGGTCTGGCTCGCTTCGTTCGTACAGGCAGGAAAATCGGTTGCCGGTGTGCCGATGATGCGGTGTCATTCGAGGCGATACGCGGCGGTGGTTCTGCCGTCGCGGGGCCACGGCAGGTAGCGAGAGGAGGCGAGAGTGTGACGACTGTCCGGGTCCGTCGCTGCGTTCACTTCGACGGACGGAGATCCACTCGTGACACACGCATCTCGCCACCACCGCGATCGGCGCCGCGCGTCGCGTTTCCGCTGCCTGCACTGCGGACGTGAGGTAGACCTCGACGCTCAGGGCACCGCCCATCGCAACCACTGCCCACACTGCCTGTGGAGCCGGCACCTCGACCGGGCGCGACCCGGCGACCGTGCCTCGCCTTGTGGTGCGGGGATGGAGCCGATCGCCATCACCGTACGCGGTGCGGGGGAGTGGGTGCTGGTGCACCGCTGCCGGGAATGCGGCGCCATGTCGCTCAACCGTGCGGCGGGAGACGACAGTGCCCTGCTCCTTGTGCAGTTGGCCGTGAAGCCGCTGGCGTCCACGCCGTTCCCGCTCCACGCTTTGCACCGTATGGCGTAGTCCTGCCCGGCGTTCACCCCGGCGCGCCCTGCCCTCGTGATCAGGATCGTGACCATGAAGGTTCTCTGTGCGCATAGCCCGCAAAACATTCATGATCACCGATCGCCGTCCCTTGCGACGATCACGAAGTGTCCCCAGATCGCTGCACCAGCGAGCTTTCACGATCACAGGGCAGGGCGGCACGCGGCGAGCTACTGGTCAGCCTGTGCTTGTCGGGCGCGAACTTCTCCAACGTCTGCCGCCCGTCCGCCCAGCGTTCCGCTGCCGTTGTCCGCCTGCACGCCTGACCGAGCGGGCTCAGTCGAGGAGGGTGCAGCCGTACGCCTCGAACAACGCGCGCATGCCCTCCACCCCTGATGGCCGTTCGCCGCTGTGCAAGACGTCGAGCAGCGCACTCGTGCGGGCTCCCATGACGAGCAGGTAGCGCACCGAGGCGTCAGGGTCGGGGTTCCAGAACGTGTGCGGCAGCCCACGCGGCCCGATGACCGCCCCGCCCGCCGGTACCTCGTGCTCGGTGTCGCCCACCTTGACGCGGAGCCGCCCGTCGAGGACGTACCACGCCTCGTCCTCGTCATGATGGATGTGCATTGGCGCCTGGTAGGGCGGATCGTCGACGGAGCCCGTGCCTGGTCGGGCGGTCCATTCGGCCAGGACGAGACCGGAGCCCGCGGGCGCCAGCTTCCCATTCGCGGACAGGCGCGTCGCCGCGACGTGTCCCGGTGGCGGCAAAGACACAGCCCAACCCTCCTTGTCGTACGACAGCTTGAGCGGGCCCGGATCGGCACCCAAGGTCACGGATCGGCACCCAAGGTCCCAGAATGCGCACCGCAAGAGTCCGACAGTAGTAGCCCGAGTACGCATCCTAGGGAGAAGGGCGTCGGACGATCATCGTTGTGTGAGCGTGGAACCCTCTGTGAGCACGGCGGTAGTCCGCAGCTCGTCCCAGGTGACGACCCGCCACCGGCCAAGAACGGGTGGCGACCGCCATTGGTGCGAGCGAGCGCATCGGCGATCACGCAAGGGCGATCGCCGAAAACCCTTTGATTCCCCACCGCCGCGCTGGTCGAATCGCCGGCATGTCGGTGCCGCCAGGATCGTTTGTCGAATGGCAGCACGCTCAGGTGAGCACGCCGCGCTCGGTGCTGGCCAGGCTCGTACGCCGTGCGGTGGGAGCGCGGATCGAGCGGGTGGACCGGATCGTGGAGGGGTACGACAACGAGGTCTACCGGGTCTGGAGCGCCGACGGGCAGGATGTGGTGGTCCGGATCTTGCGGTTCGGTGGCGACTCCACCAGGTCGGCGGCCGAGGCCTGGGCGATCGGCGCCGCCCGTGCCGCCGGAGTACCCGGACCGGAGATCCTGCTCCACGACACCGTACGGATCGATCACTCCGAGTTTCCCGTCATGGTGCAGCGCACGATGCCCGGCCGCCCGCTCGCCGAGGTCGTCAACCGCCTGTCGGAGCGACAACGACACGACGTGCTCGCTGAGATCGGCGGACTGATCGCTCGAATCAACGGGGTCCCCGTCGATGACGGACGCGACTGGACGACTGTGATGGCGGCAGAGCTGGTCGATCGTCGTGCGCAACGGGATCAGATTCTGGCGGGCGGCTTCTCGGCTGCGCAGTTCGACCGGATGCTGGACCTGCTGGAGGGGTACGCCCACGACTTTCCCTGTGAGCGCTGGGTGCTGTGCCATGGCGATCTCAGTCCGCGGCACATCTTCGTGACCGGTGACGGCGGCGAGGGTGCGTCCGTACGGGTAAGCGGGATCATCGACTTCGGCGACTGGAAGCCCGGCGCACCGGTGCACGACCTGGCAGTGCTCCGGGTTCGCGGCCCGGAGTTGGACCTACCGCCACTGCTGGCCGGCTACGGCGCACCGGCCGACGAGACGTACCTCCGGCGGTTGAACCTGCACACCCTGGATATCGCTCTGTCCTCACTACAGATCGGCGTGGATGAGGACGACCGGGCCTGCATCGAACGTTCAGCCGCGCAGATCCGCACCCTGCTCGCCAGCCTCGACGTACCAGAGTCGTAGGTCCCAGCTGCGTCCAGCGCGATGCGGCTCAGGCCGCCAACTCTCATGCGGTGCGTGGGCTGTGCACCAGATCCTGATCACTGGACTACCGTGGTGGAACATGCACGCGGACGGCTGGTTGGCAGACACCACGACCTCCTACGACACCGTGGCGGTCAGCTATGCCGACCACGTACGCGACGCCCTGGCCGGGGAGCCGTACCTACGCGCGAGTCTTGGGTTGTTCGCCGACCAGGTTCGCGCCGCCGGTGGCGGACCGGTCGCCGATGTGGGGTGCGGACCAGGACACGTGACCGCCCATTTGCACAAGCTCGGGATCGACGCGTTCGGTGTCGACCTCTCGCCTGGGATGATCGACGTTGCCCGGCGGGACCACCCCGACCTGCGGTTCGAGGTGGGTTCGATGACGGACCTCGACCTCGCCGACGGCTCGGTGGCCGGCCTGCTGGCTTTCTGGTCGTTGGTTCACGTCCCCGACGATGCGGTTCCCACGATCTTCGGGCACTTCCGGCGGGTGTTGCGGCCCGGCGGACCACTGCTGCTCGGCTTTCACCTCGGCGACGGATCGCGGCTGAAGACGCAGGGCTACGGCGGTCACCCGATGAACGTCTACGTCCACCGCCGCCAGCCGGGCCGAGTGACAGCCTGGCTGGACGATGCCGGGTTCACGGTCGAGTCCCAGCTGCTGTTCGACCTTGACCAGAGCGTTCCAGGGGCGGTTCTCTTCGCGCGCCGCCGGTCCTCGCTCTGAGGCGACAGTCGGGGACGCGTTCTCACCGTCTCCGACGTACAGTCGCGCCCCAGAATTGGAAACCGGCAGGTCAGAGACTCTTCACTGAGCCATCGCTCAGGCCTCTGACCTGCCGGTTTGCGCGTCGGGGTGGCGGGATTTGAACCCACGACTTCCTCGTCCCGAACGAGGCGCGCTACCAAGCTGCGCTACACCCCGCAAACGCCAGGCAAGCCTACCGGGCGGCCTCTGACCCCCGCGATCGGGTATCGGACCGGGCCGTGGGAGTCCCGCGGTAGATCGTCAGCCACCAGCGTTCCCACGCCATCTGCTGCCAGTACGACAGTCCCAGCTTCTCCATGACCCGCAGCGAGCGGGTGTTGGCGGCAATGGTGATCGAGATGAGCGAAGACAGTCCGAGCGTGTCGTACGCAAGATCGCGGACAGCACACGCCCCCTCGGTGGCGAGGCCCTGACCCCACGCGGCGTGGGCGAGGCGCCAGCCGATCTCCACCTGGTCCGGCATGGCGCGATGGTGGTTCAGCCCGATGAAACCGGCCAGCCGGCGGGTGGCGCGCAGATCCACGGCGTACAACCCGTAGCCGTGCAGGTGCCAGTGGTCCTCGATCCGGTCCGCGAGGGCGTCACTCTCGACACGCCGCATCGGTATGCCGCCGAGGTGTTCCATCACCCGCGGGTCGGCGTTGATCGCCGCGAACGCCGACCAGTCCGAACGCCGCCACGTCCGCAGCGTGAGCCGTGGCGTATCCAGCCGCGCGGGTACGCGGAGATCGGCCGCCGCGCTCACAGGGCCGAACGAAGGGTCAGCAGGCTGGCCTCGGGATAGCAGGCGAACCTCACTGCCGCGTAGGGCGACGTGCCGAGGCCGGCGGAGACGTGCATCCAGGACGGACCCCAGCGGGAGAGCCCCTTGGCCCGTCCCGTGTCCAGGTCACAGTTGGTCACGAGGGCGCCGTAGCCCGGCACGCACACCTGTCCGCCGTGGGTGTGCCCGGCGAGCAGAAGGCGATAGCCGTCGGCGACCATGGCGTCGAGGACCCGCCGGTAGGGCGCGTGGGTGACGCCGATGGTGAGCTCGGCCGACGTGTCGGCAGGGCCGGCGACGTCGTCGTACCTGTCCCAGTGGATGTGCGGATCGTCGACCCCGACGAACGCCAGCCGCCGCCCGTCGGCCTTCAGCTCACCCCGTGCGTTGGTGAGGTCGAGCCAGCCCGCGTCGGTGAACGCCGTACGCAGCTGGTCGATCGGCATCCGCGGGGCGCCGAACGCACGCGGACCCTCGCGGATCCAGAAGTAGCGAAGTGGGTTGCGGCGGACCGGCGCGTAGTAGTCGTTGGAGCCGAAGACGAACACCCCTGGACGCTCCAGGAGCGGCTCGTACGCATGGACCGCGACCGGTATCGCGTCGGGGTGGGAGATGTTGTCGCCGGTGTTGACCACGAGGTCCGGCTCCAGCGCGGCGAGTCCGCGTACCCACTCGACCTTGTCCGTCTGGTCTGGCATGAGGTGAAGGTCGGAGATGTGCAGGACCCGCAGCGGCAAGCTCCCCGGCGGCAGCACGGGCACATCGAACCGGCGGAGGCGGTAGGCCCGTGCCTCGTAGCGCGCGGCGTAGGCCACGCAGGCCGCGGCAGCGGCGGCGACACCGGCGGTGGCTCCCAGGGCGACCTTGAGCTTGTGATGCACCCTGACAGGCTCCCACACCCCGGGGCGGCTCACATGGTCGCACCACTATTCATGATCGTCTTGTGCGTGGCGTCGCATGAGCCCGTCCTGTGGGGTCGTGCGATGCGGCTCTACCGGCGGTTGTACGCCGGCGCAACCGGCGCCGGCCTCAGGCTCCGTAGGATCGTGCCCATGAGTGCCCTCAAGGAGCGGCTGCGTGCCGACCTGACGACCGCGATGAAGGCCCGGGACAAGGTGCGTTCGTCGACGCTACGGATGAGTCTCACGGCGGTGACGAACGCCGAGGTGGCCGGCGCGGCGGCCCGTGAGCTGTCCGATGCCGAGGTGCTGGACGTCCTCGACAAGGAGGCCAAGAAGCGTCGCGAGGCGGCGGAGGCCTACGACGAGGCTGGTCGGTCCGATCTCGCGGCCAAGGAACGCACCGAGGGCGAGATCATCGCGGAGTACCTTCCCGCGCAGCTGTCCGAGGACGAGTTGGCTGCGATCGTGCGTACGGCCGTCGCCGAGACCGGTGCGAGCGGCATGAAGGACATGGGCGCGGTCATGAAGGTCGTCCAGCCCCAGGTGAAGGGCCGCGCCGAAGGCGGCCGCGTCGCCGCCGTCGTGCGCGCCGAGCTCGGCTGAGCCCGGCGCCTGCTCTGCAATTCCTACCGGATCAGCCCGGGCGCGAATCGTCGTCGGGCGGTGGTGGCAGGGTCGGCTTCGGGAACGGTCCCGGGGTGGTCGGGATCGGCTTCGGCTTCGGCGTGGGCGTCGGTTTGGGCTTGATCCCGTTGGACAGGTAGACGATCACCGTCGAACCGGAACCAGCGCTGGTGTTGGGGCCCGGTGTCTGCCGGACGATGGTGCCGCGCGGCAAGTCGGAGTTCGTCGAGCCGCCCACGGCCATCGAGAAGTTCGCCTTACGCAGGACCGACCGTGCCCGGTCCTGATCCATCCCCAACACGGACGGGACGGTGGTGGGGATGCCCACCAGCATCTTCGGGCTCGGGTTGACGAAGTTCGGGCTCTTCCTGCCCTCGAGAGCGCCGCGCATCGCCGCCAGCCACATGGGTCCGGCGAGCGTGCCACCCCAGACCTGGTCGCCGGTTACGGTTCGCCCGCCGATGCGTTGCCCCATCAGGCTCTGCTGCGGCGCTTCTGCGTCGGTGACGACCGCGGCGGTGGCGAGGTTGGTGGTGTAGCCGAGGAACCAGACCGCGATCCGGCTGTTGCTGGTACCGGTCTTGCCGGCGACCTGCCGGCCTTCGTTCGCCATGCTCATCCGCTGGCCGGTGCGGCCGGGGTCATCACCGTCGACGACCTCGCGGAGGACGTAGTTGACGCCATCGGCGACGGCCTGGGGAATGACCTGCTTGCATTCGGTCTTCGTGAGTTTGATCGGGTTGCCCTGCCGATCGAGCACCTTGAGGACCGGTGTCGCGGGGCAGTGCAGACCGCGGGCGGCGAAGGTGGCGTAGGCCTCGGCCATCGAAATCGGAGCGACCTCGTTGACGCCGAGCACGAACGGTTTCACCTGATCGAGTGGGTCGCCGTTGGCTCGGACCGCACCGAGCCTGGTGGCGATATTGGCCGGCTCGCAGATCCCTGTCTGCGCCTCGAGGTTGGCGTAGAACGTGTTGACCGACCGCGCCGTCCCACTGATGAGGTTGCTCGTGGAACCCGCGCTCGTGGAATTGGAGACATCCCACGGCGTACTGATCCAGCCCGGCTGGCCTCCGGGGCAGTTACGCATGGAGCCGCTGTGCCTCATCCGAGTGGGCGACGGCAGGCTGGTCGACAGCGGAATGCCCTGCCGGATCGCCGCTGCCATGACGAACGGCTTGTACGTCGAACCCGGCTGGTAGCCCAGCGTGCCGTTGTACTTCCTCGGCACATTGAGGTTGACGTAGGTCTTGCCCTTGCCCTCGCCGTACTTGCGGGACTGGGCGATCGCCTTGACGCGACCGGTGCCGGGTTCGACCATCGACAGCGCGCCGATCACCTTGTCGGTCGGGCGAACGGCCTCGGCGACCGCCTTGTCGGCGGCCCGCTGGGCCTTCTGGTCGAGCGTGGTCTGGATCGTCAGGCCGCCGCGGTCGAGGAGGCGTTCGCGGTCCTCCCGCGTCTTGCCCAGGGCTGGATCTCGGAGGAGGACCTGCCGGGCGTAGTCACAGAAGAAGGGGTACCGCGAGTAGTAGCAGCCCTGCGAGGACTGGGTCATCCGGAGCCCGAGATCGGTCCCCGCGGCCTCGGCGCCCTCCTTGGCCGACACCATGCCTTCGTGGACCATCCGGGACAGGACGAGGTTGCGTCGACCGAGGACGGCTTCGGGATTGTCTTTGGCGTCGAGGCCGTTGGGGTCGCGGACCAGCCCGGCGAGCATGGCCGCCTGCGGCAGGGTGAGCTTGGCGGCGGAGGTGTTGAAGTAGTGCTTCGCGGCCGACTCGATGCCGTAGGCGCCGTCGCCGAAGTAGACGATGTTGAAGTATCGCTCGAGGATCTCGTCCTTGGTCATCGTCTTCTCGAGCTCGACGGCGTAGCGCAGCTCCTGGAGCTTGCGACCGTAGGAGTCCTCGATGACCGCGCGTTGCTCTTCGGGCGTCTTGGCATTTTCGTACTGCACAAGCTTGACGTACTGCTGGGTGACCGTCGAACCGCCCTGGGAGACCTGGCCGCCCTGCGAGTTGCGGACGAACGCCCGGAGCGTGCCCTGCGCGTCGAGGGGCCCGTGCTGGTAGAAGCGCGCATCTTCGATCGCGAGGATCGCCCGCTGCATGACGGGGGCGATCTTGTCGAGCGTGACCTGGACGCGGTTGCGTTCGTAGAACGTCGCGATCTGGGAGCCGTCTGCTGCCAGGACCCGGCTGCGCTCGGGCAGAGGCGGGTTCTCCAGGGTCGCGTCCATGTTCTCGAACGCGTCGGTCGCCGACTGCGTGGTGAGTCCGAGGACGCCGGCGAAGGGGATCACCAGGCCCGCGACCAGAGCGCCCGTGAGCACACTGATCACCACGAACATCAGGAGGTGCGACACAAAGCCGCGCTCTCGTGACGTCCGGGACTTCACACGGATTGAGCTCATAGAGGGCAAGCCTACGGGGTCATGGCCGGACTTTTCTGAGCGCGTGCCGACCTCTCTGACCCGTCATTTCCCCGTCGTCTCGGCAACACAATCACAAATGTGGCCATTGGGGACTGTCGCAATGACCGCCTCTGGCTTTACCGTTCCTCCAGGACGTTGGGGGAACGTCCGTGCATCGGTCACCTTGCGTGACCGAAGTCAGGGGAGGGACAACACAAGATGAGTTCCATTGGGACATGGACTGGCGACTGGGTTCGGCTGGCCGCCTGCCGCGGAAGCGACGAACCCGACAAGCTGTTCGTCCAGGGCGCCGCGCAACACGATGTCAAGACGGTCTGCATGGGCTGTCCGGTCCGCACCGAGTGCCTCGCCGAGGCCCTCGACAGCCGGATCGAATGGGGAGTCTGGGGAGGCATGACCGAGCGCGAGCGCCGGGCCGTGCTTCGACGCCGGCCCACGGTGACGTCGTGGCGGCAGCTGCTCGAGACCGCACGAGTGGAGTACGAACGGGCCACCGCTCACCAGGGGAGACAGAGCGTCCGGGCGGCCGGATAGCGCGGCCGGCGCTGTCCGTGCGTCGGTAGGGAGGCCGGCGCACGACCCGTGAGTGGTGAGTGGCGTCCGGTGCTGGCGGGGCTCCCGCCAGCCACCTGGACGTCTTCACCCGCCGAGGTGTACGCCGATCCGGCGAAGTCCTTCGAGGTCGTGGACGTCGGAGGACAGTGCGGGCACACCGGTCACGGCGACGCCGGGATGGGCTGAGCCGAAGCGTTCGGCGAGCCGGTGTTCGCGGGTGGCGAGCAGCATGCGTTCGCCGTGCAGCCGCAGGATGGCCGCCGCGGTGGCGTGCTCGCCTGACTCGGCGAGCGCCTCGGCGGCTGACAGGCTCCGTTCGGCCGAGAGTCCGCCGGCCGCTGGCACCGCCATGCGGTTGAGAACGAGCCCGGCGAGGGGCATCCGGTCATCACGCAGCCGGGCGACGAAGTACGACGCCTCGCGGAGCGCGTCGGGCTCGGGTGTGGCCACCACGAGGAACGACGTACGCCGCTCCTGCAGGAGTTGGTACGTCGCCTCGGCCCGTGCCCGGAACCCGCCGAACGTGGTGTCGAGCGCGGTGACGAACGTCTGGACGTCACGCAGGACCTGCGCGCCGAGCAGCTTGGTCAACGTTCCGGTCACCACGCCCATGCCGGCGGAGAAGAGCTTGAGCGGCCCGCGGGCGGGTGTGCTCAGGATCCGCAGCAGCCGGCTGTCGAGGAACGACGAGAGCCGTTTCGGCGCGTCCAGGAAGTCCAGGGCGGACCGGGACGGCGGCGTGTCGACGACGATCAGGTCGTGGGTGCCGTTGCCGGCCGCCTCGGCGTGGAGCTGCCCGAGCTTCTCCATCGCCATGTACTCCTGCGTTCCCGCGAACGACGAGGACAGTGCGATGTAGAAGGGGTTGTCGAGGATCTGCTGCGCCTTGTCCGGCGAGGTGTGAGCCAACACCACCTCGTCGAACGTACGTTTCATGTCGAGCATCATCGCGTCGAGGTAGCCGCCCGCGGAGGTGTCGACGCCTTCGACCCGGCGCGGCACGCTGTCGAGCTCCGGCAGCCCCATCGCCTGGGCGAGCCGGCGGGCGGGGTCGATCGTGAGGACGACGACCCTTCGGCCGCGTTCGGCGGCGCGGACCCCCAGCGCGGCCGCCGTCGTCGTCTTGCCGACCCCGCCCGAACCGCAGCAGATGACGATCTCGACCGAGCGGTCGTCGATCACGTCGTCGAGGGCGAGCCTGGCGAGGTCACCCACCGCGGAGGCGCTCATGCCATTTCCCTTTCGCATGACCGCTGCGGTGCCTCGCTCCGGCACACCTCGTCCCTCGGCGTACCTCCGCGGGGGCTCCTCGCGCTCATGCCATTCCCCTTTCGCATGACCGCTGCGGTGCCTCGCTCCGGCACGCCTCGTCCCTCGGCGTACCTCCGTGGGGGCTCCTCGCGCTCATGCCATTCCCCTTTCGCATGACCGCTGCGGTGCCTCGCTCCGGCACGCCTCGTCCCTCGGCGTACCTCCGTGGGGGCTCCTCGCGCTCATGCCATCCCCTGGGTGCTGAGCTCGCGGGCGAGTTCGAACAACCCGCCGATGTCGATTCCGTCGGACAGGCGGGGCAGTTCGTAGGTGGGCCGGCCGAGTTCGGTGATGCGGGCCCGAAGGGTGTCCTCGAGCGCGACCCGGGTCGCGTGCTCCGCGGCGTCGGACAGGAGCCCGTCGACGATTCCGTCGTCGGCGGCAAGCCCGGCGGCGGTCAGCGCGTCGACGAACTCCGCCCGTGCCAGCTTCCCCGCCGCCACGGCCTTGCGCATCTGTGCGTCGAGGGGGCTCCGCGCGGCCAGGTTGACCACGATGCCACCGACCGGGATCTGGGCCTCCCGCAGCTCGGCCAGGCCGTCGGCGGTCTCCTGCACCGGCATCTCCTCGAGCAGCGTCACGATGTGGACGGCGGTCTGAGGGGACCGCATCATGGCCATGATCGCGTCCGCCTGTCGCCGGATCGGGCCCACCCGGGCGATGTCGGCGACCCCGGCGGTCACCCCGAGGAAACGGGCGATCCGGCCGGTCGGCGGTGCGTCCAGGACCACCGTGTCGTAGGTCGGGCGGTCGCGGGGCGCCTTTCGGGTGTCCGGCGGTCGTCCTCCCGAGGGCCGCTGCTTGTCCTTGCGGCGTACGGCTTCGTAGACCTTGCCGGTGAGCAGGACGTCACGGACGCCGGGGGCGATCGTCGTGGCGAAGTCGATGGCGCCCACCTTGTCGAGGGCCCGGGCGGCGCGGCCCATGTGGTAGTAGAGCTCGAGGTACTCGGCCAGCGCCGCCTCGGGGTCGATCGCCAGGCCGTACACCTCGCCTGCCACGTCTGACAGGTCGGAACGGGCAGGGTGGCCGGGGCGGCCGGTTCCGCGGCGATGGTCGGGGCGGGTGGCGCCTCGTCCGGCCGGGTCGTGCGTACCGGCGGACTGGCCGTTGCCCCGGACGGTGGCGATCCGGCGCTCGGAGTAGGCCAGTGACGGCGCGTCGAAGAGCCGGGAGATCCCCTGGCGGCCCTCCACCTCGCAGAGCAGGACGGTCTGACCGTCGGCGGCGAGCGCGAGGGCCAGAGCCGCAGCGACGGTCGTCTTGCCGGTTCCGCCCTTGCCGGTGACGACATGGAGGCGGACGCCTTCCCAGTCGGTCTCGCGCCGCGTCACGCTCGCCGAGCGTAGCCGCTGGGTTCGACGGCCGGGTACCAGACCGGTAGACAGCCATTAACGTCGTGCCTGCCGGAGGGGCGGCTGGCCTGTGCACCTGTGTCGGGAGAGCCGCGAATGACCACGCTGAGCAGGCCTGTGGAAGGGGACGCGGTGTGGACGCCCTGCCCGGTTACCGCTGGCCTGCTCAGCGTGGTCATTCGCGTCGTGACGCGTGCCGGTCACACGCCGTGGTCACGTGGCCGCGGCCCGGTGAGGTCGGTGTCGCGGCGGTCGCCCTAAGCTCGCGGGCATGACGAAATGGGAGTACGCCACTGTGCCGCTGTTGATCCACGCGACGAAGCAGATCCTCGACACGTGGGGTGAAGACGGCTGGGAGCTCGTCCAGGTCGTGCCCGGGCCCAGCGCCGAGAATGTCGTGGCCTATCTCAAGCGGCCGAAGCAGTGAGCGGTCCCGAGTCGCGGCTCGCGGCCCTCGGGCTGAAGCTGCCGGACGTGGCCGCGCCCGTAGCGGCGTACGTTCCCGCCGTACGCACGGGAAACCACGTCTACACCTCGGGCCAGCTGCCGTTCGCCGACGGCGCCCTGGTGGCGACGGGCAAGGTCGGAGGCGAGGTCTCGCCCGATGTGGCGGCCACCTGCGCCCGCCAGTGCGCGCTCAACGCGCTCGCAGCCGTGAAGGCGGAGCTGGGAGACCTGTCGTCGGTGACCCGCGTCGTCAAGGTCGTGGCGTTCGTGGCGAGCGTTCCTGAGTTCACCGGGCAGCCACTCGTCGCGAACGGCGCTTCGGAGCTGCTCGGCGACGTGTTCGGCGACGCGGGGCAGCATGCCCGCAGCGCCGTCGGGGTGGCCGCACTGCCGCTCGACGCGCCGGTCGAGGTCGAGCTCGTCGTCGAGACCAGCTAGGCCGGTGCCTTCGATGGGCGGAGACGGCGCCGATCGGCGGGTTCACGCGGTCCCGCCCGCGTTGGTGGAGCGGGCCCGCCGGCTCGCTGCGGGGGAGATGGTTCCCGCGACACCGCGGTACGCCTCGACGGTCGTGCTCCTACGCGACGGTGCAGCGAGCCGTGTGGACGCTGAAGGCAGCCTGGACGCCGGGGGCAGCCTGGACGCCGGGGACCGGAGCGTTGCCGAGGACGGGGGAGAGGGCGGTCCCGGTTCCGCGGGCGCGGACAGTGTCGGCAGTGCCGCCGGCGCGGGTGGGGTGGCTGGCACGCAGCGGTCGCTGGAGGTGTACGTCCTTCGCCGGCGTACGACCATGGCGTTCGCTCCTGGGATGTACGCCTTCCCTGGCGGATCGGTCGATGCGCGCGACGCCGACGAGGAGGTGGCCTGGGCGGGGCCGGACCCCTCGGAGTGGGCACGACTGCTCGGGTTCTCCGACGTACGCCTCGCGCGGGCGTCGGTCTGCGCCGCGGTCAGGGAGACGTTCGAGGAGTCAGGTGTCGTCCTGGCCGGGCCGACGGCTGCAAGCGTGGTCGCGGACGCGACCGGGCCGGACTGGGAGCAGGATCGGGTGGCGTTGCTCGGCCGGGAACTCTCGTTCGGCGCCCTTCTACGCCGCCGTGGCCTGGTCCTTCGGTCCGACCTCCTCGCCGCGTGGGACCACTGGGTGACGCCACGGGTCGAGGAACGCCGGTTCGACACGAGGTTCTTCCTGGCCGCCCTGCCGCCTGGCCAACGCACCCGCGAGATCGCCGACGAGGCCGATCGGCTGACCTGGATCCGGCCAGGCGATGCGCTGGCCGCGGTCGAGCGTGGCGAGATGAACATGCTGCCGCCGACGTACCACACCCTTGCCGCATTGACGAAAGCACGCGATGTCAAGGCAGCCTTGACGATGGCGGCGACGCGCGAGATCCGGCCGATCATGCCCACTGTTGCGCTGGACAGCGCGACGGGCGACAGTGATCACAGTGACGAAAGTGATCACAGTGGCGCCAGCTGGGTGCTTCCCGATCCAGGCGAGACGGACCACAACGAAGGAGTCCTGCGGTGAGCGGGTCAAAGACCTCCGAGTGGGTGGGCGGGCCGGTGGGTGAGCGCGCGGTGTGCGTCGTGGCGAAGAACCCCGGCCCGATGACGCTGGACGGCACCAACAGCTGGGTCCTGCACGAGCCGGGGAGTACGCAGGCGATCGTGGTCGATCCGGGCCCTGACGACGAGCAGCATCTGGTTGCCGTTCTCGACGTCGTACGGGCCCGGGGAGCGCAGGTCGCCGTGGCCCTGCTGACCCACCGGCACGACGACCACTCCGGCGGCATCCGACGGTTCGCCGACCTGGCCCGTTGCCCGGTCCGTGCGTTCGACCCGGCGTACCGCCTGGGCGACGAAGGGTTGGCCGACGGCGACGTCGTGGAGGTTGGCGGCCTGGAGGTTCACGTCGTCGAGACGCCTGGACACACGACCGACTCCGTGTCGCTCACCCTGGCCGCCGAAGCGGCGCTACTGACCGGTGACACGGTGCTCGGCCGAGGAACCGCGGTGGTGGCCCATCCCGATGGCACGCTGGCCCCCTACCTCGCGTCGCTCGAACGCCTACGTACGCTGGCCGCCGCCACCGGTATCCGGCAGATCCTGCCGGGGCACGGCCCGGTCCGCGGTGACGTGGTGGACCTGCTCGACGGCTATCTGACCCATCGGGCCGAACGCCTGGTGCAGGTACGCAAGGCCGTCACCGCCGGGGCTCGCACCCCTCGCGACATCGTCGAACGCGTCTACTCCACCATCGATCCGGTCCTCTGGCCGGCTGCCGAACAGAGCGTTCGGGCGCAGCTCGACTACCTGGCCGAGGCGCACACTCGGGAAGCATGACCGGGTAGGCCTTCGGACAATGACCACGCTGAGCATGCCTGCGTACCCCGGGAAGGTGCCGACCCCTGGCCCGGATACCACAGGCATGCTCAGCGTGGTCATTTGCCGAAGCCCGCGAAGGCCCGCGGCTGGTTGCGAAGCGCTGCGGCGCGGCAGGCGGTGGTCAGCGGGCGCGGTGGGAGAGGCGTTCGACGTCGAGGATGACCACGGCGCGTTGTTCCAGCCGGATCCAGCCCCGGTGGGCGAAGTCGGCCAACGCCTTGTTGACGGTTTCACGCGAGGCGCCGACCAGTTGGGCGAGCTCTTCCTGGGTCAGGTCATGGTGGACATGCAGGACGCCGTCGGAAGATTTGCCGAACCGGCGCGCGAGATCGAGCAGCGCCTTGGCGACCCGCCCCGGCACGTCGGAGAACACCAGGTCGGCCACCTGGTCGGTGAGCCCACGCAGCCGGGACGCCAGCTGCAGCAGGAGTCCCAGGGCGACCTCGGGACGTCCGGACAACCACTGGCGGAGCTGGTCCTGGCCGAGCGCAAGGAGCAGCGAGTCGGTCACCGCCGTCACCGTCGACGACCGCGGGCCAGGGTCGAACAGGGACAACTCGCCGAACATCTGGCCCGGACCGAGCACCGACAGGAGGTTCTCCCGGCCGTCGGAGGACGTCCGGCCCATCTTGACCTTGCCGTCGATCACGACGTACAGCTCGTCGCCGGCATCGCCCTCCCGGAACAGAGCCTCACCGCGCCGCAGGCGTACCTCGTGCATGGTGGCGCGGAGCGCCGATGCCTCGGCGTCGTCGAGGCCGGCGAACATGGGCGCCTGCCGCAGCACGTCGTTCACTCGCGTGATCCTCCTCCAGGCGTGCGGGGTACGAAGTGCCGTACGCCATCTGCGGAATGTCCGCTCGATCATGCCCGACCACGTGCGGGTCAGCGCATCCCGGCCGGCAGACGGGACGACCGGTACGGACACGCTGGCGGATCTGGTCACCCGGCGCAGCGGCCCCGAACCTGACGGTGGGACCGATCAACCGTGTGATCGGCGCATGATCTCCAGGACACTCCCTAGTCTGCCGCGCCGGGCGACATCGGCGGTAGTGCCGCCACGTAGGCTGTTCCGGGTGACTCCTCCCAGTCCGCCTTCGGGTCGCGCGAGTGGCCGGTCCGCCGAGGTTTCCGCAACCGCAACCACCACTGGCCCGAGCGCTGCCAGCAAGTCGACGCGAACCTCGCCAGGACGTACGAATCCCACCGCCAGGGCGACCACGAAGTTGACGGCCGACGCGGCCAGGGACCCTGCGGCCAGGGCGACCACGAAGCGGTCCGCCAACGAGTCCGCAGCGAAAGCGAGCGGGAAGTCCGCAGCGAAGGCGAGCGGGAAGTCCGCGGCGAAGGCGAGCGGGAAGACGGCCGAGAAGTCGGCGGCGAAGTCCATCGCCAAGACCGCGAAGAAACCGGAGAGTCGGCTCGCGCTCGTCCGCCGGGCGCGCCGGATCAACAAGGTCCTCGCCGAGACCTATCCCGACGCACACTGCGAGCTCGACTTCGTCAATGCGTACCAACTTCTCGTCGCCACCATCCTGTCCGCCCAGACCACGGACAAGCGGGTCAACATGGTGACGCCCGAACTCTTCGCGAAGTACGCCGAGCCTGCCGATCTCGCGGCAGCCGACCCCGCCGACGTCGAGCGGATCATCGCCTCGACCGGTTTCTTCCGCGCGAAGACGAAGTCGATCATCGGGATGGCCAAGGCGCTGTGTGAACGGTTCAGCTGTGAGGTCCCGGCCAAGCTCGCGGACCTCGTCACGTTGCCCGGTGTCGGCCGTAAGACCGCGAATGTCGTTCTGGGCAACGCGTTCGACGTCCCCGGCATCACCGTCGACACCCACTTCCAGCGACTGACGCGACGGTTCGGATGGACCACGCAGACCGACCCCGTGAAGATCGAGACCGAGGTCGCGTCGCTTATCCCGAAGAAGGAGTGGACGGTCCTGTCCCATCGGCTGATCTGGCACGGTCGGCGGATCTGTCACTCGCGCCGTCCCGCGTGTGGCGCGTGCCCGGTGGCGCCGTTGTGCCCGTCGTACGGCGAAGGGCCCACCGACCCCAAGGTCGCGGCGAAGCTGGTCCGCACTCCCGCGGAGGCCCTGGACAGTCGATGAGTGGCCAGGTCGGCGGACGATCCATGATCATGAAGGAAAATCGGTCAATACGCCGACAGATCCTTCCTGATCACGATCATGATCACGGGACGGCGAGGGAGCGGGGTCGAGCTCGACGGGCAGTGGTGCCCGCTCGGGCTTCTGCCCTGATCGCGGTCGCGCTGGTGGCCGTCCTGTTGCTGGCGGCCGGCTGCGCGGGCGCGGACGTGGGCGGAGTGGGTGACCGGACCGCCCCGGAAGACAGGTCGGGACGCTCGTCGGACCCGGCCACCCGCCAGTCACTCGATTCTCCCGACGTGGTGGCACTGCGTACCGATGCCGGCCTCGCGTCGTGTGACGAGCTCACCTCGGCCAAGGCCGACACTCCCCGCGCTGGGCCCAAGGACTCGTCCCGGGCGCCGCTCCCCGACCTCACCCTGCCCTGCCTCGGGCCCGGCGGTGACGTCCCGCTGGCGGGGATCACCGGCCGGCCGACCGTGATCAACGTCTGGGCGCAGTGGTGTGGACCGTGCCGGGAGGAGTCTCCGCACTTCCAGACGTTGTACGAACATGCGGATGGACAGCTGACCGTCATGGGCGTCGACTACGACGACCCGCAGCCGGCGCGGGCCCTGGCGTTCGTGGACCAACTCGGGCTTCGCTACCCACAGGCGGCCGATCCCGACAAACGGCTCAGAGCGCCGTTCGGGTTGTTCGCCGGGCTGCCGGCGACCGTCTTCGTCGACGCGGACGGGCGGATCGTGCACGTCGCCCATCGAGCGTACGAATCCGAGCGGTCACTCGCCCGCGACGTTCGTACCCACCTGGGGGTGGAGCTGGAGATGGAGCGGTGAGGTCGCTGCCGGACGACGCCGAACGACCCGGCCGCGCCGACGGCACGGACGAGGACAGTCCGGGTGCCAGACGCTCCGCCGCCAGCACAGACGGGTTGCCGGCCTGGCTGCGGCCGGTCGCGGACGTCGCGGCCCGGGTCACCCCGGCCGACTTCCGAGGTGCCCTCCCTCCGGACGGTGGCGGGCGTTCCTCCGCCGTCCTGCTGCTCTTCGGCGAGGACGCCGACGGTCGCCCCGAGATCCTGCTGATCGAACGCGCGCACACCCTGCGGTCACACGCCGGACAGCCGGCCTTTCCAGGCGGCGCGATCGACCCCGACGACGATGGCCCCGTCGCCGCGGCGCTCCGCGAAACGGTGGAAGAGACCGGGCTCGACCCCCTGGGCGTCGAGGTGTTCGGTACCCTGCCGGCGCTCTATCTCCCGCCCTCCGGCTATGTCGTCACCCCGGTACTCGGCTGGTGGCATACCCCCTCGCCGGTGCGGGTGGTCGACCCGGAGGAGGTCGCGTCCGTGCACCGAGTCCCACTGGACTCCCTGCTCTCCGCCGCCAATCGGCTGCGGGTCCGGCACCCGTCGGGTTTCGTCGGACCCGCGTTCGCCGTCGCCGGGCTGGTGGTGTGGGGATTCACCGGCGGTGTCCTCGACCGGCTGATCACGCTGGCCGGCTGGGAACGCCCCTGGGACCGGAACCGGGTCGAGGACCTGCCCGTACACCTGGTGAACCTTTCCCGCGCAGGCGTACGAGCAGATGCACAGCGAAACCCCAGGGCAGACACACATTCAGCGGGTACGAATGAACCGCAGGCGCCTCAGGCGAGCACCGGACGAGAGCAAGGGGAAACGTCGTGAACCTCTTCGACGTCGTACTGATCCTGGTGGCGATCGGCTATGCCGTCTCCGGGTTCCGGCAGGGCTTCCTCGTCGGTGGGCTCGGCGTCGCGGGGCTCATCGGCGGTGGCGTGCTCGGCGTGAAAATCGCACCCGTGGTGCTGGCGCAGTACCCCCCGAGCGTCAAGGTGTCGCTCGCCGCCCTGGGCATCGTGCTCGGTGGGGCACTGCTCGGCCAGGCACTGGGCGCGGCCCTGGGCGCGGCGATGCGCGACCGGGTCACGTGGCGACCCGCGCACATGGTCGACTCCACCGGCGGTGCCGTCCTCAGCGTCCTCGCGATGCTGCTGGTGGCGTGGATTCTCGGCTCCGCCGTGGCGGGTGCGCAGTTCGGTGACGTGTCGCGGGTCGTGCGTACGTCCAAGGTGCTGGCCACGGTCGACCAGTTCATGCCACAGGGTGCCGAGGGTGTCCTGCTGGCCTTCAGCCGGGTCGTCGACCCGAGCCTCTTCCCGCGGTATCTCGAACCGTTCGCGCCGGAGCAGATCGCGCCGGCGCGCCCGCCGACGGCCGCGATTCTGCGTGACGCAGACGTCGAACGTGCTGCCGCGAGCGTCGTACGCGTGACGGGGTTGGCACCCAGCTGCTCGCGGTCGCTGGAGGGTTCGGGGTTCGTGTACGGCGCGGCCCGGGTGATGACCAACGCGCACGTCGTCGCCGGGGTGACCGAGCCGAAGGTGCAGACGGCCGAGGGGGATACCTACGATGCCGAGGTCGTGCTCTACGACCCCGACCGCGACGTCGCCGTCCTCGAGGTGCCCGACCTGCCGCTGCGCCCACTGCAACTGGACGACACCGCCGACGCCGGGGACCAGGGGGCCGTGCTTGGCTATCCGGAGAACGGACCGTTCTCGGCCGCTCCGGCCAGGGTGCGTGCCGAGCAGCGCCTGCAGGGTCCGGACATCTACGGCGGCCGTGAAGTCGTCCGTAACGTCTTCTCCCTCTACGCCGAGGTACGCCCCGGCAACTCCGGCGGTCCGCTGGTCTCGCCCGAGGGTACGGTGACCGGCGTCATCTTCGCCGCCTCCGTCGAGGACAACCAGACCGGTTACGCCCTGACCATCGAAGAGGTCATGAGTGACGCTCGGGCCGGTAGGCAGGCCGACGCCCCGGTCTCCACGGGTGGCTGCGCCTGATCCCGCGCGTCCGCGCCGATTGCATGAGGGGCGCCCTGCGCCAGTCGGCGATGCTCAGACGTCGTCCAGCCAGGCGACCAGTTCCTTGGTGAAGGCGTCCGGCGCTTCCTCGTGGGGGAAGTGTCCGACGCCGTCGAGGAGCCGCCAGCGGTAGGGCCCGGCGACGTACTCCGCGGAACCTTCGGCGGTCGCGGGGAGCACCGACGGGTCCAGCATTCCGTGTAGCTGCAGCACCCGCTGGCGTACCGGCTGGCGCATCCGGGCGACGAAGCGCCGCCCGTCGGTACGGAACGCGGCCCGGACGAGCCACCGGTAGTACTCCAGTGCACAGTGCGGAGCCGGCCACAGCTGCATGGCCTGGCGGTAGCGCCGGGCGGTCTCCGCATCGGGAAACACCGACCCGGGCGCGGCCCACCGGCGCAGCAGGGTCTCGACCAGGGCGGCGTCATCCGCGACCAGCCGGCGTTCGGGAATGATCGGCGACTGGAACGACACCACGTGCCCCGCGGCACGCAACTGTCGCCCGCCACGGAACGCAGCGGTACGCAGCCGCAGCGGATGCGGCGCCGAGGCAACGGCCAGGCGACTCACCTGGCGAGGGTGCAGCGCGGCCGTCGCCCACGCGACGTACCCGCCCCAGCCGTGTCCGACGAGCACGGCATCGGAATGGCCCAGTGAACGCACCAACCCGGCGACGTCGCCCGCCAGCGTCACCGGGTCGTAGCCACGCGGCGTCTTGTCGCTCCCGCCGTACCCCCGAAGATCCATGGCGACAGCGCGGAAGCCGAGCTCCGACAGTACAGGCAGCTGATGCCGCCAGGCCCACCAGAACTCCGGAAACCCGTGCAGGAACAGAACGAGAGGACCGTCGCCGGCGTCGGCCACATGGAACCGGGCGCCGTTCGCTGCGACCCATCGATGGCTCCACGGGCCGTCGATGTCGACGATCCCGCCAGACTTGGCGGTCATGAGACCCACTGTCCCATAGCGGACAGCACCGCGCGGCTGTTCTCAGACTGGCCCGTGACGGGACTCACTCCGACCGATCTCCGCCTGTGTTGCCGCGGCCGACCATGCCTTTCGCTTCTTCGATCGAGTGGAGGGTGCGCTCAGGTCCTTTTGCCTTACGTACGCTGCGGAGACCGACGAAGGCGATGATTCCCGCCACCAGCAGGTAGACGACCCCGACGATCACGAAGGCCACCGCGGGATGGAAACCGGCGGCGACGAGACCGTAGCCGGCCGCGATCGAGAGCATGAGGAAAGCGACGTACGCAAGGAACCCGGCAGCGCCGAAGAGCCCGGCTCCCTTGGTGGCGGCCCGTGCGCTTTCGCTGAGTTCGGCCTTCGCCAGCGCGATCTCACCGCGTACGAGAGCCGAGAGGTCACGGCTCGCACTCGCGACGAGCTGACCGAGGCTCCGCGCGTCGTCATCCGCCATCGCTCCATCATGCTCCGGAACGGCGCCCAATGGCTGGGTCTCCTGGCGTTCTCGGTCGCGCGCGGAGGCCTGGTCGGACCCGATCGCCTGATCCGGTACGGACGCCTGGTCATATGCGGGGGCCTGGTCATATGCGGGGGCCTGGTCGATGGGAGCGCCTGCCTGTTCGCCCACGGTGGGCTGTTCGCCCACGGCGGGCTGGCCGGGCACGGACGGTCGAGCGGGCGCGGACGGCTGCTCGGGCACGGACGGCTGCTCGGGGATGGCGGCGCGGCTCGCCTGCCCAGTCGGGTTGCCACGCTCAGCTGGCGTCTCGTCCTGCCCCGACATGATCACTCCTTCCGGCATCGTCCCCGCCGCGTCTCGTCCAACCTGCCGTGCCGTGTCTCGTACGACCTGCCGTGCCGTGTCTCGTACGACCTGCCGTGCCGTGTCTCGTACGACCTGCCGCGTCTCGTACGAGCGGGAGACGGGGCGGTCACCCAGAAACCGGCAGGCTGACGCCTCATCCCCGTTCGTACCCACCGCGTCCTGGCCATGCACCCACCGGGCGGTCAGGTTGGTCATCCGGCCGGTGCGTCTCCGGAGGAACTGGAGGTGTCGGCGGCCTGAGACGTCCGTTGCCGGAATCGCAACAAGGCCGCCGCCGCGAGGGCAGCGATCAACGAGGCGAGCAGGACCGCGGCCTTGATCCGCGCCAGTCGAGCCGGCTCGTCCCCGAACGCCAGATCGCTGATCAGCAGGCAGACGGTGAACCCGATGCCGGAGAGGATCCCGACCGCGACGATGTCGCGCCAGGTCAGGTCCGGGCTGAGGTCGGCATGGGTGAGTCGGGCCGTGAGCCAGGCTCCGCCGAAGACACCGACGCACTTCCCGACCACCAGGCCGACGATGACACCCAGTGCGGCCGCGTCGGTGCTCATCGCACCGAGCGCACTCGCCGTCACCGGCACCCCGGCTGCCGCCAGCGCGAACACCGGAACGGCCACACCAGCCGACAGCGGCCGGAGCCGGTGTTCGAGGCGTTCGGCTGGTGAGGACTTCTCCTCCGGGTCGGGTCGCACCCGGGTCAGGAGCCCCATCGCGACGCCCGCAACGGTCGCGTGGATCCCGCTCTGGTAGGTCAACCACCACACGGCGAGGGCGAGCGGTACGTAGACGAGCGGGGTCCGCACCCGGCGATGTTGGAGAACGGCGTAGCCGCCCAACAGCACCACCGCCAGCGCCAGCGCGGCGAGGTCGAGCGACTCGGTGAAGAACACCGCGATGACGGTGATCGCGCCCAGGTCGTCCACCACCGCAAGCGTCAACAGGAACGCCCGCAGAGCGGGCGGCAGCGCAGAGCCCGCGACCGCGAGGACGGCAAGGGCGAACGCGATGTCGGTCGCCATGGGTACCGCCCAGCCGACTGTCGCCTCGACATCACCCATGCCGAGGACCAGACCGACGTACAGCAGGGCGGGTACGACCATGCCGGCGACTGCGGCGACGAGGGGCACCAGCGCCCGGGAGAGGTGACGCAGCGAGCCGGTGACGAGCTCGCGTTTCAGCTCGAGCCCGGCGACGTAGAAGAAGATCGTGAGCAGCCCGTCGGCCGCCCAACCCTCCAGCGTCAGGGGGCCGACCGAGAAGTGCCGGGCCCGCTCGTAGGTGTCGTGCCAGGGCGAGTTCGCCCACACGAGCGCGATGACCGCGGCGGCGAGCAGGAGGGCGCCCCCGACGGTCTCCTGCCGCAGCGCGTCGAGGAGGAACGGTCGCTCCTCCCGCTGGGGCGCGGCGAACAGGAAGGGACGGCGTGGCCGGGGTCGGCGTGGCATGGGGATGTCCTCGTGGGCGGCGGAGCGGATGTGGTCAGGGGAGTCGTGACTGCGTCGCCGACCAGGCTTCACGGCGCACCAGGTCCAGGTTACTGATGCACATTCCGCGTCGGATATCGAAGCGGAACACCCGGTTCTCGCCCGAGGGGACCGTTCGCTCGGGGGGATCGATCGCTCGGGAAGACTGCTCGCGCGGCAGGACTGCTCGTTCGACGACCGATCGCTCGTGGGAACCGATCGCTCGAGAGAACGCCGTCACGCCCGCGCCGCTGACCGGCGCTGGCGCCGTGCCTCGTAGCACAGGATCCCTGCCGCGACCGAGGCGTTGAGGGAACTCGCCGCGCCGGCGATGGGGATGCGCGCGACCACATCGCAGGACTCCCGCCACGCCGCACTCATCCCGCGCAGTTCGTTGCCGACGACCAGCAGGCGAGCCCCGGTGAGGTCGGCCGCATCGACGTCGACCTCACCCGACTCGTCCGTCCCCACCACCTGGAGGTCGACACCTCTCGTCGAACGGAGTTCGGCGACCCAGGCCAGCACGTCGCGAGGCGAGCCCTGGCGTACCACCGGCAGGGCGAACAGTGAGCCGGTGCTCGCCCGCACCGCCCGCGGGTCGTACACGTCGGCCGCGTGTCCGGTGACGATCACCCCGCACGCACCGAACGCGTCGGCCGAGCGGACGAGGGTCCCGATGTTGCCCGGGTTGGCCGGCCGGTCGAACAGCAGCACGAGACCGTCCGGTGGTACGACGATGCGGTCCAACCGGTCCAGTGGCATCTCGGCGACCGCGATCAGTTCGGGCGCGCCGTCGGCCTTGTCGCCGAGCTCGGCCAGGAGCGGAGGGGCGACGTCGACGACCTGGGCGGCGTGCTGCCCGCCCGTCGCCCGCGCGATCAGGTCCGTCGCCCACGCCGACAGGGGAGTGTCGGTGGGGCGGAGGAGTGCCCGGAGCGGCCAGCCGTGGTCGACGGCCAAGGTGATCGGTCGTACGCCGTGGACGAGGAACTCGCCGGCCTGGTGCCGCTTCGTACGGTTGTCCAGCAGCGCCTGCCACTGCTGGAACCGCGCGTTGCGCGTGCCGATCCGGCGCTCCCTCGCGGGGGAGCTCGACCTTCCTGCCTTGCGTGACACGGTTCCCGATGCTGGCACACGTCGCCCCCGGTGCGCCGAGCGGGAGTGACTCGTCAGAGATCTTCACAGACTGGGCCATATCGACCGAAACCGGCAAAGTAGGTGTGTCGGCCGGCTGCCGGCGATCGCGCACCGCGGCTGTTTCCACTGATGACGTCCAGGTGAATTCCTCCACCGTCGTACGGACGAACCCCCTCCATCACGGTCGTGAAGCCCGTTCGCAGCGTGCTCGTAACCCGCTCCATGGGATGCATCCGCCCCCTGGTGGGTCCATGGCTTGGGTGGCTAAGATCGCACGCACGCCGCCGCGGCCCACGTCGGGCAACCCGCGAGCAGGCGTGTCAGATGCTCGCAACCATAGGAGTTGGTGGTGTTGCACTCACGGTCATTCGCGAGAGTGCTGACCAACCCACCTGGTGACGCGAAGGCCGGTGCCGCACACGATCGTGTGACGGCTTCGATGTCATTCGTCCGCGAGTAGCTGTGTCCCATTGTCGCCGCCGCACCATAGAGGACGAGAGCACATGAGTGACACAACCACCGGCGCCTTCCGATTGGTGCGTCGGGGCTATGAGCCATCCCAGGTCGACCACCGCATCAGGCATCTCAACGAGGCTGTGGACGCCTCCCGCCGTCAGTCGGTTGAGCTGGCCAGGCGGGTGGAGGAACTGGAAGCCAAGGCGTCCAGCCGAAGCGACGACTCGAAGGGGTCGGAGCCGTCGTTCGCCGAGTTCGGCGAGCGGATCGGCCGCATCCTCGCACTGGCCGAGGAGGAGGCAGCCGACCTGCGTTCGGTTGCGGCCGCCCAGGCCGACGAGGTACGCCAGGAAGCCCAGCAGGCCGCCATCGAGATCCGCAAGGAAGCAGAGCGTTACGCGGGCGAGAAGCGCAAGGAAGCCACCGGCGAGGCCGAGGAGATCGTCGGCGAGGCCAGGGACCGGGCGGGCGAGATCGTCGACGCCGCCGAGCACGACGCGGTGGCGCGCCGCGAGGAGGGCGAGGCCGTCTTCGAGCAGCAGCGGGCGAAGGCCGCCCAGGCCGCCGCCGACCTGGAGAAGACCCTGGCGCAGCGCCGGGAGCGTGCCGAGCAGGACCTCGTCGAGCGCACAGCAGCCGCCGAGCAGCACCTGGCCGCGGTGCTCGAACGCTCCGAGCAGACCCACGCCGAAGCCGAGCGTACGCACGCCGAGGCGATGCAGAAGGCCGAGCGCGCCGTCGACGACGCCCAGCGCAAGGCGCACGAGATCGTGTCCGAGGCAAAGACCCGGGCCGACCGGATCCGCAGCGAGTCCGACCGCGAGCTCAAGGCGCTCACCCAGCGGCGCGACAGCATCAACGCGCAGCTGTCCAACGTGCGCCAGATGCTCGCCACGCTGTCCGGCACGGACCCGTCGGCCCTGCTCGGTGCCGCCGGCGCCGGACTGGGTGGTGACCAGCAGCCGGTCAAGAAGGGTTCCTGACCCCGCCCGAGCGCGGGTGTCGGGCATAGTCTCGGGCAACTGAGCGTTGCCCTCGTGTGGGCTCCGGTTCGCCGACCCGCACGAGAACGGTGTGCGGCCGGGGGTACCTGCCAGGACGATCCGTCCGAACCAGGTGCCTCCGGCCCGTTGTTTGTTGCCAACGGCCAGGCGTCGGTTGGCCCGAGACCTGTCGAGGTGGACATGGCGTACCTGCTGTCGGTCAATGTCGGGAAGTCGCGTCCCAACCCACACAAGGACGTCGGCGTCACCGGCATCGACAAGCGGCCCAGCGACCAGCCGGTCGAGGTGCGCGCGCCGGGGCCGAAGGGCGGCGGGCTCGGCAGCGGGCTCGTCGGTGACTTCATCGCCGACCGGAAGAATCACGGCGGCGACGACCAGGCGGTCTATGCCTACGCCCGGGAGGACCTTGACGCCTGGGCGGCGGAGCTGGGGCGGCCGCTCTCCAACGGTTCGTTCGGCGAGAACCTCACCACCACCGGGCTGGACGTCACCGGCGCCCGGATCGGCGAGCGGTGGCAGGTGGGCTCCGAAGTCGTGCTGGAGGTGGCGGTCCCGCGGATCCCGTGCGCGACGTTCGTCGGCTGGCTGGGGGAGCGCGGGTGGATCAAGACCTTCACCCAGCGCGCGATTCCTGGTGCCTATCTCCGGGTGGTCTCGCCGGGTCGTGTCGGACCGGGTGACGAGGTGGCCGTGGTCGAACGACCCTCGCACGACGTCACCATCGGCCTGGTCTTCAGGGCGTTGACCCTCGAGTCGGAGTTGCTGGCGAAGCTGCTGGTGGCGGAGGCACTTCCGGAGGATGTCCGGGACCGCGCCCGCCGCCGGTTGCCGTTCGCTCTCGACGACTGACGCGCATCGCTTGTGCGAGCGGTGCCCCAGCGGCGCGCCGCTCCACGCCGCGTCGTACACGGCCGAGAGGCCGTGAGCATTTCACAACCGTCGCGGAACGGTTGTGATATTTGTGCGCAACACCCGCCCTCCACGGTTGATGCCGTCGTCAATCGTTGGAGGGGTGGATGAAAACAGGCGGGACGCGACGCGACTTCCTGAAGGCCGTCGGTGTGGCTGGGGGAGCAGGCGTTCTGTACGAAACGATGGGCGCGCTCGGTCTGGCGCCCACGCCGGCACAGGCGGCGGTTCAGGACTTCGCACCTCCGCGTGCGGCAGACCTCAAGGTCAGCGGCCGAGGCGCACCGAAGGTCCTGGTCCTTGGGGCCGGCATCGCCGGTCTCACGACGGCGTACGAACTCGGCAAGGCTGGCTACGCCTGTCGGGTCCTGGAAGCCAAGGGTCGCCCGGGTGGTCGCAACTGGACGGTGCGTGGTGGCACCGAGTTGCGCGATCTCGACGGGCAGGTGCAGCGGGCCAGCTTCTCCAAAGGCGAGTACATGAACGCCGGCCCGGCGAGGATCGCGCAGTCGATGGTGACGCTGGACTACTGCCGCGAACTCGGAGTCGCCCTGGAGCCGTTCGTCAACCAGAACGCGGATGCGTACATCCACCACGACAACGCGGGCGCGCTCAGTGGGAAGTCGACCCGCTGGCGGACCGCGAAGGCGGACGTGTACGGCTACGTCTCGGAGCTTCTCGCCAAGGCCACCGACCGCGGTGCGCTCGACGCCGAGCTGAGTTCGCAGGACAAGGAGCGGGTGCTTGCCTTCCTGCGGGACTTCGGTGCGATCGGCGGCAAGGACCAGAACTTCGCCTACACAGGGACAAGCCGGCGCGGCTACACCGTCGAGCCGGGCGCGGGTGACGAGGCGGGCGCCGTTCTCGGTCCTCCGCCGTCGATGACGGACGTGTTCGCGAGCCTGTACGGCAGGAGGTTCTCGTTCGAGTTCGGCTACGACCAGGCGATGATGATGCTGCAGCCAGTGGGCGGCATGGACCGGATCGCGTACGCACTGGCCGAGGCGGTCGGCAGCGAGCGGATCTCCTACCGCTGCGAGGTGAAGCGCATCACCGACCTCGCCGAGGGTGTCGAGGTGACCTACACCGATGCGGGCGGGCGGGAACGCGTCGAGCGGGCGGACTACTGCGTGGCGACACTCCAGCCGATGGTCTTGGCGAAGATCCCGCACAACCTGGGCGCCGATGTCAAGGCGGCCTTGACATATCCCGTCGCGAGCCCGGTCGGCAAGATGGGTCTGGAGTACACCAGCCGGTGGTGGGAGGAGCGCGACCGCATCTACGGCGGGATCACGCCGACGGACCTCGACGTCGCCCAGATCTGGTACCCGTCGTACGGCTTCCACAGCAAGCGCGGGACCCTCATCGGCTACTACCACTTCGGTGCCAACGCGACGGCGTACGGCCAGCTCACGCCGGCGCAACGCGTCGAGCGCGCGGTCGCTGCCGGAGTGAAGATCCACGGTGAGGTCTATCGCTCGAAGCTGGCCTCGACCTTCTCGGTGGCCTGGCACCGCACACCGCACATCGAGGGCGGGTGGGTGTCGTGGCCGTCCCGCACCAGTGGGGAGTACGCCCTGCTCAACAAGCCGGCTGGACACGTCTACTTCGCCGGCGACTGGCTGAGCTACTTCATCGCCTGGCAGTCGGGCGCTTTCGACTCCGCGCGCAAGGTCGTGACCGAGCTGCACGAGAGGGTGATGGCGGCATGAGGCGAGGAGACGAACGCGACTGGCTCTCGGCGGGTGGAACCGTCCGCCGGGCCGCCCGGATGCGGCGGGCGGCCGGGATGCGGCGGGTGCTGGCGGCTGCATGCGTCGGGGTGGCGGTGCTCGGGACGGCGACAGCGGCTTCCGCCGGCGGTGTGATGCCGCGGCCGAAGGAGGTCCGCGTCATGCTGCCGCCGGACAACTCCAACCCCGCGATCGCGAACGGCGTCGCCACCGGTTCGGAGGTGGCGCTCTACACCTCCAGCGGGCTGGGCCCCGCGCAGGCGAATCCTTCGGCGCCTGCCGGATCGCCGGAGCGGTGTACGGATCCGTCGCTGTTTCCAGGCGGCACCTGGCCCGAGGGCGTCACTGTGACCGAGGCGCAGGCGCTCAGTGTCCTGTCGCGCATCACCGAGAACCTCGCCGCGGCCGGACTGACGGTCGACGACGTGATCACGATGAAGGCGTACCTCATGCGACCGGCGGGCGCCTCGGCGGCCGACTATGCGGGCTGGAACCGGGCGTACCGACAGTTCTTCGCCAACATCGACCTGGCGACCGGGCAGGTCGTTCCTGTCCCGTTCGGCACCGGCGAACCTGGACCACCGCTCGTTGCCACGAAGGCGCGTCCGGCGCGGGCGACGACCGAGGTGGCCGGCCTCGCCGTGGGCTGCTGGCTGGTCGAGGTCGAGGTGATGGCGGCCTATCGGTCCCGGTGACGTGTCCCCGGCCGGGCCACGCCTTGTGGCCCGGCCGAGGCGGTCAGGTGATGTCGAGGACGGCCTTGCCGGCGACCCGGCGCCCGACGAGTGCGTCGGCAGCCTCCTCGGCTCGCTCCCAGCTGCCGCGCCAGCCGATCTGCGGATCCAGCTTGTCGGCCGCGAGCAGGCCGACGAGATAGCCGAGGTCGCCGGCGAGATGGCCTCCCATCGTGAACGCCTCGATGCTGCGACGGATCCCGACCGTGGCGTACGGCGCGAAGACGGTCGGTTCGTTGGCGGTGCCGCCGATGGACTGGAGTGAGCCGTTCTCGGCGAGGAGGGCGAACGCGTCGGCCAGCTGCTGGCCGCCCACGTTGTCGATGACACCGCGTACCGGCTGGTCGATGCCGCCCAGGCCGACGACGACCTGCGCGGCACCGATCTCGGCCAGCCCGGTGCCGCGCTCGGGGCGGCCGACGCTCGCGATCACCTGGGCGCCGGCGATGGCCGCCAGCTGGACGGCGAACCTGCCGACACCACCGGACGCGCCGGTGACGAGGATGCGTTCGCCGGCGATGAAACCGAACCTGCGCAGTGCCCGCAGTGCCGTCACCCCGGCGACCGGAAGCGCGCTCGCCGCGCCGAGGTCGACGCCGTCCGGTACGACCGCCATCTCCGCCGTGTCCGCCGCACGGAACTCCGCCCAGGCGCCCTGCCCGCCGAACGTCACGACGCGGGACCCTTCGGCCGGACCGGATCCGTCGCTCGCGGCCCGAACCACCGTGCCGGCGCAGTCCCAGCCGAGGACCGTGCCCGGGATCTGGTGCATGGCGCCGCTCAGCTCGCCGTAGTTGAGGGACGTCGCGGCAACCTTGACGAGGGCCTGCCCCGGCGCGGGGACAGGTTCGGGTGCCTCGGCGAGGCGGAGACCATGTGGTGCGGAGGGATCGGCGACAAGTGCACGCATCACGAACACATCCTGGTGATCGGGGTCAGGTCAGGGTCGACGTGGTCGATGTCCGGGTTGTCAACATGCGGTTGCGGGCCGGCATTCCAGGGTGTCAGCCGAGGTGGGCGGCGACGACGCCGAGGGCGAAGGCGGTGCCGACGAGGCCCAGCAGTGCGTACGCCGAACGCCGGAACCTCACCCGCACGGCGTTGCGTTCCTCCGGAAGGGCGAACACCCGCCGCGGCCACTGCCGCCACGACACGTCGACGAAGACGGCCAGGGCAGCGAGCAGGAGTACGCCTTTGGCCGCGTGGATCCCGAGCGCGAGGGGGCGCGCGGGATCGGCCGCGACGAGCAGGAGCGCACCGCCGGTGAGGGCGAGGGCGCCGATCAGTGCGAGCACCTTGGACCGGTTACCGCTCGCCATCGTGGTGAGGAACGCCTCGTGGGCCTCCTCATCCGTACCGAAGAATCGTGCGGCCTTGGGTTGCACCACGGCGAGGCTGTAGACCATCCCACCCACCCACGCGGTCGCCACCCCCACATGCGCGAGCAGGAGAACGATCCGCAGCATCAGGTGCGACTCCTGTCGCCGTGATCATGACGCACCCTACTCGTCGTCGGAAGCTGCGCCCGGCTTGGCGAGGTTGGTCCGGATCAGGTCCATGACCGAGGAGTCGGTGAGCGTGGTGACGTCACCCAGCTCACGGTTCTCGGCCACGTCGCGCAGCAGCCGCCGCATGATCTTGCCCGACCGCGTCTTGGGCAGCTCCTCGACCACCAGGATCTGCCGGGGCTTCGCGATCGGCCCGATCTCGCTGGCCACGTGGTCGCGCAGCACCTTCGCGATCTCCGGGCCGCCGTCGGCAGCCGCGCCGCGCAGGATCACGAACGCCACGACCGCCTGGCCGGTCGTCGGATCGGTGGCGCCGACCACTGCCGCCTCGGCCACCTTGGGATGCGACACCAACGCGGACTCGATCTCGGTCGTCGACAGCCGGTGGCCGGAGACGTTCATCACGTCGTCGACCCGGCCGAGCAGCCAGATGTCGCCGTCCGCGTCCTTCTTGGCACCGTCACCGGCGAAGTAACGGCCGGGGAAGCGGGACCAGTACGTGTCGACGTACCGCTCGTCGTCGCCCCACAGCGTCCGCAGCATCGACGGCCACGGCTCGGTGAGCACGAGATAACCACCCGAGCCGTTCGGCACCGGCGTGCCGGCGTCGTCGACGACGTCCGCGCTGATGCCCGGCAGCGGGGTCATCGCCGCACCCGGCTTGCCGCTCGTCACGCCCGGCAGCGGCGTGATCATGATCGCACCGGTCTCCGTCTGCCACCAGGTGTCGACGACGGGCGTACGGTCGCCGCCGATGTGGGTGCGGTACCAGATGTAGGCCTCGGGGTTGATCGGCTCGCCCACGCTGCCCAGCAGGCGCAGGCTGGACAGGTCGAACTTGGCCGGGATGTCCTCGCCCCACTTCATGAACGTACGAATGGCGGTGGGCGCGCAGTAGAGGATCGTCACGCCGTACTTCGCGACAAGCTCCCACCAGCGGCCCTTGTGCGGGGTGTCAGGCGTCCCTTCGTACATCACGCTCGTCACGCCGTTGGCCAGTGGACCGTAGACGATGTAGGAGTGGCCGGTGACCCAGCCGATGTCGGCGGCGGTCCAGTAGACATCGGTCTCGGGTTTGACGTCGAAGACCGCCCAGTGGGTCCATGCGACCTGGGTGAGGTAGCCGCCGGTCGTGTGCAGGATGCCCTTCGGCTTGCCGGTGGTGCCGCTCGTGTACATCACGTAGAGCGGGTGCTCGGCGTCGAACGCCTCCGGCGTGTGCTGGTCACTCTGGCGCTCCACGACGTCGTGCCACCACACGTCGCGGGGCTCGGTCCAGTCGACGTCCTGGCCGGTCCGGCGTACGACGAGAACGCTGCGGACGTCGGGGCACTCCGCCAGTGCCTGGTCCACCTGCGGCTTGAGCGCGCTCGGCGCGCCGCGGCGGTAGCCGCCGTCGGAGGTGATGACCACGCGGGCGTCGCAGTCCTGGATCCGGTCGCGCAACGCGGTCGCGGAGAAACCGCCGAACACGACCGTGTGCGGGGCGCCGATCCGGGCGCAGGCGAGCATCGCGACGACCGTCTCCGGGATCATCGGCATGTAGATCGCCACCCGGTCGCCGGCCTTGACGCCCAACTCCACCAGGGCGTTGGCGGCCTTGGAGACCTCGCTCAGCAGGTCGGCGTAGGTGATCGTGCGGGTGTCGCCCGGCTCGCCCTCCCAGTGGAAGGCCACCTTGGCGCCATTGCCCGCCTCGACATGGCGGTCGACGCAGTTGTACGCGGCGTTGATGCGGCCGCCGACGAACCACTTCGCGAACGGCGCGTTGGTCCAGTCGAGGGTGGTGTCCCATTCGCGTTCCCAGTGCAGGCGACGGGCCTGCCGCTCCCAGAAGGCGAGGCGGTCGGCCTGGGCCTCGTCGTAGGTGGCCGCACCGACGTTCGCCCGGGCGGCGAGCTCGGGCGGCGGCGGGAACCGGCGATCCTCATGCAGAAGGTTCGACAGTGCTTCGCTGCTCACGGGTCGCTTCCCCTCTCTTGCCTTCGCTCATCCGGTCCGGATCGGATTGCTCCGCTGACCCTAACCCTCCGGGTCCGTCCAGGTCAGCAGGCCTGACCCCTGCCGGCGTTGATCAACGGTGGTCGAAACGGACATCACCGGTCCGGCGCGTCCGATTCTGGCACCGATGATCAACGCCGACCGCAGGTGTGATCAGCCGCCCGCCGCCGCGAGGTGGACGCAGTTGCCCGCCGGGTCGATGACGACGAACTCCCGGCCCCACGGCTGCTCCGATATCGCGGTGATCACCGTGCCGTCGACCTCCCGGTCGGCCGGCACATGTCGAGACCATTCCGCGTGCAGGTCATCGACGTTGTCGACGCGGAGCCAGGTCATGGTGTTGTCGGGGACGACCTGATCCTGGACCGAGGCGATGAAGATCTCGATGTCGTCGCGCCGCACGATCGCGAAACCGTCACCGACGATGCCGCCATCGAATCCGAGCTTCTCGACCCAGAACTTCGTATCCGCTTCGACGTCGACCGCGGTGAGGACGGGTACCGCTTGGGTGAATCGAGCCATGTCAGCTCTCCTGTCTGCCTGTGGTCCGCATTCCAGGCAGCTCGGGCGGGTCGATCCGCTTCCAGGCCCGTACGTCCGCGGCGGGGCTTGCGCGGCGGGCGTGCGCGGCAGCGGGCGACCACACCACCAGACATTCGAACGGAGGTGGAACTCTGCCCTGTCCGCGGACCCGGATGCGCCCTCCAGCGCCGACATCACACAGTAACCGAACACCGGGCGACGTTCACCTGTGGCGTGCCGGATCCAGCCAGGTGCGCGGGACTCGGCGGCCATCGGCCGGCTCGTCATAGGTAGCTCGGCCGCGATGACGAGATACCTCCGACGAGTCCGCCTGCAGGTCGTACCCCTCAGTGGGGTACGGCAGCTTCCGCACCGGAACCGGTCAGCGACCGGACCTCGAGCTCGGCGTACCGCGCCTCCGCGTCCGGATCCTTCGACAGCACCGTTCCGAGCCAGCCGAAGAAGAAGCCGAGCGGGATCGACAGCAGGCCCGGGTTCTCCAGCGGGAACCACGAGAAGTCGACGCCCAGTGGGAAGAGCGAGCCGTTGGAACCGTCCGGAAGCACCTTGCCCGACACGACCGGTGAGAAGAACACCAGCACGATGGCACTGGCGAGACCGCCGTACATGCTCCACACCGCGCCCTGGGTGTTGAACCGCTTCCAGAACAGGTTGTAGATGATCGCCGGGAGGTTCGCCGACGCCGCCACCGCGAACGCCAGCGCCACGAGGAACGCGACATTGAGCCGCTGCGCAGGAATCGCCAAGGCGATCGCCACCGCACCGATGACGAAGGCGGCGATCCGTGCAGTGCGTACCTCCTGTTTCTCGGTCGCCTGTCCACGCTTCATCACGTGTGCGTAGATGTCGTGCGCGAACGACGATGCCGAGGTCAACGTGAGCCCGGCGACCACGGCCAGGATGGTCGCGAAGGCCACCGCCGCGATCAGCGCCAGCAGCACCGCGCCGCCCGTCGACCCCGCGCCACCACCGGCCGCCTGGGCGAGCAGTGGTGCCGCGACGTTGCCGGCGGTCGCCGCGACCTGCGAGTCGGGTCCGGTGTCGAGGAGCGCCGCCGCGCCGAAGCCCAGCACGAGCGTCATCAGGTAGAACGACCCGATGATGCCGATGGCCCACTGCACCGAGGTACGCGCAACCCGCGACGTCGGCACCGTGTAGAAGCGGATCAGGATGTGGGGGAGTCCGGCGGTACCCAGGACGAGCGCCAGGCTGAGCGACAGGAAGTCGATCTTCGACGTCAGCGAGACGCCGTACTTCAGGCCGGGCTCGAGGAACGCCTGACCCTTCCCGCTGTTGCTGGCCGCGCTGCCGAGCAGCTCTGACAGGTTGAAGCCGAACTTCGCCAGCACGATCGCGGTCACGAGAATCGTGCCGCCCATGAGCAGGACCGCCTTGACGATCTGCACCCAGGTCGTGCCCTTCATGCCGCCGACCGTGACGTAGAAGATCATCAGCGCGCCGACGAGAACGATGGTGAGGTTCTTGGCGAGGTCTCCCGTCACGCCGAGCAGCAGCGCGACGAGCGAACCCGCACCGACCATCTGGGCAAGCAGATAGAAGATCGAGACGCCGAGTGTGGAGACCGCGGCCGCCGTGCGGACCGGGCGTTGCCGCATGCGGTAGGCCAGCTGGTCGGCGAGCGTGAACCGGCCGGAGTTCCGCAGCAGCTCCGCGACGAGCAACAGAGCGACCAGCCAGGCGACCAGGAACCCAATGGAGTAAAGGAACCCGTCGTATCCGCTCAGCGCGATCGCACCGGAGATACCGAGGAACGACGCCGCCGACATGTAGTCACCGGAGATCGCCATGCCGTTCTGGAATCCGGAGAACGAACGACCGGCGGCGTAGTAGTCGGCCGCGGTCTTGTTCTGCCGGCTCGCCATCAGCGTGACATACAACGTGATGGCGACAACCAGCAGGAAGAGCACGATCGTGAGGGTCCGGTGGTCCGAGGCGCCCGGCGCGGTGGCGAGGGGCGTCGTGGCAAGAGCCGCCGTGGCGAAGAGTGCGCTCATCCGTCAACCGCCTTCCGGAACTTCGCGACGAGCTCGTCGGCCTTGGGGTCGAGCTGCCGGCGTGCGTGCCGGCTGTAGAGCCAGGCGATGACGAACGTCGACGCGAACTGCAGCAGACCGAACACCAGCGCGACATTGATGTTGCCGACCACCTTGGTGTTCATGAAACCGGTCGCCCAGCTGGCACAGATGACATAGAGCAGGTACCAAGCCAGGAAGGCGATCGTCCATGGAAACGCGAAGCCTCGATAGCGTCGCCTGAGTTCGGCGAAGTCGTCGCTTCGTGCGATCTCGGCGTAAGCCTCGTGCTGCCTGACCGCCGTTGGTTCAGACACGTTACCCACCTCCTGCGGATGTGATGTGCCCGTCACACGATCGCGGCCGAGGGTAGGCGGCCCGCCGGGTCCACGGGAAGCAGCCGCTCCGCACGGCGCGGTGAATGGCGTCGGTGATGCGACGTGCGGACGCCGTACGACGATGAGCGGTCGACCAGCCCGGGCAGTCCTCGGCCGGTCGCGGTCCTGGCGGGCCGGCGAATGACCACGCTGAGCATGTCTGCGGTATCTGGAGTAGGTGGCGACGCCTTGCCAGGTTCCACAGGCATGGGCAGCGTGGTCATTCGCGGCAGCTGGGCGGCTGCGAACCTACGCCGGGGCGGCTGCGGGACTACGCTGGGCGACCTCGAACTCGACCTCGGCCGTGACCGCTGCCGCGGTCGAGGTCGAGCTGCTCTGGCGCGTGCAGGCGCACCATCGTCCGGGCGACGTCGGGCGGTGTGTGCCGCGAGAGCAGGGACGCGACGATCATGACGCCGAACGCGAGGGGGACCGTCCACGCGGCCGGTTGGGCGAGGAGGACGGCGGTCCAACCGTCATGGTCCGCGACGAGGGTGGCCACCACCGCTGCCCCCGCCAGCGTCCCGCCGGTGACCAGTCCCGCGATCGCGCCGATGTGCGTCAGCCGGCGCCACCAGATGCCCAACACCAGCAGGGGACAGAACGTCGACGCCGCCACCGCGAAGGCCAGCCCTACCGCGCTGGCGACGCTCAGCCGTTCCGCCGCCAGGGCCAGCGCCACGGGCGTCGCGACGGCGGCGACGGCGGATGCCCGAAACCCGGTGATCCCGCCGAGCCGGCGCCGGACCAGGTCCTGGGAGAGTACGCCGGTGACCGAGACCGCGAGCCCTGACGACGTGGACAGGAACGCCGCGAACGCGCCCGCCGTCACCAGCATCCCGAGAAGCTGACCGCCTGTCCCCGGAACCAGGCGTTGCGGGAGTTCCAGTACCACGGCGTCCGTCCGTCCGGTGAGGAGCAGGTCGGGTGCATAGATCCGACCGAGCGCGCCGTAGATCGCCGGGAAGAGATAGAACCCACCCAGCAGGCAGAGCACGACGAGCGCCGTCCGCCGGGCTGTGCGTCCGTCCGGGTTGGTGTAGAAGCGGACCAGCACGTGCGGAAGTCCCATCGTCCCCAGGAAGGTCGCGAGGATGAGGGAGTACGTCGCGTAGAGCGGATGCTCCTGGCCACCACGCAACGGCTGGATCCACGACGCGTTGTTGGTGGAGCGGAGCCGCTCTGCGGTGGGAATCGTCGTACCGGCAGGGAATCGGAGCGCCGTGCCGGCCGCCACGTCGTGGTCGCCCCGGGCGAGTCGGACCTGGGCACCGTCCCGTCGCGTGCCGTCGAGCACCCCGTCGACCCGGACGACGGCCGGTGCTTCGACGACGATCGTGACATCGGTCTCGACGCGGACGGTCGTGGATTCTGAGAACGTCGGCACCCGCTGGTCGGTGACCTCGGGCGCCCCGTCGGTGCGCCAGGCGAGGATGAGGAACGCCACCGGTACGGCAATCGCGGTCACCTTGAGCCAGTACTGAAACGCCTGGACGAAGGTGATGCTCCGCATCCCGCCGGACAGCACGTTGACGAGGACGACGCCGCCCACCACGAGTCCGCCTGCCCACGCTGGCGCCCCGGTGACGATCTGGAGGGTGAGCCCGGCGCCGCGGAACTGCGGCATGAGGTAGAGCCAGCCGATCAGGACCACCAGCACACTCGCCACCCGCCGCGCGGCGCCGGACTCCAGGCGCGCCTCGGCGAAGTCGGGCAGGGTGTACGCGCCCGAGCGGCGCAGCGGACCCGCCACCAGGACGAGCAGGACGAGATAGCCGGCGGTCCAGCCGACGGGGTACCACAGCATGTCGGCGCCGTAGGCCATGATCAGGCCGGCGGCGCCGAGGAATGACGCGGCGGAGAGGTACTCCCCGCTGATGGCCGAGGCGTTCCAGGTGGGCGAGACCGTGCGCGAGGCGACGTAGAAGTCCGACGTGGTCCGGGAAAGCCGCAGTCCGTACGCACCGATCGCGAGGGTGAGCACTGTCACGGTGACGACGGCGAACGCGCCGGCGGCCGGGCTCATCGATGGCTCCTGACGGTTCGCTCGCGGGGGACGGGCGACGCGCTACCTCGGACCCTACGCGCGGGCGCCATCGTCAGGACCGCTCCACCAGCTCGGCGAACTCGCGTTCGTTGCGTTCGGCGTGCCGGACGTAGAACCACGCGGCCGCGATGAGGGCGGGGTGCACCACGACGCCCAGCAGGAGCCACGGCAGCGGCAGCCCGAACGCGTCAACCGCGCCGAGACCGGGCGCGACAGCGAAGAGCAGCGGCAGGCCGAGCAGGAGCGCTCCCACCACGGCGAGAACGAGCAGCCCGAGCCGGAGCTGTACCCGGATCAGCGAGCTCATGTAGACCTGCCCGAGCGAGGTCTGGGCGTCGATCTCCTGGGCGGCGTACTGCCGTTGACGCAGGGACGCCCGCATCCGCGGGCTGGTCACGACGACGCGTCTCGCCTGGTCGCCGCGTCTCGTCCGGTCGGGCCGTGGCTGGGTCATCGCCCGTCACCCCGGCCCGGCCGCGCGCGCCGGACCAGCAGCTCGCGAAGCTGTGCGGTGTGCCGCCTGCTCACCTGGAGCTCGGCGTCGCCCACCTGCACCACACAGCGTCCCGCGTCGAACCGCACCTCCGAGACGTACGGAAGGGCGACGAGCAGGCGTCGGTGGATGCGGACGAAGCCGGCCTCCTGCCATTGGTCGGCCAGGGTGGCCAGCGAGGCCCGCACGAGGTGGCTGGCGTCGCCGGTGTGCAGGCGGGCGTAGTCGCCGTGGGCCTCGACGTACCGAACCTCACTGCGGGGGACGAAGCGCGTCACCCCGCCGAGCTCGACCGGAATGGTCTCCGCATCGGCGGGCTCTCGTCGTGCGGCCGTGCCGTTGGCCCGCTCGACCACCCGGCGAATGGCCTCGGTGAGGCGTTCCGGGCGTACCGGCTTGAGGAGATAGTCGACGACCTCCAGCTCGAACGCGTCGACCGCGTGTTCGTCGTACGCCGTCACGAAGACCACGGCGGGGGCGTGGGTGAAGCGCGCCAGGACGCGGGCGAGTTCGATCCCGGTCAGACCGGGCATCCGGATGTCGAGGAAGATCGCGTCGACGGGTTCGCGTTCGAGGGCGCGGAGCGCGTCGGCGCCGCTCTCGGCGGTCAGGATCTCGCCGATCCGCTCGTCGAGGCGGAGGAGGTAGGCGAGCTCCTCCCGAGCGGGGAGCTCGTCGTCGACGACCAGGACGCGCAGCATGACGGGACTCTACGGCGGTCCGCCCCGATCACGCCTCGATCACGGCCTCGATCACGGCCTCGATCACGGCCTCGGTCCCGCCTCCCCTCGGTCGCGCCCCGCCTCCCCCTCTCTGCCGCGGCTCTCCGTGGGCAGACCTCGGGCGGCAGCTGCTGGCTACGCCTTGCTACCAGGGAGGAACGCTTCGCCACAGGACCGCAACAGCCGGACCACAGCGTGGCCACAGCCAGCCCGGCTAGGAATGTCCACCAGAAACCGTCTCACCGGCCTTCGCGGGCCGGCCGGGGCCGGCCCGGACCCTGCCGGCCGCGGACTTGACTGGAGGCGGGCAGAGCGGAGGACGACATGGCTGGCGCGACGCAGGGGGGAAGGGCGGGTGAGCCGGAAGGTGGCAGAACGAGTGCGAGCATGGCGGGATGGGGCCGGGCGACCACCCGCGCCGGTACGCCGGCTCAGCCGCCCGATGGGCCATTCTCCAAGGTCGACAGACGGCCAGCGCGACGCCCGCTGACGGGCCGACCATCGAGCAGGCCCTCCGAGGAGTTGATCGACGTCCCGACCGATCCGGCCGTCGCCGACGTCCTCCGCGAGGTCATCCGGCAGGACGCCGTACGCACGGACCAGCCGGAGCGCGCCGAACTCGCCCGCGAGGCCCTCGCCGGCCGCGTCAAGGTGAGCGACGTCCCGTACTACGTGGCGTACGCCAAGATCCTGTCGACCGGTCTCGACGGCTACGTCGAGTGGCGGGACGACCTGTCCGAGGCCGAGCGGGCGAAGCACGCGCAGTCGGCGTTCGACTATGTCGCGTCCGTCCGTACCGAGGCCACCCTGATCCTCCCGCCGAAATTCCAGCATCGGCCTGACAAGCGAGCGGAGTCGGCCTGACGCCGGAAGCAGACAGGTCGGGGCGGGGAAGGCCAGCGCTCAGGTCGTGGCGCGGACGCCGGGATGGAACTTCGGCACCCGCATGCTGACCTTCGTCCCGGCACCTTCGGCCGTCTCGACGACAAGGCCGTACTCGTCGCCGAACACCGCGCGCAGCCGCTCGTCGACGTTGCCGAGGCCGATCGAGTCCGAGCCCGGGTCACCGGCGAGCGTCCGGCGTACACGGCCAGGGTCCATTCCCACGCCGTCGTCCTCCACCGCGATCAGGCACTCGTTGCCCATGTCGGAGGCGTCGATCGTGATCCGCCCGGTGTCGGGTTTGCCCTCCAGGCCATGGCGTACGGCGTTCTCGACCAACGGCTGCAGGCTCAGGAACGGAATCGCGACCGGCAACACCTCCGGCGCCACCCGGAGCGTCACCTGCAGCCGCTCGCCGAACCGGGCCTTCTCCAGCAACAGATACCGGTCGATCGAGCGCAGCTCCTCCGCCAGGGTCGTGAAGTCGCCGTGCCGCCTGAAGGAGTACCGGGTGAAGTCGGCGAACTCCAGCAGCAGGTCGCGGGCCCGCTCCGGGTCGGTGCGGACGAACGACGCGATCGCCGTCAGGGAGTTGTAGACGAAGTGCGGCGAGATCTGCGCCCGCAGGGCCCGCACCTCGGCCTCCATCGCCCGGGTCCTCGACCGGTCCAGCTCGGCGAGTTCGAGCTGTCCGGACACCCAGCGGGCCACCTCCGTGGCGGCCCGGACCAGCCCGGCGGAGGTCTCCCGGCTGTAGGCCTGCAGCGTTCCCACCACCCGATCGTCGACCGTGAGTGGCGTGACGACGACGTGGCGTACCGGACAGTCGGGCTCACCGCAGGCGACCTGCTCAGGGCCCAGGGCGTCGGTCCGACCCTGCCGCAGCGATCCCTTGGCGAGCGGGACCGCCTGCACATCGTGGCGGTGGTTACCGGCGCCGTCCCAGGCCAGGAGGCGTTCGGCATCGGTGAGGGCCACTGCCGCGGTGCCGAGCAGAGCCCGCAGGTGCCGGGCGGCGCGTTCGGCGCTGCCGTCGTTCAGTCCGGCCCGCAGGGGTGGGGACGCCAGCGAGGCGTTGTGCAGCGTACGGAATGTCGCCTGGTCGGCAGGCGTGCCGAAGTGCCGGCGACGGCGCACCAGCCGGGCGAGTACGACCGCCGCCGCGACCACGACCAGCCCGACGGCGAGCGGGGGTAGGAGCTCCCTCACGCCGGACACCGTACGACGTCCGGTGACCTCAGCGTCCGAGTCCGCTACCGAGTGACCAACCGATCGCCTGCCAACTGGAAGTCGTACGCCTCGGTGCACTTGGGGTCCTCGAGGGAGGTGAGCCGGACGCGGACCTGCGCCGCGATCGGCTTGACGCCCGGAGTTCCACCCGTGCGGGCGTTCACGACGGTGAGCTCGCACACGCCCGGTCGGCTACGTGCGTCGACGGGCCAGCCGCCGACCGCCCCGACGACCGCCCTGTCCGTGCCGAGCGGCGTCCAGGTGCCGTCACTCCAGCGGTACGGGCGGAGCCGCACCGTCGCGCCATCTTCGTACTGCCTGCCGTAGACCAGTTCGAGCCGGACCCGCAGGTCGTCGCCGGCCGTCGCCACGGCGAGCGTGGGTCGACGGGCGAGGGGGCCAGGTGCGCTCGCCGCGGGTGTCGGCGGCCTGGAGGGCGCGGTCGCCTCGCCAGGCCGTGCCGTGTCGGCCGGCCCTGTCGTGTCCGCGGGGTTCGGTCCAGCGACGGGCAGCGTTCGGACGAGGTGCGGCATGAACAGCACGCCGAACGTGGCCGCCGCCGCGGTGACGGTGGCAAGTCCGAGCATGAAGGTACGCCTGGTCCGACGGTTCGTCCGTCCCGCCGACCGGCCCGCGTCGAGCCGGCGGTGCACCTTGCTCCACGCGTCCGGACTGATGTGGGCACGGGCGGCGTCGGCGTGCAGAGCTGACCTGAGCCGGCGTTCGAGATCGTCGGCGGCTCGCGGGTCGGGGGAGGTCCTCGGGTCGTTCATCGGTCCTTCGCCCTTCTGGTCGGGTCGAAGTCGAGCGGTGCCGACGGTGCGCTCTCGAGCTCCTTGGCGAGTAGCCGGAGGGCGCGGTGCGTCTGGCTCTTCACGGTGCCGACCGAGATGCCGAGGATCCTCGCGGTCTCCTCCTCGGACAGGTCGGCGTAGAACCGCAGGACGATGCACTCCCGCTTTCGTAGCGGCAGCTTGCGTACGACCTCGGCGAGGTCCAGCGCGGTGCTCCGGTCGTCATCCGGGGGAGGCACGGGCTCGGGCCGTGTGGGCGGGTGACGCCACTCGAGTACCCGCCGCCGGTGGCGTTGCCGGACCAGATTGACGAGGGTCGTACGCAGATAGGCCGGGGCCGACTCCGGCGCCCTGAGCGTGGCAAGGCGGGGCCATGCACGGACGAACGCGTCCTGGGCGAGATCCTCGGCGACGTCCCTGTCACCGGTCATGACGTAGGCGAGCCGGGTCAGGTCGGCGTACCTCTCGGTGAACAGGCGTACGAGAGCGGCCCCGCCGCCCGCCGCGCCCGCGCGTTCCACCATGAAGGGCGGGTATCGCTGGGACTCGTCGGTCTCTTCGCCGCCGGCCTTCGGTGCCGCGCTCATCTGCCCGCCGCCCCCCGATCGTCACGAGGACGTGGCGGCGGACATGAGGAGGGGTCGGCTTCGAGGTCGGCGTTCATCTGTCCACCAGGCGCCCGCGCTCGATCCGGAACCGTGCGGTGGTGGCACAACCGGCGCTCGGCCCGTAGCTGAGGACGACCGCGGCACTTGGCTCCGGGGAGTCGGCGACCGACAGTTCACACACCCCGCCCGGGTCGGTCACGGTGTTCCAGAACCACGCGGCATCCTTGTCCGGAACCACTTGCCGGCGACCGACGGAGACCCACGTACCTTCCCGGCGGACGAAACCGGCGACCTCGACCGTGGCCGTCGGCATCGCGCTCTCGTCCGCCTTGCGAGCGATGAACGCGACCCTGAACTCCCCTGCTGTCGCGGCCGCGATCTCCTTCTCCGCGACGTCCGGAGCGGCGGCGCGGGCGCTGGTGGGCGTCGTCGCCATCGACAGTGCCGGGACGAGGAGGGCGGCCGCCGCGAACCATCCGATCGCCCGGTGGGTTCCTTCGTGCGTAGGCCATGGGATCCGTACACCTGACGCTCCCACGTAGGTCACCTCCCTCGACTCTCCTGGGCGCGGGACTTTCTGGCGCGGCTTGACGGGTGTCAGCCTGAACGATGCCTGCCTCGGGCGAAAGGTTGCCGCGGCCAGGTCACCGTTCTCCGTCGACCACGCGGAACCGTCGAGGGCCTGGTGCCGCCGGCTGAGTCGGTCGGAGCCGGCCGGCGTCGGTTGGAGCCGGCCGGGTCGGTTGGAGCCGGCCGGGTCGGTTGGAGCCGGCCGGGTCGGTTGACGCCAGCCGGGGTCAGTCGAAGTCGGTCGGGCGAGCGGGGTCGCGGTGGTGGGCCAACAGCGTCGCGAGCTGCTCAACTGTCGAACGGGCGGTGGAGAGTTCGGGCAGGTCGTCGAGCCGGAAGAACCCCACGTCCGTGGTCTCGCCGTCGAGGCCGGCCCTCGGTGCCGCGTCGTCGACGCGTTCGACCATGAAGAACAGCTTGTAGATGTGCCACGGGCTCCTCGCGTGGCCGTTACGACGCGAGCCGTCGTGGACAGCGGCCAGCTTCGCCGCGCGGACCGCCAGCCCGGCCTCCTCGCCGAACTCCCGCTCCACCGCCTCGGCCGGGGTGTCCATCGCGTCGGCCCAGCCGCCCGGCAGCGTCCACCGGCCGTCACGCGCCTCCTGGACCAGCAGGATCCTGCCGTCCTCGACGAGGGCGCCGCGCACGTCGACTTTCGGCGTGGCGTGCCCGGCCTCGGCGGCGAGCGCGGCCCGGAAGCCGCCCGGGTCGGAGCCGGACAGCATTCCCATGATCTCGGCCGTGATGGCGTGGATACGTTCGTAGCGGGCCGTCTCGTAGCGATCGGGCTGGTAGTTCAAGCCGTTGCGCGCGAGGGCGGCAAGTTCGATGGCGAGTGCGTGGAGGCGTGGTCCGTTGGCATCGCTCTCGGCCGGTTTGTCGTCGCCTCCGTTGGCGGCGGCGGTCGCGCTACCCGCGCCGCACGTGCTGCCGGTGCCGCGCGTGCTGCCGGTGCCGTCGCCCGCGCCGCCGGCTTCGGGCCCAGTGCTGAGCTCAGGGTCCGGCGTCATGGCGCAAGTCTCTCAGGGCGGACTGGCGCCGTACCGATCCGGCTACCGCCTCGTCCGGGTTCGGTAGCAGGTGGTGATGTACGGCATCACGAGCCCGTCCGGCTGCCGTGCCGTCACGTCGTACAGCTCGCCGACCTGGTGCAGGACCTCCTGCCGCTCACCGGGCGGAAGGGTCGCGACGTAGGAACGGGAGGCGACGAGGTGGAGCAGCCCGTCGCGGTCGAGCTTCTGCCAGAGCCGGAACCCGGCATACTCCGGCGGGGAGAACAGCCGGCTCCACTCGAGCTTCTCGATCAGTTCCTCCGCCTGGCGGGCCTCGATCCGCTCGGCGGCAGCGAGCAGGCTGGACAGCTGGCGTACCCAGGGGACCGACTCGTCGCGGTAGTTCCAGAGCAGGCCGAGCGTGCCGCCCGGTTTGAGGACGCGGGCGATCTCCGCGAGAGCCACATCGGTGTCGAACCAGTGGAAGGCCTGCGCGACCACCACCGCGTCGGCGCACGACTCGGCGAGCGGGATCTTCTCGGCGACCGCCTGCACAGGGGTCGCGGTCGGCACCTGGCGTACCAGTCGGGCGAGCATGGGGCCCGCCGGCTCGACCGCGATGACCCGGTGGCCGTGGTCGACGAGGGCGGTGGTGAGCTTGCCGGTCCCGGCCGCGAGTTCGACGACCGTTGCGGGCTCGCTACCGGGCACGGTGGCATCGGTGCGGCTCAGGCCTACCTGGCCGTCGCCATGGTCGGTGTCGGCGTAGCCAGCGGGATAGTTGGTACGGTCCTGGTCGGCCATCACGTCTGCCGTGGCATAGGAGTCGAACGCGCTCGGCGGGTCGTCGGCCTGGTCCGGCTGGAGATAGTCGGCCAGGAGCCAGTACGCCGCCTCGGGCGGATAACCCGGCCGGCTCCGCTCGTAGACGTCGGCGACGGATCCGAAAGACCGGCTCCGCGACCACCGTACCGACTCTTCCATGGTGCCGCGATGCTACGCGAAGCAGACCGGTCCGCGCGGTTTCGGGTGATCAGGACGGTCCGTCCGGCCGGCGGTCCGGCAGGGATAGGCCAGCTTCCGTCGACCGCGCCGAGGGGCGGGCGGGTACCGGCGGTACGGGTGCCATGCGACGGCGGGGCGAAGCGGTGGCGGTCGCAGGGGAAGCGGCAACGGTTGTCGTCGTACGGCCGACAAGGGCGCGGCGACGGATGATCGCCGGCCGGCCACCGCGATGAGGTGAGGGAGATGTGGTCAGGCGGGAGATGTGGTCAGGCGGGAGATGTGGTCAGGCGGGAGATGTGGTCGGGCGGGAGATGTGGTCGGGCGGGAGATGTGGGGAGGAACCGAAAGCCGGTGGTCCTCATGCCGACGGCGCTCCCTCTCGGAGAGCGCCGCCGCGAGCGCGTCACGTCGGGTTACCAGGCGTGCAGCTCCTCTAATGTCGTTCCAGGCAAGCCTGGAATCGACCGCCCTTAAGGATGGGCTTGATCGCCGCGTGGGTGCCCGTGTGCCGCGCACGTCTCGTGTCGATCAGAAGGTGTGTGCCAATTACTTCTGATCCCACGGGACATACTTCATTTCTACGACCTTCGCCATCGAGAGTGAAGACCTTCGGACAAGATCTTTTAGTTTTTCTCCGCTACTCGATTGATGACGCGGACCTTTCGTACGCGGTGGCCTGCGGCACATCGTTCGAGAGCCTCAACGTTGGTCCCGCGACGCACCACGTCGGATGACCCACAACAGTGCCATCGCGATGCCGGCACCCAGCGCGGCGGCGGTCAGGACAGGGCGATTGATCCCAAGCCTGGAACGCTTCTTCACCACGACCGGTCGACTGAACCGCAACACCGGCCAGCCTCGTTGAGCCGCCGTCCGTCGCAGTGCCCGGTCGGGATTGACGACGTAGGGATGGCCGACAGCCTCGAGGAGCGGCAAGTCGGTGATCGAGTCGGAGTACGCATAGCAGCGGGACAGGTCGTAGTTCCGCGAAAGCGACAATTCCCTTACCGCCGAGACCTTGTTGTCGCCGTAGGAATAGAAGGTGATCTCTCCGGTGTATCGGCCTTCCGCGACGGCCATGCGCGTCGCGATCACCAGATCCGCGCCCAGCATTCTGCCGATGGGCTCGACGACTTCCTGGCCGGAGGTGGAGACGATGACGATATCGCGCCCTGCCGACCGATGTTCGTTGATGAGGGTCACAGCTTCGGCATAGACCAGGGGCACGACGACATTGTGCAAAGCCTCTGCGACGATGTCCTTGACGATGCTGACGTCCCAGTTCGTGACCAGACGCGAGAGATGTGAACGTAGCTTCTCCATCTGGTCGTGGTTGGCCCCGCCCAACAGGTAGACGAACTGCGCGTAGGCCGAACGCACGACGGCGCGCCGGTTGATCAGGCCGCCCTTGTAGAAGGAACGGCTGAAGGCGAGCGTGCTCGACCTGGCCAGGATCGTCTTGTCCAGATCGAAGAACACGGCGGTCAGGTGGTCGGGGGAGCCCTCGATGGCGCGGGGGTCGGCGTTGGTCATCGCTCCAGAGCCTAAGCGTCAAGAGAAATCTGTGCGCGGGATTGGTGGACATTCCGGGCCAACCCGTGCGTATTCGGTGGCTGTCGCCAGCAAAGTTCGGGTCTCAATACCCTACGGGGATTGGCGAGCTGCTTCTTTCTGGGTCACACTGGGAGCGAGCCGTGCGAGTTTTGCCGGCTCTTCAGAAGGGAACCTGATTCTCAGCGGCACACCCGCCGCTGGTGCCGGCCCCTCGCTCTGGCGAGTCGCGGCCAGGGACAGCCCCCGCTCTCCCCCCCGGCGGGGGCTGTCGCCTCTTCACCTCCACCTTCGACTGCCCGGCTCGGCTTGGAACGTTGCCTACGACGCCAGGACCTTCTCTGCCACGTGGGGACCGTTCATGGGTACGGCGTACCGGACCGGTGATGCGCAGAACTTGTCCACAACGAACGAATCGGCGTGGTCATCCACAGCTCCAGCCAACGTGGTCGCCACCTCCACCGCTGCCGGCCATCGTGGATTCGCCGTCTCTGCGGCAGCCGTCCCGCGCCAGCGTCCTCGTAGGTCCCCGGCGTCCGGCTTCCCCACGATCGTTGAAGGGTCTGCCCGATGCTCGAGAGTTCTCCCGGTTCCCGCCCGCTCGCCGTCACTGCCGACGACACCCTCCTCGACGACCTGGTCCGGCTGGCCGCCGCCTCGGGCGCTGTCCTCGATGTGGCCGCCGATGCGGGCACGGCCCGGCGGATGTGGGTGGGCGCGCCACTCGTCCTCGTCGGTGCCGATCTCGCGGGCGAACTCGCCCGAGCTTCGTTCGTACGCCGACCGGACGTGATCGTCGCCGCGCACAGCCTCGATGACCGGGCCCTGTGGGAGTGGGCGGTCGAGATCGGCGCCGAGCACGTCGTCCATGTTCAGGAAGCCGAGGCGTGGCTCGTCACGCGGATCGCCGACGCCGCTGAGGGCTCCCACCGAGAGGCGACCACCATCGGCGTCGTGGGCGGCCGCGGGGGCGCGGGCGCATCGACGTTGGCTGCCGCCCTGGCTGTCACGGCGGCCCGTCAGGGAGTGTCGAGCTTCCTCCTCGACGGCGATCCGCTCGGCGGTGGCATCGAGTTGGTCGTCGGTGGCGAGGACACCGCGGGTATGCGATGGCCCGAACTCGTCGCCAGCGAAGGGCGGATGAACGCCGGAGCGCTGCGCATGGCACTTCCGCGGCTGGGTGATCTCGTGGTCCTGTCATGGGATCGCGGCGATGTCTCGGTCGTGCCGGCCGTAGCGATGCGGTCCGTGCTGGGTGCCGCCCGGCGAGGCGGCGACCTGGTGGTGCTGGACCTGCCCCGCTACCTCGACGAGGCGACCCAGGAGGCACTGTCGGCCTGCAAGGCCGTGCTGCTCGTCGTTCCCGCACAGGTGCGCGCGGTGGCAGCCGGTGCGAGGGTCGCGACGTCACTGGCAACGCACGTGTCCGACATTCGGGTGGTCGTCCGCGGCCCGTCTCCTGCCGGCCTCGACGGACGGATCATCGCTGACGCGCTCGACCTTCGCCTCGCCGGTGAGATGGCACCAGAGCCACGACTCGATCTCATGCTGGAGCGCGGTGAGGTTCCGGCCGCGCGCGGAAACGGCCCGCTGGCCGGGATGTGTCGTCGACTTCTCGCCGACATCGGCGTGGTGGCTGCCGATCGCAAAGGTGCCGCCGCATGAGCGCGTCCGCTGTCAACCCGACCTTGCTCGACCGGGTGCGCGGCGCACTTGCCTCCGACGCCGCCCCACCGACACCCGCACGGGTGGTGTCGGCTCTGCGTGCGGAGGGGCACCTGCTGGGAGACGCCGCGGTGTTGCGCATCGGCGCCGAGCTCAGCCGCGACATCGCCGGTGCCGGCCCTCTCGATGATCTCCTCGCCGAACCCGGTGTCACCGACGTCCTCGTGCACGGGCCGCATCAGGTCTGGGTCGATCGCGGTGCCGGTCTCGAGCTCTGCCGGATCGGCTTCGCCGACGACGCAGCCGTCCGCCGGCTCGCCCAGCGCCTGGCCTCCGCCGCCGGTCGGCGACTCGACGACGCCACTCCGTTCGTCGACGCCCGCCTGGGCGACGGGACCCGCTTCCACGCCGTCCTCGCACCGGTGTCAGCAGGGGGCACCTGCATCTCGTTGCGCGTACCGAGGCGAAGGGTCTTCACGCTCGACGAACTCGTCACCGAAGGATCCTTGCCGTCAGAGGGCGCCGACCTGCTGGACCTGATCGTCAAGGAGCGGTTGGCCTACCTGATCTCCGGCGGCACAGGCGTGGGCAAGACGACTCTGCTTGCGACGCTGTTGTCACACGTGTCCTCCCACGAACGCCTCGTCCTGGTCGAGGAGGCGAGCGAACTCGCGCCCGACCATCCGCACGTCGTACGCCTCGAAGCGCGGCCACCCAATCTCGAGGGCGCGGGCGAGATCACCGTCCGCACACTCGTACGGCAGGCCCTGCGGATGCGCCCTGACCGCCTTGTGGTGGGCGAGGTGCGCGGGTCGGAGATCATCGATCTGCTGGCCGCGCTCAACACCGGCCACGAGGGTGGTTGTGGCACGCTGCACGCCAACTCGGCAGGGGAGGTACCTGCGCGGGTGGAGGCCCTGGGTGTCGCGGCGGGGCTGGATCGGGCAGCCGTGCACAGCCAACTTGCCGCTGCCGTCGATGCTGTCGTCCATCTCGTCCGTGGTCGCGATGGGCGCCGCCGGGTCGCGGGGATCTCCGTCTTCGCCCGCGCCGCCGACGGCGTGGTGCACGCGTTGCCCGCGGTGGAGTTCGGCGCTTCCGGATCCGTCGTGCCCGGCGCTGGCCTCCCGAGTCTGCGCGCGGCTCTGCGTCGGCACGGGGAACGCGAGGCGCAGGGCCCATCAGCCCGGGCAGAGACGCAGGAGGACCTGACACCCGTGCGTGCGACGCGAGAGCGTTCGGCATGAGCGTCGCCGGGTGGTGGTGTCTCGCGCTCGCCGCCGCGGCCGGTGCGCTGCTGGTGCCCGACCGATCGGCCGAGGTTCTGCTGCGACGGATCCTTCCGCCAGCTGACCAGGGGCAGTCGGTGATGGTGCGCATCTGGGAGAGGGCGCGCTCCCGGTTCGGTCGGGTGGGCGGCGATCGCCGGGACATCGAAGAGCGGCGCGCGCTCGTACGCGAGGCATGTGAGGTCATCGCAACGGAGTTGCGTGTCGGCCGGGCACCCGTCGCCGCTCTGGAGGCGGCGGCTGACACATGTCCCGCACTCGCGCCAGTCGTCGCCGTCAGCCGAATGGGTGGCGACGTCCCCACGTCGCTGCGGTCGATCCGGCTTCCAGGCGCCGAGGGATTGACGCGGCTCGCGGCGGCATGGACGGTCGCAGCGGCAACCGGGGCCGGCCTTGCCGACGTGCTCGACCGGGTGTCGGCCGGGCTGCGGGACGACGATGCGCTGCGCGACGAGGTGGCGGCACAGTTGGCGGCACCACGGGCCAGCGCGCGCCTGCTGGCTGCACTTCCCCTGCTGGGACTGGCGCTCGGTGTAGGTGCCGGCGCTGACCCGATCGGATTCCTGGCCCGAAGTCCCTACGGCCTGGTCTGCCTCGTCATGGGAAGCGCACTTGCCGTGACCGGAGTGAGCTGGGTCAACCGCCTCGCCCGACACGCGGAGCCCTTGCCATGAAGGCTTTCGCGGCGGTCCTCATCGGCCTGGCCGTCCTGTCTTGGTGCTGGCCGCCCGCGGGTGTGTCCCGGCTGGTGCAGGTGTCGGGTGGTGCTCACCGGTGGAGGAGTCCGCGGGCAGAACGGCAACGGCGGCCTGAGCGGCAGGCGGTGCCCGCGGGGACTGGGATGCCTCACGATCCCGAACGTCCACCTTCGCCACGTTTCGGGCCGCCGTCCGAACGCGAACCACCGCGCGAGTGGGCCGAGCGCGCGCGCCCTCGGACTGCGGCGGCGGTCTCGATGCTCGCGGGGTTGGCGACCGGATTCGTCGTCGGTGGGGGAGCCGGCATCGTCCTGGGGTTCGTGGTCGGCCTCGTTCTGCGTTCGATGCTGTTACGGATGCCGTCGCGAGCCGAGCGGCTCAGGCGCGAACGCCTCCTGCTCGACCTGCCGCTGGCGGCCGACCTGCTGGCGGCGTGTCTTCGTACCGGTCGCTCTCCGGGACCCTCGATCGAGGCGATTGCCGTAGCCGTCGGCGGTCCGCTCGGCGACGAGTTCGGCAAGGTCGCCGCGGCGCTCCGCCTTGGCAGCGATCCGCAGGCCGCGTGGGCGACCTTCCTCGCCGAACCCGTCCTCGCCTCGTTCGGCCGGGCGATGGTACGCGTATGGGACTCCGGGGCGCCGCTCGCAGTGACGCTGGAACGGCTCGCCGCTGATGCGCGGCGGACCCGGCGCGCCAGGGCCGAACAGAAGGCGCGTGCCGTCGGGGTCCGGTCGGCGGTGCCGTTGGCCCTGTGTTTCCTTCCCGCGTTCGTGCTCGTGGGAGTCGTGCCCCTGGTCGCGGGCGCCGTCAGCGGGCTCTTGCGCTAATCCGAAATCGACGGTCAGTGGACAGGCTGCCGCCTGCCGACCGACCCTCGATTTTCGGATGAGAAGAGAGCAGAGCTTCTGCGACATGTGCCTCTGCCAGAAGTTGTCCACAGGTCTCGGATCGGCCGGGTTGTCCACAGGGCCGCGTTGGCCGTCGCTGGCTCAGCACCCGGTGCCGCATCGTCGTTGTACGCCCCACCGGGCAGCCGTTCCGGCCGGTCGCCGGACTCCACCAGGAGGTACGCCATGCACACAGCAGGCACTGCTCGTCGCGCCGACGAGCGTGGGATGACCACCGCGGAATACGCCATCGGCACCGTCGCGGCGGCGAGCTTCGCGGCGCTTCTCATCAAGCTGCTGACCAGCGAGCAGGTGCAGCGACTCCTGATGAGGGTCGTCACATCGGCACTCGACCTTGCGGCATGACAACGAACCGGCAGACACAAGAGGGCGAGCGCGGCATGGTGACCGCGGAGGCGGCGCTCGCCCTCATGGCCCTGGTCGTCGTGACGCTCGGCATGGTCTGGGCGGTCACCGTGGTCTCGCTGCAGGCTCGGTGCATGGACGCGGCTCGGGACACGGCGCGCGCTGTTGCCCGGGGCGAGACCGTGGTGGCGAGTCGATCCGAAGGACGCCGCAGCGCGCCTCGTGGAGCCTGGATCGACGTACGCATCCGGGGTGGACTCGCCACCGTCGACGTCGTGGTTGACGCCCGGCCCCGGTGGCGGGTGTTGTCGCGCCTTCCTCCGGTACCTGTCTCCGCCCGGGCTGTGGTCGCTCTCGAGCCGGGGATGTCATGACCACTCTGGAGGGAGCCGCTCGCCGCACCCCGCGACGACGACGCAGCGTCGCTCAGTTCGTCGAGGAGGTCCCCCGAGGATGGGATCGGCTGGAGGAGGCTCGGTCCGAGCGAGGTAGTGGCACGGTCTGGGTGCTCGCCGTCGCGGCGCTGGTGGTCATGGCGGGTGCATTGGCGGCGAGCCTCGTCTCCGTCGTGTCAGCCGGCCGCCGCGCCGACAGCGCCGCCGATCTCGCCGCCTTGTCGGCGGCAGCCGTCAGTGGGGATCTGGGAAATCGATGTGCTCTTGCCGCCCGGATCGCGCGCGGTCACCGTGTCCGGATGACCGCGTGTTCGGCCGCGCAGGACGTGGTTGAGGTCACCGTCGAGAGTCGCGTGCCGGGCTTCGCCGGCGAGTGGTTCGTCATCCGAGCCAGGGCGCGGGCAACACGTGCGTGGGACGGTGCCGCCGGGTCGCTACAGTCGCGCACCTTCGTCGATGTCCGAGACACCGGGACCGCCCTGATCCTCGTCGTACTCCCGTCGTTCGCGCCGGCGGGCAACGGAGCGTCTGATGCCGGTCACCACGCACCACAGCCCGAGCATCGTGGCCAGGGCGGTGCCTGCGCCGATGAGGAAGAAGGTCGCGGTTGTGCCGTGGATCAGGAGCCGGTCGATACCGACGGTCGTCTCCTGCGCTCCGCCCACCACGACACCGGCGCACACCGCGGCGACAGCCACGAGAACGACGAGTCCGATGACGATCATGACCCTGCGTCAGCTCCTTCGTCCGGCGGACCCCGTGTGCGTGACCTGGCCTGGGCCGCCCGCACCGGCAGCACGTCCAGCAGCCGAACCGATCTGTGCTTGTTGAGTGGTTTGTTCCTATTCCCCCACTTCGGAGAGAGTACGCATCAGGGGCACCCCTCCGGGCCCGACAGCTAACGATCGCGTTCCGTGTCGCCCCAGCCGGGCGGCAGCCGCATCAAGCCCGCGCTCGGCGAAGCCCGCGCTGCCAGGATTTCCGTCGTACCAATTGTCGACAAACATGGTGTCCCGGCCGGGGTCGGCGCGGCGGCATGCTCGGGCGCCGCCGACTTCCCCTCTGGCACGAAGAGCACTTCCGGCTTCCGGGCCGTCGGATGGAAGCCGCCGTGGCCCGCGGGAGGTCACGCCAGACACCGTCACACCCGGCTACCGCCAACCACCCGCTTGGGGAGTGCCGGGCGATAACCCTGCGCGGCTGCCCCCTTGCCCCATAACATCGCGCTGTCGCCTCGAATGGTTGAATTCCATAGGCCCAAGTCGGTGAAGTGCTGGAGGAGTTCGTGGACCTTTCCCTCTCGAACCGCCCCACAGGGAACCATATGGTGGTGGAGGTCGCCGGAGAGATCGACGTCTACACGGCGCCCAGGCTGCGGGAAAAGATGGTCGAGCTGGTCAACGCCGGCCACTATCACCTCGTCGTCGACATGGAGAGTGTGGACTTCCTCGACTCGACCGGGCTCGGTGTGCTGGTCGGTGGCCTCAAGCGGGTGCGGTCCCATGACGGCTCGCTGCGCATCGTCTGCACCCAGGAGCGGCTCCTCAAGATCTTCCGCATCACCGGCCTCACGAAGGTGTTCCCGATCCACGACTCGGTAGACGAGGCGGTTACGGCCTCGCCCGCGCCCGGCGAATGACGGATCAGCCGTACGGATCGTTCACGCCGCGCGAGTACCAGGCGTTCATCCGTACCGCGGCCGCTGAGCTGCAGGCGGCGGTACGGGTCGGGCCGGAGGACACGCCCGTTCCCGCATGCCCGGGCTGGACGCTCCGCGATCTGGTGGCTCATCTGGGCGCTGTCCACGAGTGGGCGGCGTCCATCGTCGCCAGCGGGGCGGCCGAACGGCCGGAGCGTGTGGCCCCAGCCACGCCGCCAACCGGCGCGGAGCTGACCGAGTGGTACGACCAGCAGGTACGCCTGCTTCTCGAAACGCTCGCACGAACCGATCCGGCCCAGGCGTGCTGGACCCACCAGCGCGGCTACCGGGTCGCTGCGTACTGGTCCCGCCGGCAGGCGCACGAGCTTGCGATGCATCTGGTCGATGCGGAGTCCGCGCTCGGCCGTACGCCGCACTATGACGCCGGGCTCGCCGTGGACGGGATCGGTGAGGTGCTCGACGTGTGGCTGCCGCGGGTCGCGGCGTATACGAAGCGTCACCCCGACCTGGCGGGGCCGCTGGCGCTGAGGTGCACGGATCGGCCCGAGCTCTGGCTGCTCGCCCCCTGTCCGGACACCGCTCCGAAGATCACCGGACCGCATCTCGGCGGCGCGCCCCAGCCCGGCGCTGGCGGCCCGGTGGTGGCCGAGATCCGCGGCGGCGCGGTCGACCTGCTGCTGGCACTGTGGAAGCGCCTCGACCTTGATCAGCTCACGGTCGAGGGCGACGCCGACGTGGCCCGGCGGTTCCTGGCGTCCGCGCTCACCCCTTGATCAGAGCACTCGACCGGTCTGCGGTAACACGTCGTCCCTGGTAGCGGACCGTCACCCCCCGCAACACTCCCGACGGGGGTCAGGTCCATCCGGGGTGGTGCCGGCACGCTAGACTCCGGCCCGCCCCGGATTGAACTCCGGTGGCGCCAGCTGTCCATGTGCCTCCGACGCTGCTGGCCGGTGTTGAGCCTTACGGTACGGACGGAGCCTGAACCCCGAGGGCATGTCTGCGCCCGGCTGGGGCGGTGACGTGCAGGCGCGGCATCCGCGCGAAGTCCCGCCCCACCGGTCCGGAGCCGGTTCGCCCTCGGATCCGGTTGATCTGTCCGTACGGCCCGTACGTCGGGGCGCCACGAAGGGGACCGAGGAAGCCCCCGTCAAGGAGGACGAATGTCCGCGTTCCTACTCGCTGCCGAGGGGGACGCCGTCTCGCTCAGTGGCGGCAATCTCGGCTTGGTCGTGGCCGTCGCCTGCATAGGCGCGGTTGCACTCGTCATGGGTGCGGTCTTCCGGCGCGAGGTTCTCGCCGCCAGCGAAGGCACCGCGACGATGCAGACGATCGCCCGAGGTGTCCAGGAAGGTGCCTCCGCCTACCTGAACCGGCAGTTCAAGACGCTTGCCGGCTTTGCCGTTCTGGTGTTCCTCGTCCTGTTCCTGCTGCCTGGCGACTGGGACATCCGGATCGGACGGTCCCTCTTCTTCCTGGTGGGTGCGGGCTTCTCCGCCCTCATCGGTTATCTCGGGATGTGGCTGGCGGTCCGCGCCAACGTCCGGGTGGCCGCCGCCGCCCAGACGGAGGGGCGAGACCCGGCCATGCGGATCGCGTTCCGTACCGGCGGCACGGTCGGCATGGCGACGGTCGGCCTCGGTCTGGTCGGCGCCGCGATCGTCGTGCTGCTCTACCGCGGTGACGCACCGAGTGTGCTGGAGGGCTTCGGGTTCGGTGCCGCGCTGCTCGCGATGTTCATGCGGGTCGGCGGCGGCATCTTCACGAAGGCCGCTGACGTCGGCGCCGACCTGGTGGGCAAGGTCGAGCAGGGGATCCCCGAGGATGACCCGCGCAACGCCGCGACCATCGCCGACAATGTCGGGGACAACGTGGGCGACTGCGCGGGCATGGCCGCCGACCTGTTCGAGTCCTACGCCGTCATGCTCGTCGCGGCGCTCATCCTCGGCAAGGCAGCGTTCGGCGAGCACGGCCTGGTGTTCCCGCTGATCGTTCCCGCGCTCGGCGCGCTGACAGCGGTGCTGGGTGTCTACATCACCAAGCCGCGCCAGGGCGAGAACGGCCTGCGGACCATCAACCGGAGCTTCTACATCTCCGCGGTGGTCTCCGGTGTGTTGTGTGTGATCGCCGCGTTCCTGTATCTCCCGTCGTCGTTCGCGGCCCTGTCCGGCGTGTCGGAGGGCATCGCGGCACTCGACGGCAACCCGCGGCTCATCGCGGCGGGCGCGGTCGTCCTCGGCATCGTGCTGGCCGGCGTGATCCTCTCGCTCACGGGCTACTTCACCGGCACCGAGCACCGGCCGGTCAAGGATGTCGGCAAGACGTCGTTGACAGGTGCCGCCACGGTGATCCTTTCCGGCTTCGCGCTGGGACTGGAGTCCGCTGTCTACACCGCCCTGGTGATCGGTGGCGCGGTCTACGTCGCGTTCCTGCTCGGCGGCGGCTCGGTGATCGTCTCGCTGTTCGCGATCGCGCTCGCCGGCTGTGGCCTGCTGACGACGGTCGGCGTCATCGTCGCGATGGACACGTTCGGCCCGGTGAGTGACAATGCGCAGGGAATCGCCGAGATGTCGGGCGAAGTCGACGGCGAGGGCGCACGGACGCTGACCGAGCTCGACGCGGTGGGCAACACCACGAAGGCGATCACCAAAGGCATCGCGATCGCTACGGCCGTGCTGGCGGCGACGGCGCTGTTCGGGTCGTACAACGACGCGGTATCGACCACGCTGACCGCCGTCGGTGAGCAGGTCGGTGCGGGTGGCTCGGCGTTCCTACGTTCGGTCGACTCACCGAACGTCCTGGTCGGGCTCATCCTCGGTGCCGCCGTGGTGTTCCTGTTCTCCGGTCTGGCCATCAATGCGGTCGGCCGCGCGGCAGGTGCCGTCGTCTTCGAGGTGCGCCGGCAGTTCCGCGAGATCCCGGGGATCATGGACGGCACCGGCAAGCCCGAGTACGGCCGGGTGGTCGACATCTGCACCAAGGACTCGCTCAGCGAGCTGGCCACCCCGGGTCTGCTGGCGGCGATGGCGCCGATCGCGGTGGGCTTCGGCCTCGGTGTCGGCCCACTCGCCGGCTACCTCGCCGGTGCGATCGCGGCTGGCACCTTGATGGCGATCCTGCTCGCCAACTCCGGCGGGTCGTGGGACAACGCCAAGAAACTGGTCGAGGACGGTACGCACGGCGGCAAGGGTTCGGCCGCACACGAGGCGACGGTGATCGGCGACACCGTGGGTGACCCGTTCAAGGACACCGCGGGACCTGCGATCAACCCGCTGATCAAGGTGATGAACCTGGTCGCGGTCCTCATCGCGCCGGCCATCGTGCAGCTCTCGGTCGGCTCGGGCGCCAACACACCTCTGCGGGTGGGTATCGCGGTCGCGGCGGTGCTCGTCGTCGTCGCCGCGGTCACGGTCTCCAAGCGTCGGCCGATCGCGATCGGCGCGTCGGAGGAGAACGACAAGCACCCCGAACCGGTCGCCGGCCCTTGAGTGAGCTGCGCGGCTGACGCTCACCCAGTCGCGAGCGCGTTCAATGACCACGCTGAGCATGCCTGAGGACCAGGGCCATGAGCCCATGCCTGTGCCTGGTACCAGGGACCTGCTCAGCGTGGTCATTTGCGTCCGGGCGCCCGCCGCCGTGGCGCCCGGGCCGCCGCAGCAGTGGGTGGGGCCCAGGAGGACGCGGGCGTGAACCTCGGTGCAGGGCAGTTCTGATCAGCTCCGACGGCGGTCCGGACACACGCGAGGCTGACCTGGCCGGGTACGTTGCCCTCGATGCGACCAATGGATGACCTGTCCTCGGATGTCGTGGCCCGGCTCCGGGAGCACCTGGCAGCCGTCGGCTACACCGTCGACGGCGTACACGACCTGCTCGGGCCGCTCGCCCTCGCCGCGCTGCACCGCAACGAGACCACACCGGGGCTCCGGGCGACCGCCGGCGGTGGACCACTCGCGACGCTGACAAGGCTGTGGCTGCTGCAGGTACCCGTGGCACGGACCCAGGCGGAGAGGGCGCTGCCGGAACTCCTCGCGCCGCTGGTCGCCGCCGGGATCCTGCATGCGTACGGCAGTGAGGTGTGCGCGCTCGTCGACATCCGGCCGTACGGAGCGACCGGCATCCCCGCCGGCACCTCCTCCGAGGCTCGCAGCTCCGAGGCTCGCAGCCCAGGGGCGCGGGCCGTCCCGGGCGCGGCAGGCGCGGCCGGCGCCACCGATACGGACTGGTGGGTGGTCGCGGACCTCACACCGGGCATGGACGGCGCCCGGCCGGGCGTCCCACCGGACCACGTGCTCGGCGTCAACAGTGCCGGGACCACACTGGCGCAGCTGACCGTACGCCGCCCGGTCGGCAGGGCGCTCGACCTCGGCACCGGCTGCGGCATCCAGGCGCTCCACCTCGCGAGCCACGTCGGCCGGATCGTCGCGACCGACGTCAACCCGCGTGCGCTCGCAATGGCCCGCCTGAGCGCGGGTCTGGCCGGGATCTCGGTGGCCGACCCACACGGCGGGGGAGAGCGCGACGAAGAACCCGCCCAGCTGGAGTTCCGCCACGGCAACCTCTTCGAGCCGGTCGACGGTGAGCGGTTCGATCTCATCGTGTCGAACCCGCCGTTCGTCATCTCCCCGCGGGGCGGACTCGTCTACCGCGACAGCGGGCTCGCCGGCGACGAGGTGTGCCGGCGGATCGTCGCGGAGGCGCCGCGCTACCTCGCGGAGGGCGGTGTCTGCCAGATCCTCGCCAGCTGGATGCACGTCCGCGAGGAGGACTGGCGGGAGCGGCTGCTCAGCTGGCTGCGTACCGGCTGCGACGCGTGGGTCGTGCAGCGCGAGGTCACCGACCCGGCTGAGTACGTCGAGCTGTGGCTGAAGGACGCCGGCGGGCACGGAGCCCCCGGCTACCGCGAACGCTATGACGAGTGGCTCGCGTGGTTCGAGGCGCAGAACGTCGAGGCCATCGGGTACGGCTGGATCACCCTGCAGCGCGAGGGTTCCGGTGCCGCCTCCCTGGCGCCGTCCGCGGTCGACGAGGCGTTGGGCACGCACCTGCGCGCGAGTACGCCCGGCGCCCGCGAGACCTGGGTGGAGGAGTGGACGGGACCCGTCGCGCAACCGCTGGGCCAGGAGGTCACCCGATGGCTCGAGACGGTCGACCTGATGCGGGCGTACGACGACGATCTGCTGATGTCGGCCCGGTTGCGCGTCGCGGCCGACGTCGACCAGGAACAGTGGGGACGACCGGGTGCGGCGCATCCGGAGTATGTCGTACTCCGGCAGCGGTCGGGGCTGCGCCGGGCGGTACAGGTCGACACGGCCGAGGCGGGGTTCGTCGGCGCCTGTGACGGGTCGATGACCACCGGGCAGATCATCGGCGCACTGGCCACACTGCTGGAGGACGACGAGGGCGCGCTCCGTTCCCGGCTGGTGCCCCGGATCCGCCAGCTGATCCTCGAGGGTTATCTTTCGGTTTCGGTGGCAGTGGGCTAGACATCAGGCGTGCGACGGCGCGATTTCTGTACGACGTGGACGGCCTGGACCGCAGGGCTGCTCACGGTCGCCGTCGCCGGCTGCCGCGACGAGGGCACCGACGGACCGGGTGGAGACGCTGGCGGTCTGACAACGCCGAGGGGTTCCGGGACGCCGACGGCTACACGGAGTCCGTCGAGCGGCCGGCCGTCCCCGACCTCGCCGGACACCGCCGCCCCCACGACGCCGACCGCAGCGGTGTCGCCTACCGCGGCGACACCATCGGCTCCGGCGGTGTTCGATGCCGGTTCCGCGCGGGAGAACGTCCAGCTGCTGGCTGGTCGGATCGGCCCGCGCGAGGCCACGTCGGCCGCGTTCCGCCGGGCTGCCGAGGTGGTCGCCGATGCCCTGGGCGTCGCTGGCTATGACGTCGTACGCCAACCGCTCCGCGTACCTGCCGGAATTTCGTGGGGTATTCGTGTCCCGTCCGGGCGTACCCACAACGTCATCGCGGCGCTGCCCGGGTTCGACCCGCTCCGGCCGCACCGCGTGGTGGGGGCGCACCTGGACACCGTGCCCCAGGCGCCCGGGGCGGAGGACAACGCGTCCGGTGTCGCGGTCATGCTCGAGCTGGCCCGCCTGGCCGCGGTCGCGAGCGGCGGCACGGCAGCACCACCAGGTAGAGGGGGAGCGGCCGGGGATGAACCGCGCGTGCCGGCGCTGCCGGTCCTCTTCGTCGCGTTCGGTGCGGAGGAGCCGCGTGGTCCCGGCGACGCGTGGCACCACTTCGGATCCCGCCACTACGTACGCACACTGCCCCTCGCGCGACGCCGTGCCATCCGCGAGATGGTGTCGCTGGACCGGGTGGGAGTCGGGGAGTCGGTGCGGATCCGTACCGGCGGCCGGGCCCCGTACACCGTCGCGCGGGCGCTCGTCGCGGCGTCGCGGCGGATCGGCGTACCGGTCACCCGAGGCACCAACCAGTCCAGCGACCACTGGTCGTTCGAGAAGGCGGGAATCGCGGCGGCCCGGGTCGGGGGTAACCCGTTCTCCGGCTACCACAGCGCGGCCGACCGACCGAGTGCCGTCAGCCGGTCATCGCTTGACCGCAGCGGGCGGTTGGTGTGGGAGTGGCTCCGCTCCCGGTGACAGCCAACCTCCCACAGGCGGGCTCCAGGGGCAGTTCAGCTGAGGTCTCCGACCTGCTCGGCGTACCACGGCGAAGCCACGTGCTCGGCGATCTGCCGGAGCGTCCAGTTCGGGTCACGCGGCTTGTCCCACTCGGCCGGTCCCGCAGCGGCCAGCCGGTGGACGTAGAGGTCGGCGAGGCGGCGCAGGCACTGCTCGGCCTCGTCCCGGTCGGCCTCGGTGAACGCTGCCCAGTCACTTGCGACGGTGACGGTGCTGGCCCGCCATTCGTCGGTCCGCGTCGGGTGTCCGCCGAGCAGCGCCTCGATCTCGGCCAGGTGGTCGACCAGATGATGGGTGTGGCGGCGGATCGCCTTGTGCGGGGTGTAGAGGCGTTCGCCGCCTTCGGCGACGCGGGGCCGACCGTCCCACGCGAGCCAGGTGCGCGCGAAAGCGAGAGTGCGGTCGACTCCGGCGGCGACCGCCACGCCGGGATTGTCGGCGCCGGTCCCGGTGGATGTGCCGGTGGATGTGCCGTGCTCGTTCGGCGAAGGTGGGGTGATCGGGTCCATGCCGGCAACCGTAAGGACACGACACTTCGGGACGGCCCGAACTGTGCTCGCACTACGCTGGACCGGATGGCGACAGACTTTGCGGCGGTTGCGCGTCTGCTGGCCAACCCGGCACGGTCCGCCGTGGTCGATGCGTTGATGGAGGGCAGGCCACTGGCTGCGGGGGAGTTGGCCCGGCTGGCCGGCGTACGCCCATCCACGGTCAGCGAACATCTCGCCGCCCTCGTCGACGGTGGCCTGCTCGCCGTGGTCAACGCGGGCCGCCACCGGTACTTCCAACTGGCCGGGGCCCACGTGGCGGAGGCCCTCGAGGCGCTGGCGCTGATCTGTCCCACGACACCGGTGAAGTCGCTGCGCCAGGCCAACGGATCCCGGGCGTTCCGTACGGCCCGGTCCTGCTACGACCACCTGGCCGGGGCGCTTGGTGTCGCTGTCCTGGAGCGGATGGTCGGGCGCGAGTGGCTGGTGCCGGGCCTGCAGGGCAGCGGCGCCGGCTACGAGGTCGGTCCGGACGGGGATGCGGCGTTCGCCCGGTTGGGAGTCGACGTGCAAGCCTGCCGGAACGCCCGACGGCAGTTCGCCCGACCGTGTCTGGACTGGACGCAGCGCCGGAGCCACCTCGCCGGCGCGCTCGGGGCGGCTGTGCTGGCGGCCCTGTTGGACTGCGGTTGGGTCCGGCGTACGACCGCCGGCCGCGGACTCCTCATCACACCTGGTGGGGTGGCCGGCGTGCGCGAGATGTTCGCCATCGACGTCGCCGACCTCGACTCGTCCACCCTCGACGGTGCGGCGCCCCTCGACCCGGATGGAGTCGCCCCAGGACCTGGGTGAGGGTGCCCCTGTGGCGAGCGTGCTTTGAGTGAGGGTGCCCCTGCCACGAACCTAGGGGGCGAGGGGTCCCCTCATCCGCGCGGCGCCAGGGCCCAGGTCGGCCAGGATCGCCCGCGCTCTGCCGCCTGACACCCACCGGGGAGCGAAGTCGGAGCCGATGACGTACGGAACGAATCGGGCCGACACGAGCCGCGCCCCCGCGAACGTCGCCTCGAGGACGACACCCTCCCGGACCTCGCTGTTCCAGTCCATGTCGAACACGAAGTTGCCCAGCGAATGGACGAGTGGCCGGCCGCGGTGGAGTTCAGCGGTCTGAACCCAGTGCGGGTGCCCGCCCACCACCAGGTCGGCTCCGGCGTCGATGAGGGCGCGTCCGACCCGGCGTTGGTCGGGCACCGGTCGATGGGTGTACTGGTCGCCCCAGTGCGGGAGCACGACCACCACGTCGACCTCACGCCTCAACGTACGTACGGCCGACTTCGCCCGCGCCAGGTCGGCGGCGCTCAGCGGCCCGGTTCGTGGCGCCATCGCGACGCTTGCCGCGCCGGGGGAGTCCGGCCCGGCACGAGGTGTCTCACCGATCGCGTTGAACGCAAGGAACCCGAAGGTCACCCCTTCGCGCTCGACGATCGCGGGCCGCCACGCCTCGGCCACATTCGCACCCGCACCCACCGGCACGAACCCGCCCTCGCGGACCAGCCGGACCGTCTCCACCAACGACCGGGATCCGTAGTCACCCAGGTGGTTGTTGGCGAGCGACAGGACGTCGAAGCCGGCGAGTCGGAGCCCGGCCCGTACCCGTGGAGACGCCCCGAACGAGTCGCCGCCCTGGGTGGGCGACCCCAGCCGGGACAGCGTGTTCTCCAGGTTGCCGACGGTGATGTCGGCGCGGGCGAGCCGGCGGGCGGTGGGACGCAACACGGCCGCGGGGTCGCCGGCCTGCGTGAGCCGCTGTCCGACCCGACGCCCGAGCATGAGGTCGCCTGCGACCGCCACGGTGACGGTCGGTGGAGTCGGGTGCGCACTCGACGTAGGAGTCGACGTGGCGGGAGGTCGTGACCCGTCGCCCGACGCACGGCCCGAGGCACCAGCCGACGGGCGTCGCGATCCGTCGGCGGGCGTCGAGTCCGCCGCCGATGCCGACCCACCCGGCGTCCCTGCGCGGTCACCGGTCGGCTCTGACAACCCCGCCGAACAACTCGCCAGCATCGTCGCAAAAAGCCACAGACTTCCCACGAAGAGGACAGCGAGTGTGCGTGGGGTTGCGGCCCGACGTACCCTCACTCTTCGCATGGTAGGTCGTGGGATCCTGGTTGGCCGCATTCGCGTGGTACGTCGTACTCGGTCGTACTCCGGGGTGTGAAAAAGGGGCTCTGACGTGGGTAGGCGTGGGGTCTTGATATTCAGGTCGCCACGAAACGGGCAACTACGAAAGAGGCACCCGCGCAACGTTGCCGGCCGCCGTACGGTTACCGTCTAGCGGGCCGCGCCACGGCACGACCCGTACGAAGCACCATTGCCCGGACGCACAGATAGGGACATAAGAGAGGTATAACGTGCCCGCCAAGAAGACTTCCGCGTCGACCGAGGACGGTCCCCGGCTCGTGATTGTCGAGTCGCCTGCCAAGGCGAAGACGATCGCCGGTTACCTCGGCCGGGGCTATGTCGTGGAGTCGAGCGTGGGCCACATCCGCGATCTGCCGGGCGGCGCGTCCGAGGTACCCGCGAAGTACAAAGGGGAGTCGTGGGCCCGGCTCGGCGTCAACGTCGACCAGGGGTTCGCACCCCTCTATGTCGTACCGCGGGACAAGAAGCCCACGCTCAAGCGCCTGAAGGACCTCGTCTCCGACGCCGGTGCCGTCTACCTGGCGACAGACGAGGACCGTGAGGGCGAGGCGATCGCGTGGCACCTGCTCGACGAGCTCAAGCCGAAGGTGCCCGTCCACCGCATGGTCTTCCACGAGATCACGCGGGAGGCGATCAACCAGGCCGTCGAGAACCCGCGTTCGATCAACGACCATCTGGTGGACGCGCAGGAGACCCGCCGGATCCTCGACCGCCTCTACGGCTACGAAGTGTCTCCCGTGCTGTGGAAGAAGGTCATGCCGCGCCTGTCGGCCGGCCGGGTGCAGAGTGTCGCGACCCGGCTGGTGGTCGATCGCGAGCGTGACCGGATGGCGTTCCGGGCGGCGGCGTACTGGGACATCGTGGCCGACCTCGACGCGGGCGAGACGAAGGACCCGCGCGCGCTGGCGGTCCGGTTGGTCAGCGTCGACGGGCGCCGGGTGGCGGTCGGCCGCGACTTCGGTTCCGACGGCGGCCTCAAGGACTCCTCGCGCGACACGGTGGTCCACCTCGACGAGGCCCGGGCGACCGCGCTTGCAAGCGGGCTGGGGTCCTCGACGTTCACGGTCCGCGGGGTGGAGTCCAAGCCCTACACCCGCAAGCCGTACGCACCTTTCCGTACGACCACGCTGCAGCAGGAGGCCGCCCGCAAGCTCGGCTTCGGCGCCGCCCGCACCATGCAGGTGGCGCAGCGGTTGTACGAGAACGGCCACATCACCTACATGCGTACCGACTCCATCACGCTGTCCGAGACCGCGATCTCGGCGGCACGGGCACAGGTGCGGCAGCTCTTCGGCGCCGACTACCTCCCGGAGCAGCCGCGCACCTACCAGAGCAAGGTGAAGAACGCGCAGGAGGCGCACGAGGCGATCCGGCCCTCCGGTGACCGCTTCCGCACACCGGCCGAGACGGGGCTTCGAGGCGATGAGTTCCGGCTGTACGAACTGATCTGGATGCGCACCGTCGCATCCCAGATGCGCGACGCCCAGGGCCGCAGCGTGACGATCCGGGTGGGTGCACAGGCCGAGGCTCCAGCCGGTCCGACCACCTCAGCCGGCACTGTGGCGGGGGCGGGCCCCATCTTTGATGGGGGCCGGTCCGTTGATACCGAGTTCAGCGCGTCCGGCAAGGTCATCACGTTCCACGGCTTCTTGAAGGCCTACGTCGAAGGCGTCGACGAACCCACCGCCGAGACCGACTCCGCCGAGCGGCGGCTGCCGAACGTCGTCGAGGGTGACACGCTCGTGCCGACCCGGGTCGCTCCCGAGGGACACGAGACGCGGCCGCCGGCCCGCTACACCGAGGCGACTCTCGTGCGCGAGCTGGAGGAACGCGAGATCGGCCGGCCGTCCACCTACGCCTCGATCATCGGCACGATCCTCGACCGCGGCTACATCTACAAGAAGGGCACCGCGCTGGTGCCGACGTGGTTGGCGTTCGCGGTCGTACGGCTGCTGGAGCAGCACTTCGCCCACCTCGTCGACTACAACTTCACCGCCAGCATGGAGGACGCGCTCGACGAGATCGCCCGTGGCGGGTCGGACATGCAGACCTGGCTGGCCCGTTTCTACTTCGGCAACGGCGAGGACGGGCTGAAGCACCTCGTCACCGAGCTCGGCGAGATCGACGCGCGGGAGATCTCGACGTTCCGGCTCTTCGTCGCCGACGGAGACGGTGACGGCGGCAGCACCAACGGGATCGCGGTGCGTGTCGGCCGGTACGGTCCGTACGTCGAGGACGGCGAAGGCAAGCGGGCAAACGTCCCCGACGACCTGCCGCCGGACGAGCTGACCCTCGAACGTGCCCGCGAACTGCTGAGCCAGCCGGCCGGCGCCGAGCACGAACTGGGTGTCGAACCCGACAGCGGACGCACCATCGTCGCCAAGGCGGGCCGCTTCGGGCCGTACGTCACCGAGGTCCTGCCGGAGGACGTCCCCAAGGGGACGAAGCCGCGCACGGCGTCGCTGTTCCAGTCGATGAGCCTCGACACGGTGACGATCGACGACGCACTGCGGCTGTTGTCGTTGCCGCGGTCGCTCGGCAAGGACCCGGACAGCGGCGAGGAGATCACCGCGCAGAACGGCCGCTACGGCCCGTACGTCAAGAAGGGCAGCGACTCCCGCTCGCTCGGTGCGGAGGAGGAGCTGTTCACGGTCACGCTGGACGGTGCCCTCGAGCTGTTCAAGCAGCCGAAGACGCGCGGGCGGCGTGGAGCGGCGAGCGCGCCCTTGCGGGAGCTGGGCGACGACCCCGAGACCGGCAAGCCGGTGGTGATCAAGGACGGCCGATTCGGTCCGTACGTCACCGACGGGGAGACCAACGCGACCCTGCGCCGGGACGACGAGGTGGAGTCCGTCACCCTCGAACGCGCGGCCGACCTGCTGGCGGAGAAGCGGGCCAAGGGTCCGAGCCCGCGTCGGCGTACGGCCAAGAAGGCCACGAAGCGGAGCGCGTCGAAGAAGGTGGCGACGAAGAAGTCCTCGACCAAGAAGTCCTCCACGACCAAGAAGGCCGCGGCGCCGAAGAAGTCGGCAGCGAAGAAGACCACTGCCAAGAAGTCGGCGACGAAGAAGGCCGCGGCGAAGAAGCGCTGACGGCTTCGGCGAAGCCAGGTCAAGCCTCCTGAGCCGGACGTCGCCGAAGTGGGCTGGACGTGGGTTGTCAGACATTGCCCGACTCGTCGACCGAAAACACGCAGGGTGGTCGGTGGGCGGGGCTACGTTGGTGTCGAGTAGCAGGTCGTCACACCCTGGTTAGGCTGGCCGAGTGTCTGAGCGAGAGCGATCCACCGGCCGAGGCGCGCACGGCACCTCGGGGTCCATGCAGGACCTGCGCGCGGTTCTTCGGATCGCCCCGTTCCGCACGTTGTGGATCGCTTTGGGCCTGTCCAGCCTGGGTGACTGGTTGGGTCTGCTCGCGCTCACGGCGATGGCCGGCCAGCTCGCCGAGGGCGACTACCGCGCGGAAAACTTCGCGATCGCCGGTGTCCTGCTGCTGCGCCTGCTGCCGGCCGTCATTGTCGGACCGCTCGGCGGCTACATCGCCGACCGGCTCGACCGGCGCTGGACGCTGGTCGTCGGTGACGTCATCCGGTTCGCGCTGTTCGCGTCGATCCCCGTCGTCGGCACCCTGTGGTGGCTGTTCGTCGCGACCGTCCTGATCGAAGCGGTCAGCCTCGTGTGGCTTCCGGCAAAGGACGCCGCCGTCCCCAACCTCGTACCCCGCGAACGACTCGCCGCCGCCAACCAGATCTCCCTTGCCACCACGTACGGTTCCGCCCTGCCGGCCGCACTGCTGTTCACGGTCCTGGCGCTGGTGAGCAGCTCACTGTCCGCGACGCTGGGAATCTTCACCGACTCGGTCGACCTCGCGTTGTACTTCAACGCAGCGACCTTCCTCGTCGGTGCCATCGTCGTCGCCCGGCTCCGGGAAGTGTCCGGCCGGCCGACGACGCACGAGGCCGAGGAGCAGCCGTCCGTCATCCGTGCCGTGGTCGAGGGCTGGCAGTTCGTCGCCAACAACCGGCTCATCCGCGGACTCGTCATCGGCGTCGTCGGCGCGTTCGCCGCCGCTGGCGTGGTCATCGGGCTCGGTCGTACCTATGTCTCCGACCTCGGCGGTGCCGAAGCCGGCTACGGCGTCCTGTTCGGTGCGCTCTTCCTCGGCCTCTCCGCCGGGATGGCGATCGGGCCGCGGCTGTTGCCGAGCCTGTCGCGGCGGCGGATGTTCGGCCTCTCCCTCACGGCGGCAGGCATCGCGCTCACGGCCGTCGCGGTGCTGCCCAACCTCGTGCTCGTGGCGTTCCTGACCGTGCTCCTCGGTCTGTTCGCCGGAATCAGTTGGATCAACGGCTACACCCTGCTCGGGCTGGAGGTCGAGGACTCGATTCGCGGGCGGACCTTCGCGTTCGTCCAGAGCCTCACCAAGATCGCGCTCGCCGCCGTACTCGCCGCCGCCCCGGCGATCGCCGGTTCGATCGGTGCCCATCGGGTGGAGTTGCCGGGCGGGGCCAGCCTGACCTACAACGGCGCGGCCATCACGTTCCTCCTCGCGGGCATCGCCGCCACCGTCATCGGCGTCGTGTCGTACCGACAGATGGACGACCGCGCCGGCGTCCCCCTCACACGCGAGGTCCGGGCGGTGTTCTCCGGCTACGACCGGGGCGTGTCCTCCGACGTCGGGCTCTTCATCGCGCTTGAGGGCGGCGAAGGCGGAGGCAAGTCGACCCAGGCGCGGCTGCTCGCCGACTGGCTGCAACCCCAGGGGTTCGGCGTCGTCGTGACGTACGAACCAGGCGCCACGGACGTCGGGCGTGACCTGCGCCAGCTGCTCCTGCACAGCGGCCACATCTCCGCGCGGGCCGAAGCGCTGCTCTATGCCGCCGACAAGGCCGAGCATGTCGACACGATGATCCGCCCGGCGCTGCAGGAGGGATCGGTCGTCATCACCGACCGGTACGTCGACACGATGCTCGCCTACCAGGGAGCCGGGCGGGACCTCAGCCAACAGCAGGTGCTGCGGCTCTGCCGCTGGGCCACCGAGGGCCTACGCCCACATCTGACCGTCCTGCTCGACGTGCCGCCCGAGGTGGGGCTGACCCGCGGCGACGGGCCGCCGGACCGGCTCGAACGCGAACCGCTGGAGTTCCATCAGCGCGCCCGCCAGCACTTCCTCGACCTCGCCGCACTCGACCCCGACCGGTACCTCGTCCTCGACGCGACCGCGCCACCCGACCAGATAGCGGCCCGGATCAGAGAACGGGTCGAGCCGCTGCTGGTCGATCTCCGCGTACGAGAGACCACCGGTTCGGCCACGGCCGAGGGCGCGGGCGTGCCCGAGGTGAGTGCGACAGCGGCCGGCGACGCGCGTACGACCGGTTCGAACGGCGGGTCCGCTGCAGATGGTGCACAACCCGAGGATGGCGCGCCGGCTGAGGGCGGTGCCCCCGCCCAGGATGGTGCGCCGGCCGAGGCCGGCGGAGAGGGTGGTACGGAGGGCGAGGGTTCGCCCGGCAAGCGCAACGACCTGCTTCGTACCCGCAGCCGGATCGCACAGGAACGCGCGTCGAGCGGCCGAGAGGCACAGACATGACCGAACCACGTGCGGTCACCCAACAGTCAGCCGGTCTAGCCTGCTCCGTGTCCGGGTCCGAGGATCCGCACTGCACCTTGGGCATGAAGCCGACGAAGGAGGTCCCATGAGCGGGCCGGTGCCCGAAGCAGACCCGCTGACCGACGCTGCCGACGTGGTGGCTGCCGGTGAGGGAGTGTGGGCCGACCTCGTGGGCCAGGAGCCGACGATCGCCGCGCTACGCGCCGCCACGCAGGCGGCCGCTGCCCGGATCGCCGGCCGTTCGGCGGATTCCGACACGGGCCGGGCTGGCTCGGCGGCGGGGATGTCACACGCGTGGCTCATCACCGGCCCGCCAGGATCCGGCCGGTCCAACGCCGCGCGGGCGTTCGCGGCAGCCCTTGAGTGTGAACGCCAGGGGTGCGGCGAGTGTTCTGCCTGTCGTACGGCCCTGGCTGGTACGCATCCCGACGTCACCCTGATCCGCACCGACCAGCTGTCGCTGCGGGTCGACGAGATCCGCGAGCTGGTCCGCAAGTCGGCGATGTCTCCGGTCGGGCGGCGTTGGCAGATCCTCGTCGTCGAGGATGCCGACCGGCTCACCGAACAGGCGGCCGACGCCCTGCTCAAGAGCCTCGAGGAGCCGGCCGCGCGTACCGTCTGGCTGCTGTGCGCCCCCACCGTCGAGGACGCCGTACCCACCATCCGCTCGCGGTGCCGGCTGCTCGTCCTGCGTACTCCTCCGACCGAGGCGGTCGCCGAGGTCCTGCGGCGTCGGTATGACGTCGACGCCGAGCTCGCCAGCTTTGCCGCCCGCGCCTCCCAGGGCCACATCGGCCGCGCCAGGGCGCTCGCCACCAAGCCGGAGGTTCGCGAACTCCGGGCCCAGGTCCTCGCCGTTCCCCGCCAACTCGGCGACCTCGCCGGCTGCATGAACGCGGCCGCGAGCCTGGTGCGGCTGGCCGCCGACGAGGCCCGTGCAGCGACCACCGAGCTCGACGCCGCCGAGAAGGCCGAGCTGGAACATGCGTACGGCATGTCCACAGGAAACCGCGGCGGGCGGGGCAGGTCGCGCCAGTTGCAGTCGGTGCAGAAGGAGCTGGACGACCAGCAGAAGGTACGCGCCAAACGGTTCCAGCGCGACTCGCTCGACCGGGCGCTGCTCGACCTCGTGGCGTACTACCGCGACGTCCTGGTCGTGGCGATGCAGGCCGGTGCCCCGCTCGTCAACGAGGAGTTGCGCGCCGAGATCGGGGCGCGCGCTGCCACGACGCCGCCGGAGGAGGTCCTCCGGCACATCGACGCGATCCTCGCGTGTCGAGAGGCGATCACGGCCAACGTCGCACCTCTCCTCGCCATGGAGTCGATGCTCATCTCCCTCCGGCAGAGTTCAAGCCGGCAGGGCCCGTAGGGTTGCCGGCAGACAGACCAGCCGACCAGGGCGACACATGCCATCGACCAAGGGCGACAATGCAGCCGACCAGGCAGCCGCCAGCCGCGGCAGAAGGGTGACGTGAGTGCGACGTACGCGGAGTGCAGGTGCCGTCGCGGCTCTGGTGGGCTTGATCGTCTACGCGCTGCTGGCAGGATGCGCCCTGGCACCGAAGGCGGCAGACGCCGGACGTGAAGGGTCAGCGGGCTCGGGCGCGGGACCCGTGGAGCCCACGGTTGCTCCCCGCGACGACCAGCCCGCGCCGGTGCCGTCGGGCGTACCCGCTGATCTGATGCGCTTCTACGAACAGCGGCTCGACTGGCAGTCGTGTGCTTCCGGCGAGTCGTTCGAGTGCGCGACGCTCGAAGTCCCACTCGACTACGCCGAGCCGGAGGGCGACTCGATCGAGTTGGCGGTCCTGCGGGTCCGAGCCCGGGACAACGACAACCGGCTCGGCTCCCTGGTCGTGAACCCCGGCGGCCCGGGCGGGTCGGGGATCGAGTACGCAGCGGCGGCGCCGTTCGTGATCAGCCGCCCCGTGCTCGACCGCTACGACATCGTGGGCTTCGATCCGCGCGGCGTCGGACAGAGCACGCCGGTCGACTGCGTGAGCGACAAGGAGATGGACACCTACCTCGCCGCTGACGGTTCGCCCGACACCGCCGCGGAGCAGCAGAACCTGCTCTCCATCGCCCGCCGCTTCGCCGCCGGGTGCGAGACCCGCAGTGGAGAACTCCTGCCGCACGTGTCGACCGTCGACGCCGCCCGCGACATGGACATCCTGCGCAGCGCCCTCGGCGACGAGGAGCTCACCTATCTCGGCAAGTCCTACGGCACGTTCCTCGGCGCGACCTACGCCGGGCTGTTCCCGTCGCGGGCCGGGCGGTTGGTGCTGGACGGCGCCATCGACCCCACGCTGACCGCACGCGACCTCGGGCTGGAGCAGGCCAAGGGGTTCGAGGTGGCGCTGCGTGCGTTCATCACCGACTGCGTACGCCGGTCCGGCTGTCCGCTCGGCACCACGACCGAAGAGGCCTACCGCACACTCGACGACTTGCTCGCCCGGACCGATCGGTCACCGTTGCCGACGGGGGAGTCCCGCCAGCTCACCCAGGCGCTCGCGACCACCGGGATCGTGATGCCGTTGTACGTGAAGGAGTACTGGCCCCGGCTGCGTACCGCCCTCGGCTCCGCCCTCGACGGCGACGGCAGCCGGCTCCTCGCGCTGGCAGACGAGTACGCCGAACGTGGGCCAGACGGTCGATACCGGTCCAACTCCGGCGAGGCGATCCTCGCGGTCAACTGCCTCGACCGGCCCGACCTGACATCCGTCGCGGAGGCCCGGGCCGAGGAGCCGGCGTTCGAGAAAGCGTCGCCCCGGTTTGGTTCGTTCATCCTGTGGGGCTCCCTGACCTGCGCCGAATGGCCCGTCAAGCCGACGGGCAAACCCGCGGCGATCAAGGCGACCGGGACCCGCCCCATCCTGGTGGTGGGCACGACCCGAGACCCGGCCACGCCGTACGAATGGTCCGAACGCCTGGCTGAGCAGCTCGACGTCGGCGTCCTGCTGAGCCGCGACGGCGACGGGCACACCGCGTACATGCAGGGCAACACCTGCATCGACCGGGCCGTGGAGACGTTCCTCCTCGACGGTAAGCCGCCCAGGAACGGCACCCACTGCCCGGCCTGACCAGGCGGCACGGCGGGGTGAATCCGTGATCACTTCGCCCGCCAGGTATGCTCAACGGCCGTGCCTTCGGGTGCAAGCCGCCTTAGCTCAGTCGGCCAGAGCGACGCACTCGTAATGCGTAGGTCGTGGGTTCGATTCCCACAGGCGGCTCCCACCATCAGCCCAGGTCAGACGGCCTAGACCTTCCCTAGTCACACGCGGTCGGCGTATCGCGTGGCATGGTTCGTGGCATAAGTGTGCTTCGACTGCGCGCCATGGCACGGACGAACGGTCGTCAGCGACGCCAGCGAGGGAACGTCGAGGAGCCCCCCAGCGGCGGCTACCGCGTGCGCGTCTACGCCGGTGTCGACCCAGTGACGAAGCGGCCGTACTACCTGCGCCGGACCATCGCCGCGGGTCACGGCGCAGCGAAGCGAGCCGAGAGGGAGCGCACCAAGCTGCTGGCACAGTTCGACGAACGAGTAACCCTCGGACCCGTGCGACAGTCAACCAGCTGCTGGACCGCTGGCTGGAGATGGTGGAGCTCGAGCCGACGACGCGTGCGGGCTACGTTGAGAAGATCGAGAAGCGCATCCGCCCAACGATTGGGAAAGTCGAGGTCGGCAAGCTCGACGCCGAGACGATCGACTCGCTCTACGCCCAGCTGCGCCGCTGCCGCGAGCACTGCCACGGCCGGAAGTACGTCGAGCACCGAACCAGCGGCCGGCACCAGTGCGCCGAGCGGTGCCGACCCCACACATGCACGCCGCTGTCGGCAGGCAGCATCCGAGTCGTGCACTCGACCCTCAGTGGCTCTCTGAAGCGCGCGGTCCGGTGGGGCACGCCGGATCTACACCAGCACCACGGACTTGACGGCCGGTGGGACCCCGTCGATCCAAGTTACAGGAGCCAAGGACGCTAACGGGGCGGTAGTAGTTCTGCCTACTGGAGTGAACGCGGTTGCCGTCTCGGTGACTGCGGTCCAACCCGCCGCAAGGGGCATCTTCGTTGGCTGGCCCACCGGTGAAGCACGACCGAATGCGACACTGCTCAGCTACAACGCCGAAGACAACAATGTAACCGGCACTGCGATCTTGCCGTTGGTGACCAGCGGAAAGATCAACATAAATTCCAGTGCCGTGTCTGGCCTGATTATCGATGTACAGGGCTATTACCAGACGTTGATCGATTTGGATACACCTGACCTCATCTACGCGACGGGCCCGAAGCTGACACGGGACCCGTATATCGATCCGTCGCCAGCCGATTTCAATGACATTGTCGAATATCAGATTCACCGGTCCACCAGTGCGACGTTCACTGCGTCAGCAGCGACACTGGTCGCGCCAGTCGTTAAGACCACTACCACCAATACGGACACCACCGCTGAACTCACACCTGCGGACTCGACGGATCCGTACGGACGGCTCTACTACTACCGGTTCGGTGAAGACGAAGGATGGTGGCCTCAGTGTGTCCAGGCCCGAGCCGTTACGGCTTCCGAAGGCGGGCCGGATCACCCGTGTTCTGCAGGGTGGCGATGACGTCGACGATGCCGAGGTCAACCAGAACAGGCCCGACACCGCCTACGGCGGCGGGCTCTCCATGCCCGTTGGCACTAACCTCGATAACGGTGTGAGCCGCGCCCTGCTCAAGTTCGATACATCACAGATTCCCGACGGCGCCACAGTCACAGATGCCGACATGACCCTCTGGGGTGAGAGTTACCTCGACTGGGGCGGCCCATCCGGTACATACGAGCTCCACAAGCTAACCCGGGATTTCGATGAGCCGACCGTCACCTGGAACAACGCCAACTCGACCACACCGGCAACATGGAGGTTCGCCTGAAGCGGGAGTACGCCGACAAGCGGATATTCCCCGCGATCGACATCGACGCGTCCAGCACACGTCGCGAAGAGATGCAGATGGGAGAGGAGGAACTCGGCATCGTCTGGAAGCTTCGCCGGGTGCTGGCTGGCCTCGAAGGCGTGCAGGCCCTGGATCTGCTGCTCAACCGGCTCAAGGACACCCGGAGCAACGCCGAGTTCCTCGTACAGATCAACAAGACGATGCCAGGCACCGCCGGGAGTTCCTGACCGCGCAACGGCGATTAGCAGATCCAGCGGGCCATGGCTTCATGACGGGTCGATAGGCACATTGTTCGCGATGTCGGTGGCCAAGCTGGTCGTCTTCGGTACTGCGCGGACCCCGGACTGGAAGATGATTGGGAGACGAGGACGAGGACGAACCCGCCGGAACGGTCGACAACGAGAGACAACGAGGGCCGCTGACCTGCGGCGACACCAACGCGCCGGGTCTGTGGGAGACCACACCAACCGTGCCATGGAGGGGCTCATCGGAACACCGCACCCCGCGGTCGGCTTTCGTGATCATGGACAGTGGGTCCGATCATTGATCCTATTTGAGATAGGCGAGTCCGTCGGTGGTGATGGTGGGCCGGCCGCTGGTGCCGACGACGACGATCTTGACGGTGTGCTTGGCGTTGCTGGTCCAGTACTTCGTCCAGATCGCGTTGCGGTACTTCGTGGTGGTCGACTTCAGGTCGATGGTCGCGACCTTGGTGCCATCGAGATAGACGTACGCCTGACCGGAGCCCGATGCCCGGGAGACGATCCAGGCCACGGATCGTCCCGTGAAGGTCCAGGTGAGGCTGGAGCCCTTCGTTGCGCTGGTGTACGACTTGCCGCCGAGGTAGTTCGAGGAGTACTTCGCCTTCCAGGTTCCGGACCGCACTGCCGAGCTCTCCTGCAGGATCACCGGGGTGGCGGAAACCGAGCCGGTGGTGGTGTTGCCGGCGTAGTCACTGGGCTTGAGTGTCCAGGTCGTGGCGGTGCCGGACTTCATCGTGCGATCGGTTCTCGTCACCGTCGGTCCATAGGTCGCCGTCACGGGTGCGGTAAGGGCGACCTGCTTGAGCACGGTGTTGTCGGTGGCCCGCCAGGCGAGCGCCATGGGGACGGCGCTGGTGTTGACGGTCCCCTTGCGGAGCAGCAGCTTCGGCGCCGTGCTGAACGTCGGCGGCGTGGTCTCCGCGACGACCGTCACAGCGGGCGTGGTGGCGGGCTTCCCGGACTGGTGCACCGCCCGCACGGCGAGTTTGCGGGTGCCGGGCGGAAGTGTGACCTGCGCGGATCGTGCGGACCGGGACGCCGTGGCCGCGACCGCGCCGTCGACCAGCACCTCGAACTTCGAGATCAACGACGACGGCGTGGTCGTGGTCCACCCGACCGTGACGTTGCCCTTGGTGTAGTAGGTCGTACCGGACTTTCCCGCACCGGACACGGACGTGACGGCAAGGCCCTGGACCGGCCCCGACGCCCACGTACGGATCGTGCTCACCTTGGGATACAGGTAGGCGGAGGGGCACTCGGTGGTGTTGAGGTTACGGTGGCCGACGACCCGGGTGAACGAGTAACTCGTGCCCTTGGTGAACGTCCGGTGGTAGTAGTTCACCTCGTTGTCACCAGCGGTGAGCATGACCGTGCTGCCGGGGTCGGCGCTGTACTGGCCGAGTTTCCACGCGGCGAGTCTGGCCGCCGAGGTGAGAGCCTTCGTGGTGGGAGAGGCGGTTCTGAAGTCTCCAAGGAAGGCGATACCGGTGGTCTCGGTGTTCCAGGCGTACGCCTGGGCACCCAGCACAGGCCGGTCCACGCCACCGGCGCGGCCCTCGAAGAGGGTCCCGCACTTGTCGACAAGGAACTGGTAACCGATGTCGTTCCAACCGCGACCGTTGACGTGGTACCGCTGGATGGCCTGGATGATCTCCGGGGAGTCCGCGCAGCTGTAGCTGTTGGAGTCGACCGTGTGGTGGATGACGACAGCTTTGACGCCGTTCGGCTGATAGGTCGGCGGGTCGTCGACGATCGACTCGTCGGCACCCCACTGCGCCCGCAGCGTGATCGGCGGCTTAGGCACCGTCGACGGTGGCGCCGTGGGGATCGTCGAGGTTGGTGTCGGAGTCGGCGTGGTCGTCGGTGTCTGTGTCGCCGTCGGTGTCTGTGTCGGCTCGCTGGTCGGTGTCGGCGTTGTCGTCGGCGTAGTCGTGGGCTCTGGTACGGCCGTCGGTTCCGTGGGTGCGGTTGGCGTGTCGGAAGGAGTGGGAGTGGCGGTGGCTGTCGGGTCTTCCACAACGAACGCGGCGGGCTTGATCCGGGCTCGCGTCGTAGGGGTGCCGTCGGTGTCCGTGGCGGCGGCGACACCGGTCGCGACCATGTCCAACCGGAGTCCCTTGGGCGGTTCCGACGTCGAACCCTCGGCCGAACGCACTCTGGCCTGCACGCCGTCGGACGGACCGACCCAGATCGGCTCTGTACCGCCACGAGTACCCGGGCGGCCGTCTCCGTGCCCGTCGTCGATATCCAAGTCGCGCCACGCGGACCATTCGCCGGAGCGTGCGTCGCGGGTGCGGACCTCCATGGTGCCGGTCACGTCCGTGCGAGGAGCGGCCCACGTTACGCCGAGCATGGTGAAATGCTCGACGTTCCGGCGCGGCAGCGACGCGTCGCCATCCGCATCTACGTTCAACGGGACGGACCGGAACCGACTGCTTCCCGACGAAACCGCCTGGCGGGCAGCACCATCACCGGCGACCGAGGCGATCCGATCACTCGATGCGTTGCTCTGCCCAACGTTCAGCGGTGTGCAACCCGCCACCGCCAATGCCCCCACTACCCCCGTCAGGCCAACTGCCGCCTTGAAGGCGGACCCCCACACCCGACGCACTCTCACGTGACGCCCTCTTATCCTGTTGTAAGAATTCTACGTTTTGAGCCCAAAGCCTGAGATGCCCGAATCGCCACCCTCCCGACGCCGATCCGGCCGGACCAGACGGTACTGCAGGGGCATTTCCGTCCGATGCCCACCCTCCGAAAGTGGCCAAACCGCGCGCTCCCCCCGATATCGCGGACGGACCTTTGCGCCGTAAATGCCCGTTTTCATCGGCTGGCCGCAGCCGCCCGGGCGGCGAGCTCGTGGTGTTTCGTCGCCTTCTGGTTGTCGGCTGGGGATGCGCTGGTGTGGACGGCCTCGGGCAGGTTGTAGAACTCCTCGAGCAGGGCGCGGGCGGTGTCGTTGTCGGTCGCCGCGCAGTCCCAGCGCACTTCGTCGTCGGTGGTGATCTCGTCGGCGAAGGAAGGCGCAGCAGGCGAGCGAGTGCACCCGTCCGCTGGTAGGCGGCCCGTCTCTCTCCGCGGACCGGTCAGCTCCGCCAGCCTGATCCGATCAGGCGACCCGATCGGCTCCCGTCGCCCGCTCAAATTCTCCTGGCACGACACCGGTCGCCCCGGCGGCTACCAGTACCCCCGTCTGGCCCGCTAACGCCAGCAGGTCGGTTCCCTACACCGGACGTGATCTCGCGCTGAGTCTTTGGTGATTGGCCACCACCTCCCGACGCGTGGCCAGTGGCCGGCAGCCGCGAAGTGCAACGTGGCGGAAGTCTGCGATCTCATGACAATGTCATCTGACCGTAAAGTAACATCCGCTCCGTCTACTTGGGCTTTGACCGTTTCCGGTCCGGCCCGGTCACGGTTTCGGGGTAGCGGTCCGTGATCGTCTCGCTGGCGGGGATAGGCGGGATCTGCCGGTTTTGTGGATGATTGCGCCCGGCGAAAACGTGCCGAGACGCTCGAATGCATGTTCATTCTTGGCAATCAGGTGTCATTGAGTCGATAGCGCTCCGCAGGGTGACGTTTCGCTACCTGTTGGGCGACCTGAGCTCTTAGCGCTGGATCTGGCGGTTCTGGTCGGGGGTGCGGTAGACCTTCGTCCGCCTTTCTCTTCTTTGACCGGGAGTTCACCGATGTCTGTCTCGCGTCGCCCTGTCCGAAACTCCCTTGTCACCGGCGGTATCGGCTGCTTTGTGTGGTTCCGCAGGCGGGCCTCGCGCCCAGGCGCTGGTCGGGTGGTGGCGCGGTGGGCTGGTCGGGCTGTGGTGCGGGTGGTTGTGCCGGTGACTGTGTTGGCTGTGGTGGCGGCGCTGGCGCAGCCGCCGCGGCAGCCGATCTCGTCGACGTCGGAGTCCACGCAGGCGTCGTCGTCGGCGTCGCAGGAGTCGTCGGGGCCGGCCGGTGAGGGTTTGTGGGGCAGGTTGGCGGCGTGGCTGGGCATCGACAGCCCCACCAGGGCGGCACCGGCGCGGCTGGTGGCGGAGGAGGGGCCGTCGCGTATTCCGGGTGCGGAGTCCGGGGTGCCGCGGCGTGAGGCGGCGCCGCCTGGTCGGCGGCGCCTGCGGCGGAGCGGGTGCGGGAGTTGACCGGCAGCCGGTCGGCGAATGCGAAGTTCTTCGAGCTATCGGATGGCCGGGTGCAGGCGGAGCTGTCAGCCTCGCCAATCCATTACCGAGACGGGGACGGCGACTGGCGGCCCATCGATACCGGTGTGCGGGGCTCGACAGCCCGGCCAGGGTTCGAGTTGGCAAACACGTCCAAGACAAGGGCGTTCTATGGAGGAGGCTGTTGATATTATGTCTCATCGCGCTGACCTATTGCGATGGAAAAGAAGGGCGGAGAGCGCTCGGTCCTCTCTGGAGAACGCCTTCGCAGAGCACGGCCACAGCCTCGTAGGCGACTGGTGCGATCTTGACAACTCGACTCAGCTCACTGCGAGCTGCGAAAGATTGGGCCCGTCCTCCAGCCGTCTCATCCAGCGGTGGCCGACGAAGGAGCAGTTCGTCCAGGTCACACGGTCGTGTGGGTCAGCAGGCCTCCCGACTCCACGTCTCCATGTCCTTGTCATGGATGCGCCGGACGCGGCGTGGATTCGTGTGCCGACCGACGCACTCTTGACTGACCTTGCGCCGGCCGCAGGCGAGTGGATGCGAGACGGATTCATCGTATTCGACTCTGGATCAGATTCCCTCCTTAGTGTTGACGTGGAGGAATGGAATGGCATTTCGGTAATTGAGACGACCCTAATCGGAGAAGGCTTTAGGAAGCTCCGTGATTGCTTCATGCAATATGGGCCATCGCCGCAAGAAGTTGTGGACCAATCTCGGAATCAGAGCTTCAGCGCTAGGAAAGCTGGGGGCGGGGCGTCAGATCGTGGTGGCTAGTCGGGTCGTGGTTACCAGGAGCCAAACAATGAATGATGTACTCGAATCTCAGATGCTGGGATCGGGCTGGTTCAGTGGGCGGCGAGTCAGTACGGAGTCGATCCTTCTGGCCCTCAGCTCCGCTGGCTATTTTCCGTGGGAGAAGTTGGATCTGTTCCTGCAGGAGTTCTCAGGGCTTCGTTTCAAGAGCCGCGATACACGGAGGTCGTTGTGGATTGATGCGGCTCGGGCTGCGACGGAATCGGACCCCGAATGGTGTCGGGAGTACGAGCGGCTAGTCGGTTCGCGATTGGTGCCCGTAGGTGGCTATTCCCACATGACAATTTACCTGTCGCAAGATGGTTTTCTTTATGGGGGATTCGATCATGAATTCGGGCGTCTTGGGGCGAATCTTAAAGAAGTAGTGGATAGGTTGCTAAACAAAACTCCGCCGTTTAGGTTGGATATGAGAGTTCCTGAGTAAGTCAATCGAGATATTCTAATGCGGCGGGACGAGACGGGGTCGTCGACAGCCTTGGCCTCCAACCAGCGCACCGTGGCCAAGAGCGTTGCCAACCTCTGCGCTTATGGCTGGCGGCGCAGCAACGGCGCCTTGGCAGCCATGCCGTAGCGGGCCAACTCCGCCACCCGCCGGTGCGGCACCACACCCACGTCCAGCTCGCCCAGCCCCAGGCCGGCAACCTCGGCGACCTGGATGGGCGCGGATGGGCGCTGCTTGTGGTGATCATGGTCCCAAACTCGGCTCGATTCGCCAGGGAGGCGACTCGTAAGCCACTACGGCGATGTGCTCGACTCGTGGATACAGGTGCTCGACGTCGGGGCACCCGAGCGCTCCCCGAGTACGCGAGGCGTTCGGCGACACCGGCCATGTCGCGCCATTCCCTCCAGCGCTTCCGCCGCGGTGGCGCCACGTGGCATGGTTCGTGGCATGAACTGCCGACGATCATCGTCGTCTGGTGTGGCTGGTGATGGAGCAGGTGGGGGCACAGTCGCAGGCAGATGGTGTGGTGGACGTTGGCGGCGGTTCTCGTAATGCGTAGGTCGTGGGGTTCGATTCCCACAGGCGGCTCACTCAAAAGCCATGGTCAGAGGCGGTTGTGGCGCCTCCCGGCCGCTACGTCTGCTTTGCACGCTCGCCCAAAGCAGCCATACGAGCAGCCAAGCTGTTGGACGCCAGCGTCCGGCGGGTGACGGGTTAGCTATCGAGTGTGGTCCACAAGGGGCGCGATGTTGGGCGGCCGGAATCCGGGAGGCTTCGCCACCTTGCCATCCCGAACCACGGGGCGGCCGTCGTCACCTAGCTTCGTCATATTCGCCCCATGCACCTCCGCTACTGCCGCGTCGAGGTCGAGACCGTACGTCAGCGCTGTGCCATAGGCGACGTACACCACGTCAGCAAGCTCGTGCAGGATTGCCGCCAGGTCTCCTGAGGCGACCGCCTCGTCTAGTTCGCGAACCTCTTCGGCGAGAAGCCGCTTCCTAAGTTCCGCAAGGTCTGGGTCGACCGTCGTGGGCTGAGCTGCGATGGACAGCTCGAACGCTTCGTGAAACTCGCGTACAAGCGCAACCGGCGAGTTACTCATGCCGCTGACCATAGTCCAATTGCGGCGCGTCCCGGTTCTCCCCGGCCGGACCGGTCTGCGGCTCGACTGAGCCGTCTGGCATGACGGGGACGAGATTGTCGGCGAGGGTGCGTAGCGTGGCGTGGCATGTCGTGTCAATCGAGGTATCCGTCAGAGAAGCTTGTGCCGTACGACCCGTGCTGGCCAGAGCGCTACGCGGAGATCGCAGCGCGTCTGGTGGGTGGGCTGGGACCTCAGTGGGCGGTCGAGCATGTCGGGTCGACCTCAGTCCCGGGGCTGCTCGCTAAGCCGGTGATCGACCTGGCTCTGCGACTTCCCGCGGGTCAGCGGCTCGCGGACTGGGATGAGCCGTTCCAGGCACTTGGATGGACAGGCCGCATCGAGATCGGTGACCACGAGGCGCTCTTCCTGCTGGATGGCTCGGTTCGGATGGCGATCGCGCATGTTTTCACCGCCAACCAGTGGCCGTACGCGCATCCTCGCCTGTTCGCTGACTGGCTCCGGACGCACGCATCGGACCGTGATGTATATGCCCGAATCAAGATGGAGCTCGTCGACCACGGCATCTGGGGAAGCGAGTACACATCGCCAAGGCGGCCTTCGTACAGGATGTCGCCACTCGCGCCAGAACCGCGCTCGGTCTTGCTCCGCTAACGCTCTAAAGGGGACGGGCTCGGCACCACAGAGGGCGCTGGTCGGAGCGGATCTCCACAACCTCCCCTCGGCTACGACGTGCCATGTCGTAGCCGAAGGGAACTGCTGCCTCTCACGTGAGTTTCACTGCCTTCGTTGCGCTGTCCTGGCCGTCTGCGTCGTTCAGCCTTGACCACAGGGCCGACTCCATGCGGTCTGCTGCCTCGCGAGAGACCTCCGGTGCTACGTGGCTGAAGAGGTTCATCGTGATGCTGATCTGGGAATGTCCCAGGATTTCCATGACGAGCCGAGGGGGACCGCCTGAGCTACTAGGATGCTCGCGGCTGTGTGTCTGATGTCATGGAGGCGGATGCGCCGAAGACCAGCGCGCCTCACGATCGCGGCGAACGCTCGATGATCGTTGCGAGGATGAATCGGTGTGCCCAGCGACGTCGTGAACACAAGATCTGGATCTGACCAGGCCTTGGCTACAAGTCGTTCCTCAGCCTGACGCTGCCGGTGTACCCGCATCGCTTCGAGGGCGACGGCAAGGATCTATCGCGCATGTAGCCGGTAGCCAACCGACGTCGCGAGGAACGTCCGGGCCTCGTCGACGGAGTACGGCGAAACCTCCTGGTGTTTGAGTGACGGCGGTTCTACGAGCGTTGCCGGGTTGACACTGATCAGTTGCCATCGCACAGCCACGTTCAGAGCGCGCCGAAGGACGGCATGCAGCCGCCGCACGCTCCCGACCGAGAGGACCTGTGTGCGGTCCTGATAGAACGGCGCGAGGTGCTGAGGGCGAAGCGCATCGAGCCGATGGCGTCCGAGTGACGGAACGATGTGGAGGGGGATCTCTTCCTCGTACCGGTGTCGGTTGACGGACGCACATTGCTGGCCGCTACCTCGCGCATGTGGGTGTCCAGCCATTCCGCCAGGGTCGGTGTACGTCCGGGCGCCAGGCGACCGGCCTCAGCAGCGGCAACCAAGGTGCGCAGCTCGCGGACTACCTCCTGCCGGGTCCGTCGGGTGATGTACTTCCTGCGTCGCTTGCCTCCCTGCCAGCCCAGGTCTACGACGCCACGCCACTGGCCGGGCAATCCTCCTGGGAAGGCAGGTTGGCTCAAGCCGGACACCCGGGTCGGGCTGTCGATATGAGGTCGCCCGCAGTGGAGCCGATCCCCAGCTGATACGTCTCACCGAGCAGCTCCATCTCGGCACCGTGTTCTCAGGGGCGCGGACCAGGGACAAGGTGAATGCCGAACGTAAGTCGTTAACGACAGTTGCTCCCTTTCCGCGCCCGCAAGCGGGCACCCGCTCTCTCGCTGGGAGAGGGGAATAAAACCCGCCACAGTGTGGGATTGGCAACCCTGCCTACCAATCCGCTACCGAGCCGTCGTTCTCGTGATACGTCTCTCCGCCTAGCTCGGCGTGGTACCCGTACGACTCGCCCGTGAACTCCTTCGTGGCCTCCGCCTCGTCCACCTCCACCCCAAGGCCGGGCGTCTCCCACAAGGGGATATGCCCGTCGATCACCTCCCAGTCCTTCTTCAGCAGGCCGTTGCCGAGCCCGGCGTCGACCTGCTCCTGGATCAGGAAGTTCGGGACGACGGCATCGACGAGCATGCACGCGCCCAGTGCAAGCGGGCCGATCGCGCAGTGCGGCATGATGTGCTGGTAGTACACCTCCGCGTAGTTGGCGATCTTCTTCAATTCGCTCGGTCCGCCGCAGTGCGCCACATCCGGTTGCAGCAGCGCCACGCACTGCTTCTCGATCACCTCGCGGAACTCCCACCGGTTCAGGAGCCTCTCGCCCGTGGCGATCGGGAACGGGACGTGATCCGAGACCAGCTTCAACGCGTCGGTGTTTTCCTGCGGCACAGGCTCCTCGACGAACATCGGCCGCATGCCCTTGATCTCGTTGCACACTTCGATCGCCAGCGCCGGCGTCATCTTGGCGTGGAAGTCGAAGCACAGCTCCACGTCCGGGCCGACCCACTCACGCATCTTGTAGGCCGCCTCGACAAACTGGTCGATCCTCGACGGCGGCTCGTGGGCGCGCCAGAGGCCGGCTGGACCTGCCTTGTACGCCGTGTAGCCCTTCTTTTGAAGCATGTCGAGCCGCTTGCGAGAGGCCTCAAGTCCCTCGTCGGACAGGTCGCGGATGCCCCAGTGCGCATACACCCTGATCCTGTCCCGCACGGCGCCGCCCATCAGCTTGAAGCTGGGCACCCCGTAGTGCTTGCCGGCGATGTCCCACAACGCTGCATCGACTGCTGCCAAAGCGCTCATGTTGTGTGCGCCGCCCCTGAAGAAGGCCGATCTGTAGATCTGCTGCCAATGATGCTCGATACGAAGAGGGTCCTTGCCGATCAGGTACTGCGCATATTCGTCGATGACCGCCGGGACCGACTTCGGCTTGCCCTCCAGCGTGCTCTCGGCCCATCCGTCGATGCCCGCGTCGGTGCCGATGCGGATCAGCCGGGTGCGGTGTTTCGGAGCGAACTGTTCGACGTGCGTAATCTTCATCCTGCGGCGGCCTTCTTCTCTCGTGAAATGGGCGCCTCGAAAGCGACAACCTCCGAAGCGCCGCACATCTTACTCCCGCTCCCCGCAGGTGGCCGGTTCCCTTCCAGCCGGAGGACCTCAGCGGTTCCCGGTTGCCCGCCGGGCCGTCCTCGGGCTCGCCGGGCGGAAGCCGGTGGTGACTCATTCAACGAGGACCCCAGGGCTATGCCCTGCACCCGGTCCTCTCTCAGGGAGGGCAGCGCCGGCTTGCCCTCCCATTGGACGGCCACCGCGAGCGGCTTAACCAGAACCTGTGCAGGGCGCCAGGCCAAGCCTGACGGTCGACGCGTCGAGCCTGAGCGCCGTCACCTGCACAGAACCGGGTACGAACAAGCTGTCCGACCGATGGGAGAGCAGCCCGCAACGACGATCTGCGCGGCGCAAGCCTACGAACGCAATCCCATTTGCAGGCGCAGGCTAACCTGCCTAAATTCACACCGACTCAGTGCCAGCCCATGGGCTCATCCGCTGCCACCGGCGTGACCGCTCGGAGAGGAACATGCCCGTCACTGTCGCCACGGTTTCGCTTCCGACGTACACCGTCAGGGAGCGACCCGACATCGAAGCCATCGGCCCACTCATCGATGAAGCCGTCTGCAAGAACTTCGGCCAGGCCGAAGAGCGCGCACTCGCCATGCGCGGCATCAGCCTGATCGACCACCCAGGCCACACCCACGACTCGCTGGCAGAGGTGATCATCGCGAACGGCACGGACCGATACGACCCGGAGCGCAAGAGTCAACTCCACGGTGCGTACGACCCACACGGCGTCGAATTGCACGTCGGATACTGCGCGGTGTCGGCAACATCCTTGCGCTCACTTAGACCCGACCCGTCGCCGACGTTCCTCGGCACCATCTCACAATCACCGTTCGCGAAAAACGTGAGTGACTTCTATGCGGGTCCTCCACTCGACCGCGGCGGAGTCCCACTAAGGATCGACCTGATCACCGTCTACGATCCCGATCACCTTGAGGGCATCCAAATCCCCTTCCACGGAGACGAGCAACCACCGTATTCGGCGTGCCGATTCAAGTACCCGGACCGCCGCCAGGACGCACTACTCGGCCTGATCAAGGTCCTCTGATGGGCCAGGGTATCGGCTCGCGTGTGTGGGCCCTTACCTGGCAAAACAGCGACACGGCGGCCTTGAAACGGGGTTGCACAGCGTCCGCCGCTGCGGAGTCCTGGAGGACTTTGTTCGTCACAGCCAATGACGGGTGAGAGGGGACATGCCATCACTGTCACAGCTGTCACTCAATTAGCTTTGACCTGCGGAAACGCGAGTAGCGGGGAGTGACGGTCGTCAAATCCCTGCTTTCCCCACTCTCTCTGTCACAGCGTCACTCCGGACCGACCTAGGAGTGCTGAAACACTGGGGGTGTTGGTGCGCACCGGCGAGCGTCTCTGCGCGCTAGTCGAGTGCCGGCCCCCGGTGGGCTCGGCGCCGGCCCAACACCCAATGTTTCAGCCGGTTTCTGGCGAGCGAGGCCACTACAACCCCTGGTCGCCACGTTGTCGACGCAGCTGTCCGCAAGCAGATCAGCCGTTCGCTTCGCGGACGTCCTTTCCCTGCTCGGCGAAGGCCTTGAAGTCCTGCATGTGCTGTTGCGACTGCTTGCGGAAGGAGCCGGGCATCAGGAGCCCCACCAGCCTCATCAGCATGCCGCTGAACCGGTATTCGTTCTCGCTCTCCCAGAGCGTGGTTTCGGGGCCGGCTTCGGTCAGCCGTTCGCGCGCGGCGCTCCACATACCCTCGCCGACGATCTCACGGCCAAAAGTAACGACGCTCTCCTTCGGGATCTCGCGCAGGTCTGCCGGTTCCCGGCGCGTGATGGTTTCGGTGCACTCGATCTTCTGCTGCCCCATCTGCATCACGACCCGCGACTTGGTACCGACGTGCCCGTGCACCCCACTCAGTGGCTCGTGCAGCACCAGGCCCCGCAGCCACTTCGGCATGTGTGCCGGGTCGGCGAGCAACTGCACCACCCTCTCCCGCGGCAGGGCAATCTCGATCGAGACGGTGTACTTCATGGCGGAGCGCTCCAGGTTCCCGAGTGAACGGGCGCACACTAGCAGCCTCGCCTCATGATTGGCCCAGGTACGCCGACTACCTCGCAATTGGGCGTACAGGGCGTCTGACAGGTCCCGGCCCGGGGGCGTTGCCCGAGCAGCCAAACGAGCAGCCAAGGACGTACGTGAGCATGGACTCTGGTGGACGACGACAGAGGCCAGCCGAGCGTTGTGAGCACCTGCCTCGCAGCGTCGCCGCCGACTCGTGATGCGTAGGTCGTGGGTTCGATCCGACAGGCGGCTCCCACGTCTTCCCAGGTCAGGCAGTACACGGCGGCGGGGAAAGGAATCGAGCGGTCCCGTGTGTCCGAGTGCGTGGTGCGAGATTATGGGTCGTGGCAGCGTGCCCGGCCAGCGTCGATGACCCCAGCGCGACATCCGTTCGGCGTCGTCGTGGGGCCCGGTCCTCACGCCTCGGTTTCCGCCTCTGCGAGTGCGAGGGAGCCAATCTCCTCCCGCAGCCGGCTCAACCGCGCGTAGGCGGTGTCCCGGAAGGATGCGACGCGGTCCGCCTGCTCCTCGTCGAACCGGAGGAAGCCCTGCCGCGACTTCAGGCCGTAGCGACCCTCGGCGACCATTTTGTCGAGGAGATCCGGGGTCCCGATCCGCTCGCCGTAGGCACGCTCCATCGTGGCGAAGCCGTCGCGGTAGATGTCCAGGCCCGCGATGTCGGCGATCGCGAACGGCCCGAAGAACGGGAGCCGGAAGCCGAAGGAGTTCCTCACGACCTCGTCGATCTCCGACACACCGGCCACGCCCTCCTCGAGGATCCGGATGGCCTCGCGCAGCAGCGCGTACTGCAGCCGGTTGGCGACGAAGCCCGGCGAATCGGCCACCACGGTCGGCACCTTGCCGAGGCACCGCATCAGGTCTTCCGCAGCGGCGACGGTCTCCGGGTCGGTTCCCTCCGTCGCGATGAGCTCCACGCATGGGACGAAGGTCGCCGGATTCATCCAGTGGACTCCGAGGAACCGCTCGACGCCGGTCACGCTGGCAGCCAGCGTTCCGATCGGGATGGCCGAGGTGTTGGTGCCGATCAGCGCCTTGGCCGGCGCATGCGCGCAGATCTGGCGCAGCACGGGGTCCTTGACGGCAATTCGCTCCGGCACCGCCTCCGCGACGTACGCTGCTCCGGCAACCGCGTCGGCCAACGACGTCGCCGCTCGCAGGTTGGCCCGGACCGCCTCGTCGGCCCCGGCGGGGAACAGGCCCTCGGCGACGTACCTGTCGGCGTCGGCGTGCAGTGCCGCGACGAGCTCGGCAGTCCGCTTCGGCGAGGCGTCTGCGACGGCGGTCGGGAAGCCGTGGGCGGCGAACGTCTGGGCGATGCCTCCGCCCATGTAGCCGCCGCCGACCACGGCGACGGGCGCACCTGCTGGGATCATTGCGTCCTCTCTCGCGTACCGCCGTCAGAAGCCAACCGCGTCGCGGCCCTTGAGCTGCAGGATCTGGCGCGCCTCGTCGGGCGCCGCGATCTCGAGGTTGAGCGCCTCGAGGATGGTCCGGATCCGCTCGACCTGTGCCGCGTTGCTCTCGGCGAGTTGGCCGGGGCCGATCCACAGCGAGTCCTCCAGGCCGACCCGGACGTGCGACCCCATCGCGGCGCCCATGGTGGCCAGCCTCATCTGGTTGCGGCCCGCGCCCAGGATCGACCACTGGTATTCGTCGCCGAAGAGCCGGTCGGCCGTACGGTGCATGTGCATCAGGTCCTCCGGGTCCGGGCCGATGCCCCCGAGTAGTCCGAACACCGACTGCACGAAGAGCGGGCCTTTGGCGAGTCCGCGGTCGCGGAAGTGCGTCAGGTTGTAGAGGTGCGAGATGTCGTAGCACTCGAACTCGAAGCGGGTGCCGTTGTCGCTGCCGCGGGTGAGGATGGCCTCGATGTCGGCGAAGGTGTTCTTGAAGACCAGGTCGCGGCTCCTCTCGAGCCCTTCGCGCTCCCACTCGAACTCGAACTCCTTGAAGCGGTCGAGCATCGGGTGAAGACCGAAGTTCATCGAGCCCATGTTGAGCGAGGCCAGCTCGGGCTTGAATTCCATCGCCGGGCGCATCCGCTGAGCGACGGTCATGTGCGGCGAGCCGCCCGTCGTCAGGTTGACCACCGCGTCGGTGTTGCGCTTGAGCGACTCCAGGATCGGTACGAAGTGCTCCGGATCCTGGGAGGGACGGCCGTCTCGGGGGTCGCGGGCGTGCAGGTGGACCACTGCAGCGCCGGCCTCGGCGGCACCGATGGCGGCCTCGGCGATCTCCTGCGGCGAGACCGGGAGGTACTTCGACATCGAGGGTGTATGGATCGCTCCGGTGACGGCGCTGGTGATGATGACCTTGTGCTTCCGCGGGTTCTTCTCGGACACGTCCTGTTCTCCAATGCGTTCTTGGGCGCCGGAGCGTACACCCACGCTCGAGGGGTCAGCGAGAGATAGAACGCGTTCGCCATACCCTGAACCCGAGTCGTTCGTACGCCTGCCTGCTCCATACCCACTCAGCGATCACACGGCGATAACCAGCAGCGCTGAGCATCCGAGACGCAGCCCCGATCGCGGCAGATGCAATACCACGTCCACGGTGGCGTCCAGCAACGACGAGCGCTGCCAGTGCTGCATCAGCCGTCGACTCTCGTGCCTCCGGTTCGTACTCCAACAGCACTGCACCCACCAGCTGATCCTTCTCGTAGATGCCGCACACAACAGTCCCTACCGACGGCGACTCGTAGTACTGGAGAAAGTGCCCATGCTCCGAAGAGACCAGAGCCAGTACCGCTGCGCGGCTGCCTGGTCCGACCTCCAGCAGCTCGACCTCGGGACCACCAGGAACAACATGGTCGTCAACCGTCAGGATCATGTCGGTTACCTCAGGCACGCTCCCAACCTAGGCCTCCGCGCGGTGACAAGCCATCCAACAGTGGGAAGTCACCGCGTCCTCTCCCGACCAGTCTCCGGTCTCCACTCCACGCGTCGACGGCGGTTTTGGCGTCGTCGCTGCCGCAATCTTCGACCCTTGACCCCGCTCCGCTTCGGCGTGCAGTCTGGCTGGTTGCAAGGAGGACGGTGGAGTGGTTGCCGAGTGACTTACCGGCCGCCCAGGCCGACCAGGATGGTATAGGACACAAGGTGGCCGGTACGCGGTGCGATCCTGGCCTCCCGTGAACATGTCAGCGCAGGTGACGTCCTCGGTTGACGGAGGTGGTGGCGACGGCTGCCGATGCGCGGAACCCGGCTCGGTTCGCAACGAAAGAGTTGTCGAGGCGGACGTTCGTCGACTTCGAAGCGTTCCACAACAGCGTCCATAGCTGCGGTTGCATGCTTTATCCGCGCGGCCGCCATCTCTCGCCGGCGGCGGTCACAGCGGAGAAACGGGCGGAGCTTCTCGGCACACCAGACCGTTCCAAGAAGAAGTTTCCGCACCACGAATGGCAGATGGCGCGGAACCTTGCCGAGATGAAGGAGTTGGTCTGGGCCGGGAAGGCACACGGAATCCTCGTGTACGCGGACAAGGAGCCGGTCGGCTGGTGCCAGTATGGACGCGCCGAAGAGCTGCCGATCGAACAGAACGAGAAGACGCCGCCGAACAGGATCGCACGGGATCCCACGTCCGCGTGGCGCATCACCTGCCTCACCACCCGCCGGGATTTCCGGGGGCAAGGGGTGGCGACCAGGGCGTTGACTGCGGCTGTGGAGGCGATCCGGAAGAAGGGCGGCGGCTGGATCGAGGCGACGCCGGTCGCGTACCCCCATCCCAATCGTGAATGGCGCAAGATCAAACGGACCTACGGCGTCCGCTCCGAGGAGATGAAGGAGTATCTGAAGACCTGGCCGGAGATGCGCATCCCGGGCGTCGGCACCGTCAAGGCCTCGCTCACCACCAGCCAGACAGCCGACCACCGTGGTGTGATGGCCATGTTCGAGAGGCTCGGGTTCACGCCGACGCAGCGCGATCGGCACGGCAGCTCGCCGAACTGGTGGGCACCCTACGACCTGGTGGTCATGCGCCTGAAGGTCTGACCGGGCGCGCACGAAGTACCCACTCGTACTGCGTCGCGCGCCTGACCCAGCAGCATCTCCGCTGCGGGGAGCAGTGGAATCCGCCTGTATGACGGTTGTCGCCGTCACCGCACACGCGCATCCACGTGTACTGGGGGAATCGGCTATTCGAACTCTCGGAATAGGCCTGGCAGCCTCGATGCCATCCGCGACTGTCGAGTGGCCAGAGCGCCGGGACCTAGCTTCACAGGCAGAAGGGGTGGGCGGCGGGATCGGCGTACGCGTTGCCGTGGCCAGTGTGGATCGCGCCGAGGCGTTCGGCCCTGGGTATCGCGGACTCGGCGCCATCGGGGAAGCGGTAGTCGACGTGCAGTTGTGCCGGGTACGCGGGGTCGGGCCAGCGAGCGGCGGGAAACTGTGCGTGCTGGAACGCGATGTTCGGCAGCTCTTCATCGTCCAGGTTGATCACGACGCGTTCGGGTGAGTCCTCGAGTCGCTCTTCGACGCCGAGGAAATCCTCGTAGAAGCCGGCCAGCGCGCGCGGGCTGAAGCAGTCGAAGACCAGCCGACACAGCTTCGGACTGTCGACGGACGGGTCCGGGCAGAGGCAGAACGGGTGCCCCGCTGGGTCGGCGTAGACGCGGAAGTCGCCCTGATCCCGCAGCAACTTCGCGCCCAGGTTGAGCACGAGCCGACCCGCCGCCTCGACGTCGGGCACGAGGATGTCGAGGTGCATCTGCTGCGGATACTCCGGATCCGGCCAGCGTGGCGGGCGTTCGTCCGACCATCCGTCATCGTCGAGCGCGAACTGCAGCTTGCTGTCGGGAGGTCGCTTAGCGAGTTTCAGCCAACCCCACGGCTCGAACTCCCGCATACCGAGGAGCTTGCCGTAGAACGCGGCCAGCACTCGGCGCCCTTCCTTGCCGTCGATCAGGTCAGGAGCGGGAATCGTGATCGTCATCGCGTCGCTGTCCCGCAGAAGGTGCACCATCAGACCATCCTTCACACCGTGTCGCACCCGTGTCCGGGTGTCGTTGTCGGGAACAGTTGTTGGCGTTGAACCGGACCTGGGCCAAGTCCACGGCCACACAGGTAGGAGCTCGGGCCTCGGGTGTCTCGTGGCTGTCGCGGCTCGTTGGGCCGTACCAGCGTGACTCTCGCCACGGCAACGCGCCACCGACCACGCGACATCGCCACATTCGTCGGATGTCCACTCAAGTCCGTTCGCAGGGATCGGCTATAGGCAGAACGGGTGGCCGGCCGGGTCGGCGTACACCCTGTGCCCAAGTCCTTCGTCGGGCAGCCGGATCGCGCCGAGTTGTTCGGCTAGTTCTCGTGCGGCGTGCATGCGTGGCGCGTTCGGCTCGACGACGCGGAGGTCGGGGTGGACCTGTTGTGGGTGGGCGGGGTCTGGCCAGCGTGGTGCGGGGAACTGGGCGTGCTGGAACGCCAGCGCCGGCAGCCGTCCGTCGCTTCGGGCGATGACGACTCGTTCGGGTGTATCGAGCTCCCGGTTCGGCATGTCCAGCAGGGAGGCGTAGAAGTCGGCGAGGGAACGCGGGCTGAAGCAGTCGAGGACCACACGTTCGATCCGGGGTGCCGCCTGCGTGGCGGTGCCGTAGAGGCAGAACGGGTGTCCGTCCGGGTCTGCGTAGACGCGAAAGGATGCGTTGTCCTGGAGCTTCGACGCACCGAGCTTCAGCGTCCGCTGTTCGGCGTCATCCAGGTCACGGACGGAGATGTCCAGGTGCATCTGCTGCGGGGACTCTGAGTCCGGCCAGCGCGGTGGACGATAGTCGATCGGCCCGTCGCCGAACGCGAGGTTGAGCCCGTCGAGGTCGTCGGCGTCCTCGAGTACAAACCAGTCCTCGCGAGCGATGCGCATCCCGAGCAGGTCGGCGTAGAACGTGGCAAGCGCTCTGCCGCCGCGGTCGTAGCTCTCCTTCGAGTTGCCAGGGCAGGCGAACACGACGTTCTGGATCTCGATGTTCGTTTCGGCGGTCATCGTCGCACCTACAATCGGCCAGCGGCGCGGAGGATGCGCAGCGCGTTGAGGGTGATCATTTCGCTGGGCTGGTGCGCTCGTCCCCATCCACGACGTCGGTGCAGCGGTCGTTGGTCGCGGACATAGCATCACCGCTCCAGCCCTACGATGCTGCACGTAAGGGACACCTTGTGTCCTATACGGCCGGCGAACAAGGGCCTACGCGAGCAGATCGACTGGCTCCGGATCGTCTTCGGGGTCTGGCACCGTGGTGAGGGCGGAACCACGCGCGAACACCCCGAGGTCATCAGACGCCGAACTGTTGGGCGTCAACTTTCTGGCAGATGTTGATCTTGCCTTGGGTTAGCAGTGGTGGTCATCTGTGGGCGGAGATCAGGTAGCGCTCGTCAGTGATCTCTCGGCCCCAGTAGATGCGCTCAGGCATGTGTGTGAGCGTCATGGTTGAGACGCGTTGTTCGAGTAGCTCGCTCAGGAACGTTGCGTGTATGCCACCTCCGGCGTTGAAGCCTTCGATGAGGACGAGGTGGCCGTTGGGGGTGAGGAGTTGTATCCAGTGGTCGAGGGTGTCGGCTGGGTCTGGCATTGCCCAGAGGACGTGCCGGGCGAGGACGACATCGAACTGTCCTGGCGGCAACTGGGGCTTGGAGGCGTCTCCGAGGACGAAGTCCACGTTGATGCCGCCTTTCGTGGCCTTGTCGCGTGCGCGGTCGACCATTGCTGGAGACAGGTCGAGCCCGGTCACCCTGTGGCCAAGTGCGGCGAGTAGAACGGCAAGGGTCCCCGTGCCCGATCCGAGGTCGGCGATTCTGGTCGGATTGGATCCGATGACCTCGACGAGGAGTTCCTGCCACGCTCTGCGAATGTGGGGGTCCAGGAGGCCGTGATCTCGTTCGTCATCGTACGTTGACGCCACCTGATCCCAGAGTTGGCGTGTTTCGTCGAGGGTCATGCGCGTTCCTTCCGTGGCGCGAGGTGCTTGGGTCGAGTGTGGGGAGATCGCCGCTACGGCCTGCCGGCGCGCAGCCAACTTGTGACTGTCGTCTAGGATGACGACGGTCACGAGGCTAGGTGAGGGAAGGTAACTGGTCAAGTGCTGTTCGACAGTCACATCGCGACGCTGCTCGGGGTCGCCGTCGATCTGGTCAATGCGTTGACCGATGGTGCTGCGGGCGGTCGGTCGTACACGGCGCCGGAGCGAGAAGGGCGCCCACGCGTCATCGCAGGCATCCTGCCGGCGGAAAGCAGGTGGCCCGTAGGGCGAGCGATCACCCAGGAAGAGGCCGACTATTTGGCCGAGACCGCTGGAGCGATGCGGGCCATCTTCGACGCCGTCAATCGGGGCGAGATCGGACACGCGGCGAGCGTGCTGAATCGTCTGCTGATCTCAACGGGTGCGCGCCCACAGCTGGAGCAACTGGACAGCGAACCGTGGCAGGTCCATTTTCACGGCTCGGATGACTCCTTGGCGATTGGCTGGAGTGCCGGTTGCGCTACCGCTCTTGCCCTCGCGGTCGGCAGCCACTTGGCGGGGAGGCTTGGCGTCTGCAGCGCCGACCTCTGCGACCGCGTCTACATCGACAGCTCGCGCAACGCCGCCCGACGCTTCTGCTCCACCCCGTGTCAGAACCGTACGAAGGCAGCCGCCTTCCGGGCGCGACACGCAGGCCGCAGATAACGTGAGCAACCCACGAGATTCGCTACCTACGACGATCACCGAAGCCCGACGTCTCAGCGCTGCAGTCGTCGAGATAGCCAGTCGGGGCGTGCGATTCCGAGGGCTTGGCGAGGTCGGATGGCGTTGGAGGTTTGCCGGAACAGGTTTGGTGGCCACACGGACCGCAGGTGCCAGACCTTGGCGCTCATAAGATGCCGGAGTGCTCACCATCACCTACCTTGTCGGACCGCCAGCCAGTGGAAAACTCACCATCGGGCTGGAGCTGTCGGCCATGACCGGGGCAGCCCTGATCGACAACCATCTCATCAATGACCCAATCTTCCTGGCGTACGGTGCCGACGGGCGCACTCCGCTGCCTGAGTGGATTTGGGACCTTACTGCATAGGTCCGCGAAGCGACGATGACGGCAGTGTCGCGAGCCACCAAGACGACGAGCCACATCTTTACCAACTACTTGAGCGACGATCCGTCCGAGGGGCGAGTCTTGGAACAGCTCCGTTCGATCGCCGAGGAACGACAGGCTCACTTCTTTCCGGTATGGCTGACCTGCCCGGAGGCAGAGCTTGTAAGGCGCGTCGTGCTACCGGCAAGGGCCGAGCGGCAGAAGATGATCGACCCCGACAGCCTGCTTCAAACGCTACGCACCAAGGGTCTGTTTCCCGCTCCGCCAGACGCATTGGTCCTCGACACTTCCACGATGCCTCCGCACGCGGCTGCAAATCGGGTCATCGACTGGGCCCGTGAAGACAGGTGAGCATGGTTCCGCCGTGTAGCGCGTGGCCCGTCGTGACCTCCTCGCGATGCTGGCAATACCAGCACTTGCCATCCGCATCACGACCGCAGAAAACCGTACTCGTTCAGACGGCACGTCATGAGCGTGCCAGATCAATTCAGCGGTGTAGTCGGCAACGGACGGCGGCTACAACTGCTGCTGCAGCAGAAGAGGCGTACGTCGTCGCGGTGAGTGCGCCGGCATCTCCCTCGACGATTCCGAACCTGCCGCCGATGGCGAGGACGACGCCGACGGAAGACCTACCCCTACACTCCAGGACCGCAGAATACATTTCCCTCAGGGTCCGCCCAAACCCAATGGATGGACTCCCCTTCGGGCTGGGTGATTCTCTCACGGCTCGAGCGCCAAGCCGCTCGAGCCGTGAGACCTCCGCATTAACCTGATGCGCCGTGGGCAGGACGCCGGGCCCAGGTGGAGCCATACCAAGGTCGAGGTGGAACCGGTTGCCCTTCGACGTACCGGCACCGTGCTGGACATGCTGGTTGATCCCTTGGCAGGAAAGATGCGGCCAGCCACCGTTCGGATCCTTGAGCTCGACCCATCCGGGCGAATCCTCCACCACGACAAAGCCGAGTACGTCGGCATAGAAGCGTGCGAGTCGCTGAGGATCCGTCGAGTCGAGCACGACTCCAGCCAAGAATCCACGTTCGTTCATCGAAGCCTCCCAAGGCGATGACGTCGGCTACATAGGCAGACGAGGCTACGAGGGTCACCCTGACATCTACTGTCAGCAGCGCCTAGACTGGTTCGAACCCGGGACCTGCCCACCAACCAACTGTGCCCTTGACCTGCGGAAACGCGGCCAAGGGCACATCGCACGCCGTACACATGGGCCCGCCAACATGTGAGGGTCAGCGCAGGGAGCCACCACTGCCGACGCCTCACTCAACGTCATACGGATTCTTCAGCTTCTCAACGAGGTCAGCGGGGGGAATGCATTCCCAGACCCACGCCGCCCGTCCAAGCGTGGGAAGCATGTCGAGCTCGGCGTCTGAGAGCGGGCGGACCGCCTGGTAGCCGTCGAGAGCGGCCGCTCTCAAACGTTCGGGAATCCGGGTGTAGTAATAGGCGAGGTCATAGGCGCGCCAGCCGTATCCGCACAGGTCGAAGTCGAACCAAGTGACCTGTCCGCCGTCGGTGAAGTGAATGTTGAGAACCTGCGGATCGGCGTGGATGACACGCCAACCGCCCGGCCCAGGCTTGAACGCCTGCAGCCGGCGCCTGATTTCCGAAACGTGACCCCGGATGAACTCGACGGCGCCCGAATCGGACTCCCTGGCTGAGGATTCCAATCTCTTCAAAGGGCGATCCAGAAGATGTCGCACGTCGAGCGTGTACCGGTTGTACGTGGTCCGGAACCCATCGCTCGCGACATGGATCGCGGCAAGCGTCTGGCCTACCCGGCGAGCGTGCTCCTCGGTGTCGGCACCGGCGTGACCCGGAGCCCAGGTGAAGAGTACGCAGTAGCGGTTCCCGGTGGCCGTCTCGATCAAGCCCAGGGAGTCGCCATCGCGACGTCGAACCGAGACCGACACCGGCACGCCGTCAGCGTGGAGATGGTCCAGCAGGCTGAGTTCAAATCGAAGGTCACCTTCGCCGGCAATCCATGGCTTGTTCTGTCCGTGCAGCCTGAGCGCGTAGCAGGATCCATCGACCTCTACGGCGTAGGTGTCGTTGAGCCCGGACTCCATCAGCCGACAACCGGTTGGGATACCGACGTCGTACTCGGTCGCCACCATACGAACAAGGTCCAGGCGATCCTTGCCTACGCCCCGCCGGTTTAGCTCCTCCATCAGGTGCAACTCGAGGTGCTGTGCCCACTCGTCGGCTGAGTCCACTGGCGCACCTGTCATCGGGCTCTCTGGCTCGCCCAGCGATCTGCATCGACCCCGGGTCGTCTCTACCCGGGGTCGATGCAACCTCCCCATTCCTGGGCGGCGGGCTGAGGTCCGCCGACATCACGTCGCCGAAGACAACCAGGCCGCTTGCTGGCTACACGGTCGGGGCCGCCGGCCTTCAGCATCATGTTCGCAGTGTTCGGCGTGTCGGGCAGCCTGTCGTGTAAGGCGAGGGCTCAGAAGAGGATTGGCTCGAACGGGTTCTCCTCGTTCGGTCCGTCGATCACTGGCCCTTCGTCGGTGAACTTCAGCCGGGACAGCCAGACCAGGCGGCCGGGGGGCGACCCGACGGCGTCCGGCTGCCAGGCGTGGTAGACGTACCACCAGTGCGGCCCGACCTTGATCGGCATGCCGTGGCCGGGGCCGGCGGCGACGTCGTTGCCGGCAAGGATCGGACCGTTGCCCTGTTTGGTCCACGGGCCGGTGATCCCGGGCGCTGTTGCCCAGCAGACGCCGTAGGTGTTCCTCCAGTACTCGCCGGTCGAGTAGAAGCAGTAGTAGACGCCCTTGTGGATGATCACGGACGCGCCCTCGATCGTGTAGATCTCGTAAGGCTGGTCCATGCCGATGATGCGCTTCGGCTCGCCGACCAACTCCAGTCCGTCGTCGGTGAGCCGCTGGAGGTAGATGTAGGACGGCAGGCCACGAGAGTTCCCGTCGTTCTTCCACAGCAGCCACAGCGAACCGTCAGCGTCTTGGAAGGGTGACGCATCGATGCTCCCGCCTTCGTCGGTCTGACCGATCAAGGGCGTTGTGCGGTCGTCCACGAACGGCCCCGCCGGAGAGTCGGCCAGCGAAACCGAGATTGCCTGCTGGTTCATGTCAGCACGACGAGCGGTGTAGTAGGACAGGTAGCGCTGTCCGACCTGAATGACCTCGGGCGCCCAATGTCGCCCCGGCACAGACCACGGGGCGATCACCGGCATTCCGTTGCCGACCTCGGTCCAGTTGACCAGATCGGGCGACGTCAGTACCGGCATCGCGCCCATCTGACCTGCGGTCGAGTACAGCCAGAATGCTCGATCGGCGTAGAGCACCGCCGGATCAGGGTGGTTCGTCGGTTCAACTGGGTTCTGATACCCGCCGGTGCCCTGGGCGCGGGCCGGGATCGTGCCGCCCAGGGCTGCGATGGCCGCGGCGCCGCCGGTGGCGACCAGCAGCGCTCGCCGGCTGACGGACCTGGCGGGACGGAACGGTTCGAAGGAACGCGATGCGGAGGTCGGGTTCAATGCTTCTCCTGTGACCCTCGGCATGGGTACGCCCACTGAGGGCGAACGGACTGAATCACGATATTGACGATCTCTCACGTTGTAAATGAGATCGGCCAGCAATCCCTGCGCTGGCGAACCTGCGTACCTGGACGAGCCCAAGGAGGGCGTACCCATGCCGCCGCCCACGGTCCCGGACGAGCGGCTCTCCGGCACCACGGCTGTGGCAACAAGGTCGAGCAGCAGGCGGGTAAGAAGAACGCCAAGCGCGCCACAGGGAAGAAGCAGCGGCGGCTTGGTGGCTATCACCTACCGCTGGCCCTCGCAACAGCCGGCCGCGTGGGTGTCGGCCTGGACAGCGCCAGCCCGGCGATGAGCAGGATTGCACCTACCGCGAGAAATCCGAGGTCGAACAAGAGTTCGTTCGGTCCTGGGCGGACGTGGTGCACCCCGAGGATCTGATGGTCGACGATTCCTTCGAGCAAGTTGAACAAACCCCACCCTGCGAGTAGCGCACCGATGAACTGCGTGCCGTTCGCTGCTTGTCCGTTGCTTCGGACCAGGAAGAGCCCGATCACGACGACAGTCAGGCACAAGAGGTGGAAGATGCCGTCCCCGATCATGTTCGTTCGCATGCCTTGCTCGGTCCCGATGGCGACCCACCCCGACAGCATGTGGTGCCAGCCCAGGATCTGGTGAGCGACGATCCCGTCGACGAATCCACCAAGTCCGAAGCCGGTGACAATGCCAGCCGCACGGCCAGCCGCATAGGAGCCGGGCACAACTCACCGCCGTCCTCGTCTAGACCGTTCGATGGAGCGGTCCACGACACACGTCAGAGGGATCTCGCGCGGACTGCTCCAAGCCCTACCTCTGATGTGGTCCGGTTGCTGGCTGTGCACGAGCCCAGCCGGAGCTCACACCGGAAGACCGGACTTCCTTTAAGAAGATACAACCGACCACCCCGGCCGGTGTCTTTCAGGTCTTCGACTTCCTTCACCGGCGCGCCGGTGAAGGAAGGACTCCGAGGCTGTCGCAGTGCGCCTGGATTGCGGCGCGGGTGACGGATGTCGCTTCGTGACAGGACGTCATCCCCTGCCCTGGAACCGCTCTGGTGTGAGGCTGGAGACAAGCCCGCGGCAGGAAGAGAAGCTCCCCCTATAGCTCGTCACTGCCGGGCAGGCCGTGAATATGTGGGGGCGGGCCGTGTATATAGACGACCGTTTACCTAGTGGAGAGTGGTGTGGTTGAGCATGACGACAGAAGAGTCGATCGTCGTAGATGTTCCGGTGCGGACGGTCTATAACCAATGGACTCAATTCGAGGACTTCCCGCGGTTCATGTCTGGAGTCGAGCGGGTTGTCCAAGTGGACGACACACACAATCACTGGGTTACGAATATCGGTGGAGTACGGCGAGAGTTCGACACTCGCATCACCGAGCAGCGTCCTGATGAGCGGATAGCGTGGACGACCGAGGAGGGCGAGGTTCGCCAGGCCGGCGTCGTAACTTTCCATCGACTGGACGAGACGCACACCAAGGTGCTGGTCCAGCTCGACATGGAGCCCGAAGGGGTTGCCGAAGCGGCTGCGGAGAAGTTGGACCTGGTAGGCAAACAGACGTCGGCTGACCTGCGAAAGTTCAAGGCGTTCATCGAAGCCCGTGGCACCGAAACTGGCGCCTGGCGCGAAGAAGTCGACCGCCCACAGCCCTAGATCTTGGCGCTCCTGCGTGACCCGAAGGTCCTGGGAGGTGCGCGCCGGAGGCTGCGTGTGAGATGCCTCCCAGTGTGGATGGATGGAGTGCAGGAGGGAGCGGCACCGTGAGCGGTGATCAGACAAGGCCGCAGGATCCGCGGGAACGCTACCCGCGTCCGGACTTTCCAGAGCAGGTACAGGAGCATCCCGGTCTGGACTCGGAGATGGAGCCGAAGCCGGACTACGGGTACGACACCTACCGCGGCCTCGGACGACTGGAGGGTCGGTCGGCGGTCATCACCGGCGGTGACTCCGGCATCGGCCGAGCGGTCGCGCTGGCGTTCGCCCGTGAGGGCGCCGACGTGGCGTTGTCCTACCTGGAGGCTGAGGAGTCCGACGCGGCGGAGACCGCCCGGGTGGTCGAGGAGGCGGGCCGGCGCGCGGTCAGAATTCCGGGTGACATCAGCGAGCGAGCCCAGTGCGGACGCCTGGTCAGCCGGGCGGTCGAGGAGTTCGGCCGGCTGGACATCGTGGTGAACAACGCGGCGTACCAGATGACGTTCGACGGCATCGAGTCGATTCCGGACGACCTGTTGCTGCACACGTTCAAGACCAACATCATCGCGATGTTCTGGATGTGCCAGGAGGCACTGCCGCACCTGAAACCGGGCGCGTCGATCATCAACGTCGCCTCGATCCAGGCCTATCAGCCCTCACCGCCGCTGTTGCCGTACGCCACGACCAAGGGCGCCATCGTGACGTTCACCAAGGGTCTGGCGCTGGAGCTCATCGAGCGCGGCATCCGGGTGAACGCCGTCGCGCCGGGCCCGGTGTGGACGCCGATCATCCCGGCCTCGATGGATGCGGAGAAGACCGCGAAGTTCGGCGGCAGCTCACCGACGGGCCGACCCGGCCAACCGGCGGAGCTTGCACCGGTGTTCGTGTTCCTGGCGTCGGGCGAGTCCAGTTTCGTCAACGCCGAGATCCTCGGCGTCACGGGCGGCAAACCACTCGCCTGAGGAACGTGGGTGTCATCCCGCCAAGGCACCGGCCACTACCGTGTCGCGGTTGATCGACCAGACCAATGTCCCGGCTCAGGGATGCGGTTCTCAACGACCAGAGCGTTCATGAGGGGCCGGTCCCGAGGCCGAGGCCCAGGCCCAGGTCCAGCTCCAGCTCACGGCAACGTTCAGCATGCCAGCTCGAGAAGGCCAACTGAGGCGATCAGCAGGTAGCGGGTTGTGTGATGCGGTTCGCCCCGTGGGTATAGGCCCTTCATGTCTTCCTCGCGAGCGATGGGCGGCGAGTCCTACTGGATGGATTCGACCGGCCCGACCCGGTATCCATGGCTTGCGGGCGACCAGACCGCAGACGTCGCCGTGATCGGCGGCGGCATCGCGGGATTGTCGGCCGCGTGGGAGCTGCTTCGGGCGGGTCGCTCGGTCGTGGTGCTGGAAGCGGACCGGATCGCCGCCGGCGTGACTGGCTACACGACCGCCAAGCTCTCCGCGCTGCACACGCTGATCTACACGCAACTCACGCGGTCGGTCGGTGCCGACGGGGCCCGCACCTATGCGAGGTCCCAGCAGAACGCGGTCGAGCATGTGGCGGGGATCGTCGCCGAGCTCGGCATCGACTGCGAACTCGAACGTCGTCCAGCGTTCACGTGGGCCGACTCGGCCGACCGGGTGGGCGAGATCCATGCCGAGGCAGAGGCCGCCCGCGAGGCAGGACTTTCGGCGACACTGGTTACCGAGGCCCCCTTGCCGTTCCCGATTGCTGCCGCGGTCAGGGTCGAGGATCAGGCTCAGTTCCACCCGCGCAAGTACCTTCTCGCGCTGGCGGAGGAGATGACCCGGCGTGGTGTCGACATCTTCGAGCAGACGCGCGTCGTCGGACTGTCCGAGGGAGAACCATGTCGGCTCGAGATGGAGAACGGGCGCACCGTCACGGTGCAGGATGTGGTCGTGGCGACCCATTATCCGGTGTTCGACCGTGCGTTGCTGTTCGCCCGGCTCGAACCTCAACGGGAACTGGCGGTGGCCGCCCCGATCTCGGCCGATCAGGACCCTCGTGGCGTCTTCATCTCGCCCGAGGACAACACCCGGTCGGTGCGGAGCGCACCGTATACGAGCGGCACGCGTCTCCTGATCGTCACGGGGGAGAAGTTCAAGCCGGGGGCACCCGGTGTCTCCTCCCGTATGGAGCGACTCGAGGCTTGGCTACGCGAACGGTTCGATGTCGGGCCGACCGCCTATCGGTGGGCGACGCAGGACAACACGACGACCGACAAAATCCCGTACGTCGGACTGTTCCACCCCGGCTCCCGCCATGTCTTCGTCGCCACCGGATTCGGCGGTTGGGGGATGAGCGGCGGCGTCATGGCCGGTCGGTTGCTCACCGCACTGATCACCGGTGCGGAGGTCGGTCCCGAAGCCGAGCTGTACGATCCGCGTCGCCTGCGCCCGCTTAGCGAAGCAGGTGCGCTGCTCACTCAGCAGGCATCGGTTGCCCGTCACTTCGTGGGCGACAGAGCCCGCTCGTTCCGGGACAGTGTCGACGACATCGAGCCAGGTTCGGGCGCAGTGGTGAGGGTGAGCGGCGAACGATGTGCTGTCTACCGGGACGAGTCAGGTCGCACACATGCGGTCTCCGCCACCTGCACCCACCTCGGCTGCATCGTGGCGTTCAACGACGCGGAGAGGGCATGGGAATGCCCGTGCCACGGATCTCGGTTCGCCATCGACGGCGCGATCCTGCAGGGCCCCGCGAACACCCCGCTCGAGAACCGCGCGATCTAGCGGCGAGGTCGCTCTATGGATGAGACCCCTCCGCGAACGGCCTAGCCGCAGGGACATCAAGCTCGAAAGGAGCCGTTCGAGCACTGAGGAGACTGGACCCCCGGCGCGCTCGTGGTGGTGCCGATGGGACGGTTACCCAAAGTGCGGAGTGGATTGGCGCGGTGAGTCTGTACTCAGATTCTCCAGCCTGTCGTTGGCAAGTAGCCTGATGCGATGCCCGTCTACCCCCTTACGTCTGTGCGCCGTGAGCACGTTATGGCTGTGCTGACGGCGATCGCGGGTCGGACTTGTCGAGTGGTCTCCGAGCAGCCCCTCGGCCACGAGTGGGCTCCGGTCACCCGCCTGGTTCTCGATCGCGATTTGCCCGGGGTCGGTTCGTCGGTCGTGGTCAAGACCTGCCGAGTAGACGGCGACGGCCACGGGGGTCCGGCGTTCCTGCGACGGGAGACGGCAGGTCTACGAACGGCCACGGCGAGCGGTGTGTCCGCGCGGCTGGTTCACGCCGATGATGCAGTGGGCGTGGTGATCCAGACCGATCTTGGTGATTGGCCGAGCCTGCAGGATCGACTGTTGACGAACGATCCGGAAGCGGCGACAGCAGGCATGGTCGAGCTTGCTACGGCGGTGGGCCGACTGCATGCGTCGACTCTCGGCCGATGGGACGATCATCAGCGAACGCTTGACGCGTTCGGTGCCGACGTGGACACCGGCCTGCTTTATAACTTTGATGCGGGACGCTGGGATGCCATCGAGCGGGCCTGCACCGAGCTGGGCCTGCCAGCGGCGCGGTCAGCACGAGACGATGTGGTGCAGCTGCTCAAGCGGGTCAACGATCCAGGCGCAACTGCTGCACTCGCGCACATGGACCTCAACCCGACCAACGTCTTGATCACAGATTGCGGCGCCTGCCTGGTCGACTTCGAGGGTTGCCGGTTCGGGCACCCTGGGATCGACGCAGCCTTCCTGCACTACCCGTTCCCGCACCACAGCAACCCCTGGGGACTGCTGCCAGAGGCGGTCATCGAGTCTGCCGACGTGGCGTATCGATCCGCTCTCGCTCTCGGCGGTGCCGATCTGGTGCTCCACGACTACGACCAGATGTTGGCCGACGGCGCGGCGATCACTCTGATCGGACGGATCAGCCGACTGCCGTTGGTCGCCAGTTCGGGCCAGTCCCGGCACGACAGCTGGCGCCGACGCGGGCAGATCGTGCAGCAGATTCGGACATATACACAGCTGGCCGAGCGGGCCGAAGGGTACTCGGGCTTCATCGGCTGGCTCGGAAAGCTAGAAACAGCCATGATCGACCGATGGTCGGACGCCGCTGACCCAGCACCACCGCTCTTCCCGGCATTCGCTAGCTGAACGTAGGCATCAGGCCCTCGTGTGACCCGACTGCAAGAGTCGTGCGGCCAGCATCTGCGTCCCCGTGAGCACAGGAGTGACATGATCACGATCCCAGAGCGGTTGCGCACGAAGGCGTCGAACGTGGGCCAGGGCAGCCGTGAGTGGCTTGCGGACCTTCCCGAGGTGTGCCGCCGGCTCGGCGATGAGTGGTCGTTGGACCTGGGCTCGCCGTTTGTTGGGTGTCACGTGTCACTGGTGATCACGGCGAGCCGAGGTCCGCGTCGGCTGGTATTGAAGGTGCCGATGCCGTCGACGGTTGAGTTGGGCACCCTGCCCGCTGGTGCTCGCGCCGCTGAGGCCGATGCATTGCGGGAATGGGCCGGCGACGGGGCGGTCGAGCTGGTGGAGCATGATCCCGCTACCGGCGCCATGCTGATTGAGCGCTGCGTACCCGGCGCGAGCCTGGACCACCTCGACAACCATGATGACGCCGATCGGGTAGCGGCCGAGATCCTCGGCCGACTGCACCGGACTGGCCCGCACGGGCCGCAGTTCTATCGTCTTGCCGATCGCGCTATTCAGCTTGCGCACGCGCTGCCTGCGCGGTACGTGATGGCCGGCGCACCGTTCGAGCAATGGTTGCTCGACACCGCGGTCGAGCTACTCGGTCACCTTTGCCAATCTGGTCCGTCCGAAGTCTTGCTGCACGGCGACTTCCACCTCGAGAACATCCTGTCCGCCGAGCGGGAACAGTGGTTGGCCATCGACCCATTGCCAATGGTCGGTGACCGCGCCTACGACGCCGTGCAGTATCTCCTGTTCCGCATGGGCGACCTTGCAGATCCCACGACCGAATGGACACCGGCGATTACCCGGTTCTGCGCCCGTCTTGACCTCGACCCCGAACGCGTAAAGGCCTGGACGTTCGCCCGGCTCGTCTCAGATGCACTCGCCGAGTACGCCCAAGGCCTCACCACCCTGGCCGAACTCGAATCCCGGCAAGGCGATCTTTGGAGCGCGCGGCTCGTTCACAACCTCCGCGAATGATCTTCAGGCCGTCGTTGACCAACTGTCGGCGAGGGGTCGCGTTGCTTGGCGCCAGACCAACGGTAGGCAACTGACGATCTTTCAGTCACGGTGACGACGCCTTGAGAGTGGTGAGGAAGTCGTTGATGATGTGCCCGGTGAGTTCGGGCTGGGATTCAGCGAAGCCGTGGTCGGCCTCGACCCATCGGACGGTGTGACCGTACTTGATCGCGCAGTCGGCGAGTCGCTCCCGCTGTTCGATCGCTTCGTGCGGTTCGGGCCGGTCAGGAGTGCCTCGGATGAGCACGAAAAGCGCCGGTGTAGTCATGCCTGCGATGAGCTGGCCGTAGTCGGTCTTGGCGTGTTCGGCGAGGACCGATCTCAACGGCTCTGATGTGGCCGCGATCTCTTCCTCGGTGTCGTTGCGGCGCAAGCGCTCTGGCCCATCGAAGGTGATGAGTCCGCGGCAGGGTGTCCGGGCGGCGTACTCCAGGGCCACGTACCCGCCGAGGGAGTGGCCGGCGACGATGAGGTCGCTGCTGGCTAGGTCGCGGGTCGCGGCGGTGGTGTCCTCAAGTGACCCCTGGATGCTGTAACCGTGTCGTAGGTCGGCGCGGCCGTGGCCGCGGAGGTCCAGGGCGTGCACGGTCGCAGCATCCTTGACGTAAGGGGCCACCAGGTCCCAGCTTCCGACGTCCGCACCGAAGGCGTGCAGCAGCAGGATGTGCTCGGGCACGGAGCCGACGTCGGTGTAGTCCCGGACCAGTACCTCAGCGGTCGGACCCTGAATCACACGGTCGGTATAGGCCGGTAGCGGGCCTCTGGCGAGGACCTGCATGCAGAGGCGGTCGGCTTCGAGGCCGAACTCCCAGCGGTAACGGCGACCGTCGCGGAGTGTGGTGACTATCCCGATTGCGGTGCCCCGTTCGACAAGGAACTCGGGTTGGAACGTCGCCACGTCCGCCGCGATAGGCGCTACTTCGCGGTAGTGCGCAAGCATCTGCTCGGGCGTGAAGGCCTCAAGGAACTCAGGTGTGTAGTGGGAGGCTAGCTCGTCGTGGGACACCGACCCGCCGGCCTGAATTCGCTCAAGGGCCTGAAACACCCAGCGCGCCGGCGCCGGCGTGGATGGGCTGAGAGCGGCGTACTCGGCCATGTCTTGCCTCCCATGCGGCCAACGGCGGCGGTCACAGGCGACGCCACTATCGCACGCCCCACATGGACCGCGCGGAGCGAGTACCGGCGGTCGATGAGGGTCAAACAAGGGCACCTGCGGGCGGTGACACTCCGCGATATGACTTGGTGAGAGTGGCGGGCAGGGACGGGATCGAACCGTCGACCTGCCCTTGACTCTGCGGGGGAGTGACGACCGATGACGACTCGCGTCCTCCTCGTCGATGATCAGCAGCTGGTCCGGGCCGGCTTCCGGGCGTTGGTCGACTCCGCCAGGGATCTCGAAGTCGTCGGCGAAGCCAGCAATGGCTCTGAAGCACTCGCCCCTGTCCGCGCACGCCGAGCCGACGTCGTCCAGGCGTTGCGTGCTGGCGCGAGCGGGCTCCTCGCCAAAGACGTCAGACCACACGTCCTCCTGGACGCCATCCATACGATCGCCCGCGGCGAGGCGTTGCTGACACCGGGCGCGACCCGCGCACTCATCAGTCGCTTCCTCGCCCACCCCGACACCGATCCAGCGGCGATGCACAAGCTCCAGGTGCTCACCCATGTCGGTTTCGGCCGCTCGAACGACGAGATTGCCGACGAGTTGTTTCTCAGCCCACTCACCGTCAAAACTCACATCAGTCGCGTCCTCACCAAGACAGGGGCACGGGACCGCGCCCAACTCGTGGTACTCGCCTACGAGACTGGCCTGGTCCGTCCTGGCAGCAACCCGACGACCTCAGCAACGTCGTACGGCCTCGCTGCGGCGCCTGACCCACACGAAGTTGCGAAGAGACGGCCGACGGCGACCTGCCATTCCGCACAGGGGGAGGAGCGCGGAGTCTCTTTTGACGTCATACGTCTTCCCTCTTACCCTGACCACCAGCTTGCCGTGATCGAGTTCGGTCAGCACCGTGCGCCGCCGAAACCCCGACGTCCCTGAACCCCCGCCTGCCTGCTCAGGAGTACGTGTGCAGATCACCGACCTTGACGTTGTTCCGGTGACAGTTCCCGCGCATGACCCGCCCTACAAGTGGCGCGGCGGACTACCGGGGTCGCGGCCCACATTTACCGGCGGTGTGCTCCGGATCCACACCGACACCGGACACGTCGGAGTCGCTCTGGTCGGCCGACCGCAGGTGGCAGTGCTCTTGGAAGACTTCATTCAGCGCCACCTCCGGACGGAGATGGTTGGCAGGGATCCGTTGCTCCGCGAGTGGTGGTGGCACCGCATCTGGGAGCTGGATCGCCTCGAAGAACTGCCCATCTACATCTTCGGCCAGGTTGACGTTGCTCTCTGGGATCTTGCCGGCAGGGCCCTCGACCTGCCGAGCTGGAAGCTGATGGGCGGGTTCCGAACGTCCGTCCCCGCCTATGCCTCGACTGTCACCTTCGACACGATCGAGCAGTACCTCGATGTCGCTGACCAGTGTCGTGAGCTCGGCTACGGCGCCATCAAGCTGCACGCGTGGGGAGACGTGGCACGTGATGTCGCGCTGATCCATGCGCTGCGGGAGCACGTCGGCGAGGGCTTCCCACTCATGTACGACGGCTCTGCGGGGTTCGATCTGCCCGATGCGATTCGGGTTGGCCAGGCGCTGTCGGAGGCCGACTACCTCTGGTACGAGGAGCCGATGCGCGAGTTCAGCGTGACCGACTACAAGCTCCTTGGCCGAAATACCGCGGTTCCCCTGCTGGTGGCGGAGACATCCGACTGTGCTCACCTGAACGCCGCTGACTTCATTGCGTCAGGGTGTGCGACCCATGGCGTTCGAGCCAGCACCAGGTTGCGCGGCGGGATCACGGGCGCGTTGCGGATCGCGCATCTCGCGGACGCCTATCGACTCCGTGCGGAAGTGCACAGCGCGGACATGACGAGTCGTCACCTTTGTATGGCGATCTCGAACAACACCTGCTTCGAATCCATGATCACCTCGGATCCGGTGAAGCGCCCGCCTGAGATCGGGCCGGACGGAATGCTTCACGCCCCGACCGAGCCCGGCATCGCCCTCCCAAGAAACCTCACGTTGCCGTCGGAGTTGGCGACCTTTCAGGAAGGCGCGGCGGTTGCGCGAGGCGTGATCGCTCCGGTGGAGGCGCCGGTGAGGTCTCCATGACAGCGGGCACCGTCGACACGTTGATGTGGTGGAACGAACCCGCAGTGGACTGGATCGACGCCCTGCCAGTAGGGAACGGCTCTCTGGGAGGAAAGGTCTTCGGCCGGACCGACCATGAACGCATCGCTTTGAACATCGACACTCTCTGGTCCGGGCGGCCGCGCCAGCACGGGGTCAAGGACGGGCCGAAGATCATCGCGAAAATTCGCGAACACCTGTTAGGTGGCGGTGACCGAGTGGCCGCGGACCACATGGTGCGCGGGCTGCAGGGCCCGTTCAACTCGGCGTACCAGCCGCTGGGTGACCTGCTGCTCGAACACGGAGGGTTTGCCGCAGAGAACAACGGGCCTGCAGGGAATTCCGACGAGTACCGCCGGGAACTCGACCTCGCATCCGGGGTCGTGCGGGTCAGCTACCGGCGTGACCAGGTCAGGATCGTGCGGGAGGCATTCGTCTCCCATCCGGATCAGGCGTTGGTTGTCACCGTCGAAGCGGACGCTGACATCGTGATCACAGCAAGGATGGTGTCGCCCCATCCGGTGGAGCACCAGGCGCCGAACGGGCGGTCGGTGCTCATGACAGGATTCGCCCCGACCTATGTGGAGGAGAGGATCCTCAGCCAGGTCGATCCGGGGGGTACGACGTACCCAGGTTTGGAATACTCCGACGCCGGCGGGGTCGGATTCGCTTCTGTCCTGCACGCCGCTGGCGACTGTGCCGTGTCGGCGACGACAGATGGCCTCCGGGCGTCGGGCAGGAAGTTCCATTTCATCCTGGCCGCCGAAACGAATGTCGAGGACTGGCGCGAAGCCCCTGGCCGGGACCTGTCGATGCCGATCTCGGCGAGCACCCAGCGCGCCACCGCCGCCGCGGAACGGGACGTCGCGCGGGTTCGCGACGATCACGTTGCCGACCACGGTGCACTGTTCCGTCGTGTCGAGCTGGATCTGGGCTCCTCCGTCGATCGCCGAACGCTCTCCACTGCCGAACGTGTCGATGCGGTCACCGCTGGCGGATCAGATCCAGGTCTGTTCGCCGATTTGTTCCAGTTCGCGCGGTACCTGATGATCGCGGGATCGCGTCCAGACACCCTTCCGCTGAACCTTCAGGGAATCTGGAACGACCGACGTAACCCGCCCTGGTTCTGTAGCTTCACGACGAACATCAACGTCCAGATGAACTACTGGGTCGCCGGACCCGGAAACCTTGCGGAGTGCACTGAGCCCCTCATCAACTATGTCGAGTCGCTGGCCGAGGCGGGCCAGATGACCGCGCGTGAGGTGTTCGGGTTCGCCGGATGGTGCGTCAACCACAACGCCGACATCTGGCGTTCGTCCTGGCCGGTCGGTGCGGGACAGAACCGGCCCACGTGGTCCCTGGCCCCGACCTGCGGTATGTGGATGGCCTCCTGCATCGTCGACCACGAGGAGTTCTACCGGGACGATGATCTGGCGCGCGAGCGGATATTCCCTGTCATCGAAGGTGTGGCCACGTTCGCGCGGGACCTCCTGATGATCGATCCGACGACGAATCGTCGGGTGGTGGTTCCGTCCACGTCGCCGGAGAACTGCTACCTGGACAGCGCGGGGCAGGCTGTCGACGTCGACATCCAGACGACGTACGACCTCTGGCTGGTTCGGGAAACGTTCGACAGCTACCTGAGACTGGCCAAGAGGTGCGGGATCGAGAACGATCTCACGACGACAGTCGCCGAACTCCGGGCAGGACTCGACGAGCCGCCGATCGGCTCGGATGGGCGTCTTCAGGAGTGGTCGCAGGAGTACGGCGAACCGGAACCGGGCCACCGGCACCTCTCTCATCTCTACGGCGTCTACCCCGGCCGAGAGGTCGACCCAGCGACCACCCCCGAACTCGCCGACGCCGCGTTGAAAAGCCTGCTGGGTCGAATGGCGGACGGCACCAATCCGCGCTCGGGATGGGGCCACGCCTGGACGGGATGCCTGTTCGCTCGGTTGTTGGACAGTGAACGTGCCAAGTGGGTGCTCGATCACTTCCTCGAAGCCGGGTTGATCGGGCACGGTCTGAGCTACCGCTCATTGCGTGGAATTCATCAGATCGACGCGAACCTCGGATTCGGGGCAGCGGTGGCGGAGATGCTGCTGCAAAGTCACCGCGGGGTCATCCGCCCACTTCCAGCGTTGCCATCGGAGTGGACGAAGGGCCGGGTGCGTGGTCTTCGGGCAAGGGGAGGCGTCACGGTCGCCATCGAGTGGAGCGCTGATCGATGCACAGTAGAGCTCATCGCAGACCGAGACGGAAACTATCAACTATGTATGCCGAACACTTCCCATCGCATCGAGGAGATCACACTCTCCGCGGGGATCCCGTGGCGCGGGGTGTACCCGGGCCCAGCATGATCAACGGCGCCGGCGCTTGCGTTGCGTATGCTTCGGCCAGGTAATCCATCGTGCAGTCAGGGCAGCCCGGAGGATCCATGAACGCACCGCAGCAATCTGCCGTGGGCGCTGCGGCGCCTCCGGCCTGGGCGCGACGACCGGCGAACCTCGCCAGCGCGGTGATGGCGGAGCTTGTGGAGCGGATCGTGCGCGGCCTCCACCAGCCGGGGACACCTCTACCCCCCGAGCCCGCTCTCTGTGAGACCTTCTCGGTGAGCCGACCGGTCGTCCGCGAGGCAGTGAAGATGCTTCAGGAGAAGGGTTTGGTGCAAGTTCGGCACGGCGCCGGCACCACGGTGACCCCACCGGCGATGTGGAACATGCTCGACGGGCTGGTACTGGCGGCGAGCATCGAGAGGGACAAGAGTCTGGGTATCGTCGATGACCTCGTGGTCACCCGGCGGGTGCTGGAGTCGGACATGGCCAATGTCGCCGCCCAGCTGGCCACCGACGAAGTCATCGATGAGCTGCACTCACTGGTGGATCGGATGGACGATCTCGTGGACGACCGGGTCGCGTACCGTGAGCATGACCGTGCCTTCCACGACGTGATCATGCAGGTATCGGGTAACCGCCTCGCCCGGGCCGTGGTACGCAGCCTGCAGAGTCAGGTGGTCAACGCAGCGCAGTACATCGGTCAGCAGGAGCGTGGCATGCGGGTGAAGTCCAATCTCGGTCATCGCCGCATCTACGAGCGCATCGCGGACCACGACCGCGACGGTGCAGCGGAGGCGATGTTCGCACACATCACGAAAGCTTGGCTTCTCCGCCGCCGCGGTCCCGGTGCCCCGGTCCGCCTGGAGCGCTAATTCCTCGTCAAGGAACGTTGGTGTATACCAATGACGCTTCTCTGTTGGTCAAGCGGCCGTTGAGCCAGTGACGGCTGGGCAACGTCTCCTCCTTGTCATTGGATCGCGTTCAGGCTGATCGCCCGGGCTGCGGAGCCGGCAACCAGGCCACTCCATCGTGCCCTCGCAGTGAGAACGTACAGCGCCGGTCCAGCATCGTGCGGAACGCTCACCCGGTAGCTGACCCGAACACTGTCATGCGGTGGCACCACGGTCGGCGGCGGAGAGTCCAACGCGACATCCCAGCCGGCAGGCGCCGTGAGACCGATGCGAGGAGTGGCGAGAACCTGGCTTCCGGTGTTGTTGAGGGTCACGGAGACCTCGGCAGTCGTGCCGCCGGCCACCAGGTCCGGCGCGGTGACGGTGAGGCCCTGAGCGCCGTCGGCGTGGTGAGTCTGGAACGTCTTCTGCAGTGGGAGGTCGAGTGACGACGCGCCTGCGAACACCGTGTAGGTGCCGGGCGCGACGTCCCAATTGTGCGCTGTGGTGTTCCAGTACGAAAGCGCCGAGGCCGGCAGGGTCATGGTCACACGTTCGCTCTGGCCGGGGGCCAGGCGGACCTTCTCGGTCGCGACCAGTCTGCGGGGTGGTTGGCTCACAGTATCAGGGAAACCGAGGTAGACCTGCGGTGTCGCGGTTCCGGCGCGCGGCCCGGTGTTGGTCACCCGCAAGCTGACCTTGACGGCTCGGCCCGGGGTGACGGATGTGGGTGCGACTTCCAGATCGGCGTAGTCGAAAGTGGTGTACGACAGGCCGAAACCGAACGGAAACAGCGGCTCGATGCGTTGCGCGTCGTACCACCGGTAGCCGACCTGCAGCTGTTCGGAATATTCGTACACACCGTCGGTGTGCGGGTAGCGCGGCGGGCTGTGGCAGCAGTCCTGCTCGAGGTTCACCGGGAACGTCACTGGCAACCTGCCAGACGGGTCTGCGTCGCCGAACAACAAGGCGGCCAAGGCGTTGCCGTTCTCCTCACCGGGATACCACATCTGCAACAGGGCGTGGACGTCTGAGACCCATGGCATCCGCACAGCGCATCCGGTGTTCAAGACGACGACGGTGCGCGGGTTGGCCGCCTGGACCCTCTCGATGCGCTGGTTCTGGTCGCCGGGCAGGTCGATGTCGGCGCGGTCCTCGCCTTCCCTCTGGTCGGCGTGGGCGATGACCACCGCGACGTCCGCGTCGCGTGCGACCTCCGCGGCCTGGTCGAGGTCGCTGCCGGTGGTGGTGGTCACCTGCACGCCGTCACCGACCCGATCCCGGATCCCTTTCAGTGGGCTGACCGTGTAGTACGGAACTACCCGCGAACTTCCGCCGCCGCCCGGGTGTGCGACGGCCGCATAGTCACCAATCACCGCGATCGAACGCAGCGACGACGTGTCCAGCGGTAGGACACTCCGGTCGTTCTTCAGCAGGACAGCACCCTGCTCGGCCACCGTGCGGGAGAACGCGCCATTGCGCTCGACCGCGACCGGCCTTGCTGGCACGCGGTCGTCGTCGAACATCTTCAGGCGGAACCTCATGGTGAGGATCCGACGCACCCGCTCGTCGATCAGTGCCTCGCTGACCTCGCCCTGCCGCACCAGCTCGGACAGTTGGTCGTACCACTTTCCCCACTCGCGGCCGGTGAACGACTGGTCAAGGCCGCCATTGAGCGAGCCGATCGCACTGGTGGTGGCGGCATAGTCGGAGCCGACCACTCCGTCAAAGCCCCATTCTCCTTCGAGGATCTCGCGGATCAGATAGGCGTTCTCGCAGTTGTGAACACCGTTGACCATGTTGTTGGCGCACATCACCGAGTACGCCTGCCCGTCTGTGGCGGTGATCTGCCAGGCCGGCAGGTAGATCTCCCGCATCGTCTGCTCGTCGACATTCGACGTGGTGCTGTGCCGGTCGAGCTCCTGGTTGTTCAGCGCGTAGTGCTTGAGCTGGGCCGCGACGTCCTGGCTCTGGAGGCCGCGGGACCAGGCGGCAGCCAGGTGTCCGGTGAGGTAGGGGTCCTCGCTGAAGTACTCGAAGTTCCGCCCACCCTGTGCCACCCGGACGATGTTCATCGCCGGGCCGTAGAGTACGTCGACGCCGCGGGCGCGGGCCTCCTCGCCAATCATCCGTCCGTACGCATGGGCCAGGTCAGGATCGAACGACGCGGCGAGGGACACGGTGGCCGGCAACGCTGTGGACGGCCCCAGCTTGCAGTTGTCCGGATAGATCTCTCCGAAGCAACTGTCCTTGACGCCGAGAGGGCCATCGGCCAACTGCAAGGGCGGTATACCCAGGCGTGGCACACCGGGGACGTAGCCGACCGAGTGCACGCCGCGTGGCCGGCCGACGCCGTACATCTGTTGGGTCTTCTCCTCCAACGTCAGCTGCGAGAGCAGGAACTCGACGCGTTGCCCGATCGGCAGGGACGAGTCCAACCAGGGCCGGTCGTCCTGGGCCACGTCCGTGCTGACGCTCTCCGCGTGAGACCTCGGTGGCACGACCGCGGCGGACATTGCGAGCAGGGCCAAGAACACCGTCGTCGTCAGTGCGGCGCACACACCGAATCGCCTGGATTCCATGGTTCATCCCTCCCACTCTGGTGCGACGCCGCGGACCAGGATCGTGATCGACGGGGATCCGAGGTCGGGATGGGTGGCGGTCACGCACACCCGCCCAGCACCACCGTCGACCGACCGGACCCAGACCGCGCCCACACCTCCCGCGTCGGCGAACGGGAAGGGGTTGTCGCCGATCAGATCCGCCGGACCAGTGAGCCGCAGGGTGACCGTGCCCCCCGCGTAGGGCCGCGGTGCCCCGTAACGGTCCACCGCGCGAAACACCACGCGGGTGGCGTCCGAGCCGTCGCCCGCGAGATTGTCGTCGTCGGCCACGAGGAGCAGCCGGTCACGCGTCTGATCGGCGGAGAAGGAACGGGACACGACGCGCCGGTCGCCGACGTAGCCGTCGATCCGTAGCTCCGGCGGTCGTTCGGCGGCGACGCCCCCGAGGTCGAGGAGCGACGGTGGATACCGAAGATGGGGGAACCGGTCCCGATCCGGGACGACAGTGGCATGGTGGCGACCGTCGAGGAGGACCTCGAGGCGGTCACAGTTCGACGCCACCAACGCCTCGGCACCCGGGCCCTCCGGCATGAGGTCACCGAAGTGCCAGAAGAAGGCGGGCTGGATCACCGGTCGAGTAGCCGGATCCACCTGTGCCTGGTAGATCGCCGCGCCCGGCTTGGGGACGCGGAAGACATCGACCACGCCCGACCATTTCAGCCGGTCGTACGTATTGGACCGGGCCGAGCTGTAGTCGAAAGCCGCCCAGGCGAGCACGCCGCAGTAGCGGTCGTTCGAGTTCGCGTGGTTGTGCACCTCGGCGTGGTAGAGCGCCTGCTGCTGCTGGACATCTGGTGGATCCGTACGTCGGTAGAACTGCTGGAAGCGCGGCCACTGGCCGACCGCCTCGGTGACGAGGTACGGACGGTCCTCGCGCGGCGGACGCAAGGTCGCGGTGCCCGAATAGTCGTTGAAACCGAAGACGTCGTGCTGGAAGTTCTCGGAAAGGTACCGCGGTCCATTCACCGCACCCGAGGTGGGACGCGTTCCGTCGTACGTCTTCGCGGCCTGCTCGGTGCGGGCGTAGAAGGCCGAATCATCGACGGACTCGTTGATGCGTACACCCCAGACCACCACCGAGGGACGGTTCCGGTCGCGGAGCACCATCTGCTCCACGTCGCGCACCGCGAGGTCCTGCCATGCCTGGTCACCGATGAAGTGCCAGCCCGGCATCTCCTCCCACACCAGCAGTCCCAGTTCGTCGCAGGCGTCGAGAAAGGCCGCGGACTGCGGGTAGTGGGAGCAGCGCACCATGATGCAGTTCAGTTCGTGTCGGAGTATCTCGGCGTCGCGTCGTTGGACACGCGCGGGCATCGCGAAACCGCTGTACGGATGGAGTTCGTGGCGGTTCAGTCCGAACAGCGGGAGCCTGCGACCGTTGAGGAAGAATCCATCCATCTCGAATCGCGCGTCGCGGAATCCGAGACGGGCTCGGTGCTCGTGCACCGGCTGCGGAGGAATCGAGAGCACGGTCTCGACGTCATGCAGGTGCGGGGCGTCGACATCCCACAGCGCGATGGTCCCGAGGTCGGGGAGCGTGAGGTGCACCGTAACCTCACCGGGGCGTGCGATCTCGACTGCGGTGGAGTCGCGGGCGACGACGCGTGAACCCTGCCGCAAGGTGACGTCCACGCGCACGGGCCGCGCGGGAGCTACTGCAGCGTCGATCGTGCAGATCACGTCGACGCGACGATCGGCGTCAAGGACATTCACCGGCTTGGCGAACACGTCCTTGACGAAGATCTGCGGTACCGCCCGCAGGGTGACGGGACGGACGACTCCACCGGGTTGGAGAAAGTCCGGGCTCGGGGCGCCGGCTGGGTCGCCGGAGGGCGGCACCTGGAGCCAGCGTGAGTCGACGGCCAGTGCCAGCACGTTTCCGCGCTGTTTCACGTGATCTGTGATCTCACGGCTGAAGGGAAGGTAGCCGCCAGAGTGTCGCTCGAGTTCGCTGCCGTTGAGGTACGGCGTCGCGACTACGTTGACCGCCTCGAAGTCGAGGAACAGTCGATGGCCGAGCAGGTCGGGAGGTACGTCGAAGTGGCGGCGGTAGACGAAGACCTCCTCCCACGGTGAGCTTTCCCATCTGCGCCAGGAGAGATCGACCACCGTGTGGGGGACGGCAACCCGCGCGAACTGCGTGTCGTCGAAGCCAGGGCTAGTGCTCCCTGGCGTGAGACGGCCGCCAAACAGCCAGTTCCGGTTCATCGACAGGATTCGCGCGGCTCCGCCGTAGGTTTGGTAGGACGTGGACGCCGCGGAAGCCGGCCGAGTCTCGGTACCGCCGAGAAGCGACCAACCTGCAAGAGCGCCGCCTCCGGCGAGCGTCGCCTCGAGGAAACGCCGGCGATCGAGCTGAGCAAACCCGGGATTGCCTGTCACGCCTAGCTCCTTTCACTGAGCTTGATCGCGGTCACCGAGTGCGCGGGGAACGTGTAGTTGAACCCTCCATGCCCGACGGCGACCGTCCGGGTGGTGAGCCGGACCGTGTCAGGGCGGGTCGGGGTGTTGTACGACAGGTAGCTCGGACCGTTGACCGTCCACACCTCGGCTGCGGAACCGTGCCGGTAGCCGACCGGATCCACGCGGGCCGTCACGTCCTGATGGGCGTCGCGGTTGATGACGATCAGGTACAGCTGTCGCCGGTCGTCCGTGCCGGCGAGCGCGGTCACCGCCTGCAGGTGGTCACCGTTCTGCAGCATGTGTACCGGCGAGTCGACCACCTGGCTCGCCACGAGCGTGTCGCCCATCATCTGGGTGAACAGGGTGAAGACGTGGGCCTGTCCCTGCGGAACCGTCTCGGGCCCGGGGCCCGCGATGATCGCGTTGTCCGGGGCGCCGACCGCCGTCGAGCCCTCCGGTGGTTCGGCGAAGACGTAGTCGACGAGGGTGTGCCGCATCGCGACCGACACTCCGCCGAGGTCGATGAGCTCGCGCAGCAGTTCGGCGTTGTAGAGACCCTGGTCGAGCGAGCGGTGGTAGTGCTCCACTCCCTGTGGGTTACTTCGTGCGAGATGGCCGTACTCCGACACCACGATCGAGACGTCCTCGGCCCGTTCACCGGCGTACGTCCTGATCCGTTCCTGCGCAGCAGCGACCACCGCGGATCGGTTGTCCGCATGCGCGAGGAACTGTGCACGAAACTCCTCGACGGACAGGTCGTTCGACAGCTGGTTGGGGCCGACGTAGGGGTGTTGCACCACGCAGTCGTACGCATGCTCGGACCCCATCGCGGCAAGGAATCCGACCGTCGGCATCGCCGAGCACACCTGGATGTCGGGGTTGACCGCCTTCATCTCGCGGTAGAAGTCGACGAAGCCGTCGTGCGGGCCGGAGGTGTAGGTGAGCGTGATGACGGCATCCTCGGCGGGGATGTTGCCGTGCGCGCCGTCGCCGAAGGTGATCTTTCCGGTGTCGCGGTCCAGCTCGTAGACATCCTCTGTGCCGGCCGAGTCGAGGTCGGTGACCTGACGCCACTCCTGACCATCGACAAGAACGGTCTGGCCGGACGTCGCGACCGGTGGGTACTTCGCGTACTTCACCTGTCCGGCGGCGCCGTTGCTGACGGCGGCGTTCGGGCCGTGATCGTCGTAGGTCGCGACCGGTTGGCGTTCGAACCGCGTCGAGCCGCCGAACGCATAGAGCTCGTGCGCCGACGCCGCACTTTCGCCGGAGCGCCAGTACTCCTGAGCGGCGAGATCAGGCTCGTTGGCGACCTCCCAGTACGGAATGTCGTACGGCGCGGGATGACCGTTGTCGGCGCGCACGTCGGCCCAGGCCGTGCCACCACCAGGGTTGGACCTGGCCGGCGCGGTCATGTACTCCACCCAGTCGGCGGCCTCCCGGGCGTCGCCGGTGGCGAAGTTCACCACGATGCTGCCGGCGGCGTCGAGCTGTTCGAGGAACTGGCCGAACTCGTCGGGACCGAATTCCGCGGTCAGTGGCTCACCGAAGGACGCCGTGCCGTGAGGGCTCCGCTCGCGTTGCCCGACGGGGCCGACTGCGCGCTTCCAGCGCAAGGTGTTCGCGATCGTGCCGCCCGGGTAGCGGACCGCTGTCACTCCGGCCGCGCGGGTCTGGGCGACGAGCCCTGGATACGCGCGGTGCTGGTCGCTGTCCCACATCCCGAAGCCGTCGTAGGCGTAGCGGTGGTTGACGCCGTAGAGCAGCGGGCTGATCGCACCCCTGGCCCGTGCCGGTTCGACGACGATCCGGGTCCGCGGGTCTTGTGTGGCGTCGACCGTGGCGTCGCCGGTGGGGGTATTTCGCTCGCCCACGCCGACCACTGCATGGGCGGTGGAGGCCAGGAGCACGACGGCGACAGCGGCGATGCCGGCCGCCCTCCGGAAGTTGCGGGACAGGCCCGTGGGGGAATGACGACTGTCGACCTTGCTCGGCTCGGCCATCTCTTCCGATCCCTTCTGCGTGGCGCGGCCCGAGCCCGAGGTGCGGAGGTGCTCGGGTGCTGCGCGCTCTCGCAGGTCACTGTTTGACGGCGCCTGCGATCCCTTCGACGAAATAGCGTTGGAGCAACAGGAAGACGACGATGACGGGCAGCAGGCTGATCGTGCTGGCGGCGTTCATCTGGGCATAGTTGGTGAAGTTCTCGCCCTGGAAGGAGTAGACCGCCACTGCGAGGGTGCGCAGCTCTGGCTGGCTCAACGTGAGCACAAGAGGCAGGAGGAAGTCGTTCCAGCTGGCGATGAACTGCAGGATGATCACGGTGGCCGTCACGGGCTTTGCCAATGGCAGGAAGATCCGGAAGAACACTGTGAAGAAGCCGGCGCCGTCGATCGTGGCCGACTCCTCCAACTCCTTGGGAAGCTGGCGGAAATAGCCGGCATAGAGCAGCAGCTGGATGATGTGGGCCTGCCCACTCTCGGCGAGGATGATGCCGAACAGCGTGCCGTCGAGATTCAGCTTCGTGATCAGGTCGAAGATCGGAATGATCGTGTAGCCCTGGGGAAGGAACACCAGCGCGGCCAGAGCCGCGAACAGTATCTTGCGGCCGGGAAAGGCGTACCTCCCCAAGGCATAGCCCATGGTCGCGGTGGTGAACACCACGATGGCCACCCCCGAGACCGACACGATGACCGTGTTGATGAAGTACCTTCCGATCTCCGCGTCGACCCAGGCATCGGTGTAGTTGTTCCAGAACCACTTGGTAGGGAAGAGTCCGAGCCCGGCGAACACCTTTCCGTTCGGACGCACCGACGCCGACATCATCCACAGAAACGGATAGATCCACACCAGCGCGATGGGTGTGAGGATCGCGTAGGTCAGCAGCCTCCGGCCGCGCCCCCGGGACACGCCGCCGCGGGGCATGTGCCACCAGCGCCTCGTCGACGTATCCGGACGTGTGTCCGGCGAGGAACGGGCCCAGACGTCTCGTGTCGTTGTCATGACGCTCCCGCCAGGCCGGCGCCGCGACGGAACTTGCGTGCGGTGAAGATCTGTGCGACGGCGAGGATGATCAGCAGGATTCCGAACAGCACGCCGGCCGCCGAGGCGTATCCGAGACGCTGAATCGATACCTGCCCCTGGGCGCCGAAGGCCATCCGGTAGATGTAGAGCTCCATCACCTCGGTGGAGAAGTACGGCCCGCCATGGGTCAGCGCCTGCATGAACGCGAACACCTGCATATTCCCCACCAGCACAATGAGCGCGATGACGACCGCGAACGGCGTCAGCATCGGTGCGGTGATCGAGATCGTGCGCCGCCACCATCCAGCCCCGTCGACCTGTGCGGCTTCGTACAACTCGTTCGGGATGGTCTGCAATCCGGCCAGCCAGTAGATCATCGGCTGCCCGAGCCACTTCCACACGAACAGCCCGATCGCCGTCCACATCACCGTCCGGGTGTCGGCGAGGAAACCGATCGGTTCCTCGATCGCGCCGAGCGCCCGCAGCGCCTGGTTCGCCGGCCCGTTGAAGCTGGAGAACACCATGCTCATGACGATGCTGACGATCGCGGTCGTGGTGACTACCGGAATGAAGAAGAGCGTCCGGAACAACGGTGCCAGCCGGAGCGCCCGGTCGTTGAGGACGATCGCGAGTAGGAGTGACAGGAACAACTCGATCGGGGTCGCTACACCGGCGAACCACAGCGAGCGGGCGAAGGCGTTCCAGAAGTACTCGTCGGCCACCAGCTCGCGGAAGTTCTGCAAGCCGACAAAGTACTTCGCCGCGTCGACTCCGCTCCAGTCGAAGAACGCGTAGTACCACGACATGACAAGCGGATAGAAGGAGAACATCACAATGAGGATGAACCCCGGAACCATCAGCAGGTAGACCGCCCACGCGGCCCGGATCCGCTGTGTGAGCGAGGACCTGCTCATTGTTCGTACAACGCGGTGTAGGGCTTGCGTGGATCCCAGTCGGAGAAGACCCAGTCGTCCCGGTCGACGTCCGCACCGCGCGACCTGGCCTTCGCGATCGCATCGTCCAGTGACTTTTCCAGCCGGTCTTCCATCTGCCGCATCGCGGCTTCGACACCGTCCTTGATCTGGCCGGTGTAGAGACCGACGAGGGTGTCACTGAAAGTCGGCGTGGCCGGGACCTGGGCTTCGTACACCTTTGCCACGTCGGGGTTCCGCGCGGCGGGTTCGGGGCGCAACACGGTGTGCTTTGTCCCGAGCTCGAGTGCCTTACGCTGCAGGGGATCGGGATCGAGTTCGTGGATGGCATCGGGGAGCGCGGGCGGGTCGGCCGCACCGATGCGTAGACCGATCTGCACCTGCCCGGCGGCCGTGGTGAGATAGGCCATGATGTCGCCGATGACCGCGGTGAGCTTGGACTTGCTCGAGTAGACGTAGTTGTTCGAACCCCCAGGACCGTGAGTCGACGGCCAGATGTCATTCGGGTCCTGTTGCGGAGGCAGGTTGAGGCCGAGCCGGAACTCCGGGTTCTCCTCCTGCCAGGGGACGATGTTCCACGGGCCTTGCATCATGATCCCGGCCTGTCCCAGGGGCATCCGCGCCCTGGCGCCTGGCGCGTCGAGGTTGATCGAGTCCGGATGGGCGCTGCCGTCGGACTTGATCGCCAATATCAGCTCGATCGCCTCGATCACTGCCGGGTTGGTGACGTTGAACTTGCCGGTGCGCAGGTCGACACCTTCGGCGCCACCGTGCACACCAGCCATCTCACACATCGCGTTGATTGGGGTGGAGAGGCCTCCTGGCTGGGCGAGCCCGAAGATGGTGCCGTAGTAACGTCCGGCGCCCTGCTTGGTGATTTGCTTGGTGACCTCGCGGAACTGCTGCCAGGTGAGGACTTCCGTACCCAGGTCGACGTCGAGTCCCCTGGCCAGGTCGGCGTTGAAGAGCAGCAGCGTGTTGATCCGTTGCTGCCCGGTCAGCGGGAGGGCGTACGTCTTTCCACCGAAGTCGGTGACGCCGTCGGCGAACGCACCCGCCGGAAAGCGCTCCTTGACAGCCGAGAAGTCGGGAACGATGTCGTCGTACGCACCGATCCAACGATTCGACACGGCCATGCCCATGGTGATCTGGACCGGCAACTGGAACACGTCGGGTGCCGTGCCGTTGCGCACGCCGAGGGTGACCACCTCGGTGATCTGGTTCCAGTTCGTCCCTTCGTAGCGGACGCTGATGTTCTTGTGCTTCTCTTCGTACACCGGGAAGAAGTCTTCGAAGAACCGTGCCTTCATGTCGCCGGAGTCCATCCAGCGCAGCTCCACGTCACCCGTTGGCAGCGTGCCCGCCGGGTCGGGGATTCGAATCGTCCCGGTCGGCCTTTGAGAGTCCGGCGAACCACCCGTGCCGCTGGTGGTTCCGGAGGTGTCGACGCATGATGCGGCGCCGATGCCGGTGCCGGCCACGCCCAGGAGGGTCAGCATGCGGCGACGTGAGAGTGATCGCGTGTGCTCTTGTTCGTGGTGTAGTGCGCCTTGCTCGGTGAGACCGTCGCTTCGAGATGGATGATGCATGATCCCTCCATCGGCTACGAGCAGCGTTTGCTGGTGACTCTCTTTCGTTGCTTCGTCGTCCCGGCCGGGCCTCCACTCGGATACCCGGCGAGCAGCTCGGATTGGCGGAGAACCAGCGCGACCCCTCCACGTGCTGCTCCTAGCTCGCCGAGGCTGGCGGTCCGAAAAGACAGCCGGCGGCGCACCTGGCGGTGGGCGTATGCCTGGATTGCCTCCCAGGCAGGGTCGAGGAGCGGCTGCCCCGCTGCAGCGAGCTCCCCTCCGATGACGATGGCTTCCGGGTTGAGGACATTGCAGGAGGCCGCGAGGACCCGCCCGATCCGCTCGCCCGCTGTGGCGAAGACGGCATTGACGTTGGGGTCGCCTGCACGTAGTCGTCCGAGCACTCCGTCGAGATCGCGAGAGTGGCACTGCTCCAGCACCGCACCGAGCGACACGTAGCGCTCCAGGCATCCGCGACCCCCGCACCAACAGGCAAGTCCCTGCGGATCGACCGACACATGCCCAACCTCGCCAGCGCCGCCGTCGGCACCAGCGAAGAGGTGCCCACCGAGGATGAGTCCACCGCCGACGCCGTACGACAGCCGCACGTAGAGGACGTTCTGGATGCCCGTGGCGCTGCCCCAGATGGCCTCTGCGAGTGCGGCAAGGCGCGTGTTGTTGTCGACAAAGATGGGGACGTCGAACCGTTCGGCAAGCATGCGGTGAACCAGGTCCGTGCGGCCCGGTCGCGATCGGGCCGCCCCTGCTGCTGACCCGGCCACCGGACCGACGACGCCGACCCCGACACCGCCCAGGGCGGCGAGCGATATCGCGGAGTTCGACGTGAGGTCATCGACCAGTCTGAGTGCGAGCTCCACTCTGCGCCGCCAGGACGTCTTCTCGGCGCAGGGTGCTCCGCGTGAGGCGACAACCTCGTGCGCGACGTTCACGATGACGACGTGCGTACGCCGGTGGCCGAGGTCGATTCCGACCGCCAGTCCGCCGGACTTGTTCAACGCCAGGACGCCGGCGGGGCGTCCACGCCTGCGCTGGGAAGCGGTGACCTCGGTGACCTCGACTACCGCGCCGATGGCAATCAGGTGCCGGACGATTGCCGACAGGGTGGTTCGAGACAAGCCGGTGATGTCCTCGAGCTGTGCCCGTCCGAGCGCGCCACGCGTGCGCAGGGCTGCAAGAACTCGCTCCTCGTGGCTCTCCCGGAGCAGCCGCAGCACCGTGGGACGGTCCTCACTCATGTCAGCACTGTGCACCGATCATGTATTTATGTCAATACTCAAGCATATTGCACCGGCGGCCGCGAACGACTTGTGCCGCCGACCTCCCACATGCCACACACGCCGAACAATGGTTGGGCGGCGGTCTCAAGCTCGTCGACAAGGTTCTGCGGCCTATCGCCGTTGCATGGGTGGATGCCGCGTGGCAATATGCTTCGAATGCCAGTGGTGGTTTCCGACCCCGTGCGAGAGCATTTCGAGTCTGCCCTCGCCTCGCTGGTCCGCAAGCTCGAGTCCGACCCCACGGTCGTGGCCGCGATGCTTTTCGGAAGCCTGGCCTATGCCACGGTGTGGGAGCGCTCCGACATCGACCTGGTCATCGTCCGCGATGACCGGAAGGCTCGGAGTGGCTCGGAGAGCGTGCCCTTGACCGAGCAGGGCGTACTCATCAACGCCTCCGTCATGACTCGCGCCGAGTTCCGGCGCAGGATCCAGTCAGCTACGGGGGCCTTCATGTCGATGAATTCCCTGGGCCGGATCCTGTTCACCCGCGACGAGGGCCTGCGCCGCGTGTTCGAGGACGCGCGCATCCTCGGTGAGCACGACCGGCGGGTTGCCCTGCTGCGCAGCGCCGCTGGCGTGGTCCCGTTGCTGGACAAGACGGAGAAGTGGCTGGAGGTCGCGGACGACCCGCACTACGCGGCCGTGTGGCTGATGGACGCGGTGCGGGCGCTGGCCGTCGTCGAGGTGCTCCTCCGGGGCGAGATTCCCAACCGGGAGGCGCTGGTCCGGGCTCTGGAGCTGAACCCCGCCTTCTTCGAGAGCGCCTACACCCGCTTCCTGGGCGCACCGCCCACGCGCGGCTCGGTGCGTACGGAACTGGACCGCGTCGACGACTATCTGGTCTCGCGCCAGGAAGAGCTGTTCGGGCTCCTGCTCGACTACTTCCGCGAGGAGGCGACGATCCGCTCCCTGACCGAGATCAGCGCCACTTTCGAGCGTGAGTACGGGATCGGCACCGCCGCCTACCTCGCCTGCCCCTGGCTTGCCACCCACGGGGTGCTGGTGCCGGCCTCGGTGCCCTATCACCTGACCGAGCACAGCCGGGTCGAGCTCGAGGCCCAGGCCTACCTGATCCCCGGCTGATGGACGCTTCCCCACGCACCGAGATCTCGATCCGGGGTGCGCGCGAGCACAACCTCAAGAACATCACCGTCGACATCCCCCGCGACCAGCTGGTGGTGCTGACCGGGCTATCCGGATCGGGTAAGTCTTCGCTCGCCTTCGACACGCTCTACGCGGAGGGGCAGCGCCGCTATATGGAGTCGCTGTCCACCTTCGCCAAGCGCTTCATCGCCCAGGTACGCAAGCCCGAGGTCGACTTCGTTCTCGGGCTCTCGCCCGTCATCTCGATCGAGCAGCGGACCTCGACCGCCAACCCGCGCTCGACCGTGGGCACCATGACCGACGTCAGCAACTACCTCAACCTCCTCTACGCGACCGCAGCCGACGCCCACTGCCCGCGCTGCGGTCGGGAGGTGCCGGTGCTCTCCCCGGGCCGTGTCGTGGAGCGCGTTCTGGCTCTGCCGGCGGGCACGCCCGTTGACGTGCGCGCGCCCGTCTATCCGGTCTACGGGGAGGACCAGCGCTTCGTCCTCACCGAGTTGCGGCGCAAGGGCTACCGCCACCTCGTCGCCGACGGCCGCGAGCTGGACCTGGCCGAGGACCTCGAGCTGCCCGACCAGGAGTTCGCTGCTCTCGAGGTCGTCTGCGACCGTCTCAGCGTGCACCGTGGGGCGGAGCGGCAGCTGCTCACCGCCGTGCGCGATGCCCTGGTCACGGGCGAGAACTTCGTTCGGATTGTGCCCACCGCTCCGGCGGCGCTCGAGCTCGGCTGCCCGGAGCACGGGTTCGTCGCCTCCGACCTGGCCCATCAGCTGTTCATGTTCAACAACCCGGCGGTCGCCTGCCGCACCTGCTCCGGGCTTGGTACGTACCTTCAGGTGCACCGGGACCTGCTCATACCCGACCCCGGCAGGAGCATCCGCAAGGGCTGCTTCTCGACCATCACCTACGACGCCGAGACATGGTTCTCGCGCATGCTCTACAGCCTGGCCATGCGCTACAGCTTCGACCTCGACACCCCCTTCGCCGACCTGCCCGGGCCGGCCCAGGACGTACTTCTCCACGGCACCCGTGGTGTCCGCATCCCGCTGCTGCGCCCTCCCGAGGCGCTGCGCCGGGACCGGGGCTTCGACCGCGACGGGCTGGAGATGGCGTTCGACGGTGTCCAGGGCCACATCGAGCGCTCCTATCGCGCCTACCGCCAGCGCTCCGACACGCGCAGGGAGATGGACGAGTGGCTGCGCCGGGTGATGGTGGAGATGACCTGCCCCGACTGCCGGGGCGCCCGCCTGCGTCCCTCACGCCAGCTGTTCAAAATCGGGGGGCGTACGCTGCACGAGCTCGGCGGTCTGAACTTCGTCGAGCTGCTGCAGGCGTTGCGCTCTCTGCCACCGCCGCGCCGGGGTGGTAGCGCGGCCGGGCACGTGCTGGACGAGATCACCGGCCGCCTCGAGCTCCTCGTCGGCATCGGTCTCGACTACCTCGACTTCAACCGCCGATCGAGCACCCTTTCGGGCGGGGAGTCGCAGCGCATCCGGCTCTCGACCCAGATCGGATCGGGCCTGATGGGCATGCTCTACGTGCTCGACGAGCCCACCATCGGCCTCCATCCTCGTGACGCGGGGAGGATGGTGGCCATGCTCCGCCGGCTGCGCGACCTGGGCAACACGGTGGTCGTCGTCGAGCATGACGAGGACATGATCCGAGCCGCCGACCACCTGGTCGAGCTGGGGCCCGGGGCGGGCGTACACGGAGGGGAGGTCGTCGCTCAGGGCAACCTGGCCGACCTCCTTGCCTGCGAGCGGTCCCCGACTGGACAGTTCCTCTCTGGCGGCCGCTCGATCCCGATGCCGAGCATGCGGCGGCGGCCGGATGGGCGCCGGCTTGTGGTCCGCGGCGCCCGCGAGAACAACCTCCGTGGCATCGACGTGGAGTTCCCTCTCGGCCTCCTCGTGTGCGTGACCGGGGTCTCCGGGTCAGGCAAGAGCACCCTGGTCAACGACATCCTCTACCAGCGCCTGCGTAACCTGATGATCGATCCCCGACAGCTCTACGGCCTCCACGACCGCATCGACGGGCTCGAGCATCTCTCGGGCGTGGTCGACATTGACCAGTCGCCGATCGGGCGCACCCCGCGCTCCAACCCGGCCACGTACCTCGGTTTCTACACCGCCATCCGTGAGCTGTTCGCGGCCACGCCCGAGGCGCGAAACCGCGAGTACGGACCCGGCCACTTCAGCTTCAACGTCAAGGGAGGCCGCTGCCCCGACTGCGCGGGTACCGGCACCGTGCTCACCCAGCTGCACTTCATGCCCGACACCGAGACCCCGTGCGAGGCCTGCCGCGGCACCCGCTTCAACGCCGAGACGCTGGAGGTGACGCACGAGGGGAAGTCGATCGCCGAGGTGCTGGACCTGTCCGTCGAGGAGGCGCTGGACTTCTTCGCCGGCCACCGCCCGATCGTGCGCAAGCTGGCGCTGCTGGACCAGCTCGGCCTCGGCTACCTGACGCTGGGCCAGTCCGCCACCACACTCTCCGGAGGCGAGGCGCAGCGGCTCAAGCTTGCCCTGGAGCTGTCCAAGCTGCAGCGCGGCCGACACACCCTCTACATCCTCGACGAGCCCACCACCGGCCTCCACCTGGCCGACATCGCGCGGCTTCTGGACTGCCTCAACCGGCTGGTCGATACGGGGCACACGGTCCTCGTGATCGAGCATCACATGGACGTGGTGAAGCATGCCGACCACGTCATCGACCTCGGCCCCGATGGCGGGCACCTGGGAGGCCGGGTGGTTGCCGCAGGCACGCCCGAGGAGATCGCGGCCCACCCCGCGTCGTTCACCGGCCGCTGGCTGCGCAGCCACCTGGATAGCAGCGACTCTCCCACAGACGTCTGAGGCGACGAGAGATGAGACCGTCGCTCCGATCCCCCAAGCATCTCCAGTCTGGTCCATGGCCGGCGAATCGTGTACGCCGGAGAACGTAGTGCATGCTGCGTCGTCCGAGGAATGCGCTCGCAGACGGGGTGCGTCAGAGTCATGTCATGACAGAGCGTCCCTTCCGTTTCGGCATCGTCGGCGTACCGGCTGACCTGCCGTCTATGACATCGCTCGCTCGCCGTGTCGAGGGCCTCGGCTACGACACTCTGGTGTCGCCCGACCCACAGGGTGAACTCGACCCGATGACCACGCTGGCCGCTGCCGCGGCCGTCACCACCACCCTGCACGTCGGCACCTTCGTCGCGGTGGAACGGTTCCGTGAGCGCCGGATGCTCGCGTGGCAGGCGCGCTCGCTGACTTCCCTGACCAATGGGCGGTTCGAACTCGGACTCGGCACGGGGCGTCCTGACGCCGCGACACGCAGCGCCGAGATGGGCCGAGAATTCGGCTCCGCCGGGGCACGGGTCGAGCGCCTGGGCAGGACGCTTGCCTATCTACGTCAGCAGCCTGGACGACCGAAGCTGTTGGCCGCTGCGTCCGGGCCCAGGATGCTCACTCTCGCGGCGCGGGAAGCCGACACCGTCACCATGGCATGGGGGCCTCGCACGTCCGAAGGAGAGGCAAGGGTTTTCATAGACCGGTTCCGCGAGGCCGCTGGCGCCCGGATGAGTGAGATCGAGCTCGCGGCGAACCTGCTGGCGGTCGGCGATGACCCGGCGCCCTGGCTGGAGCGGTTTACGGGCGTAGGAGTGGCCGAGCTCGTCGCCGGTGGGGCTGTGACGGTCCTGCCCGGGCCGGCCCGGCAGGGCGCGGACACGTTGCTGCGTTGGCGGGACGAGCTCGGGATCTCCTACATCACCATCAACGCCGGCTACGTCGACTCCTTCGCGCCGGTGGTCGAGTTGCTCAAGAACCCTTAGCTCGAGGGGCGCGCCGGTTCAGCGCGCCGACTCGATCGCCGCCCACCGGCGTTGGTCGACGCTGTCGACGGCGAGCTCGGCGGACACCTCGCATGCGAGGCCACCGAGTGACGCCCGACGGCTTCCGCCCGGTGATGTGGGCACCTCAGTCCGAAAGTGAAACGGTGGGACGCGCAGCGAAGTCCGCAGAGCCGCCCTACTGCCGATAGGACGGTGCGGACTGCCAATCGGCACGGGTCAGGGCGTACTCGACAAGGTCGTGCTCGGCTCCGTCGACATCGTCCAGACGCTGGAAACTCTGGACGAGGGTCAGACCGGCCTTTTCCATGACGCGCCGGGAGCCGTGGTTGACCGCCATCGCTTCTGCGAAGACCCGCTCCACACCGAGCTCGGTGAAGCCCTTGCGGATCAGCGCGACCGAGCCCTCGGTTGCGTACCCCTGGCCCCACGCTGACCTGCGCAGGCGGTACCCGAGCTCGATCTCGCCCTCGCGGGGCTCGGGCCGACGGGGCCGGAAGAGGAACCAGCCGAGGAAGCCTCCGGTGGCCCTGTGTTCGGCCACCCAGTATCCGAAGCCCTCGAACCGCTGGTAGTAGCCGAGGAGCATGGGCAGGATCCGGTCACGGATCTCCGCGCGGGCCGTTGGCCGTTCACCGGTGATGTAACGCATGACCTCGGGGTCGCCGTGGAGTTCGGCCAGGTCGCCCTCGTCGGCCTCGGTGAAGCGCCGCAACCTCAGACGGGGGGTCTCCAGGAAGATCGACATTCTCCGATCGTCCCAGGAGGGTCGATCAGAGCAACAAGGCCGGAGCTGATCGAACGCGCGCTGGCCTCCGGAGTCCCGGTTGAGGTGGTCAGGACGAGGCGGGCGTGGTGGCTCAGCGGAGATGACGATCCGGCGGGAAACTCCCGTATACGCCCCGTGGCGTAGCCGGAGATACGTTCAGGTGGCGATGCCCCGGCTCGCCCCGGAACGCAAGGCTGGAACGTGTGGGTGAACGCTCGGCTCCACCGCGCACCCCGCACACCGCACCTCGCGCACGATTCCGGCCCTGGAAAGGATTGACGAGCCATGATGATCACCCGTCGGCGTGTGCTGATGGTCGCGGGCGGCCTCGCGGCGGCGGCCGCCGCACCCGCGACCGCCCGGGCCGACTCTGGGAGCATCGAAGCATGGATCGCCGCGAACGCGGCCGGTCTCGACACCGTCGACCCGCATGCTCCGCTGGTCGACCTGCGGGTGTTGAAGAGCAACGTCGACGGAGTACGTCTCGTCGGGCTCGGTGAACCGGCCCACAACCTCGCGGAGATCACCACCCTGAAGCACCGCGTGCTGCGGCTGCTGGTCGAGCAGCTCGGCTTCCGTACCGTGATCTGGGAGGACGACTGGTCCCTCGGCCTGCTGATCGATGACTACCTATGCACCGGTGAGGGCGACCTCGACGCCCTGGTGCAGGAAATGAGCTACGGCGCCTGGCGAAACCGCGAGGTGGTCGAGGTGTTGACCTGGCTACGCGGCTACAACCTCACCCACCCGCACAACCGGGTGCACTTCGTGGGTGCCGAGCATTACGGCACCCGGGCGTTCGTCTACGACCGGCTCTCCCGGTACATCGCCGAGATCGCACCTGAGTTACACGCCGAAGCCGCGGGCCTGATCCAGGCATTGCGGCCCGATCCGGCGAAGCCGATCGGTGAGCACGCCTGGTGGTTCTTCGAGGAGGCAGGCCAAGAGGTGCAGCAAACCTATCTGCGCCGAGCCGCACGGCTCAGGGCTCTGGTGAACCGAATCCACCGGCCCGCGGGTGACCGCGACTACTCGCTCGCCTACCAGACGGCACGGCAGATCGAGGCGTTCTACACCCACTACAGCCTCGATGAGACCGAGATCCCGTCTTACCGGGACGCCGGATCGGCCCAGACGATTCGCTGGTGGCTCGCACACTCCGGCACTCGGACTGCCTACTGGGCCGCCGCGCCGCACACGTCTCGCGCGGCCGAGGTGCAGCTCACGGCGCCGGCAGGTACGACGGCCTACGCCCCGGTCGGGTCACACCTCGCCCGATGGTACGGCGATCGCTATCGGGTGATCGGATTCGCGTTCGACCACGGAACCTATCCGACCAACGACGGGGCCATCACGCTGCCCGAACCGCTGCCTGAGTGGTACGAACGACGGTTCCATGACCTCACCCATGAGCAATCCGCCCTCGACCTGCGGCGCCGGGGCGCACCCGGCCCGGTCCGGGACTGGCTGTCGGCACCGTTCCGAACCCGCGGCTACCCAGAGGCCGGCGAAGCCTCGTCCGCGACCGGGGGCACGCTGGCGGAGTGGTACGACGTGGTCATCCACCGCCACGTCGTGACGCCGGTCGACCCCTATCCCTAGAAGATGGACATGCCGGGAGCCACGCCGCGCGCGAGGATGACCATGGAGTGCTACGTGGAGCGCCCGCCGTTGCCGGGACTGGCGGGTGTCGTGCGGACAGTCTGGATCCAGCGCACCGGTGAGGCGGTGTACGTGCAACGGCACCTGCCCACGGGCGGCGTCGAGATCCACTTTCCGATCGGTGGTCCTCCCCAGCTGGTTGGCCCGCTGACCCGTCCGGCGATCGAGGTCATTCCGGCGCACACCACCATCGTGGGTGTGCGGTTCCATCCGGGGACCGCGCCGCCCCTTCCGACGGTGCTCGACGACCTGGTGGATCAGCGCCTGGGCTTGGCGGAGCTGTGGCGAGGTTCGGTGGACCGCCTCGTGGAGGCGGTCGCCCGGGCCGGGACGCCCGAGCGGGCGCTCATGTTTGTGCAGGCCCACCTCCTGCAGGAGTTTCGACGTACGGTCCGCGTGGATCCGCTGGTGGGCGAAGCCGTGAAGGCACTGATGCCCTGGCACCCGGTCAACATCGACACCCTGGCCACCCACCTGGCACTCTCCGCGAGCCAGCTGCGCCGACGCTGCCTGCACGCGGTGGGGGTGAGCCCCAAGGTCCTCCAGCGGACGTTGCGATTTCAGGGATTTCTGGCGCTGGCCCAGGCCGGCGCCACAGCCACGGGTCGGCGTGGTGCCGACGGCATGGCAGGACTCGCGATCGACGTGGGGTACGCCGACCAAGCACACCTCAGCCGAGAATGCCTCCGGCTGACTGGCCTCACCCCGAGCGCGCTCCTCGGCGGCGACCTCGACCGGTGCGCCTGTGGCCATGACCACTCCGCCTCCTTCCAGCCCTTCCTTGCCAACCGGAGCAGGCCGCTCCTACGAGTCTGAGCCTGCGCGATTCGTTCAAGACCCGTCGGCTGGCAGCTCATAGCGTGAAGCTCATGCCCGACCTGGCCGAGTTCGCCAATTCGCTCGACGGCGAGTTGTTCAGCCCTGACTCGTCGGGCTACGAAGCGATCCGCGGCCCGGTCAACGTCGTCTACCGGGAGGTGCGTCCCCGGCACGTCGTCCTGTGCCGCTCGGTCTCGGACGTCACCCGCGCGATGGCGTACGCGACAGCCACCGGGGACCGCATCGCCACTCGTGGCGGGGGACACTGCTTCGCGGGCCGATCGTCGACCGACGGGATCGTGCTCGACCTGTCCGGCTTCCATGGCATCTCCGTGGCAGCTGACCGAATCGCCACGATCGGAGCCGGCGCCCGCCTGGAACAGGTGTACGCGGCGCTCCACGCCCACGGCCGAACCCTGCCAGCCGGGTGCGGTCCCACCGTCGGCATCACCGGCCTCACCCTCGGCGGCGGGATCGGGCTGCTCGGGCGTAAGCACGGGCTGACCTGCGATCGCCTCGTCGGCGCACAGGTCGTGCTCCCGGACGGCAGCGTCGTGGAGTGCGACGACGACCACGAACCAGACTTGTTCTGGGGTCTGCGCGGCGCGGGGGGCGGCCAGTTCGGTGTGGTCACGGCGCTGCGGTTCGACACTGTCCCCGAGCCGATGACCACCCGGATCGAGGCGCACTGGTCGGGCATCGCTCTCGAGGAACTTGTCTTGGCCTGGCAAGCCTGGGCACCGGACGCCCCGGACGACCTCACCGTCGACCTCAGCCTTGTGTCCGAGCCCGGCGGACCTGGGCAGGCCAAGCTGTTCGGCGCCTCCACCCTCGAGGAGGGGTCGACCCGGGAACTGCTGCAGGAGTTCATCGACCTGGCGGGCGTGGCCCCCGAGATCGAGTTGCACGCCGGCTTGCCCTACCACTGCCTGAAGAGCACGTTTGCCGAACGGGAGGACGGACCCGAACGCGCCCTGCGGATGAGGTCGGAGTTCTTCTCCCACTCGATGGCCAACGGCACGCTCGCATCGCTCCTGACCCAGCTCGACGGCCGAACGTCCAAGGGTCGACGGGAGATCGCCTTCACCGCGATGGGCGGGGCCTACAACAGGGTCGCCGAGGACGCCACCGCTTTCGCCCATCGCGGCGAACGCTTCCTGGTTGCGCACATCGCCGGGGCGGCCGATCCCTGGGTCGACCGTTCATGGGCGACCGCCCATACGGACGGGTCGGGGCGTGTCTACCCCAACTTCCCCGACCCGGCGCTGGACGACTGGGCCGCGGCGTACCACGCAGGCAACTACGCCCGGCTGAGAGCGGTCAAGAACGCCTACGACCCGCACCGGTTCTTCGACTTCCCCCAAGCCATCTGAAGGAGAGATATGAGCAAGGTCATCTGTGCCCTCTCAGTGTCGGTCGACGGATACATCACCGGTCGCGATCCGGGCGTCGGCCGCGGGCTCGGCGACGGGACGATGCTGTTCGACTGGTACTTCGACGGCGACACGCCCAGCAAGATTTTCGACGGGTTCCGGCTGAGCGAACTCAGCGCTCCCTTCTTCGACGCCCAGGCCGGGCGGGTTGGTGCCAGCCTCGCCGGTCGCAACACCTACGACGACTCCGGATGGTCCGCAGGGGGCACCCCGCACCCGACCGCCCCGTTGGTGGTGCTCAGTCATCGCCCGGCGCCGCAGGTCAACGAGCGGCAGACCTTCGTCACGACCGGCATCGAGGACGCGATCGAGACGGCACGCGAGGCCGCCGGGGACAAGGACGTCGCCCTGATGGGCGGGGGCGTTCTGACGTCCGCGTTGGAAGCGGGGCTCGTCGACGAGGTGATCCTCCACCAGGTGCCGATCCTGCTCGGCGGAGGCAGACCGTTCTTCCAGGAGCTCCCGGAGCACGTGCACCTCCGGCTGCTGGAGGCCGTCCCGGCGCCCGGCGTGACCCACCTGCACTACGAGGTGGTCCGATGATCCTCGTCACCGGGGGCCTCGGCATGATCGGCGCCCACACCGCCCGCGCGCTCCTCGACCTCGGACAGGAGGTCGTCGTCACCTCCCACCGCCGATCGGAGGTCCCGTCGTTCCTGGCCGGCAAGGTCACCGTGGAGCGTCTCGACGTCACCGACCGGGACGCGTTCCTCGCCCTGGGCGGCCGTCACGACATCAGCGACATCGTCCACCTCGCCGGCAGCATCCCCGGCGAGGACCCGGTCGACTTCTTCCGTACGGACACGGCCGGTCTGTTCAACGCGCTGGGCGCCGCCCGCAGTTGGGGCGTCCGCAGGTTCGCCGCCGCCTCCAGTATCGGCGTGTACATCGGCCGGACCGAGATCCCCTGGCACGAGGAACTCGCGCTGCCCGCCGCGGACCTGCCGCACCTGATCGTCGCCTTCAAGAAGGCCGTCGAGCCGCTCACCACCCATGCCCTGCACGGCAGCGGCGTCCAGCCGGTCCTGCTGCGGATCGGGAGCATCTGGGGACCGCTGATGGACCCCGAATCACCGTTCAACCCCATCCCGCCGTACATCAGTGCCGTGCTCCGCGGTGAGACGCCGCCGCCGCTGTACGCCGACGACGGCGGCGACAACTGCTACGCCCCCGACGCCGGGCGCGCGATTGCGCTGCTGACGACCGCGGAAACCCTGCGGCACGACACGTACAACGTCTCCAACGGCCGACCGTCCACCCACCGCGAGCTCGTGGCCGCCCTGGAGGCGATCACCCCTCGCCTGCAGCTCGACCTGCTGCCCGGGCGGCAGCACGGACCCGGCGACAACCCGTACCTCGACATCACCCGGCTCACCGGCGACACCGGCTTCGCGCCGGCCTTCGACGTCGCCGCGGCGGTCGCCGACTACGTCGCGTGGCGCGCCGACAACCCCCGCTGAAGCCGACAACGCCAGCTGAAGGAGCACTGACCCATGCTCGACCCCGACGTACGCCGCGTCCTCGACGGCACCTCGATCGCACACCTGGCCACCGTCCTTCCGGACGGCTCGCCCCATACCGTTCCCGTCTACGTCGGCGCCCACGGCGACCGTGTCGTCTTCTTCACCGGCCCGGGCATGCGCAAAGCACGCAACCTGCGCCGCGATCCCCGGATCGCGTTGTCCATCGCGCCCGTCGACAACCCGTTCACGCCCGTCGTCATCCGAGGGCGGGTCGTCGAATGGATCGAAGGCGATGCGGCGTGGAAGATCATCGACCAGCTGGCCACGAAGTACACCGGTGAGCCCTACCCCCGAGGACAGGAACGCGTCGTGCTTGTGATCGAACCCGAACGACAGACCATCGGCATCGGCTGAGCTGCCCGAGCCCATCGCAAGGAGCGCGTGCCCGCCGCCGACCCCCAGCTGAAGCGCGCACCTGGAACCAACATCGGGCGCCGGCGTGCGCATGAGGCAGGGTGGTGGGCCAGGGACGGGATCGAACTGCCGACCTTCCGCTTCTCAGGCTGGCTCGTCCGAGGTGGAGCGTACGCCGGCGTCCTGCAGTGAGTACCGGTGAAGTGTGACTCCCGGTGGAGCGAGGCTGTTGAGGTCGCCCACGGTGAGAACCTGGTGAGCGCTAAGCCATTCCTGACCTGGCTTGTGCAGCACCCAGCCGCCTCCAAGAGTGACCGCCGCATGCGTGTTGTTGCCGTCGGCGTCACGCCATACCAGCACGGTGCCTGGCAGGTCGTCGCTGCCTCCCACGGCGCAGTTGGCGGCTAGCCACGCTTCGAAGGGCTCGTCGTCGGCGTCGTGGACACCTGCTGCCGCCATGACGGTGGCGAAACAGAACGTAGCGCTTCCTCGGGCGAAGGAACTTCCTCTGCTCCCTCTGGCGAAGGTTCCGCTGAGTTCTCGGGCACGGGGAAGTATGGACGAGGCCGCCTGCCAGATCTCCTCCGGTACCGACCTGCGCTGACATGGCAGCTGCCACTCACTGGCAACGCGCTGGAGGACGTCATCGAGATGAGGCTCCACCAGGGCCGGCCACCAGACGAACCGATGCCCGTCAGCCTGCTCGCGCAGCACGCGTGCATCGAGGATGTCCGTCCAATCGCTGACGGAGGGCACTGCACCTCGCCCATGTCTGGCCTGCGTTCGGACGAGCCTGGCACGCACATCGCGCGGCTGAGCACGGAACGCGCCCTCGTCAAACCACACGGTCTCCAGATCCTTGGCGAGATTCCACACCTCGTAGGTGTCGCGAAGCTCGGGCGACAGGTCATGTGCGAAACCTTCAGATGTGAGCCCGAGTTCGGCCGCTTCGGCGGCGGTCAAGAAGAACGGCTGGCGGGTGGGCGCCAGCCAGGCAGCCCAGCGTCGCACGAGTGATGTTTCGACCTCTATCCCCAACACGTCCACCGCCGCATGGTACGAGCCGGGCGGCCACAAAGGCGACACGTTTGAACGGAAGTCGCTGATACCACCGTGCCCGCCCCTGACCTGCCCCCGGACGGCCGTCACCAGCCATCAACAACCCACACCTGCCAGGACCAGTCCACGGTGTGGGTGATCTGAACCGGCCTGGCTGCAGCCGTGCTCTCCTGCATCGGGACTCCTTTCTCCAAGAACTCGTTGACCGCGCGTGCCCGGTTGAGAAGTCGGTCATGGTGTCGCGCGAGGACGCGTTCGATGGCCGCGTCGTCGGCGTGGATCGCTTCCCGGATCTCGTCGATGGGGAGATCGATCGAACGCATGCCGATACTCATCAGGTCGTCGTTACCCATGCCCACCATGGTGAGGTCTCAGGTTGGCTGAGAGTCAACAGGCTGCGGTACACGACCGAGCCACCAGCAATCCGCTCGTTGTACGCGTTGATCAGTCTGGTCCCGCGAGCCGCGCGCGAAGGCTCGTCGCCAGAGCCGGAGCTCGCGTGATCTACGACGAGTAGAAGCGACCCTCTCGCTGACGCCCTACTCCCAGACCCGGGAGTACTTCTCGAAGTTCTCGGTGTCACTGTGTTGAGGAATGACGCAGAGGAGGTGACCCCCCGGAGCCCGGAGGATTCGACAGTCGAGCCACCGGTTGATCTCGACTGCCCCAAGGCCAACGAGCCGCGCCGTTTCTGCCTCTACATCATCAGTTTCAATGTCCAGGTGGTAGCGAGCTTGATCATCGACCGCCTGAACTGCCATCACGAGCCCGGGGAACGACTCAGGGAGCGAGATGAACTGCTCTTCACCTGGGACTGGTCGTGCCGGGACTCCCAGTGCGGCCGACCAGAATGTAGTGGCGGCGGGCACTTCATCACTCGGCACATCGATCAGGAGGGTTGAGAATCGGCTGCGATGCACTCGCAGAACGCTAACAGTCCCCGCTTCCATCGACCACGCGGATCAGGACATCGAGTCCGAGGCGGACCGTTCGCAGTCTTCCAAGCGCGTGATCATGAGCCTCCTACGCGGCCCTCGGTGGCTCACACCGGGACTGGACAGCCGTGGACTCACACGGACGATCCGACCGCTCCGACTCAGCGCGGCAGACGTTTTCGGACTTGGGCATCTGGCGCGTCCTACGACCAGCCATCTGGGAGATGAACGGTCTTGGTGGGTGAGTCCGGGTCGGTTACCCCTTGATGCCGGAGTTGGCGACGCCTTCGATGATGTAGCGCTGCAGGACGACGTACAGGATCAACACTGGGATGGACGCGATGGTCGCGCCGGCCATCACGACTGGGTAGTTCGTCGACTCCGCACCTTGCAGGGTCGCAAGCCCTGGCGCCAGGGTGAGGCGTTCCGGTGAGAACAGCACGAAGATCGGCCAGATGAAGTCGTTCCAGTTGCTGAGGAATGCCAGCACAGTCAGGGTTACCAATGCCGGCTTGGACAACGGCAGGATGATCCGGGTGAAGATGATCCACTGGTTCGCGCCGTCGATCAGCGCTGTCTCCTCCAGCTCACGAGGAATGGACAGGAAGAACTGCCGCAGGAAGAACACGCTGAACGCCCCGGCCGCACCGGGGACAACCAGCGCCCAGATGGTGTCGGTCCACCGGAGGGTGTCGACCAACAGGTAGTTCGGCATCAGGAACACGAAACCGGGCAGGAACAGCGTCGCGATCAGTACGGCGAACAGCAGGTTCTTGCCCCGGAACTGCATCCTCGCCAGTGCGTACGCCGCGAACGACGACACCACGAGCACCAGGACGCAGTGCAGGGTGGCGGCGATGAACGAGTTGAGTGTCCACAGCAGCACCGGATTCTCGCTGTCGAGGAACACGAACCGGTACGCCTGCAATGTCAGCTCATCCGGGATGAACGTGACCGGGATGGTCCGGGCATCGGCCTCGGTCCGGAACGAGGTCAGATACATCCACAGGATCGGCACGACGAAGACCAACGCCAGGATCACGATCGCGACCCAGAACAACGGCCCGTTGCGATCCCTGCGGTACGCCCTGCGGCGTCGCGTCCTGCCGATCGCCGACCGCGAGTCCGGTGTCGTCGCCTCCGACGTCTCATGGATGGCCGTCACGGTTTCCGCTCCCTCTGCAACAGGAAGTTGGCGATCGCGATCAGGGCGAGGAAGAACGCCAGCACGTACGACATCGCCGACGCGGTGCCCATCTGGAACCGTCGCAGGCCTTCCTCGGTCATCACCATCAACGCCGTCCTGGTGCTGTCACCGGGACCGCCGCCCGTGACCAGGTAGGACTGGCCGAACATGTTCGCACTGGCCAGGATCGTGATCGTGACCACGAACACGAAGATATTGCGCAGGCCGGGAATGGTGATGTGGCGGAACTTCCCCCAGGCTCCTGCGCCGTCGAGTTCGGCGGCTTCGTAATGCTCGTCAGGGAGCGACTGCAGTCCGGCCAGGTAGATCACGCAGTTGAAGCCGAGGGTCCACCAGACCGTCATCCCCACCAAGGCAACCCAGGCGGCCGGCTGCTCCTGCGTCCAGCCGACCGGTGGCACCCCGAACAGGCCGAGAAAGGCGTTGATCAACCCGAACTGGGTGTCGAGCAGGTAGTTCCACAGCAGGCCGACGATGGCGATCCCCAACACGAACGGAGCGAAGATGATCGCCCGGAAGACGTTGCGTGCGGGAAATTTACGGTTCAGGATCAACGCGACGACCAACGGGCAGATCACCAGGAACGGGACGCTGATCACGGTGAAGATCGCGGTTGCCCGCATCCCGTTCCAGAAGCTCTCGAAGGTCAACGACCCCGGACTGAACAGGTCTGTGTAGTTCTTCAGCCCGACGAACGGCTTCTGCGGAAGCATGTAGTCCCAGCTGTGCAGACTGATCCACACGCCGAAGAACGCCGGCCCGATGACGAACGTAACCAGCAAGATCACGAACGGCAGGATGAACAGATACGGCGTCACCGGATGGTGGTAGCGGACCTTCCTGGGCGCTGATTGGCCACGCGCGCCCGGACCTACCCCTGTCACCGACCCGGGCGTGGTGGCGGTGCTCATCCGTACTTCTCCATGTTCTGCTGGAGAATTCTGTTGCCCTTCTCCTGCGCCTCACCCAATGCGGTCGCGGTGTCCTTCTGACCGAGCATCGCCGAGCTGACCGCCGGTGCCCAGTCCACCAGGCAGTCGGTGATACCAGGAATCGGCGGAGTGAAGTTGATGTAGTCCAGCTGCTTGGCGAACTCGACCACCGGACCCTTCTCGTCGAACTTGGGATCGTCGCGGACGTCGTTGCGAGCCGGAACCTGGCCGGCATCGGCCCAGTCGAGAGAGTGCTTGGACAGCCAGTTCAGGAACACCCGGCCCGCCTTCGACCGGTTCTCGTCTGCACCGCCCCGGTTGTCCGGCAACACCATCTGATGCGAGCCGGACCAGACCGCCTCGGTGCCGCCGATGTTCGGCACGATCGCGGCACCCCACTCCAGCTCCTTGACGTCATTCAGCGGCGTGACCATCCACGAGCCGTTGAACATGAACAACGACTTGTTGTTCTGGAACGACACCACGTCACCGTCGGCGGCCGCCTTCGGCGGGCTGTAACCCTCCTTGATCAACATCTTCAGCCACTCGACGGCTTTGACTCCGGCCTCCGACCCGAACTCGACCGCTGAGCCGTCCTTGGCCACCATCTGGCCGCCGAACTGGTACAGCAGGGTCTGGCAGAGGAGCCCGGGGGCACTCAGCGCGGACACCCACATGCCCTGCACACCCTTGGACTTCGCCGCGTCCAGCGCGGAGAGGTACTCCTCCTCGTTGGTGGGCGGCGTCTCCGGATCGAGCCCGACCTGCTCCATCGTCTTCTTGTTGTAGTAGAGCCCGGCGCAGTGGATGTCCAGCGGAACGCTCCAGTGCTGACCGTCGTACTGGCCGGCCTGCCAGGCGATCGGCACGTAGTCACCCTCGCCGAGCCCGAGCGCGTCATTGACGTCGTCAAGTGGCTGGATCACCCGCCGGGCGGCATTCGTCGGCACCCGGTCGATGTGCATGATCGCGATGTCCGGACCCTTGCCCTGGCTGACCGCCGCCGGCAACTTCTCGTAGTACTGCTCCCACGCGATCGCCTGCTGTTTGATGGTGATCTTGGGGAACTCTTTGGAGAACCTGGCGGTGAGGTCCTTCATGATCGGGCCGTCACCACCGGTCAGGCCGTGCCAGAAGGCAAGCTCAACTGCCGGGCCGTCGTAGCCCTCGGCGCCACCGTCGCCCTTCGGTGCGGTCTGTCCCGGACGGCCCGAGGATCCCGGACTACATGCAGCGACCAGTCCGACTCCGGCCGCGACCGCACCGCCGAGCAGAGCCCGCCGACCGAGCTGCGACGCCGCCGCACGTCCAGTCCGATCGGGGTCTGGAGCGACAGAGAATGGACGGTTCATGGACTTCCTCCTCGAAGTCATACCCGTTCGGTTGCAGGCCCCGCCCCCGGTGACGCCGTAGCAGTCCGACATGACCGACGGCACTTTTGCATCCTTGTAAAGATTGCGCAAGGGTCCTGCCCACATCCTGTTTCCACCGTTGTAACCGGGAGGGCGACGGACCCTGGTTTCGCAGTGATGGACGCATGAGGCCGCCGAGTTCGGGGGTGGCCTGCGGGAACGCGTGTGGGGCCGGCGATCGGGCGTGTGTCCAACCGTGGAGCGCGCAGCGTTGGGTTGCGTCTGCCCAGCTCAGGCGGGGTCAAGATCTTCTTGGTCCGCCAGTTCGACTGAGTCGTCTGTAAGTTTGTGACGGCTGGCCTGGGGCTGGCTGGCAGGGTGAGCGCCGGCCACTCGGCGCCCGTTGTGACTCCTGAATCGTCTGACCCCTCGCGGGTGTCATGGCCGGGATCTGTCCAGTGGGTGCCGACGCCGACCTGGCCCACCACGATGGCTTGGTCAGGAGCATGTCCGCCGAGCAGTTGCCGTCCTGCGGCGTGGCTCGATACAGGCGTGCCTCGTAGTGACTTCTCGCCCTGGGCCGAGTCCAGCAGGTGCCCGTATGACCGCTGACCCTCTATGCCGCCGATGCGAGGTGCATGTGCAGGCGGATCGTGGTCGTTACTGCGCCTCGGTCGATCTGCACCAGGTGGCAGATCTTGTTGACCAGAACGAGGCCGCGTCCGCTGTCAGCGTCAGTTGGTACGGGGTGCCGTCCGACAAGTGGGTCGGAGATGTGACCCGCGTCCCTGACCTCACACACAACTTCGTCGTGCTCGTGCCAAACGCGGAGGATGCCGGGACCGTCGGTGTGGGCGACAGTGTTGGTGGCGACTTCGTTCACCGCCAGCCTGAGGTCTGTGACCAGATCAGGCCGCAGGTGGGCCCGTCGGGCCACTGCAGCCACGAGGTGTCGGACGCTGTCAAGCGCACCGTCGGAGAAGACAAGTGTCTCGGGTGCAGAAGCTGGCTCCGGCAACGACTTGAGGCATTCACGTGCCAGCGTAGTCGGGTCCGCGTAAAGGCAGCTATCCCATCGTGTTCCGCCCTCGGAGCGTAAGGTCGGGTGGCTACGCATCGCATCCCGGATTGCCCTCGAATCCAGGCCGTCCAGGTCGTAGGGGCAGATAATTTCGACGGGTCGATGCGCGAACGCGATATTGATCAGTGCCTCATGCTGAACGGCCGTCACGTACTCGTCGTCGGTGCGGCCGGGCCAGATCGGCTCGCCGACGATGGCCACGCGCTGGCCGGTGTGTTCGTCGGCAAATGCATACAGGACCTCTGCGATGATCCGAGTCGGGTTTCTGCCCGCCTTGTCCATGTCGACGAATCGCACCCGGGGCCACTTCGGTCCCAGCTCGGAGCGCAGCAGGTCGATCTTGCGTGGTGCCACCGCGACCAGTACCGCGGAGCCCGAACTCAGGCCATGTCGAATGAATCGCATGGCGCCTGCCAAGAAGCCAGGTGTGGAATGGTAGAACATTGCATCATGGAGAAACGGTTTCGTTTGGCCATTCAGACTGTTCATGACGAAACCACCCGGATGTTCTTGGGCACTCCGAACATCAAGTCGAGGACTCGCCGAAGTTCGTCCGGCGGATCGTGCAACACCAGCCCGTCGTCTGGCCCCAGGTGTGAAGCCAAGCGCGCGATCTCCGTCGCACCGGCAACGTCGATGAATGTCACGTCGCCGAGGTGGAGGTGTACGTCGCCCTTGACTTGACCCAACGAAGCCAGGCAGCGGCGTAGCTCTTCTAAGGCCGACCGGTCGATGTCCCCCGCCAGGTACAACCCGTCCCGAGACGGCACAATTTGCGGTGCTTTCCCCCGCGTCGGCGGAGTCTCCACATGGCCGAGTATGCGCGCATGCGAAACCGACCACAACCGTGGGGCGGAGCCCCACACGCGACGTGACAGCGAATAGTTACGGTTTGACTACGACTTTCGCGGGGGACTTTCGAGCCGTACAACAAAGGATCCGGGGTCGGCGCAACGGCGCGTTGACCCCGGTTCGTCTAGTCGAGCCCCACTTCGGTCGCTGACCGGCGCCGACCACACCCCAAGACCTTGGGAGCATCGATGGGTATCGTTGCGTTTCTGATCCTCGGCCTGCTCTGCGGCATCATCGCGAAGTTCCTGTTACCAGGCCGCGATCCTGGCGGCCTTCTCGTCACACTCGTGATCGGTGTCATCGGCGCCCTCGTCGGGGGTTTCCTGGCCACCGCCTTGTTGAAGTCCGACCCGATGGACGGGTTCTGGGATGCGTCATCGTGGCTGACCGCGATCGCCGGGTCGGTCCTGGTCCTGCTGGTCTGGCGCGCGGTCCGCGGCCGCCGCGGCCGTCGCTGAGAACGGACGGCTCCGTTGCACACGGCCGCCGAGGCCGAGGACGCCACCAGGCGCGCCGCACGTAGCTCTCCGGTGCGGCTGCTGGGTCGCATCGGAATCATCGCCTATGGGCTCGTCCATCTGCTGATCGCCTTCCTGGCGGTGAAAGTCGCCACGGGCGAGGCCGGCAGCGGCGCCAAGACCGACAAGTCAGGTGCCCTGCAGGCGCTGGCGTCCCAGCCCGGCGGTCCCTTCATCCTCTGGGCCGTCGTGGTCGGTCTGAGCTCGCTGGCTCTCTGGCAGGTCGCCGAGGCCGTCTGGGGCTACCGCGGCACCAGGTCCAGGACGACGCGGATCCGCAAGCGCCTGACAAGCGTCGGCGAAGCGGTGGTGTTCGGCGTCCTTGCCTACACCGCCGGGAAGGTCGCCACGAGCGGCCACAGCTCTTCTGGCGTCGACACGACCGTGACCGCTCAGGTCCTCGCACTTCCGTACGGTCCGCTGCTGGTCGGGACTGTGGGCGCGGCCGTGGTCGTCATCGCGGTCTTCCTTGTCCACCGAGGACTGACGCGGCGCTTCACCGATGACCTCGACCTGTCCGGCACCGGACCCGTTGCCCGCAAGGCTGCCGTCCGGCTCGGACAGATCGGCTACCCGGCTCTCGGCGTCGCGTACGGCACACTCGGCGGCCTGGTCATCGTCGCAGCCGTTACCCACGATCCCGCCAAGCCCCTCGGTCTTGATGCCGCTCTGCAGACGCTGGCCGGCCAGCCGTACGGACGGGTGCTGCTCGGACTGGTGGCGGCGGGCCTGGCCTGCTTCGGCACCTACTGCCTCTACGACGCCCGCTATCGTCGCGACTGACAGCGAACCTGCCTCGGGTCGCAACGTAGGGTGGCGGCGGGCCCAGGGCGGGCCGCGGGGGCGCCGGCAGTCGGTGGGATGGGAATGAGCCGCAACGGCCCGATTGGTCCGAGCCACCCTCAGGACGGCGTCAGCGGAAACGGTCAACCGGATACGGCTGGAGCTGGCTTTGGCCGCCACTTCGGCGACCTGCTGGTGGAGCTGGATGCTTCTCCTCCTTTCGAGCTCATGGATGTTCTCTTCCATCGTCTCCGCGACACCACGGGTGCCAGCGCAGGCGTCCTGCTTCTCGCCGACTACGCGGAAACCACCCTGGAACCCGTTCCTGGGCAGTGGGGTCCGCTGGCAGCCGAGGTCCATCAGGTGGATGGGCCGACCGCGGGCAAGGCATTCCGGACCCAACGACCCGTGAGCGTCGACGATGGGTCGGGAACGTTGGTGTTCGTCCCGGTCTCCGTACGGCGGGAACGCCTCGGAGTCCTTGCGGTGAGACTCGATCGTGAACAGACGGACTGCTGGAGTGAGCTGCGGCTGATGGCCCAACTGCTTGGCTATGTCATAGCCGAAGCGCGCCGCTACACGGATCGATTCGAGCGGGTACGCCGGCGTCGGGACCTCCAACTCCCTGCCGAGATCCAGTGGGAGTTGCTTCCTGTACTGGCCTATCAGGATCGAACTCTGTCCATCGCCGGCAACCTCGAGCCTGCCTATGAGATCGGCGGGGACAGCTTCGACTACGCAGTCGACAGGGGTATCGTCACCACCACCGTCAACGACGCGATGGGCCACGGGCTTCGTGCGGCACTGATGGCGAGCCTCACGGTGTCGACCCAGCGCAACGTCCGCCGGTGCAACGGCGGGATTCGGCAACAGGCCGAAGCGGCCTCAGATCGCCTGGTGGAGCAGTTTGGCGAGGACGCCTTCGTCACCAGCCTCATGGTGCACCTGAACACGGCCACCGGCGAGGCGTCTGCCATCAACGCCGGACATCCGGCAGCTCTCATCCTGCGGAAGGGGGAGGTGGTGCCCCTCGCCCTTCCGCCAGACCCACCGCTTGGAGTCGAGCCTGGTTACGACTACACCCTTCATCGAGTGGACATTCAGCCCGATGACAGGTTGCTCCTGCTCAGCGACGGCATCCTTGATGGAAGAGCGGGGGACAGCTCTGATCATTTCGGCAGCTCGCGAGTCGCCTCCGTCCTCACCGACTCCCGGGCGCACGCCCCGACCGAACTCGTGCGGCAGATCACCTCACGCGTGATGGACTACTGCGACGGCAAGCTGCAGGACGACGCCACCGCCGTGTGCCTGGACTGGTTCGGGTGAACTGTGGGGGCTGTCTCCAGAGCGCAGTTGCCCGGTCACGCTTGGGGGCCATGGCGGCCTGTACCGGACATCTGGGTCGTTGTCGTCCGTCTCCGGGAAGGTGACTCGGTAGCAATCGGGGACGGAAAAGTGGTGAAGTCCATGGCGGACACAGAGTGGTGGGCCGAGATAGACCTTCCCGCTACGGTGCATTCGCCCGGGGCTGCCCGACGCCTTGTCGAGGAACTCCTGCTCGCCTGGGGGCGGCCCTATCTTGACGATGCGGTGGAAGTTGCGCGCCTGGTCGTTTCCGAACTCGTCACCAACTCAGTTCGGCATGCGAGTGACGGAGGGGTCCTGCATCTCCTCGTCCGCGCGGATCAGAGTGGCGGCGTCTACCTGGCAATCTCCGACGGATCTGCAGTTGCTCCGGCCATGAGGGACTTGACGAGTGATTCCGAGGGTGGCCGGGGCCTGCATATCGTGGACAAGCTCGCCGCTCGGTGGGGGGTCACGACAGATACTGCCGGCGGAAAGTCCATCTGGGTTCAGCTCAGCTGACGGCCATCTGGCACCAAAGGCGTCTGTGGGGTTTCACCGCACGTGCCCACCCGATGCAGTAGCGGCGGCATCCACAAGGAGCGCTGTCATGGTTCGGATGTGGGTGTCGGTGAGGGACTCGGACTGGGTGTGGGTGTGGGAGTGGCCGTGGGCGTCTCTGTCGGCCTCGGAGTGGTTGGGCGCGTGCTTGGCGTCGGCTGTGGAGACGGTCTCGGCGGAGGGGAGGACGGAGTGGGGGTCGGCTTCGGACCGTTCGTCGACGCGCGAGGAGTGGGCGACACCTCCTTGCCAGCCAACAGCATGTGTACCGCGCTTTCCACTCGTGACCTGGTCCCGGCTTGCGGGCGGGTGCTCAGGACCGTTGGCTGGTTGGCAACCGACGATGACGACGTTCCCTCGCTGGTCAGGTGTGGCCGGAAGCCGGCCAGCTCCAGCGCGCGGCGAGCGTCCGCTACGGAGTATCCGGTCACGTCTGGTACAGACGACCACCCACTGGCGACGGTGAGCTCGACCTTGGTGCCGGCCAGCACGGTGGCGCCGCCCACCGGCGTGGTATCCAGCACCGTTCGTGCCCTGTCGGATGCGTCCCGTTCGGTGGTCGCGCCGAGCCGTAGCCCAGCTCGGTCCAAGGCGATGCTGGCCTGGTCGAGGGAGAGACCCGCCAGCTGCGGCATTGTCACCTCTGCGGCGTCGGAGGACACCACCAGCCGGACCGTATCCCTCCGCGCGACCAGTGCACCGGCCGGCGGTTCGGAACGAATCACCCGCCCTGACCGCACAGCATCGCTCTCCACAACACGGTGCTCGCCGGTACGCAACCCCCTGGCACGTAGGCGGTGTTCGGCCTCCGCGACCGTCAGACCCGCAAGATCCGGAACGACGACTGAGGCGAGTTCGCCACTCCCGTCCGGCGCCTGTCGATCCAGCGTGGACCACCAGAGTGACCACCCTGAGAGCAGACACAACACCAGGGCGGCGCCTGTCATGGCGAGCACGAGCCGGCCTGGCTGACGCGCGGGAGGGTCCTGGGTGTCTGGTAGCAGGTCGGCGGCGAGGGGCCGCGAGTGGTCGTCGACAGGCAGGTCGTGAGCGGCGGCGATGATCGCCGCTCGCATCGCCGCAGCGTCCGGAAAGCGGTCGGCGGGATCCTTGGCGAGTGCCCGTAGGACCGGTGGGTCGAGGGAGCGCGGAACGTCCGGATTGATCGCCGAGGGAGATGGCGGCTCCTGGTGGACGTGGGCCCACACGGTGGCGTGCGCCGACTCGCCGGTGAACGGCGACGTTCCGGTGAGCAGTGCGAAGAGCAGGCATCCGACCGAGTACAGATCGCTACGCGCGTCGATCTCGGCACCACGTGCCTGTTCGGGAGAGATGCTGGAAGGCGTACCGAGTACCACCTGGCTGTCGTCAGCTCGTGAACCGGCACCTGTCGTCGAACTGACCGCGGCGGCGATACCGAAGTCGGTCACCTTCACCTGACCAGACACCGTGATCATGACGTTCCCGGGACTGACGTCGCGGTGGACGATCCCGCTGGCATGGCTGTGCCCGAGCGCGTCCAGGACGTGCGCGGTTACTGTCAAGGCTTCTCGGGGGGTCATCGGCCCGCTCGTCTCGAGGATCTCCCGGACCGTTTGACCGTTGACGAGTTCCAACGCCATCCACGGCACATCCTGGTCGATGATTTCCGGATCGCAGACGTCGTAGACAGCCACGATGCCTGGATGGTTCAGCGACGCGGCTATCCACGCCTCACGTACGAACGCCGAAGCGATCTCCGCGTCGGCAGCGAGGTGTGGGTGAAGCATCTTGACCGCGACGCGACGGCCGAGTCGCAGGTCGTCGGCGAGGTGGACGACAGCGCAACCGCCGGTCCCCAGCTGGTCGCGAACGACGTATCGTTCGCCCACCACGAGATCGTCACGAGACGCCGCCTGAACAGCATCCACCCGCCCCTCCCCTTTCGTTGACCCACCGTCCGCCGCCATCCGTTGACGGCACGATCAGCGCGACCGCTCACCCTCGGCCCCTCCGCGCCCGGAGTCCATACCCAGGCTCCACAGCAGACCCACGCACATGACCGGCACCGGCCGCCCGGCGGTTCGCAGGTCCCAGGGCCGAGCCGTGCGACCGCCGGATTGTGCCATGTTTTGTGGGGTATTCCGGTGAATGCCCGGGTAACGTGCGCGCATGATGCGTCTTGTGCGTGGGCTGGTTGCCGGCTGGTTGCTTCTGTTGGCGTTTTCGCAGGTCGTCGGGTTGGCGTTGGTCTGGTGGATCTTTATCCGTACGCCCCGTGGCCAGGTGCTTGATGCCAGTGTGTTGCGGGCCAGCACCATTGGTCGGAGCCAGGTCGAGGATCTGGTCAACCTGATACTCAACGCAGTGACGGTCGTTTCGCTGGTGGTGGCGACGGTGGCTATCGGCTTTGTTGCGGTTGCTCGTCGTCGCTATCGTCTCGCGGTTGTTGCCACATTGCTGGTCGTCGGTGCCAATGTCACCAGCCAGGTGTTGAAGCGTTTCTTGATCGAGCGCCCGGATTTCGATATCGCAGGGACCAACATCGGTGCACCGAACAGTATGCCGAGTGGTCATGTGACGGTGGCGGCTGCAATTACCGTTGCGGCTGTGCTGGTGTTGCCGTCGCGGCTGAGCAGTCCGACTGCGGTGGTCGGCGCGGCGTACACGGCGCTGACGGGTATCGCCACGTTGTCGGCTGGCTGGCACAGGCCCAGTGACGCGCTGGCTTCTCTGCTCATCGTGGGGTCGTGGGCGGCCGGGGGTGGCTATCTGCTGGTTGTTGCTCAGAGAAACCAACCGGTCAGCGAACCTGCCGATTCTCATCACCGAACGGTCGCCATCCTGGCTCTGGTGGGTGGCAGTCTGCTTGCTGTTGCGGTGCTCGCCACCGGCCTCACCGACCAGGGTGAATTGACACCGCCGGTCGACCTCGATACCAGCCGACTGCTCGGTGCCTATGTCGCCGGTGCCACCGGCGTCACCGGTGCCACGTTCCTGGTGATGGCCGTGGTCCTGTCCACCGTGCATCGGGTGGTCCCCAAGCTCGATCAACCGAGGCTGATCGACACCATCGCCGAGCACACACCACTCCAGGTGAAGTCCTCGACCTGAGTGACGCCGCACCGCCTCGCGGCCCAGCATGGCTGGGCCTGACAGCCCGACCGTGGAGGCGGTCAGTTGTCGCGGACATCAGTCCCTCTGGGGTAACGTTTCCCAGCGCAGAGATCGGCCCGTCTGCGGCGTCGGCCTCCTCGCAGGCGTCGCCTGGGTGGTCACCTCCGACTCGAACGCCAAGCCCAGGTGCCGGGACCTGGATCGCGAGCCAGGCCGCTGCGGAAGGCATCGCGAAGTATCAGGTCAAGACCCATCGCAGACCAAGATCGGCGGTGAGGGAGGGGGCCGTATGACGGCACTCGTCGGCCGCGTGGCTCTCGGGGTTGCCGGCTTCTCGTTCGCTCCGCGTGACCGGTCGGCTGACCTCGCCACGATCCGATCCGGCATCGATGCGGGCACTGCGATCCTCGACACCGCACGTGCGTACGCCCACGTCGATGCGACCTTGTACGGCGAAGAGCTGGCCGCTGAGGCCGCCAGAGGTACGAGCGTCATGGTCGGGACGAAGGGAGGACATTCGCGAATCGGCGCGACCTCCTGGGATGCGGACATCAGCGAACGTCGGATCCGATCTGACGTCGAGACAAGCCTGCGCGTGTTCGGCGGCGAATACCTCGACCTCTATTACCTGCACAGAGTCGATCTCGCCGAACAACCCGTAGAGGAAGGCGTCTCAGCTCTCGCATCGCTTCGCGACGAGGGAAAGGTGGCCCGAATCGGACTGTCGAACGTCAGCATCGGCGCGCTCGAGCGGGCTACTGCAGTCGCTCGCATCGACGCCGTACAGAATCACCACAGTTCGATGGGGCGTGAGTCAGCTGACGTGCTTGCTTGGTGCGAAGCCAACGACGTTCCGTTCTTCGCATACTCACCCGTGCGGTCCTCGGCCGCGGCCCAGGCACCACGCCTCGCGGGCATGGCGAACGCGCGTGGTGTCTCACTCCAACGCCTGCAACTACGCGCTCTTCTGGCATCGTCGCCCGTGCTGTCAGTGGTCTCGGGCGCTACCCGACCCGAAACCGTTCTCGACTCGCTGGCAGCAGAGTCAGAGCCATGGGACGAAGACCTCGAGGCCGCCTACACAGCGGACCTCGCACTCGCGGTTGCGCGCGCACCTCGTGAGGGCTGAGCCCGCACCGCGACCGCCCGGCCGAAAGGTGAACATGTCCGTTTCCTGGTCCGCCTCGATGATCACGCCGTACGCCGACCTTGGCTCGGCTCCGCTGTTCCGCAAGGAGGTCGAGCTCGACGCCGGTCACGGTCGCGTCGAGTCTGCAGTGCTGCACATCAGCAGCCTCGGTGTCTTCGATGCTGCTATCAACGGCCGCCCGGTCGGCGACGATGTGCTCAGCCCCGGCTGGAGCAGCTACGAGTGGCGGCTGCGGTACCGCTCCTACGACGTCGCCGCACACCTGGCGGACCGCAACGTCCTCACCGTTGCTGTAGGCAACGGCTGGTACCGCGGCCGGCTCGGCTTCTCCGGGATGCGCGAGCTGTACGGTGACCGGCTCGGCATCATCGCCCAGCTGGAGATCGGCTTCGCCGACGGGCACCGGCAGGTGGTCGTGAGCGATGGGACCTGGACCGTTGTCGGCACCGACGTCCTGGCTGACGACATCTATGACGGGCAGACCATCGACGCCCGCCGGCGGGACCCGGACTGGTACGCCTTCGGCGCGAAGCAGCAGTGGGGGGTTCTGAACGCGCGCGGGCTCGACTTCGAGGTGGCCCGGCTGGTGCCGTACGTCGGTCCGCCGGTGAAGCGGCACGAGGTGCTCGCGCCGGTGAAGGTCTGGAGCTCACCATCGGGGCGGACGCTGGTCGACTTCGGCCAGAACCTGGTCGGCTGGCTGCGGTTCACCGTCCGCGGCCCGCGCGGCGCCGAGATCCGGATCCGACATGCCGAGGTCCTCGAGGATGGCGAGCTCGGCGTCCGGCCGCTGCGCGACGCCCAGGCGACCGACCGGTTCATCCTCAGCGGCGGCGAGGACTTCTTCGAGCCGACGATGACCTTCCACGGGTTCCGGTACGCAGAGATCACCGGCTGGCCAGGGGAGCTGACCGCCGACTCGGTCGAGGCGGTCGTCGTGCACTCCGAGCTTCGACGTACCGGATTCTTCGAGTGCTCCGAGCCGTTGCTCAACCAACTGCACCGCAACGTCGTGTGGGGCACCAAGGGCAACTTCCTCGACCTGCCGACCGACTGCCCGCAGCGTAACGAGCGGCTCGGCTGGACCGGCGACATCGCCGCCTTTGCCCCGTCGGCGGCGTATTTGTTCGACGTCAGTGCCTTCCTGTCCGACTGGCTGGTCGACCTGGCCCTGGAGCAGCGCCACCACGAGGGCGTGGTGCCGTTCGTGATCCCCGACGTCCTCAAGCTCCTGCCCAGCCCGGCGGAGTTCCCCAAGCCTGACAGCACAGCGGTCTGGAGCGATGCCGCGGTGTGGGTGCCCTGGACGCTGTACCAGGCCTATGGCGACCGCGGTGTGCTCGAGCGCCAGTACGACTCGATGGCCGCGCACGTGCGGCGGGTCGGCACGCTCTCCTCGCCGAACGGGTTGTGGGACACGGGTTTTCAGTTCGGCGACTGGCTCGACCCGGACGCCTCACCGCACGAGCCGTGGAACGCCAAGGCCGACAGGGGCGTGGTCGCCACCGCGTGCCTGTTCCGCTCCGCCCGGATCGTCGCCGAGACCGCCGCCCTGCTGGGGCGGGCGGAGGACGCGGCGGACTTCGAGGCGCTGGCCGACCGGACCCGCACGGCGTTCCACACCCATTACGTGTCTACCGACGGCACCATCGTCTCCGACTGCACCACGGTCTACACGCTGGCGATCACCTTCGGGTTGCTTGACGAGCCGGCCGAGCAGCTCGCGGGCAACCGGTTATCAGAACTGGTGGCAGAGAGCGGCTTCAGGATCTCGACCGGCTTCGCCGGCACTCCGTTCATCACCGACGCGTTGACGAAGACCGGTCACCTCGACGCCGCCTACGCCCTGCTCATGCAGCGCGAGTGCCCGTCATGGCTGTACCCGGTGACGATGGGCGCCACCACGGTCTGGGAACGCTGGGACTCGATGCTGCCCGACGGCACCATCAACCCCGGTGAGATGACCAGCTTCAACCACTACGCACTCGGCGCGGTCGCGGACTGGATGCACCGGGTGATCGGCGGCATCGCGCCGCTCGAGCCGGGCTACTCGCGGGTCCTGATCGCACCGCGACCGGGCGGCGGCCTCACCTGGGCCAAGACCAGTCTCGACACGCCACACGGCCCAATCCGGGTCAGCTGGCGCACCGACAACGGCGGGCTGACGGTCGAGACCGAACTCCCCGCAGGAGTCACCGGCATCCTCTCACTCGACGGCGAGCCAGACACCGAACTCGGCGCAGGCCCGCACACCACGCAGGCCGAGGAAACCTCGACGACCTGATCGCCCAGCTGGACCCCTGCGGGCACTTGGTGCCCTACAGCAAGAAGATCCAGGTGCGTGGACTCCGCGCTCCGAGCGAGGACCTGCAGGTCCCGATCAGCGTGCGTCCGACCAACGGTGGATCTTGGTCTGGCGATTTCCTCGACCGGATGCCGAGACGTCAGGCTGGGTCGGGTCGTGGAACCAGTGCGCCGAGCGTTCTGATCGGGCGGGACGCGTTCGTTGGGTCGATCTCGTAGCACCCGCCGCGCGCGGCGGGCACGGGAGCGGGAACCCGGAAGTATCCCGCCGCGAGCAGACCGAAGAGCGGAACGAGGTCGCCATGCGCGCTGATCGCGACACGACCGCCGGCGCCCACAGACTCCTCGATCCTCGCGAGCGTCCGTATTGCACGTCCGAGACCTGCGGCGGCAAGCAACTGGGCGCGCCACTGTGGATCGAGCGTCCAGGCGTCCCAACTCTCGTGCTCGGTGACATAGGTCAGCTCGCGTAGGTCTTCATCCAACTCGATCTCCGCACCGGAGGCAGCTGCGATCGGTTCGACGGTCTCCACGCAGCGGCGAGCGGGGCTACTCACGATCGCATCGACACGTCCCACGGCCGCCGCGAGCATCGTTGCTTGGGCGCGGCCCAGGTCGGTCAACGGCCGGAGATCCTGATCAGATGTCCACTTGGTGCGGTCGCCGGCGTCAGCATGAGGCACGACGACGAGGATGGGAAGGCATGCGAACACGAGGTGACATCCTTCCGTTCACACCCGTCTTCCGCCAGTGGAGTTGAAGGCACCGGCGGATGGTCGCCTGGAGCCTGTTCCGTCGCACCGGCCGAAGGAGGGGAACATGCCGGTCACGGTCGTAACGATTTCCCTTCCTGCGTACACCGTCACGGATCGCTACTACAGAGAACGCAGGGGCCGCTGCACAGTTCGCGCTCGGATCATCGAGCAGGGCAGGATCGTGGTCATGGTGAACGGCATCACGCTCGCTGCCAAACCGACCTTGCTCGGCGATCTCGTACTGCTGCGGCCGGTCGGTGTGGCCGACGTCGATGGCGCGGCCGAGTTGGTCACCGATCCGGAGACGGTCCGGCTAACCGGCACGCATGCGGCGTTGGATCGGAAGCGGCTGGAACGGTGGTATGCGACGCGGGGTGAGCAGGATGACCGCCTCGATCTGGCGGTCGTGGAGCGGGCCACGGAGCAGTATGTCGGCGAGGTAGTCCTGATGCAGCTCGATCAGGTCAATCGATCGTGCTCGTTCCGGATCGCGCTGATCGGCGCTCGCGCGGTCGGACGCGGGATGGGCACCGAAGCGACTCGGCTGGTGTTGGCGTACGCCTTCGAGACGGTCGGTGTGCACCGAGTCGGCCTGGAAGTCTTCGCGTTCAACCCTCGAGCCCGGCACGTCTATCAGAAGGTCGGCTTCGTCCACGAGGGAACCAAGCGCCATGCTCTGCGCTGGGAAGGAGCCTGGATCGACGCTGACATCATGGCGATCCTGGCTGACGACTGGGCCGCCCATCGAGGCTGGCCCGACGTCGGTGTGCGCAACTGAGCCCAACAACGGGCAGTGACTGTTAGCGTTGCGCAACGACGAGCAGGTTGCGTGGGGTGATCGAGCGATCGCAGAAGTCGCCGACCTGCACGTCGAAACCGGCCTCTTCGAGTCCAACGACGAGATCCATGACGAGCCACAACTCCAATGCGCGGCGAAACGCGTGGCGGACAAGCTCGAGGCGGCGGATCTCGGCACGGCGCTGCTCACCGACGGCGAGCCAATGCGCCCACTGAACTGCGGCCGGCAGGTCTACACCCTCGCGCTGTGCCAGTGTGCGGCAAAAGTCGGTGAAGTCGCCTGACACCCAGCGCGAAGGCACTGGGCGGAAGGTGCGAGCCGCCTCTCCTTCGAGCTCGTTGCGCAAGGCGATGAACCCCAACTTCCAGGCCTGGTCACGGGCAAGGCGCCGGCGGTCGTGACGCGGAGCCGTCACGGTTTCAGTCACGGCCAGCCGGATGAGGTCGGCGTCAAGAGGCAGCGAGGCGTCGCGGGCGAGCGGACGATAGGCGTCAGCAATCCCGCGGTGGTAGCAGCACGGGGCAATGACGTAGCCGTTGGCGCCAGCGCGTGCCGCACCGCGTACGAGAGCGCGGTGCAGTTCGCCGCAGGCATGCAGGGCGAGTACCGTACGGCTTTCACACATGCATGGGAGTCGTCGTCCAGGGCGTCGGCGCAGAGCACTGTCTGGTCGATGCCGGCGCGCTCGGCGAGCTGGGTGGCGTCGGCGCACAGCTTTGGGTCGATCTCCAGCGATTGCACGGGTACTCGGTCGGCGATTGCGAGCCGCCGCCCCAGGTGCCCCTTCCCGGCGCACCACTCGAGCAGGGGCCCTTGTGCAGGCGGTGCGTGCGCGGCGAAGGCCTCGATCTGGTCGCGTTTGCGGCCGCGGATACGTCGGTCGAGGCGAGGGGGCATGGCCGGCAGATCACGGACAGGCAGAGGCGGGAGGTTCACCAGCCGGCCGAGTGTGTCAACGACCGGAAGCCAGGGTGTGAGCCAGTCGCGGCAGGCGTCGGGGTCGTGGGACAGCGTTTCGACCGTGAGGCTGTCGATGCCGAGCACCGCGTCGGCCAACTCAGGTCGGGCCACACACCAGTCCGGGCGGCGCACGTGGAACGGCGAGGGGTGCCAGTACGCCTGATGGGCCTCGAGCGCCGCCTGCAGCTCGCCAAGACGACGGCGGTGCGCACGGCCAACTGCCGGCTGAGAAAAAGAGCGCAGCATCCCACCCACCCCTCGATCGGGAAGTGGGCAGCTGCGAGCAACTGCCATCTCGACGGCGGAACGCCACGAGACGACTCTTCAACAACGAGCCGAGCGTGTCACAACACGCCTGGCCCTGACAACCGGCTACCTCGGCATCTCTCCAGTCCCCATGCGCAGCACGGCTTCGGCCTCCGCAAGTCGTTCGAGCATCAACTCCGCGGCGCGGTGGCGGGCGCGGGCGTAGGTCTGCAGCGAGGGGGTGACGGCGGTCGGGTTCACCAGCGGTTCGGCGAGCGGATAGGACGAGGTGGCGGAGTAGACGAGCCCGACCCGGACGCACGCCACCAACTCGGCGGCGGGAACCGCGGGGTAGGCGTGTTGGTACGCGGCGACCAGCCGGGCAACGCCGTACGGCCAGTCCTCGCAGGCGAGCACGGTGCGCGGGTCGCAGCCGATGCGCGCCAGCTCCCACACCGCCGGCCGCGGGCTCGGAGGGCTGAAGTCGATGATGCCCGCCACCCGATCCCCGTCCAGCAACAGGTTCGGCGAGGCCAGGTCCCCGTGCACCACCTGGACCGTCAGCGGCGGCACGCCGTCGAGCAGCCGCGCCAAGGTCGGCCACCAGGTCAGCCGCTCCTCGATCGCCTGCCTTGCCCAGCCCATGAAGCCGTCAGCGTGGGGCCGCGTGGTGCAGCAGCTCACCGTTCTCGGCGGGCAATACAGCGGGTACGGGCACGTTGCCGGTGGCGGCGAACGCCGCCAGCGCCACGGCCGCGCGCTGGCGATCGAGCTCCGCCCGGTCGGCCCCGGGGTAGGTCTTGACGAACCACACGCTCCCGTCGTGGGCGTCGGCGAGGTAGTTGCGGGTGTGGGTGCCGTCCGGGCCCGGGCGCAGTCGCCGCACGCTGAGGCCGTAAACACCGGCCAGCACGTCGGCAACCTCCCGGCCGCGGTCGACGTCTACGTCCCCACGCTGCTCATCCTGGCTCCCTCCAGTTCCGATCCCAGCTTCAGGGTGAGCTCCTCGTGGCCATGTTGGCCCGCGACCGCGCGTATCGAGGCTTGGGAGTGGCGGAGGGCCGTCGCTCAGCCCGTGGAGTCGCACGTGGTGCGCTGCGGTGTCCACCGGCAGGCGAGACCGGCGAACCCGCCTTCGGCCACGACATCGACCGACAGCATCTCGCCCGCGTTCAGCACCTGCCGGTCGCGGACCAGCCCGGCGGCGTCGTCGTTGACGACCTCGACCAGCCAGAGCCCGTCGGGGAGGTCCAACGCCACCTCAAGGGTCCGCGCGGCTCCCGATGTCCCCGCACCGAGGAACCACCGTTCACCGCTGCGCCGAGCCATCACCACGTGATCACCGGGCCGGCCGGCGAGCAGCCTGGTCTCGTCCCACACGGTCGGCACCTGTTCGAGGAACCGCCGCGCCTCCGGCCGCGCGTCGTACGCCTCGGGGCTGCCAGCGAGGTTCTGGACGCCCGACTCGAACACCACCGACAGTCCCAGTTCGTGCGCGTCGGAGGTCGGCCGACTCTCGCGCTGGAACGCCATCGGCGTGTAGTCCATCGAGCCGATCTGGTTCCGCGTGAAAGGCAGGGCGGTGAGGTGGCTCGTCGTGAGGTTGCTCGACTTCTCCGCGCCGTGGACACCCTCCATCGTCATGAGGTGCGGCCAGGTGCGGTGCCAGCCCTTGGGGACCGTGGAACCGTGGAAGTTCACCAGCAGGTGGTGCTCGGCCATGTCGGCCAGGGCGTCGTCGTACCACCGCAGCCGTTCCTGCGACTCCGAGTCCATGAAGTCGAGCTTGACACCCTTGACGCCCCACTGCTCCAGCAGCGCGAACCGCTCGGCGCGTTCGGGGGCGGTGTCGAAGTCGGAGAACCGCAGCCACGTCATGATGTCGACACCGCGCGCATTGGCGTAGTCGACGAGGTCCGGCATCCAGGTGAACTCCGGAACCCGGTCGGTCCAGGCCCGCTCGCCGGTCTCCAGGTCGTCGTACCAGCCCGCGTCGACCACGACGTACGGCCAGCCGCGCGCGGCGGCGTAGTCGACGAATCCCTGCTGGCGTTCGAGGCTCTGCTGGGCGGACCGGCCGCCGGCCAGCCACGTCCACATCGCGTTCCCCGGCCGGATCCAGGACGTGTCGGCCAGCCGTGACGCCGGTGCCACGTCGTCGACCATCGTCGACTCGGTCACGGTCGCGAGGTCGCCGACCACCATCACCCGCCACGGCGTGGCCAGCGGCCCGTCCACCGCGATCTGCGGATCCCAGAACGACACGTCGAGGCGGTACGTGCCAGTTGCCGCCTCGTGCAGCAACCTCGGACCGGAGTACGACCCGTCCAAGGCTGACTCGGTGAGCAGCAGATACGTGCCGTCGACCTCGAACAGTGCCGGAACCTGGAAGTCCGCCAAGGGCGCGGACGCCGCGGTGTACTCGAGGAACGGGTTCTCGTAGTCGCGCCGGTGCCGGGCCAGCCACGCCGACGCATCCGCGGGCACCGTGAACGCAGACGCCTCACCGGTCACCGCGCCGTTGTCGGCCGGCAGGATGTACCGGTAAGCGACCCCGTCGGCAGACACGCGTACGACCAGCGACAGCTTGGCGCCGCCCTCACCTTCGAAGCCGAACCTCGCCTCCGTCATCGGAGTCTGCCGCTGGATCCGCTTGCCCACCGTCGTGGCATAGCGTTCCAGGACCACGCGGTCGGACCGTCCGGTGAATCGCAACCCGGCGGCCAGGTTCGCCTGCTCGGTCACGATGCCGACCGTGGACGGCTCCAGCACCGTCGTCCCGCCCCGGGACACCGACAGCGCCACGGTCCCGGCCACGGCGTCGTAGGTCAGGTCCGCGACGGGACCACCCGGATCGGGCGCCCGTACCGTCCAGCGCTCGGCGGCCGCGACGGGTGGCGCCACCATGCCCATCACCAGGGCGCCGACCGCGAGGCCGGCGAGCGCCACCGCCATCCGGCACCACCGCGACCGACCGGCCGCGGCACCGTCTGCAGCGTTCATCGAAGTCCTCCTTCAGGTCCGACCCCGTATGAGCTTGTCGATGCCGGCCGGGGCACGGCGATGCCGCCGTACTTGTCCCAGCCGTTCGCGATCCGGTCGATGTAGAGGTCGGCCTGGTCGGCGTCGACCCTCCAGGTCCACTGCCCCTCCGACACCGGGCCGGGGTAGGCGCGGATCTGTTCGGCCACCGCGTGCGCCTCGTCCAACCCGGTCCAGATCGTGCGGGCCAACTCCTCCTCGTCGTCCGGCGGTACGCCGCGTGCGTAGAGCCGGTAGCCGAAGTACGCCGTGGCGACCGCCCGATGGATCTTCGCGGTCAGCACCGTTCGCTCGAAGTAGCCTCGAAGCTCCGCGTAACGGTCGGGCGCGAGGATGCTCCGCGCCGAGTCGACGAGCCCCAGCGACTCCTCGGCCAGCCGCACGCCGTGGTCCTTCTCCTTCATGACGTATCCGAGATACGTCGCGTCCATCCGGTCGTGTTCCTGGTCGAGCCAGCCGTTCTCGAGCACCCACGGCACCTCGCGGGCGACGCCGGAGTCGCTCTTGCAGCTGACCGGACCGAGGTGGTCGACCACACCGGTCCAGTAGTGCAAGGTGCGGTTGACAGTGTGCCGAACGTCCGCGACCGGCGGGTCGAGCCACTTCCCGGACACGTGGCGGTAGTAGCTGGAGCAGTAGGGGTCGTAGTCGAGTTCGGAATGGTTGGCGATGTTGGTTCCCAGCGTGTACATCGAGGACGTGATGATGTTCCGGGCGTTGTGGAACGCCTTCGCCACGATCGGTGCCGCCTTGGACCCGTACCGCCGGGTGACGAACTCCCGGTAGACATCGTCGGCGGTCGCCGCAGGGTCTTCGACAGCGCGCTTCAGCCCGTAGAGGTTGATCTCGGTCGGTGTGTCGACAATCCCGGAGGTGTCGTAGCGGTCGGTCCGGGCTACGTACCCGACGACATTGGCCTGCCGCTCGAACGCTCGCCAACGCTGCATCCCCACCTCGGGGAACGTGTTGGCGATGATGCCCTGGCCGTGGAACTCACCCGTGGCGTCGAACTCGACCAGCACGTCGCGGTCGAGCCCGGCGGTGAAGGTGTTCACCGGGTGGGTGAGGAAGAAGTCGTGCGGCGTCTCCTTCGTCATGACCCGGACGCGAGGGTTGTCGATCAGTTCGATCGCGCCCAGGATCCGCTGGATCTCCTCGGGGTAGTAGCCGAAGTCGCGGACGTAGAGGTTCATTCCACGCTCCTCCACCACGACGTCGGCCACCTGGTCGACCAGGTAGGCGAGCTTCTGCTCGGCGGTGACGAGAACGTCGGAGTGCTGGTTCTCGACCCGGGCGCCGGTCTCGACGAAGGTGAGGATGAGCGCGTCGATGTCGGGGGCGACGTCGAGCATCTCGCGGTAGTCGGCCCTGAACCATTCCCAGAACGCCGGGTCGTCGAGGTCGAGAGTGCCGCCGGGGCCGGTCTTGAACTCGTCGGGGTAGTAACTCAGGGAGTACAGCGAGTGGTCCCAGAACGCGACCTCGGCGATGCCGGCATAACGGGCCGCGGCGGTGTAGGTCTCCGCGATACCTAGCCGGCGGGCGTCGCGGACGTGCCGGAGGTCGTGGATGACGTCGTGGCTGATCTGCAGGTGGTTGATGTCGTAACCGGCCGCGGCGCCGATGCTGCGAAGGCCGTCCGGCACGCTGTCGGTGAGGACGTTCCAGCCCCGCACCTGCGCTCCCGGCGGCAACGCTCCGGTCGACGGCGTGTCCTCGACCGCGGGGACGGCGGCCACGCCGGTTCCGCCCAGTGTCATCGCCACGACGATGCACACCGGCAATGCCGCCGCGGCACGTGTCCGCCTCACAACCGCGCGCGGAGTTGGGCGGCGTGCAGATCCGTTGGGGCGGCTCCCGAGCCGAGCGCCTCCGACACCGACCCCAGATCGCCGGTGAAGTCGCGGGGGAGCCCACTGGCGAAGGTGGTGGCGCCGGCGATGCCGACGACGGCGGCCCGTGGTGCCATGTCGTGGATCGCGACCGCGTACGTACGGCCGTTGGTGACCCGGACGTTCCAGTGCGCGAACCGCGCGCCGAACCGCGGACCCGCGTCGCCAGCGCCACCGACGAAGGCGTCGTTGGTCACGGTGATGTCGGTACGCACGTTCTCGAACGGCAGTGCCCGGTGGGAGTCGAAGGTGCCGTTCTCCATCACGCCGTCCGACCAGACGTTCCCGGACGCGAGTCCCTCGACGTTGATGCCGTGATGCGTCGAGCCCGACGGCAGCGGCACGGTGGCCCGGTCGATCCGGAACCGGGTGACGAGGTTGTCGTGGGCCTGCACCCGGCAGATGTAGGAGTGGTGGCGCTGCCGGCCGCCGACCGACACGTCCCGTAGGGTGACGCCCTTGCACGAGTGCAGGCCGAAGCCGTTGTCCGCGTTCTCCACGTGGACGTTGCGCGCCCAGCAGTTCAGGGCCGCCGAGAAGGCGGGGCCGTTGAAGCCGAAGTCGCGGTTGTGCGGTTGCTGCTGGGTGAGCCGCATCCGGAGGGTGAGGTCCTCGATCCCGGACTCCCGCACCACCGGGCCGAGCGTCTGCAGGCGCGGCTCCCACACAGTACGGAGGTCGAACTTCAGCGGCTGGGCCAGCGTCACCTGGTCCCCTGACACGTGGGTCACCTCGACCGGCCAGCGGTAGTCGACGAAGTTGGGTGCGCCCGCCCACGTACTGATTTCCGGGCGCAGCCGGGTGGCCCGCGAGTTCCAGTCGTAGGCCGCGGTGCCGTCGACGTCTCCGGCCAGATGGGCCAGGAGGCTGGAGTCCGGGACGTTGCGGACGGCGAGGAGGACATGGTCCCCGGCGCGGATGTCCCCGGCGTCCTCGACGGCGAGCGTGCGCGCACCTCGGGAAGCGTCGGCGACGACCGGGGTGAGCGTCTCGTTGTCCATCCAGCCCTCGTTGCCGAGGAACTCGGCGTCCCGCATCGACTCGAGCAGGCGCTTCGGTACGAACCAGACCAGGCCGCCGCTCCACGACCACTGGCTCAGATCGCCTTCCCTGCGGTTGAACGCGTACCCCTCTTCCAGGGACTTGTCGCAGAAGATCACGGTCCTGCTCGTACCGAGTCCGCGCAGGACCACACCGGAGTGATGCATCCGGATCAGCCCGGACGTCTTGTACGTGCCGGGCGGCAGCAGCACCGCACCGCCGCCCGCCGCCGCGGTCGCGTCGATGGCCGCGTTGATCGCCACGGTGTCGTCGGTGTGCCCGTCACCCGTCGCGCCGAACGTCTTTGCGTTGACCCGTTCGGGCAGCCGCGGGATGTCCCGCTCGCCGCGGCGGTAGCCGGCGTACGACACGTTCGGGACCTGGGGATGGGTGTCGGGTGCGGCGAGGTACTCCTGCCAGAGTTGAGCCGGTGCCGGGTGGGGCGCAGGTGCCAGGTACGGCGGTGCCGGCCGGGCGACCGCCGCGCGGGCGGAACCGCCCAGGGTGGCCGCACCCACGAGACCGCCACCTGCCATCCGCAGGAGGTCACGACGACGGGGACCACGGTTGCCCATGAGGCGTTCCTTTCGCTGCTCTTGTCTGGCGCTCGACCGACGGCGTCAGGCTTGGTCCCCGTGGACGGTGACGCGGGTGAACTGGAGGTGGTCGACGAAGCCGAGGGTGTTCGACTCGTTGGCGCCCCTCGTGTCCTGGCTGTCGCGGACGTGCACGTGCCGGATCGGGAACGCGAGTGCCTTGCATGGACGGCGTGGACGAGGCGACTCAGGCGACCGTAGGTTCGTTATTTTCGGCCGTCAAGAAACTTGTCCGCTACCGCTCACCCTCGGATGGGCGCGCGAGTGCGTCGGTAGGCTCGCGGGGACCGACATTCGAGGGAGCGGGTGAGGATCATGAACGCCGCGGAATCCGGGAGCGGCACGCGGTCGGCGCCGGGTGACCGGGCTGTGCCGAACGAGCGGATCGGTGTCGTCGGCTACACGGTGCGTGCCGCCATGCCGGCACCGGACACCGAGGCGACGCTCGCGGCACTGGCGTCGTGCGGATACGTGAACATCGAGCCGTCGAGCGGGCTCTACGGCTATACCGGGGCGGAGTTGGGTGCGCTGATCGACGCCGCCGGCATGAAGGCACCGTCGGTCGGTCTCGGGCTCGGTGAGATCGAGGACGACCTCGACGGCGTCCTCGCCACCGCGAAGGCGCTCGGCGCCCGCTACGTGCGGATCTCCGGCTCCCGATCGTGGGACGCCGCGGAGTACTCGCGCGTGGCCGGCGTCCTCAACGACGCCGGTGCCCGCACCCATGCCGACGGCGTCACGCTCGCGTACCACAACCACGCCTTCGAGTTCGAGGCCGAGAACGGCGGACGCTTGTACGACATCCTCGTGCGCGAGACCGACCCGGACCTCGTCGACCTGGAGCTCGACCTGTACTGGTCAGTCGTCGGCGGCGTCGACCCGGTGGATCTCTTCACGGAGTACCCCGGCCGGTTCCCGCTGCTCCACGTGAAAGACCGCGCGCCCGACGGCTCCATCGCCGACGTGGGGACGGGCACGATCGACTTCGCGCGGATCTTCGCCCACAGCGAGCTGGCCGGCGTGGAGTACTACTTCGTCGAGAACGACAGTCCGAAGCCAGACGGCATCACCTCGGCGAGGGCCAGCTACGCGAACCTGCGGGCCCTGCGGTACTGAGGCGAAACGAGGGCGACGGCCCGCCGCGTGCCCGGCTGGTCAACCTTGCTGGACCCGACGGCTGAGCGCCTCGCGACCCAGGGCGCTCTCTCGGTACTCAGGGCAGCACGCGTTCGAGGTCGGCCCAGAACTCGTCGGGAATATCGCGCGCGAACGCGTTCATGTTGGCGCGGATCTGACCGGGAAGGTGGGCACCGACGAGTATGCTTCGGACCGCCGGCTGGCGCAGGGGAAACCTCATCGCGGCCGCCGCGAGAGGTACGCCATGGCGGGCGCAGACCCGGCCGATGCGCTGGATCTCCCCGGGAGCGTCGGCGCCTGGATCGGTGGCCAGCAGCCCCCGGTCAAAGACGCTGGCCGCGACGACCGCCACGCCCTGGCTCTCGCATCGTGGCAGAAGCTCGGCCAACGCCGTACGCCGTAACAGCGTGCACGTGTTGGCGGCCAGCACCAGGTCCGGATCGGCGTACTTCACGAAGCGGTCGAGCATCTCGGCCTGGTTCATCCCGACCCCGACGGCCCTGACAACGCCTTGGGCGCGCAGCTCGGCCAGGGTGGGAAGGGCTTCGTCGAGGGCTTGCGGCCAGTGCCGGTCGGGGTCGTGGAGGAGCACCACGTCCACGCGGTCGATTCCGAGCCGTTCAACGCTCTCGTCGACGCTACGGAGCACGCCGTCGCGGCTGAAGTCCCACTCGCAGTGATGAGTAGGCGGAACGTCGAAGATGCCGGGCTCGCCGGGGCCCGGGCGTACGAGCCTACCGACCTTGGTCGACAGGATGAATGACTCGCGCGGCCGGGCCCGCAGCGCCATACCCATCCGCCGCTCGGACAGCCCGTTCCCGTAGAACGGTGCGGTGTCGAAGTAGCGGATCCCCGCCTCCCACGCAGCGTCCACCACGGCGTACGCCTGGTCGTCCGTGATCGGCACGAGGTAGTTACCGAGCGGGCCGCCGCCGAGACCGAGTTGTGGCAGGTTCACGGGTGGCACAGTCATGCACGCTCCAGGTGCAGCCAGCTGGTCACCACGGTGTCAGCGGCCTCCAGGTGGTGGTCCTCGCCGGGTTCGACAATGAGTACGTCACCGGTGGCGATGTCGACGGGCCTCGCGTCGATGTGGATCCGGCCGTGGCCTTCGAGGATGAGAAAGATTTCCGGATCCGGGTGCGTATGCCGCCGCCCGGGATGGCTGACCTCGCCGGGCTTCAGGACGGCGACGCCACCTGAGGTGACTCGGTAGCCGGGCTGCGGGCGGTACTGTGCCAGGGTGATTTTATGCATGGGTTCTTCCGGTTATCGTCCTGAGATGCCGGTCAGTGTGATGCCGCGGATGAAGTACTTCTGGGCTCCGAGGAAGACGACGATGATCGGTGCCAGCGCCATCATGGAGACCGCCATCATGAGGTGGTACTGGTCATCGTGTTCGCCCCTGAAGAGCGCGATGCCGAGCGGAATGGTGAACTTCTCCGTGCTGCGTAGGTAGATCAGCGGATCGAGATACTCGCCCCACGTCGCGATGAACGACATCAACGTCACGGTGGCGATCGCCGGTTTGGACAACGGAATCATGATCCGCCACAGGATCCGCAGCTCTCCGGCACCGTCGATCCGGGCGGAGTCCACCAGCTCCTGAGGGATCGTGGTGAAGAACTGCCGGAGCAGGAAGATGAGCAGCGCGGTCCCGAAGAAGTTGGGCAGCACCAGGGGCCAGTAGGTGTCCACCAGCCCGGCCTGGGAGAACAGAAGGAACCTCGGGACCAGGGTGACCTGGGCGGGAATCATCATCGTCGCGAGCATGGCCGCGAACATCACCCCGCGCACGCGTGACCGCAGTCTGGCGAAGGCGTACGCCGGCAGAATGCAGGAGATCAGATTTCCCAGAACGGAAAGTACGGTGACCAGGATGCTGTTCAGGAGGAACCTGGTGAACGGCATCGCCGTCCAGGCATTCGGATAGTTCTCCCAGTGATATTCGTTGGGGAAGAACCTCGGGGGAAACTCCAGGACGCTCGTGGAACTCTTCAGTGATGTGGTGAACATCCACAGCAACGGCAGGATGAAGGCAGCAGACGCGAGGACGAGAAGGATGTACGCACCGACGCGCTGGATGCGCTGTATCTGTGCGGACTGTTCCGCCGACAGCGAGCGAGGCTCGGTCCGCGCCACCGGCATGCGGGGCCGGTTGGGCTTTGTTTGCCGGGTGGGCTTTGTCTCCAGTGCCATCGTGACGCCCTACTTGAACTCGTAATGGACCCACCGCCTGGCAAGCCAGAACTGCGCGGCGGTGAAGATGATGATCAGAAGGAACAGAGCCCACGCGATTGTCGACGCGTAGCCCATGTCGAAGTACTGGAAGGCGTAACGGTAGACGTACAAGCCCAGCACCAGGGTGGCGTTGGCGGGCCCCCCGCCGGTCATGAAGAGCACCAGGGTGAACGCCTGAAGGCTGCCGATGAATCCGACGATCATGTTGAAGAAGATGACGGGGGACATCATCGGAACTGTGACGTGCCTGAACCGCCCCCACCAGCCGGCGCCATCGATTTCCGCCGCCTCGTACAGCGACGGCGGCACGCCCTGAAGACCGGCCAGGAAGATGACCATCGCGTTCCCGGCAGTCCAGACCGACATGATGACCAGGCCGGGAATTGCCCACGCCTCGTCGACCAGCCAGCCTGGCCCCTGGATTCCGACATAGGCCAGCAGGTGGTTGATGAGGCCGTAGTCGGGATGCAGGACGTGGATCCAGAGCAGCGCGGTGGCGATTCCGCTGAGCACCGACGGCATGTAGATGATGGTGCGAAATATCGCCTGTCCGCGCACCTTCATGTTGAGCATCAGCGCGAGAACGAAGTTGAAGACGACGCCGACGAGGGCCGAGCCCGCACCGAAGTACACGGTGTTCTTCAGTGCCACGTAGAAGTCCGGGTCGGTGAGCAGCCGCCGGTAGTTGTCGAGCCCGATCCACTCGGGGGACGACAGCAACTCCCACTTCGTAAAGCTGATCACGATCGAGGCGACGATCGGGCCACCGGTGAAGAAGATGAACCCGATGAGCCACGGCAGCGCGAACAGGTGGAACCTGCGCGCCTCGCGGCGGGCCAGGGGTGCCTGGCGCCGCCGCGAGAGGCGTCTCGGCGAGACAGCCGTGCTCACACGTTCTCCTTGGCGACCGGCGTGACGCGTTCCTTGATCTGCTTCAGTGCATCGTCGAGCGACAGCTTTCCTGTCCGCACGCGGTCCCAAATCGGCGTGGCGGTGTCGACGACCTTCTGCGTGGCGGGCATCTTGAGCACGCCGTCGCTGGTGGCGTAGTCCTGTAGCGCCGCTTTGGTGTCCGTGATGACCTGGTCAGGGACCTTCATGGCCGTGAGGTTGGCGTCGATGGCCGACAGTCGGGCCGGCGGACTGAACCTGAAGTACTGGGCGCCGGCCGACGACAGGAAGGCGTTGAGCACGATCCATGCCGCCTCCGGATTGGCTGCCTTGGTGGTGAGTCCGAAGGCGCTGCCGACACCTGGGGCAGACCGTCCTTCTGGGCCTGAGGGCATGTGACTCATACCCCAATCGAACTCCGTTTCCGGAGGCAGGTTCAGGAGGTCGTTCAGGATCCAGGTGCCATTGATCGCCATGGCCGCCTGGTTTGCGCGATACGGATCGGCATTCTCGCGAGCTTGCATTTCCGCGATGCTGGGTATGGCCGCATGCTTCACCTGCAGATCCACCCATGGTTTGAGCGCATCGCGCGCGGTATCCGAATCGATCATCACCTCGGTTTCGTCCTGCGACAGGAAACGGGCTCCGAAAGGAAGCAGATAGATCGGGGTGAGGTCGGGGTAGGGAACCGGCATCTGGACCATACCGAAGATCTTCTTTATGCCCTTGCCTGACGTCAGCTCGATCGCCGCCTCCTGAACCTTCTGCCAGGTCCAGGACTCGTCGGGGTATTCGACACCCGCCTTGTCGAACATCTCCTTGTTGTACCAGAGCATTTTCGGGGCGGAGTCGGTCGGTACGCCGTGCAGCTTTCCGTCCTTCTCCCAATAGCTTCGCGCGGTCGCCGTGAAGTCGTCGGTGTTGAAGTCGGGTGTCGCGGCGATGAAGTCGTCGAGCGGAGCGATGATGTTGTTCTTGATGAGGTTCTGGCCCCAGCTGTAGTGGGAGTACATCAGATCGGGCAGTGACCCGCCGGCCGCCTGCGTCATGTACTTCGTCAGGAAGTCGTCCCACGGGGTGATTTCGCGCTTGATCTCGATGTTCGGATGCAGTTCCCGGAAGAACTTCGCGAACTGTGCGTGCCGAACCTCCGCGTTCTCGTCGGAGGTGATCGCCATCGTGACGGTGACCTTGGACTGGGGATCGGGGATGTTGGTCGTCGGCCAGTCCAGCGACTCGAAGAGCGTCTTTGCTTCGTCGTACGGATAGGTGTCGTTTTCCGGGCGATCGGTGTCGACGGGTGCGGTACTGCCGGCGGGGTCGGTTGTCGGGGCGGTTCGCCTGGTCCGCTCGTCGCCGGCACATGCCGCAAGGGGCGTGGCCAGGGCGGCCATCGCGGCGAGGTTGAGCACCCGTCGGCGGGACATGCCTGTGGTGTCCAACCCCTGGAGGGTCTGAACGATCGTGCGCTGGTCCATGGAACGGCTGCCTTTCGCGGGAAGACCTCGATCACCGGCACGATCACGGCGGAAGGCGTCGCTGGAAAGCGGTTGCCCGGCCGTGGCATCGTCAGCGCCGTGGGCTGCGGAGGGCCCCGGGGTGGAGTACGGGTGGAGTGCGGCCGGCTGGTGGAGGCGTTGCCGGTCGAGTCGTCGAACTGGCCGTCGCTTCGGTCTGCACTTCGTGCGACCTCGGCCTTCGCGGCGGCGACTGGTCGACCTGAGAGCCTCCGATGATTGGGTGGCGCTTCCGGTCGTTGTGGTGCCTCCGGTCCGGAGGCTTGCCGGAACCGTAGACCCACTAATTAACTTCGTCAAGAATTGAATCTAACGTGACTGCAACATAGGCTCGGGCGAACGCGGGAAGGGCCACACAGGCGCGTCGGCGGATCCGCACGGCCACGGGAGGTGCCGGGCACGCCTTCCCGTGTTCTGCCGTGTGACGTTCCTCGTGTGGAAGGACTGCCCGCATGCCGAACTGGACCCTCGCCGCGGATGACCTGGAGGCCGAGGTCACGCTCTCGGACGCGGGCGAACTCTCGCTGGCGTTACGGCATGGCGGCCGCGACGTCATCGCACCGTCGAGGCTGGGACTCCGGGCGGCCCATGAGGATCTCAGTCAGGGACTTGCCTTCGAGGCGATCACGACCGGCGAGATCGACGACTCCTACGCCACGGTGACGGGCAAGCGACGGGAGCATCGCTACGTCGCCAAGGAGTGGACGCTGTCGTTCACCAAGCGCGGCCACCGCCTCGACCTCCAGGTACGCATCAGCGAGCAGGGCGTGGCCTATCGGTACTCCGTGCCGTGGACCGGCCCGGTGACCGTCTGCGAGGAGGTCTCCGAGTACGTCTTTCCGTCAAGCGCCCGCGCCGTGCTGTTGCCGTACGACAACGGTCGATGCGACTACGAGGAGATCCACCACCACACGTCTGTCGCCGACGCGGAAGAGGTGTTGTACGGCTGCCCGGCGCTGTTCGAGGTCGGCGACGTCTGGGTGCTGGTCACCGAGTCGAATCTCGACGCCACCTATGCGGGATCCCGGCTGCGGTTCGACGGAGCCGCGTTCCGGGTGGACCTGCCGGATTCGTACGTCACCACCGCGAGTCCACTCGTGACGCCATGGCGCACGATGATCACGGGCGACCTCGCCACGATCGTGGAGAGCGACCTCGTCACCAGCCTGGCCGAGCCGTCGGAGGTCGAGGACACCTCGTGGATCAACCCGGGAGCAGCGGCCTGGTCATGGTGGTCCGACGGCGCGTCCGCGAGCGACGCCGAGGCCCAGCGGAGATGGGTCGACTTCGCCGCGGCGCAAGGTTGGCCGTACCTCCTGGTCGACGCGGGTTGGCGCGCGGACTGGATACCCGAGCTGATCTCGTACGCCACCGAACGGGGCGTGGGCATCTGGCTGTGGTCGCACTGGCAGCACGTCGACAGCGAGATCGAGCACCGCGAGAAGCTCGCGCTCTGGAAGGAATGGGGTGCGGTCGGGGTCAAGATCGACTTCACTGAGTCCGACGGACAGGACCGTATGAGATGGTTCGACTCGATCCTCGCCGCCACCGCCCGGCTGAAACTGATGGTCGTCTTCCATGGCGGCACGATCCCGCGCGGCACCGAGCGTACGTGGCCCCATTTCATGACCGCGGAGGCGGTCAAGGGAGCGGAGTGGATCAAGCCGAAGCCCGGCAAGGAACCGCTCTATCCGCCAACGCACTACCTGTCGCTCGTCTTCACCCGCAACGTCCAGGGCCCGATGGACTTCACGCCTTGTACGTTCACGGCCGTCCGCGAGATCTCTGCCGGGTTCGAGCTCGCGCTGGCCGTTCTCTTCGAATCCGGCGTCCAGCACTTCGCCGACAGCATCGAGGCGTACGACTCCAGGCCGGAGGTGCGGCGCCTGCTCGCCGAGGTCCCCACCGCCTGGGACGACACCAAGCTGCTGTCCGGCGACCCCACCAGTCACGTCGTGCTCGCCAGGCGTCGCGGCGATGAGTGGTACGTCGGCGCTGGCTTCTCCGGGAACGCGCGCGTCGCCACCGTGTCGCTCGACTTCCTGGGCGATGGCACGTGGACGGCAGACGTCTACCGGGACGGCCCGGTCGACCGGATCATCGCCGAGACCATCACCGTCGACGTCGGCGGCAAGGTCGATGTTCCGGTCGCCGCCAACGGCGGCTTCACGCTCCGCCTGCGGCGTGGCGATTCGGAGGCAACCGCATGAGCGACGACCTCAGCAGTCGCGGGCAGCTTCTTTCCGGAGGTCCGCAAGGGTGAGCAGCCCGCCGGTCGGTACCTCGATCAGGTGGACCCCAGATGCCAGCTCGATGGTTCGCTCACTGACCGGTCGTCCCTGACAGTCCAGCACGGTGGCGCTGGCGGTACAGGGCCGCGCGACTGTCAGGAGTACGTCGGTCGAGTCGTCGGCATTGGCGAGGAGCAGCGTGCGGCCCGGCTCGAAAGGTACCGGGATCGGCCCGTACCTGCCGACGATGACGGTCTCCTCGCCGACCGCGCGGACAAGCGGATACACGAGGTCGGGACGCATGGGTTCGAACAGTCCACCTTGCAGGATGTCGGCGTGTTCGGTGAAGAACTGCAGCCAGAACCGCAGCGCCGCACGCTGCTCCGGTGTCTGCGTCGCGAGGTCGACGGAGATCTGCGGGACCGCGAACAGTACGTTGATGAGCTGGGCCGCCACACGTTCCGGGCTCTCCGCGGAGTGCCACATCATCATGTCGGCGTGGACGGCGAGCGGGCCGGCGACGAGTCGCAGATCCACCGTGCGCTGCCGGTTGTGCGCGGGGCTCAACGCGCAGTCGGAGGCCCGGATCATCGTGGCGTACGGCCAGAGACCAGGGCTCACGTACGGCTGCCGCAGCTCCACCAGCGCGTCCGGCGGCAGGGCGGCACCGAGCTCCTTCAAAAGCAGGTGGACGCCCTCGTTCACCGTCGCGCAGTCGGCGTCCGGGCCCGCTGGCGGCGGATCGTCGACGGCGAACTGGTCGATGAAGTCGATCTTCAGTCCGTCCATGCCCCACTCGTGCACCGCCCTGGCGAGCTTCTCGACCAGCAGGTCGCGGATGACCGGGTAGCGCGGGTCCACGACGGCCGCGTCCATGCGGTCCTTGTCCGCCAAGATGTACGGCTGGACCCGGTCCCACAGTGCCGCGTGCTTGCCGACGAACGGGAGGGAGTACCAGAGCAGGTAGGCGAGGCCGTCGTCGTGCACCCGTGCCACGTGCGCCGCCATGTCGGGGAACGAGGCTGGGAACGGTTCCCATTCTCCGACGTAGCCGTAGCCACGTTGCCGGTTGTCGCTGTGCCAGCCGTCGTCCATGATGATCGCCTGGCAGCCGAGTTCGGCCGCGAGGCGGGCTTGCCGCTCCACACCGGGCGCGTCGACGTGCTGCTGCATGGTGTACCAGGTCGAGTAGGCCGGCATTCGCGCCACCCGTGGCACGGCCGAACACGTGGGTACGGCGTTCGCCAGCCACCACGTCGCGACATCGGCCAACGTGTGCGAGAACGGTCGCCCACTGAGGTCGAGTCTGAGCAGCAGGCCGGTTCCGGGTTCGGCGTCGTGCTCGGCCCAGAACCCGAAGTACCCCGTCTCCTCGACGACCCCCGCGCAGATGCGCACCGGCCGGACGACCTCACGCAGGGCGAACGTACACACCGCCACATCGTCGGCGCCGACGAGGCAGCCCACGGGCGCCGCTTTCTCGAGCGCGGAGGTCCTGGGGCGCCGCCAGAACTGGGGGAGACCGCGGTGCTCGTTGCTGTCCGGCGTCCAGTAGGCGGTCGTGTCGACACACGGGACCTGCCACGCGACCCGTACGGCCGCGGGCGCGTCGGGCATGATCTCGACCTCGGCGATCCCGTTGCCGAGTGGACGCACGGCCCAGGTGACCTCCGTGGACGTTGTCACGTCGAGCATGAGTTCGGTCCCGCCGGCGAGCAGCCCGGACGACACCGTTGTGGTGTCGCGCGGGAGCTGGTCGTACGGCTGCCAGCCCGTCTCAGGGGACGTGCCTGGGTTCGGACCCGGCGAAGCCGTCGCGGGCGAGGGGGTTCCTCGCGATGGGGTGGCGGATGGTGGGCTTGTCATTCACCTTTCCTACCGTCGGGGCTCTACAGAGTGAACATCGACTCGATGGCTACCGCGGCGGCACCGCGAGCCCACTGCTCGAAGGGTCTCGGACGCAGGATCACCTCGCATTCCGCGGCCGCGCCGAACGCCTGGCTGGCGAAGGCGCTTCTGAGCGGGTCTTCGAACAGGTCGAACGCCGACAGCCCCGCGACGTCGCCGGTCACGATGATGCGCTCGGGGCCGAAGAGGTTCGCCATCGCCGCCATGGCCAACCCGATCGCCGACCCGGCCCGCGCGAAGACTGCCAGTGCATTCCGGTCGCCCGCATGCGCGATCCTGATGGCTGCGTCGACGTCCAGCGACTCATCTCCCGTGGCCCTGCGTACCGCCTCGACAATGGGGCCTGTTCCGGCGATCGCCTCCACGCAGCCCTTCCCGCCGCAATGGCAGGGCGCTTCGTCGCCGCCGACGGGGATGTGCCCGATCTCCCCGGCTACACCGTGCGAGCCCGCCACGAGGCGGTCACCCACGACCAGGCCGCAGCCGATCCCGATGCCGACCGTGACCAGGGCGAACGAGGAGGCGCCGATGCCCTCACCGAACCATTGCTCTGCGACGGTGAGGGACTTGACGTCGTTCTCCACGGTCACGTCGAGGCCCGTTGCCTCCGCGGCCAGCTTCGCCAGCGGGACCTGGTGCCAGCCGAGGAACGGCGAATAGCGGACCAGGCCTGCCCCCCGGTCGACGTCCCCAGAGACCGCGAGGCCGAGGGAGTGGCAGCGGTCGCCGAACGTGGGTGAGGTCGCGAGCAGGTCGGCCACCAGTCCAGCCAGCTCGGCGACCGCATGCTCCGGCGCGGAAGCGGTCAGTTGCCTGTGCGCGGACGCCTGCACCTGCGCGCGCAGGTCCGTGACCACGCCGATCAGTTCGTTCTCGGTGATCTTCACGCCGGCGAAGAACTCTCGGTCCCCCCGGATCGCGAGTGGGCTCGCCGGTCTCCCCGCCCCGGGCCCGGTACGCTCACTCGCCTGCAGTTCCTCGAGATAGCCGGCCTCGATGAAGGGACGGGCCACCTTCGTGACAGCGGCCGAGGAAAGCCCGGTGCGGCGGGCGATCTCGACCCTCGAGACTGGCCCCTGGGTGAGCACCATGCTGAAGACGGTCGCCGCCGCGGGGCTGGTGAGCGGGTTCGGCCGGCGAGCAGGCATGAGGGCAGTCTAACTATTTCCTTCTTGAGGAATTGAATTCGGCCTGCAGTCCCTGAGTTCGGACCTGCACCGTGGACTGAAGTCGCCTGCGCTGCGGCCCCTTCAACCCATGGCCGTGCGCACGACGGTGTACGCCGCAGGGTTCACCGGTCGAGCGACTGGGTGGGGAGACTGGGAGCGAGCAACGCCGCGCCGACGATGCCGGCGTTGTTCTGTAGCTGTGCGGGGACGACCTTGGTGCGCAGTTTGATGCGTGGCAGAAACTTTTCGGCCTTCTTGCTGACCCCGCCGCCGATGATGATCAGCTGCGGCCAGAGTAGCTTCTCCAGCAGGGCAAGGTACTCCTGCAGGCGCTGCGCGTACTTCTTCCAGGAAAGGTTGTCGCGCTCCCGGATCGACTCGGCGGCCCAGTCCTCGGCGTCGCCGTGATGCAGCGGCAGATGGCCCAGCTCGCTGTTCGGTACCAGGGTCCCGTCGGAGAAGAGCGCACTGCCGATGCCGGTACCAAGCGTGACAACGACGACGACACCACGTTGGCCCCTGCCGGCACCGAACTGCATCTCCGCGATCCCCGCCGCGTCAGCGTCGTTCACCACCGCAACGGCCCGCCCAGTGGCGTGTGCGAACAACTCCGCGGCGTTCGTTCCCACCCACGCTGGGTCGATGTTCGCCGCGGTCTCCACCACGCCGGCCCGGATCACGCTGGGCAGGGTCAGCCCAATCGGCCCACCGACCCCGACCTGGTCGAGCACCGCGACCACCACACCTGCGGTCGCGTCGGGAGTGGCTGGAGACGGCGTGCGCAGCCGGACGCGATCGGCGACCAATCGGCCCGCACCAAGATCCACGTGCGCACCTTTGATCCCTGTGCCTCCGATATCGACGCCGACGGCTGTTCCATCCCTGAACGCTCCGCCGCTCATGGAAGTCACCATTCCTCCCCCCAAACGCCCCGAACCGGAACATCGGACACCGACCGTGGGAACCTTGGATCTGTCCTCCGTCCTTCTACTGTGCCGCAGCGCGGCCGCGGTACGGGCCCAGTCGTCGGCGCAACTCGCCGGTGGAATGTGGCCTGAGTCCTGTTGCGTGCTGCCGTCTGACACGACCGGGACGGCTGGCGATCGAGATCAACGGGCCGGTAAGGGTGGGCTCTGGGACCCTGTTCTGGTGACAGACATAGAGGGGCGTACCAACGCGGAGGTTGCATCCACGACCGCGCCCCCCGATCGACCGCGCGGTTTCACCCGTTGGATCGCGGCGAATGTCGGCTCGGCGGTTCCTCAGTCGATGGCGCCCATCACCTTTGGGCTGGCGACTCTGTCGCAAGGTGACCTCAACGGGGGTGCCCTGATGATGACGGCTATGACCGTCGCGCAGGTGATCGGTGCGGTACCCATCGCCGCTGCGGGCCGACGGTTCTGCGTGACTGCCTACGCCCGAGTTCTCACCGCGTTCCGGACGCTCGCATTCGTCGGCCTCGTTCTCGCCATCGCAGGCGGAGCGCCGGTGGCTGTCCTGGTGGTCGCCGCCAGTCTCGCCGGGCTGGTCAATGGGGCGATCTTCGGATTGCTGCGGGCGCTCCTGAACGACATGGTGGCCTCGAACAAGCTGCCGCGCGCGCTCGGCGTCGCCGCGACCGCCAACGAACTCGTCTTCGTGAGCGGACCGATTCTCGCCTCGACGATCGGAGGCGCGTCGGTGATCGCAGCAGTCGCCATCATGGCGATCACCAGCGCGCTGCCCCTGGTGGCGCTCCCTCGCATCGCGCATCGCACACCGCCGGCGTCGACCCGCGTTCCACCGGAGTTGATACGCGTGGACACGATGGTCTGGTTGCTGGCGGCTGGCAGCGCTGCCGCCTGCGTGGCCTCGGTCGAGGTCGGCGCCGTGGCGCTGGCACTGCGCCACGAACTCGCGCCAAGCGCAGCGTTGCTTTTCACGGTTCCACTGTGTGTCGGATCGGTGCTCGGAGGCGTCTGGGTCAGTGTCCGCAACCGCCGCCTGCGGCAGCGGACCGTCGTCGCCATGATGCTGCTGACCGTTGTCGGCATGGTCGCCGTCGCCTGGGACGCGTGGATCGGCTCCGTGATCGCCGGGGTCGTCCTCGTCGGCTTGTTTCTCGCCCCGCTCGGGATGTCGTTCTCGCTGTTCATCGACGACGTGCTCCCGCCGGCCCGACGCGCCGAAGGCTTTGCTCTGTTACGTACGTCGAAGTCCGTCGGCCTCATTACCGCATCGGCCGTGATCGCGTTCGGCTCGCTGGCGGCGTCTTTCCTCGTCTCCGCGGCGCTCGCCTTCGTGTCGGCCGTCATCATCCTCACCGTGCATGCACGCGGCGTCGGGCGCAAAGGCTCCGACGAGGCGTCCGCCACGGGATCAGCCTGCTGGGGGCGGCGGCGTTCGTAGGCGCCACAGCTTCGACGTGGCGAGCCAGGCAGTCCCAGCCAGCGCGCCGATTGCGCCGACTGCGAGCGTGGGGAGGACTCCCAGAAGCGCCGCCAATCCGGCGCCGACGAATCCGCCGAGTGCGTCTACGCCTTGGACGATGAACAGGACGCTGCCATTGACCCTTCCCCGAAGGGTGCTCGGGGTGAGGAGTTGTTGTGTCGTCTCCTGGTGGACTTCCCACAAGGTCCAGCCGAACGCGTTCACCAGGCGGGAGAGGACCAGCAACGGGAGGGCAGCCGGCCCGACAAGTGCAGCGAGCGGGACCAGGGCGATGCCGGCCGCGCGGAGCAGCGATCCTGTGAGGATGGTTCGTCCGGTCGTGAGCCGCACGCCAACTGCTCGAGCGGCCAGGCCACCCAGCAGTCCGCCGAGGCTTCCGACCGTGAAGATGACACCGATCATGGCGGGGGACAGGTTGAGGTCGTGGGCGAAGAAGACCATCTGGACCGCGTAGACGATGGCGAAGGAGAACACGAAGGTGGCGTCGGACAGCGTGAACGCGCGGACCAGTGGCTGACGCCATGCGAATCGCAGTCCTGCGACAAGCGCGGGCCAGACACTTTCTCGGGTGGTCGCCGAGCGGCTTGGCTCCTGGTGGCGGATACGCCACAGAAGGAGGCCGGAGCTGACGAAGGCCAGCGCTTGGACGCCAAGGGCGGCCGCAGCGTTGAGGATCTGCACGAGTCCGCCGGCCAAGCTCGGACCCACCGTACGCATGGCGCCGTCGGTAACGGCCAGCTTGGCGTATCCGTCGGGGAGGTGTACGGCCGGGACCAGCGAGGGCAGGTAGGAGCGATAGGCAACCTGGAAGCAGACGTCCAGGGTTCCGGCAAGGAACGTCACGAGGTAGAGCTGGTTCATGGTGAGGATGCCAAGCGCGGCACACACTGGCACCGAGCCGACCAGGATGCCTCGACCGGCGTGGGCAATGATGAGGATTGGTCGTCGCGGCAGTCGGTCGATGACGATGCCGGTGAACAACCCGAACACGAGCCAGGGTGAGCCCGCGATCGCCAGCAGGAGTCCGACTTGAGCCGCAGTCGCCTGCAGCGTCAGGATGGCGACGAGAGGTAGTGCGATCCGTCCGAACTGGATACCGAGCAATGACAGGCTCTGTGCGGACCAGCACTTGAGGAAGTCAGGGTGTCGCCACAGGCCATCGAGACGGTTGAGCACGCATGCCTCCTACGCGTGCCCGCCTCTGTCCCTGTACGACGATGTGAAGTTGAGTCCACCGGCCAGGATCAGCCGTGGCCGCAGATCATATGACGGTCGCCGGTCGGTCGACAACAATCGGCACCTCACGAGGAACGGGCCGGGGAGTCGACCCGGCCGCGCAGGACTCCAGTCCGTTCGTGATCACCACAGCGTTACGCGGGCTGGTGACCTTGATGAGCAGAAATGCGTTGGCAAGGGGCGCTTCCCAGGTGCTAGACACGACCCCCATGCAGATCACGACTCGTGCCGCGTCCTTGGCGGACGTTGACTTCCTCGTCGGCCTGCTCGGCGACGGCCATCGCCCGGACGCTCTCGATCAGATCCGAGGACGGATCGAGAACAGCATCACCTATGTCGTCTGCGTCGATGATCGACCTGTGGGGCGGCTTCGCCTCGTCCGCACCGAGCAACACATCGAGATCGCCGGCATCCAGATCGACCCGGCGTGGCAGAGTCAGGGTGTCGGCACCGCGGTCATCAAACAGGTCCTTGACGAGGCCTGCTCAACTGGTCGACTTGTCGAGCTGGACGTGAACAAGGACAACCCGAATGCCGAACGGCTCTACGCACGGCTCGGCTTCCGACGACTGCGCGAGGACGGCAACGACTACCGCATGACAACGGCCACCTAGTACGAGCAGTGCCGGCGCAGCCAGGTCACTTCGCGGGGGCCGCCGCGGCAAGGAGCGGGGCGAGCTCGATCGGCTTGCTGACCATCGGCCAGTGACCCGAGTCGATGTCGACGAATTCAAGGCGCTTGACCCTGGCCAGCTCGGGCAGCTGGCCGGCGCGGATCCACTCCTGAGCTTCCGCGGGAGTGAATTCGGGGCAGATGAGTACGACCGGGACGTCGAATCGTCGCTCGTCGACGAGGCGTACGACGCCCTTGGTCACCCCCTCGGGGACAGGGATCGCGGATGCGGCGATGCGGCGCCGGGACTCCTCGTCAAGGTCAGCGGAGTCCGGGCCGTCGAATGGCTCCCAGCCGGGGAAGGGCATGGCGCCGTCCTTCGACTCGAAGAAGTCGGCGTAGGTTTCCCCGTCGGCGGACGGGAAGCCGCCGATGAGGGCGACCTTGGCGACCTTGTCCGGTCGCGCCTCGGCGGCCAGCCAAGCCAGGGTGCAGGCGGCGGAGTGCCCCACCACCATGACCTTTCCAGACAAGGAGTCCACCGCGGCGAGCACTGCTGCCACCTGGTCGTCGAGCGTGGCGTACGCGGATCCGTCGCCCTGGCCCGGCAGCGTGAGCGGCACGGCGCGGTGGCCGAGTTTCTCGAGCGGGGGCACGACGTCGTTCCATACGGATCCGTCGAGCCAGAGACCAGCAATGAGGACGATGTGCATGATCAGTTCACATTCTCCAGGGCGGTCAGATCGCGTTCGGCGTAGAGCCGATGTTCCCATTCCTCGTTGAGGACGATGCGGAGACATTCTGCGTAAGGGAAGTTCTCCAGCCGGGGCCAGCCCGGCTCGGTGCGCGTCACCTCGGATCCGAGCGACTCGTCGGTGAGTGACTCCATGACGTGGCGGACCATCGCCTGGCGTTCGCGGCGGACGGTGAGCACCTCGTCGAGCGAGGGTCGTGCCTCGCGGTCCCACGGGATGCCGTCCCACCCGGGCGCCTCGTCCCACGGCAGGTCCCACGCGTGCCACGGCGAGGCGTTGCCGAGGATCATCCGATCCACCCACGCAGCGCTCGCGAAGTTCAGGTGCCGCAGCGTCTGGATGAACGTCCACTCGTCGTCGACACTGCGGTGGAGCGCCGATTCGGGGAATGTCCTCGCCCGCGCGACGGTGCCCTCCCACAGCCGCTCCAGGATGGCCCACGCCGTACGGAACCCGTCGGCGTCGTCGGGGCGCATCTTCGCCCGGTCGGGCATGCGACGGTTCAGTTCGGCGTCGACGAGCGGTGCGATGTCGACACCGTTCACGACGACGTTCTGAAGCTCTCCATAGATCTCCACGTTCACGAACTCGACTCCGCGCAGCTGACTCTCGCTGAACCTGCCGCCGCGGACCTGGGCTCCGGTGAAGTCGACCGCGCGCATCCTGGAGTTGTTGAGGTACGCCTCGGTGAAGGTGGCGTCCCGAAGGCTCACCCGTTCGAAGCGTGCGCCGGTGAGGTCCTGGTCGCGGAACTCTGTCATGGGTGTCACGGTAGGCCATGTTCCGGACGATCTGCTACCGCTTCAATGCCGGGCGCGCGGTAGTGTGAGGGATGCCTACGACAACGGTCTTTCGAGCGCAGCAGGACGACGGCAGGTGGTAATGGGCGACGAGTACGTGATTGGTGTTGACTCTGGCGGCAGCCACACTCGGGTTGTGTGCGTAGACCTCGACGGACAAATGAGGGGGTCGTCGCAGGCTGCTGGGGGCAGTCCTACGCACAACGTCAATGCTAAGGACCATGTTCAGTCCGCCATTCACGACGCGATACGACGAGCTGGCGTTGAGGTTGGCAACGCCGTTGGACTGGTATCCGGCATGGCTGGCTTCGATGGCGACCGCGACCTGGGCTGGGCTTCGGAATATGTCGACGTTGTTGGCCTCGCGTGCCCGCGCTACATCGTCAATGACGCAGTTGTGGCCCACGCTGGAGCTTTTGCTGGCAACTCGGGGATTATTGTGGTGGCCGGTACAGGCTCCATGATCTTTGGAATTACTGAAGCGGGAGAACAGATTCGTAACGACCGATACTTCCACTATGCCGGCGGTGCTCGGCACTTGTCCTTCGACGCCATGGCACGCATTCTGATTGACGAGGACACCGACGCAGACGCGGACCTGGTGCGTGAGGTGTTCCAGTTCTGGGGAGTATCCGACAAGCAGGGGCTCCGCAAGATAGTCCGTGATCACGAGTCTGCGGACCGCAATGATGTCAAACACTCCTACGGCCGAATGGCTCAGCTGATAACAGCCGCAGCGGAGACGTCTCCACTTGCCACTGCCGCATGCTGCCAACTTGCCGTGGCGACCTGCGTGGGTATTCGCCTGCTCGCCGGGCATTTCGAATCGACAGCCGTCTCAGTAGCCCTGCAGGGAGGCCTAGCTCGGTCCGCTGCATTTGCAAAAAGTGTCGAGACCGAGCTGGCAGCCGCACCAGGGAAACGCATGAACGTTGTCGACCCGGTGCTCAAGCCCGCTGCGGGCGCGGCACTGTTAGCCCTACGGCGAGCTGGCGTGGACACCAACGAGCGGGTGGTCAGGCGACTCGCGGCGTGCGATCAGCTCATCGGGTAACGCGCCCCGGACTCGCGTGCGTCGTGGTGCGCCAGCGTCACGCGTATTGGTCTGGAATTTTGGGATCGGATTGGCGGTCCTGTTGGGCCATTCGAGCCGTACAGTCTTGCGGCATGGACAAGCGAGCAATCGGTGGTATCGAGGTCAGCGGGTTGTGTCTCGGGGCGATGATGTTCGGGACAACGGTGGACGAGGACACGTCGTTCGCCTTGCTGGACACGTTTTTCGAGGCAGGCGGGACGTTCATCGACACGGCGAACTGCTATCAGTTCTGGGCCGGCGACGGGCAAGGGCATGAGAGCGAAGAGCTGCTCGGGCGCTGGCTGAAGAGCCGCGGACTGGCCACCGGAGCAGGACGCGAGCAGATCGTCATCGCGACGAAGGCCGGCGCCCGGCCCGATCCAGAGCGCGGGGACTCGTGGCCGGCCAACATCGAGGGGCTCTCGGCCCGGGTGGTGACTTCCCAGGTCGACGTCAGCCTGCGACGAATGGGCCTGGACTACGTCGACCTCTACTACTCGCATCACGAGGATCGGACAGTCCCACTCGAGGAGACGGTTGGCGCGTTCGCCTCGGTTGCGGAGTCCGGCAAGGCTCGTGCGCTCGGCGTCAGCAACGAACCGTCGTGGCGGATCGAGCGCGCCCGGCGGATCGCCGCCTCACACGCGTGGCCGTCCTATGTCTGCGTCCAGCAGCGCCACACGTATCTGCAGCCGCGCCCCGGTGCCTACGACGCGTTCATGCCGGCCGCGAGCGACGAACTGCTCGACTACGTACGAGAAGAAGAAGACGTGACGTTGGTTGCGTACTGGTCGTTGATGGGCGGCGCGTACACCGGCCGCGCGGACAAACGGATCGACCCGATGTACGACCATCCCGGCGCGTCCGCGCGACTCGCGACCCTTCGCTCGGTTGCGGACGAGCTGGGCGCGACACCGAACCAGGTGGTGCTCGCCTGGATGCGGGCAAGCTCGCCGTCGATCCTCCCGTTGTTCAGCGCGAGTTCGGTCACCCAGTTGAAGGAGTCGCTCGGATCGACGGAGCTGACGCTGACTCCGGACCAGATGGAGCGCCTCGACCGGGCCTGACTTCCAGCTCATCCGCGATGGCGGTAGGGGACGAAGATCGGCTTCATGCGGTCTCAGTTGGTGCGGCGTACGCGGTAGCGGAGGTGCGTGACGTCTCGATCCTCGAGCCGGCGGACGAGATCGAGTTCGATGTGATCACTTCCGAGGTGGTCGAACAGCCTCCGGCCCTCCCCGAGGAGGACCTGAACCAGGTGGATCTCCATCTCGTCCATCTGCCCGGCTCGAAGAAGCGCTTGGGCCGCGCCCGCCCCATGGACCATGACCGCGCGGTCCCCGGCGGCGGCACGAGCCTCGCGGGCACAGGCCTCGACGTCGGTGACGAATCGCGCGTGGCCGGGCGGCACGTCCTCGTCGTCCACGTGGTGGGTGAGGACGAAGATCGGCACGCCGTCGTGATGGTCGCCCTGCCAACGCCCGGCGAGTTCGAAGGTACGACGGCCGGAGATCACCGCGCCGGTGGCCATCGCTTCGCGGAATACCTGCCCGCTGGGGCCGTCGGACTCCCGATCGTCAAGCCAGTTGAAGAGGCGTCCACCGTCGCGTCCGAGCTCCTGGCCGGGTCGGTCGTCCGGGCCAGCGATATAGCCGTCGAGCGACATCGACATGTACAGCCGGATCGGATTGCTCACCCTGGTCTCCATCTCTCCTCCATGACTGTGGGACTGTTCCCGATCCTCGGTAGAAACGGGAGTGTCACAGGGAGACCTCAGATAACCGGCAAACTCATCGGTCCCCGGGCCGGCCCTACTGCCGAAAAGAGCGACGTCGCGCCTCAGGCGAGGCGTCGTGGTGCCTGAGACTTGATACGCAAGCCGGAACTTGCCTATCATGTCCTTGATGGTAGATGTCTTTGCTGCGCTGGCCGATCCGACAAGGCGCCTGCTCCTCGACGAGCTTGCTGCCCGGGACGGTCAGGCGCTGTTCGAGTTGTGTACGCGGCTGATCACGCGACACGGCGTCGCGATCACCCGGCAAGGGGTCTCCCATCACCTGGGTGTGCTGGAGGAGGCCGGCCTGCTCGTGGTGCAGCGCGAGGGTCGCACGAAACTGCACTTCCTGCGTACTGACGAGCTGGATCTCATCGGCCAGCGATGGAAGCCCAACCGAGACAGGGGAGCCGGCGTGCTCAAGATCAACGTGACGAGCGTCTTCGTGGACGACCAGGACAGGGCCCTGGCGTTCTACACCGACAAACTGGGCTTCCTGCCCAAGAACGATGTGCCGACGGGCGAGTACCGCTGGCTCACGGTGGTGAGTCCGTCCGACCCCGATGGAGTGGAGCTGCTCCTCGAACCGAACGCCCACGAGGCGGCCAAGGCCTACCAGCGGGCCCTGGTGGAGGACGGGATTCCGGCGACGTCGTTCGCCGTCGAGAACCTGGAGAAGGCCCACGCCGACCTCACCGCGAAGGGAGTGACGTTCGTGCAGCCGCCCACGGCGATGGGGCCGATGATGACGGCGGTCCTCGATGACACGTGCGGCAACCTCATCATGATCGCGGCGCCGGTCCCCGCATCGGACGCGGGGTCTCCTCGAGGGGACGGCGAGTCGTGACCGGGAGCCGCGGCGGCACGATGCGGGGCCGGCACGGACCTCGTCGTCAGGAACGGTTACCGCTGCGGGGCTGGGCGATGCCGTGTTCCCAGGCCCAGGCGGCGATTCCGACCCGGTTGCGGATGCCGAGCTTGTCGCCGATGTTGGCGATGTGGGTCTTCACCGTTCCCGCCGTGATGTAGAGGTCGGACGCGATCTCGCTGTTGGTCTTTCCCATGGCGATATGGCGGGCGACCTCGATCTCGCGGCTGCTCAACGTCGCTCGTGCGGTGTCGCCAGCTGGTCGGGCTGTGCCGCCGAGAAGGTGGCTGAGCAGGCGTACGGTGACCTCGGGACTGATGAGCATGTCACCGCTCATCGCCGCGCGGATGGATTCGATGAGCAGCGTGGGTCCGGAACGCTTCAGCAGAAATCCGCAGGCGCCGAGCGAGAGCGCTTTCGCGACGTACTCATCGAGATCGAACGTGGTCACCACGATCACCCGGATCCCTGCGCTGGCAGGAGATTCCATCAAGGTACGGGTGACCTCAAGGCCGTCGAGGTGCGGCATCCGGATGTCCATCAGGGCGACGTCCGGTCGTACATGGCGGGCGAGGTCGAGCGCGGCGCGGCCGTCGGCTGCCTCGCCGACGACGAGCATGTCCGGTTGGGAGTCGACGATCAGTTTGAACGCCATCCGGATGTCGCGTTGGTCATCGGCCAGCAGGACACGGATCGGTTTGTCAACCACGGTTCGCTCCCGCGCGCGAGATGGGCATACAGGCGGCAACCGTCCACCTGCCGTGTTCGTCTGGCCCGGCGTTCAGGTCGCCGCCGAGGGCGCGCACCCGTTCGCGGAGGTTGAGCAGCCCTCTGCCCCCGTGGGTACGGCTGACGCTGGTGATCCGAGCGCCGTGGCCGACGTCGTTGCTGACGTGGACCTGAAGGACATCCTTGTCATCGACCCGCACCTCGATGGTGACCTGCTCCGTCGACGGGGCGTGCCGCCGAATGTTGGTCAGCGCCTCGACCACGATCCGGTACGCAGTCATCTCCACCTGCGGTCGTCGTAGCACCAGACGTTGGCTGCGTTCGTCCTGCGCCAGCGACACGTGACTCTGCGGGCGTTCGACCCGGAAGCGCTCCACCAGGTCGGGGAGGTCCGAAAGCCTCGCCAACGGCGGCCGGTGGTCGTGGGAGTCGTGGCTGTCGGCGAGCATCGCGACCAGATCGTCCATGGCGGAGAGTGCCTGCAGGCCGGCCGTCTCGATCCGTTCGAGGGCCGTACGGAGTCGAGCGGGGTCGTCGGCCTGGACGAACCGCGCGGCCTGCGCCTGCGCGACAATTCCACTGACATCGTGCGCTACGAAGTCGTGGAGGTCGTGCGCGAGGTCGAGCCGCTGGGCCTGCCGGGCAGCGGTCACCGACCGGTCCAGTCGTACGGCCGCGATCCGCGGATAACCGCCCGTCACCACCGCACCCACCGAGGCAAGTGACCACAAGGCGCAGCCACCGATCACGCTCAGCGGCGTCAGCTCCTCCGTCGGCAGGAAGCGCACGATCCACAGGGTTTGCGCGGCCGCGATGACCGTGCCGACCAGGTAGGCCGTACGGGCCGGCGCCCACCGGACGACGAAGGCGAGCAGGAGCAGCAGGGCAACCACCTCGACGCTGCCGATGAGACCAGCGACCTGACTGGGTGCGGAGCCGGTGTGCACGACGTAGGCCGTGGCAGCGAGGGAGGCGACGGCGACCACGACCGCGGGGATGACGACCCACGGGCGCGGCCGAGCAAGATCGGGTCGCCATCGGATGACCTGCATGCCCGTCAGGTTAGGGCCTGGCAGGCGGCCGACCGCATCGGCCGATCGGCAGATGCCTTGCGAACCTGCCGATCGGGGGATGGTGGCCTTCGGCCGCGACGCGGACAGTGGCTGCCATGAACAGCATCGACGTTTCCTCAGGAACCGCGCATTTCGACGATCGACAAGGGTTGCCCGATCAACAGCTGGGCGGGCCCCACTCACCCGGCCGGCACCACCGGCTTGGCGCCCGGGCGGGGATGGTCCCCTATGTCGCTGCGGCACTGAGCGCGGGCTACGCCCTGGCAGGGTTGTACTGGACCAGCGGAGGTCATGGATTTCCGTTCGGAACCGAGAACGATCCGTTGGCCCACCATCAGTCCGTCCTCGAACACGTGACCCGCGTGAATGCCGCTCCCTGGGTCGCGGCGGCCGGCCTGTTCGGGGTCTGCGTCGCACTGGCGATGGTTCGCTTGCGCGCGATGGGAGTCGTCGGACGGCTGCTCCTGGGCGCGGCCTGGCTCCAGGCGGTTGTGTACTCCCTCGTCATCCCCGACGGGCGACCATTGGTGGCGGCAGCGCACATCCCGATTCTCCTGGCGGGAAAGCCGTTCGGGTGGCCGCCGGGGGTGACGATCTCCAGCCAGGTGTCATGGCCGGTCGGCGCGACCTGGGCGGCATCGGCGGTCATCGTCCGACGCCGCGCTGTGGGGGCCTGCAGCACATGCGGTCGTACCCAGGTCCCGGCGAGTTGGACGACCCCACAGTCGGCCGCGCGGTGGGGCCGCTGGGGAGTGGGCGCCGCCATCGCGGTCCCGGCCGTGTACGCCGCCACCCGCCTCGCGTGGGCCGCGGGTATCCCGCTCGGCGTCTCCCGGAGGTTCCTCACCGAGCAGGCCGTGGACACCCCCGAGATCTTCGTCGCCGGAGCGTTCATGGCCGCGCTGGCCCTGGGCGGAGCCACGTTGACCCTCGGGCTCGTGCAGCGCTGGGGCGAGGTGTATCCGCGCTGGGTACCGTGGCTGCGGAACAAGCCCGTACGCCCGCGTACGGCCATCATTCCCGCGACCGCGGTCGCGTTCCTGATCATCGGGCCGGGAGTGGGCTGGGTCCGCTCGGCGGTACTCGGCTACTTCCCGGAGGGGGCGATGGGCGAGGACTGGGGGACTGTCGCTCCCGGCGCTCTCTGGCCCCTGTGGGGCGTCGGGCTCGGTACCGCCACGTACGCCTACTACCTGCGAGGTCGCGGCCAATGTGCCGTCTGCGGCCGGCGATGAACAGGGGGTGGATCCGTCCTTCGGCAGATGGCCGGCAGGGTGCCGTCGGGCGAGGATCGGGCACCATGAAGCGGTTACTTCCCCTCATTCTGGCGTTCGGCGTCTCCGGTCTTGGCGGCCTCGGTGCGTTGGTCGCGGTCGCGGCGGTCAGCGCGACGCAGGCGTTGTACCTGTCCGCGGGGCTTGTGGTGTTCGTAGGTGCGAGCATCGCCCTGGTCGCTCTGGTGACCCGAGGCTGGCCCGACCGGACCCGCGGGCGACGCCGAGCGATGCTCATCGGCACGACTGCCGGGATCATCGGCTTCACCTTCACCGTCGTCGTACCTCCAGCCGAGCCGGCGCTCCCAGCCGAGCCGGTGGCCAGCCAGACATCCGTCCTCCTGCCGACGGGTTCGCGGATCGCCTACGTCCGGCGTCCGGCGACACCTCGGGAGCACGCCGAGCCGATCATCTTCCTGCACGGCGGTCCTGGCGTGCCCGACCTCGCCGGCGACACGGCGTACTTCGGCCAGCTCGCCCGCGACGGCCACGACGTCTACGTCTACGCCCACATCGGTTCGGGGGCGTCGGCGCGGCTGGCCGACCCGGCGGGGTACACCATGGACCGGCACCTCGCCGACCTCGAGGCGTTCCGCCGCCACATCGGCGCCGACCAGGTGACGCTGATCGGCCACTCCTTCGGCGCGAGCCTGGCCGCCGCCTATGTCGCTGACCACCCGTCCAGGGTGGTGAAGACGGTGTACTCCTCACCCGGAGACCTCGACCCGGCGGCGGGAGGTGCGAGCCTCACCCCTCGGCTCAGCCTCGGCCGGAAGCTGGAGGTGTACGCGTACCTGATGCGGCCGCGCGACCTGCTGGCGTACACCGTGGTCCAGGTCAATCCGAAAGCCGCACACACGTTGACCGGTGACGCGGACATGGACGCCCGCTTCGACGCCCATTACAACCGGACCCGCTCGGCGTTGCGTTGCGACGGGCGGCCCGGTCCTGAGCTGCACGGCCTGGGCGCCTACGCCAACCTGTATCCGCAGTCGGCGGTCCGGTCTCGGACCCGCAACCGCCGAGCCGACCTTGCCCGCGCCGGCGTACCAGGGCTGGTGATCAAGGGATCCTGCGACTACCTGTCGTGGTCGTCCGCGATCGGCTATCTGGACGTGCTTCGAAAGGGCCGGCTGGTCTACCTCCGTGGTGCTGGACACAACGCCTATCAGGAGCGGCCGAACGCCTTCCTCGCCACCGTCCGGGCCTTCCTCGCCGACGATCCACTCCCAGTGCGCCCCTTCCAGGGCCGGCAACAGCCACCCGACTTCGAAGGACCCGCCTGACCTACGCGAGGTGGCACCCGCGGAGCTTCCTCTACCGCCAGTCGAAGATCACGCCCATGGTGGCTGAACGGTCGGCGTCGAGCAGTGCGTACGCATCGGCACAGTCGAGGGGCGTGAACCTGTGTGTGACGAGGTTGGCCATTCCCGCGAAGCGCCCCGACGCCACGAGGCCGAAGAACAGCCGGCGTACCTCGTGTTCACGTTCGCCCAGGAGGTGGCGGCCATGTGCGCCCACCACCGTGAGGCCACGAACGATCAGGTCGGAGCTGAGCCGCTGCTGGGAAGGATCACCTACGTCGCCGACGACGACCACGCGGCCATGGTCGGCCACGGCAGCCAGCGCATGAGTGAGAAGGTTCGGGTCGGCTGTGCAGTCGATGATGGTGTCCGGCGGCGCGATTCCCGACAGGCCGTCGGCCAGGTCCTGTTGCAGGACCGTGGTGGCCCCGCCCGCCTGGGCGAGGTCGAGCCGTAGTCGCCCGCTGCGGTGCACCACGACAACCTCGGCCGCTCCAGAAGACGCCAGCCAACGTACGGCCATCTGACCGATCGGGCCGGCCCCGACGACCAGCGCCGAACTGCCAAGACGGGCGTGCGAGGCTTCCGCGCCGACGAACCCGACCTTGGCCACCGCGAACCACGCGGCATCCTCGTCTGAGACGTCGTCAGGCACCCGCGTGCACAAGCTGGCGTCGGCGACATGGTGCGACGCGTGGCCGAGGAGCGCCACAACCCGGTCACCTGGACCGAAGTCGCCCGTGACGTCGCTGCCGACGTCGATGACCTCGCCCACGAGCGAGTACCCGGGTCGATGGGGATAGCTGAACCACCGGTCCCAGTGCGTTCCGGGTGCGAAGGTGCCGTTGTACACGATCCCCTCGGTGCCCGTACTGATCAGAGATACGCGAGTGCGTACCAGAAGCTGACCAGGATCGAGACCGGGTAGCTCGACCTCGCACAACTCGACCTTGCCTGGCTGCGGAAAGACGACTGCTTCGGCCATGTGCCCCCGTTCTTTCGTCAAGGCACCCAACATAGACGCTCACCTGGGAGGTGGCCGTCGGAGACTACCTGGCGTGCTCGACCCGGATCAGGGGAGATCAGGCTGTCCCACACTCGCCATTGCCTGGCCGAGCTGTGGCAGGTGAGACTGATGTCGACGATCAGTACGACACGAGTGGCGGAAGGGACGATGGTGATGGCGGAGAGCGTTGATGCCGTCGACATGGCAGCGATCATCCGCGACGTGACGGCTGAGGAGGTCGCGTTCTACGAGGAGAACGGCTGGGTGAAGTTGGACCGGCTGGTCACTCCTGAGTACGCACGAGAACTTCGGCGCGTGGGCGAAGCGCACGAAGACGGCATCCATCCGCCGGGTTCGTGGAACTCCCTCGCGACCGATCCCGGCGTCGAGCCGTTTCGGGCGCTCATGTTCAGCGAACGCATGGGTCGCAACGCTGAGCAACTGATCAACAGAAGGCGCCTGACAGACGTGCAGGTGCCGTTGCGATACCGGGCCGACCACTTCGTCCGTCGCCCGCCGGGCGGCGCCCACGGAACTCCCTACCACCAGGACTCGGTCGAGCACGGCTCCGATCGGGCCGGAGAGCTGCAGTTCTGGCTTGCATTGGACGAGGTCACCCCGGAGATGGGTGCGATGCGGTTCCTGTCCGGCGTCCACCGCGCTGGCCCGCTGGGTGCCGTGCTGAGGGACGAGCGGGACCTTCTCCAGCAGTATCCGAAGTTACTGGATCTCTATGAGATGTCGCCGCCGTTCCACTACCAGCCCGGGGACGCGACCGTCCATCACGGTTACATGGTTCACGGTGCGCCGCCGAACACGAGTGACCGGGCACGCTGGTGCTACATCTTCTCCTACACACCCGCAGACACCCGCTGGCCGCACGGCGTCACGAAGAACTGGGGAAGCGAGAAGGTTCCGCTCGATGGCGCCAGGAACCCGATCGTGTATCCCTAGGCCGGGGTACGAAACGGCACTGGCGCTTGGACAGGAGACACGATGATCGATCTTTCTGGCCGCCACGTCATGATCGTCGGCGGTAGCCGCGGCATTGGCGCAGCCACCGCACGGATGGCGGCGTCTGTCGGAGCGGCGGTGTCGTTGACCTATCGACAGCACGCCGACCAGGCGGTCGCTGTGGTCAAGGACATCGAGCAGCTGGGCGGACGCGCGAGTGCCTACTGTGCTGATGCCGCCGACGCCGATGCGATGACCCGGGCGTTCGGTGACGCGGTAGCCACCCTCGGGCCGTTGCAGGGTCTCGTCGTCTCGGCAGGCATCTATGCCGACACCTGGTTGCCCATCGACACTTTGACGACCGAGGCATGGGACCTCGTGATGGCGGTCAACCTGCGCGGGACGTTCACCGCCGTGCAACTGGCTGCCCCGCACATGCGCGCGGCCGGAGGCGGCAGCATGGTGATCTACACCTCGACAGCAGGCCAGTCCGGCGCGGGCGGCAACTCGGCCTATGCCACGTCCAAGGGCGCACAGATCGCGTTCATGCGTTCGGCGGCCAGCGAACTCGCACCCGACCAGATCCGGGTCAACTGTATTGCGCCGGCATGGACCGAAACGGAGACCGCGACCGCCCTCATCGACAAGTTCGGTCGTGAGGCGATCCGGTCGCGGTGTCCGCTGGGCCGGACCGGGCTTCCCGACGACATCGCCGGGCCGACGTGCTTTCTGCTCAGCGATCTGGCGTCGTACATGACCGGATCAACCCTGACCGTCGACGGTGGTCAGGCGATGCGAGGCTGACGACGGCCACCGAGGTGAGTGTGGGTCGTTCCGTGACGCGTCACGGGACGTTGCGCCCGGGGATCCATGACCGGAGTTACCGAGGAACGTCCTCGTGCGACGGCACCTGGTTACCGTCGATCGATGCGCGTTCGGCGTCACTCACACCGCCTTCGGCGAGGATCTTCTGCACCATGGCGTTCTTTCCACGGCCGTAGTCGTCGATATTCGCCGCCGTGGCCCCGACCTGCTTCTTGACCGCGGCGTACTCGTCCCGCAGGTCCGCGTCGGAGCGGAGCGTGTCCCGGACGACGAGGTGGTTGCGCAGCGACAACGACCCGGCGACGACCACGTAGGTGTTGGTGCCGGCGAACCGATCAGGCTCCTTGAAGGCCCACCTCTGCGGAATCCCGAGTTCACCCAGCGGGCCGAAGCCCAAAGACACCAGGACATCCGAGGCGGCAGCGACATCAGCCTCCACGACAATGATGTCGCAGTCGATCACCGGCTTCGCGGCCAGGCCAGGCACCGAGGTACTCCCGACGTGCTCGATCGCCATGACAGGTACGCCAGCCTCGGCCATCGCCTTGGCGTACTCCTGTCGAAGGGTCTCGAAACGCTGCGGCCATGCAGGGTCATAATCGACAACCGTGATCACGAGACCGCACTCTAGCGACCGTGCTGCTCCCACCTGATCCCGCGCATCCTCCCCGATGCGTCAACTCCGGGCCTGATCACGGTCTACGACTGCCGTTCGAGGGGCACGCACCAGGAAAGCGTCGTTCCCGGCGGCGTTGCCGCCTGGACCGCCACGGTTCCTCCCAACCGCTCGGCTCTATCCCGTAGCCAACCAAGCGTGCTGCCTCCGACAATGCGCTCCCCTGACTGGCCGTTGTCGTTGACGGTGAGAGTGAGTTGGTCCGCCGCCACCTGTACGTTCACGTCGATCCTGCTCACGGCTGTGTGGGTGGCGACGTCGGCAAGCGACTCGCGGACCGCGAGCACGAGCTCAGATCCCACGTGCGCGGGCAGGCGGTCATCCAGTCGGCCGCACACCACGAGGCGCGGCGTGAAGCCCAGCACACTGCTGGCAGCGTCGACCTCCTCCACCAACTGCACACTCACCGGTTGTTGGTCCGTGGCTGCGCCTTCACTGCAGGCGAAGACCGCAGGGCCAATCCGTCGGATCGTCTCGTCGATGTCGTTGATGGCGTGGCCCAGGCGTCGGCGGACCTCCGCTTGACCGGCCATACCAGTGAGCACGTGCAGGTGTGTGCCGATGGCGAACAGCCGGGTGACAGCAACGTTGTGCAGCTCTCTGGCGATTCGGTCGCGATCCTCCATCACCAGCATCTGGGCGCGGGCCTGCTGCAGGGCCAGTGCCACCTCGCCAGCGAAGACCTCCATCCAGGGGACTTCCTGCTCGGCAATATCGGTATACGGCGAGCCGCATCGCCAACCGGCACACATGACGCCGAGGACGGTCTCACCCGCAACCAGCGGAAGGTACATAGCAAGGCCGATGGCAGACATGGTCTCGGCCAACTCACTGGGTGGGTTGTAGGCAGGATGACTCGTGATGTCGCGGCTGATGATGCCTTTGCCCGACTGGGCGACCTGGGTCCACAACGCCTGCTTGTTGTTCAACAGGATATGGCCGGCCAGGTGCTCGGCCCCCATTCCGTCGGCAGCTTCGACGATCGCGGTTCCTCTCGGATACCTCGGGTCAGCCAGGCTGATCGATACATAGTCAGCCGCGGAGACCTCCCGCAGCCTCCGAGCTACCACCCGTAACGACTTTCGGAGATTGGTTTCTCGCAGCAACACCCGAGTAATCTCCGATGCCGCCATAAGCCAGTTTCTCGAACGATCCTCTACTTCGTACGAGATCGGAAGGACCATATGACCACCGAGTTGTTGATTGCCACATTTCTCGTACGGCCCATCTGATGCTGTGCCGCACCTCCATGAGGAGCGCTCTACACATGCGGCACGAACAGCGCAACTGACTCAGGGGGCCGCGGGTTGTCGCACATCGATCTGCTCACAGATGGCAATAGGGGGAGCGTAGCAAGGCTCACTCGAATGGCAAGAAGCGTGGAGCGATGGCCATGGTGAGGAGCGGGCCAAGGTCCCCAGTCGGTCAGAGCCCTCATGATTCCTATCTACGGCAAGGACGCTGAGGAAGTAGCCAAGCCTCAGATTGTTCGCAGGTTCTTCCAGACTCGCTCTTTTCCTCCGCCGTGCCGGAGCAGGTTGACTCGCCCCATGCGCGACGCATATCCGGGCAGGACACGCGATATCGTCACAATGTTCCAAAGTTTAAGCTACTTGACTTTTTCTCTGGCCATGACTTCAATTGCGCCATCTCGGCCGGCACATCGGCGGATCGCCGTGGCGGGTCAGGGCAGGTGCGTCGCAGGTGTGTCTGCCCATCGGCACGGCGTGGAGGGACCACGATGAGCGACAAGAACCAGCTCGACCAGATCACCATCGCGAACGGAGGCATCGACCGGCGGACGCTCATCCGCGGCGCCACCGGGGCGTTGCTGGCTGTGACTGCCTTCGGCCCCGCGGCCTGCGCGAGGAACTCCGGTAGCGGGGCCACGCAGGTGCGGAAACTCGACTTCCAGATCCGTTGGTTGAAGACCGTCGCCTTCGGCGGCTGGTGGGCCGGGATAGAGAACGGTTACTTCACCGAAGAGGGCATCGACCTCAACGTCATTGCTGGCGGCCCGAACCTCGACGTCCAGCAGGTGGTCGCCGGCGGTGGCGTGCCGATAGGTGAGGGCATCACCGACCGGATCATCCGGGGGAAGATCGAGCAGGACCTCCAGTTCAGGATCATCGGATGCCTCTACCAGAAGACGCCAGCCGTCTTCATGTCACTGGGACAGAACAACTGGACCAAGCCCGCGGATCTCGTAGGCAAGCGCATCGGGACAACGCCTGAAGGCGTGCCACTCATCGAAGCCTTGCTGGCGAATGCGGGGCTGCCACGCAAAGACTGGAAGTTCGTCCAGAGCGGATTCGACCCCTCGCCTCTCGTCCAGGGCGAGATCGACTTCTTCCAGGGCTTTCGGACCGACCAGGGCGTGGCCCTGGAGCTCCAGGACATGGAGATGAACTACATCACCTACGAGCAGTTCGGCTTCGACCCCTACGATGCACCGATCTTCGTGCTGGAAGAGACCCTGCAGAAGGAGCGGGATCTGCTAGTCCGGTTCATGCGGGCCACGATCAAGGGCTGGGAGTGGGTGGTCGCGAACCCGGCCAAGGCCGCGGAGCTCACCGTCGACAAGTACGGCACCGACGAGCTGCAACTCGAGCAGCAGAAGCTGGAGAGCGAGTTCCAGGTCGATGACGTGACGAGCTCCGACACCGACGAGAACGGGCTGTTCTACACGAGGGAGAAGAGGTGGCAGGACATGATTGACTTCCTTGCCGACGCCGGCTCCCTCCCGAAGAGCATTCCCGCCACGGACATCTTCACGCCTGAGATTCAGGCCGAGGCCATGGACGGGGCAAGCTCACTGTTGGAAGTCTGAGTGATCGGTCAGATGGAGAACGAGCGACCGGGGATGTCGCCATGGTGCACGTGATCCACGCGGATGCGGTGACGAAGACCTTCAACGTCGGCAAGCAGGCCCTGACCGCGGTCGATGACGTGACATTCGCGGTCGAGCCGGGTGAGTTCGTCTCCATCATCGGCCCGTCTGGATGCGGCAAGTCGACGATGTTGAAACTCATCGCCGACATCTACCAACCCACGAGCGGACAGCTGTCGGTCAACGGACGGTCACCTCGCGAGGCGCGGCTGGGGCGTGAGCTCGGGATGGTGTTCCAGGACCCGGCGCTCTTCCCGTGGCGGAACGTGCTCGACAACGTGTCGCTGCCGCTCGAGATCGCCGGCCGGCTGAACGAAGACTCACGCCGACAGAGTGAGGAACTGCTGCACCTCGTCGGCCTGGGCGACTTCCTCGAAGCCAGCCCTGACCAACTCTCCGGCGGCATGAGACAGCGAGTCGCCATCGCACGCGCGCTCGTACTCGAGCCCAGACTCTTCCTGCTGGACGAACCTTTCGGCGCACTCGACGAGATCACCCGCAAGCGGATGAACCTCGAACTGCTGAGGATCTGGACGCAGGCACACACGTCGGCTCTGCTGATCACGCACAGCTTGTCAGAAGCTGTCTTCCTCTCCGACCGCGTCCTCGTGATGTCACCGCGCCCAGGCACCATCACCGACGATGTACGCATCGACCTGCCGCGACCACGGCAGATCGAGATGTATCGCGAGCAACGCTTCTTCGCGCTCGAGACGCGGATCAGCGACGCGTTGCACCTGACTGCCGGCAGCCCAGAGGTGACGTATGGCCGATGATCCGGCAGGCCCGATCTCGACGGCAGCCGCCGAACGACCTGGCAGACCGGACCGTCCGAGGCTCGCCGGCGGACTCGGGAGTCCTGTCACCCGGGCCGTGGCGATCACAGCGGGCGCACTTCTCGGGTGGCAGTTCATCGGAGCCCCCGTGTTCGAGTTCCTGCCCGCACCATCGGAGATCGTGCAGGTGTTGGTCGATCGTGCCGCGTCACTCTGGTCGGCGACCGTGAGCACCGGATCGGTCGCCGTCCTCGGCTTCGTCATCGGTTGCACGCTGGCGATCATCCTGGCGCTCATGTCGCTGGTGCATCCGTCAGTCGAACACGCCGTCCTTCGTCTGGGACTGGCACTGTACGCAGTGCCCCTCATCGTTGTCGCGCCGATCTTCGTGCTCTGGTTGGGGGTGGGTAGTGCCCGTCCGCGAGTCGCGCTGAGTGCCCTTGCCGTGTTCTTCGGTGTGCTCGTCAACGCGGTCCGCGGGCTCCGGGCGGTTGATCGCAACCGAGTCGAGTTTCTGCGAGTCGTATCGGCGAGTCCGCTGCAGACCCTGCGATATCTTCGCGTCCCGTCAGCCCTTCCGTACCTCATCAACGGCTTCAAGGTCGCGGCACCGGCCACTGTCTTCGGGGCGGTCGTCGGTGAGTGGGTAGGTGCCAACGAGGGACTCGGTGTCGTCCTGCTGTACTCGCTGTTCCAGTATCAGGTCGACATTCTCTGGACCGCCATGATCCTGACGACGGTGGTGGCGCTGGCCGGCTACGGGATCTTCGGGCTGGCGGAGAAGGTCCTCATTCCCTGGCACGAGTCGGTCAAGACCTCCCGACTGGAGTCGTAGACGTGGCAGCGAAGCGCCGCTCAGCCACGCGGGCGACGACCCTCGCCTCCGGCAGGAGCGGGTGATGGCCCAGACTGTCGGCTCGCCTGAGGGGCCCAGGATGAGCTGGTCGCCCACGAAGCTGGTCGCGAGGGGGATCAGCCTCTTCATCATCGCGTTGGTAGTGGGGTTCTGGGAGGCAGCGGTTCACCTCCTGGACGTGGGGGAGTTCATCCTTCCCGCGCCGTCAGTCATCGCCGCGGCGGTCTTTCATGAGATGCCCACTCTCGGAAGCGCGTTACTGGCCACGTTGATGGAGGCGATCGGTGGGTTCGTCCTCGCGATTCTCGTGGCGGCCCTGTTGGCGATCGGCGTGCAGCGCTCGCGGACGTTCGAGTTGAGCCTGCTGCCTTGGGTGATGGCGCTACAGGCGGTACCCATCGTGGCTGTCACGCCCATCATCGCGCTCATCGTGGGCAGGAACACCTTTACCGCCCTTCTGGTAGCGGGGATGATCTCGTTCTTCCCGATCATGGTGAACATGATCCGCGGTCTCCGTTCGGTGACGGACGAGGGCAGGGAGTTGATGCACGTTCTGGCCGCGTCCGAACCTCAGGTGCTGTGGAAGCTGCGACTGCCGGCATCCCTACCGTTCGTCTTCGTCGGGCTGCGTGTCGGCGTCAGTGTCGTCGTTCCCGGTGCGATGATCGCCGAGTGGCTGACCGCCTCGCAGGGCCTTGGGCAGTACATCATCAACGAGAGCGTCCGATTTCGTTCCGACAACGTGTGGGCCGGCATCCTCGTGGCAACTCTTGCCAGTGTGCTGCTCTTCTCCGTCGTCACCTTCGTCGAGAGGCGAGTGGTCCGTTGGCGCCGCGTCGAGGAGCGTGAGGACATGTGAGGTGGCGTCGGGCTGACGCGATCATCGAGGGATCAACCCACAAGGGCGCGGCTTGCTTCTCTCGTACGTTTTCCGTGGAAGAGGTTGACATGACCGAGGCACAGTCCCATTCCCACCAGTCGGAGTCGCCGCCAGAGCAGTCCCGTCCGATCGCGCCGCTGGACCTTCTCCTCACGGATGCCACCGCTGTCCTCGGTGGAACGGGCGAGTTCTGGGACCTCGACGGCGACCAGTACCACGTCGTCGACGGACGCGCGATCGGCATCCGCGACGGCCGGATCGCCTGGATCGGCCCCACCAGCGGGGCGCGCCACCTGACGAGCCGACGGACGCTCGACGCGCGCGGCAAGATGGCCGTCCCGGGACTGGTCAACACGCACAACCACCTGTTCCAGAACCTCGTCAAGGGTCTGGGCGACGAGATGTATCTCCTGCCGTGGGTCGAGGCGATCATCCTCACCACGAGCGAGGTGATGAGACCCGAGGATGTCTACACGGCCGCGCTGCTCGGTTGTGTCGAAGCGCTCAAGAGTGGGTGCACGTCGTTGCTGGACTTCATGTTCGGACTGCCCGACCCGGAATATCACCGAGCGGTGCTGCGTGCCTTCCGCGACAGCGGACTGCGTGGGTTCCTCGGTCGTGCCATCCGCGATCTCAATCCCGACAGTGGCTATCGCGATCCGTGGTACCTCCCGCTGGACGAGGTCTTCGACCAGATGCGCGAGCTCGCGGCCGAGTTCCCCAGCGGGCTCCCTGTCCCGAGTGTGTTTCCGGCCCCAGGAACGGTCCGGACGGTCACCACGCAGGGCTTGGTGCGCATCGCCGAGTACGCGGATGCCGAGGGCGCCCAGATCACCATCCACATGGGGGAGTACGTCGAGGAGCGGGACCTGGCGATCGATCGCTGGGGGATGAACGCGTTCGCGAAGTGTGCGGAGATCGGGTTCCTGAGTCCCCGCGTCGTTGCCGCACACTGCGTTCAGGTAGACGAGGCCGAGATGGAGATCATGGCCCGGACGGGGATGCAGGTTTCGTACAACCCGGTGAGCAACTGCTACCTGGGCAACGGCATCGCACCGGTCGTCCGGATGCTCGAGCATGGCATCGACGTGAGCCTGGCGACCGACGGCGGCGCGTGCGGGAACACCCAGGACATGCTGGAGGCGCTACGCTTCGGCGCCGTGTTGGCGAAGACCCAGCAGCGTGACCCGCGCGCCCTGAACGCCCGCGACATGCTGCGTCTGGCAACCATGGGAGGGGCGAAGGCACTCGGACTGTCTGAGCATCTGGGCGCGCTCGAGGTCGGACGGCACGCCGATCTGTTTCTCCTCGACCCATGGCACGTGAAGACAGTGCCTGTGCACGACCCCATCTCGAGCATCGTGTACGGCGCGACGCAGGCCAACGTGGACACGGTGCTTGTCAATGGCGAGATCGTGATCCAGGATGGCGTGTCCACCAGGGTGGACGAGGGATCGCTCATGCGCGAGGCGCAGGCTCGAGCCGACGAGGTGTCGCGCAGGGCAGGGACACGACGCCTCACGCAGGGGAGGCGGTTCACTCCCTTTGGTGCGGACCAGCGAGGCGACAGCCAGGGGAGACGTGATGCGTTCTGAAGAGCCACGTGCACGGTTCCATCCGGTCGTGAACTCCCGGGCGCACGAGGAGGTCGTCGACCAGATCACTCATGCGATCCGCGCAGGCTACTTCGCACCTGGCGACAGCCTTCCCTACCTGGACGAACTCGCCCTGAGCATGGGCGTCAGCAAACCGACCGTGGGTGAGGCGCTGAAGGTTCTGTCGCAGGCGAAGGTGATCGAGACGCGACGTGGGGCGACGGGGGGCGTGATTGTCATCAGCGACATCATTCCAGTCGACGTCCTGGGGTTGACGGCGAATCGGTGGGACCTCACGCCGGCCGAACTCGTCGAGGCTCGCCGTCCGATCGAACTCGAGTTGGCTCGGCTGGCCGGCCTCCGTGCGACTCAGCATGACTTCGATCTGCTCGAGGATTCGCTCGCACGCATGGAAGGAATGAGAACGAAGAAACGAGTCGGGAAGCACGGCTGGACGCATTACGACCACCGCTTTCACTACGTCATCGGTCGAAGTGCGCGGAGCGAAGCTCTTGCCGGATACCAGCACCAGATTCTCGAACAGCTCGTCATCCAGTTCGGCGACTACGTCACACGGATCGAGAGCCGCGAAACCGTGCTGGATCTGCACAGGGAGTTGCTGGACGCCCTGATCACCAGGGACGTCGACATCATCGAGAAGGCGGTCAACGACCACCTCGAGCCGCTCGAACGCTTCGTGGTCGGCATGCGACAGCCGCGGTCCAGGCGGACAAAACGCTCTGCGGGCTGATCACAGCCCTTCGCATTTCGGGGCCGCATGCCGTTGGCCTGACTGCTCAGAGATTGTCCGGATTGCTCCATAGGTCGGGCCACCAAAAATGGCTCGTACCCACCATGCATTGCATGGGAGTCTTATCGGCAGATAAAATAATATCGTGATCTTTGACAATTGTGTGGTCGTCACGATGGATCCGCGACGGCGGATTCTGCGGGACGGCGCGATCGCAGTGGTCGGGTCCTCGATCGTGGCGGTTGGTGACCGCGTGACGGTGCGAGCGCAGTACCCCGACGAGCCGGTCAAGGATCTGAGGGGTTGGCTGGTGATGCCTGGGCTCGTCGACGGGCACGTTCACCTGCCCCAGGCACTTCTCCGCGGATCGGCCGACGAGCTCCCACTCCACCAGTGGATGTCCTCGCGGATCTTCGTCCTCGAAGGCAACTTCACATCTGCGGACGCGAAGGTGTCCACCCGGCTGGCCATCGTGGAGATGCTCAAGGCAGGGACGACCACCTTCCTGGAGACGCTGGTGCTCGGCCGGCACGCGCTGGGCGAACTTGCCGAAGTCATCGCCGAGACCGGAATGCGGGCGGTTCTGCCACGCGCCGTTGGAGATGGCGGGGGTTACCTCGATGAGGCGCCGCTGCACGAAGGGCTACGGGAGCCGCCGGACATCGCGATGGAGGAGGCCGTCGCCGTAGCCGGTCAGTGGAAGGATTCCGAACAGATCAAGATCTGGTTGGGTCCGCGCTCGACCGGTGGATGCCCCGAGCCCGTCCTCCGCGAGGTCGTCGAGACCGCTCGGTCACGCGGCATGGGCATCTGCCAGCACTACGCGATGACCGACCGGGAGCTGGCCTATCTGAGGAACAACTTCGACGCCACGCCGGGGGAGTATCTGCACCGAGTTGGCCTGGTGGGCGCGGACGTCGTTCTGGCACACTGCAGCGGCCTGCCCCCGGAGGAGATCCCCGCTCTGGTGGGCACTGGTACCAGCGTGGTCCACTGCCCCACCGGGCCCGCGAAGATGGGCAGCGGGATCACGCCAGTTCGTGAGCTCGTCGACGCGGGCGTCAACGTCGCGCTGGGGACGGATGCGAACGCCGCCAACAACGGTGCCGATCTCATTCGAGACTTCAAGTGGGTCTCCTATCTCCAGAAGCTCCGTCACCACGACCCCACCGTGGTTCCGGGCGAGGCCGTTCTGGAGATGGCCACCCTCGGTGGCGCCCGCGCCCTGTCCATGGACCATCTGATCGGTTCCATCGAGGTGGGAAAGCGAGCGGACTTCATCGTGCTACGCACCGACGCCCCCCACTGGACGCCCGCGGACTACCCCGTCTCCAACCTCGTCTACTCAGCGACGGGTGCCGACGTGGACACGGCAGTCATCAACGGAGACATCGTGATGGAAGGCCGCCACCTGCTTCACATCGATGAGGAAGAAGTGCTCCGCGACGCGGCCGAGCACTCCCGGAACCTGTACGAGCGGACCGGGCTCGAGGTCCGCAAACTTTGGCCGATGGAGTGATGCCCTGTGTGGGGAAGAACACCATGAACCTTCATGGGCCGATCCCGGAGGAAAGATACCTGCCGTACCTGACGACGACCGATATCGAGGGGTTGCCCAAAGCCGACGCCGCCGTGATTCTGCCGGTGGCCTCCATCGAGCAGCATGGACCGCACCTGCCGATCGTGAGCGACACGCTGATCGGCCAGGTCCTGCTCGGCCGAGCGCTCGAGCGCGCACCGCAGAACGCACGCCTGTGGGTGCTGCCGCCCCTTGTCTACGGCAAGAGCAACGAGCACAGGGCGTTTCCCGGGACATTCACGCTCTCGGCGTCCACGCTCTCCGCCGTCATCCACGACATCGCGGACGGGGTGGCGAGGAGCGGCTTTCGACGGCTCGTGCTCCTCAACAGTCACGGTGGAAATCCCGGTGTTCTCAGTCACGTTGCCCGCGACGTGCGGGAGAAGACCGGACTGATGGTGTTTCCTCTGACGGTCTTTCTCATGGGTCTTCACGACGAAGAACACGATGATGACGAAGCCCGATGGGGAACCCATGCGGGTGAGTGGGAGACATCCCTCCTGCTCCATCTCGCGCCGGACCTGGTCCGGACAGAGCGGACGGAGTCGCTGGGACAACTCCCCAAGATGGCCGACGGAATCGAGCACCTGACCCTGCGAGGACCGGTCACCTTCGCCTGGCTTTCGCAGGACGTCTCGACCACCGGTGTCATGGGCGACCCACGCAAGTCCACGCCGGAGCGTGGCCGCGGAACGGCCGACCTGATCGTCGAGAAGCTCACCGGAGTCCTGTGCGAGATGGCGCGGTTCCAGATGCCCATTCCGGCGGGGAGTGATCAGTCGTGACCGCCGCCCCGCTTGACGTGCTGCTCGAGGGCGGCGTCGTGGTCGATGGCACCGGACAGCCCCGGTTCAGGGCCGATGTCGGAATCCAGGGCGACGTGATCGCCTATGTCGGAACAGACGAAGGCGTTGCCGCCAGGACCACTGTCGACGTGTCGGGTCAGGTCGTCGCTCCCGGCATCATCGACATCCACACGCATTCCGACTTCACCATGCTCGAGGAGCGCCACGGCAGGTCGGCTCTGCGGCAGGGCGTGACGACCGAGGTCGTCGGCAACTGCGGCCAGTCCTACGCTCCCATCAGTGACCTCAACGCCGATGGCCTGACCCAGCGCTCCCTTGCCTGGCAGCCAGGCGTACGGGTGGACTGGCAGAACGTCGACCAGTATCTGCAACGGGTGCGTGAAGGTACCGGCACCAACTGCTACTACCTCGTCGGGCATGCCGCCATCCGCAGTGCGGTGATGGGGTTCGACGATCGTCCCGCGCGCTCGGAGGAAGTCAGGGCGATGGTCAGGCTCGCCGAGCAGGCTCTCGACCATGGAGCACGCGGTCTTTCGTTCGGGTTGGAATACCCGCCCACCCGCCGCGCTGACGTGAGTGAGTTGTCCGCACTCGCGACGGTCGTTGGACGCCACGATGCCTTCCTCGGTTGCCACATGCGGAACCGGGACGAGCACTACGAGCAGTCCACGGCGGAGATTCTTCGCGCCTGTCGCGATGCCCAGGCGACACTGCAACTCTCACATCTCATGGCGAAGCCTGGCCACGCTCCAGGTGCGACGGAGCGGGTCCTCGACCAGCTACAGGAGGTACGTCGAGCCGGTCTCGACGTCGAGGCGGACATGATTCCCTTCGACACCGGACCAGGCTTGGCCACGGCGTTTCTGCCTGGGTGGGCTCTCGAGGGCGGGGCCTCGGGCACGCTGCGACGGCTGAAGGATCCGAAGCTGCGTGCCCGGATCCACGACGACAACGACCGGTACTGGAGGTTCGCGGCCACCGGCGCCTGGGACCGGGTGACCCTCGCCTACTCCAGCGCCCATCCGGAATGGGTCGGCGAGAGTCTCGACGTCCTTGGCCAAAGGCTGGGTACCGACGCGTACGACGCCCTGCTGCAGTTGTTCGAGGACGAAGGCGAAGGCATGGGCCGTGTCACCGTCAACGGACGCCTGTTCAGCGAGCAGCACGTGCGCGACTGCATGACCCATCCGCTCTTCACGATCGGATCGGATGGCTGGCGCGGCACCAGGGACGGCGGGCCGGGCGAAGTCGCCCATCACCCCAACTGTTGGGGCTGGGTTCCCCTCGTGCTCGGTCACTACGTCCGCGAGGAAGATGTTCTCTCCCTCGAGCAGGCGATCGCCAAGATGACGGGACGGTCAGCCGAACGTCTGGGCCTCGAACGCCGAGGACTCGTCCGTACGTCCTATGCCGCCGATCTGGTGGTCTTCGACGCGGACGCGGTCTCGACCGACTCGAGTTACCGAACTCCCGCCCGCAATCCACGGGGGATCTCGGCTGTCTACGTCAACGGTCAGCACGCGGTCGCGAATGGCGCGGTCACCGGGGCCCTGGCCGGCCAGGTGTTGTAGGTGGGTCGTCCGCACCTCCCCGCGCGCCGGTGTGGATCGTGCAGGGATGGGGAGGCCGGCCCATGAGTCCCACTCATCCATCCGTGAGCGATCGCGAGGGGAGCGAACGCCCGCTGGCGGCGGATCATCAGGCCACGCCCAGTTCTCAGCAGGTGCGGGTCGGCGCGTGGGCGGCGGCATCTGCCGCGGTGTTGTTCGGCAGTGCCTTCGTGGCGACGGCGTTCCAGTTGCGCTCCTTCACGCCCACGTCGGCGGCGATGTGGCGCGGCGGCGTCGGCGCCCTTCTCCTCGCTGCCCTCATCCTGGTCCAGCGGACCAGGAGGCGTCGGGCGACGCGACCTGGGCACGGGGAGCCAGTTGCGCGTTGGGCCCGCCGCTGTCGCGTACTCGTGCTCGGTGCGCTCAGCGGTCCGATCTTCATCGTCGGCATGAACTTTGCCGTCGCAGGCGTCGGTTCGACCATCACGGGCTTCGTCGTCGCGCTCTACTCCATCCTCTCAGCGGCCATCGCCCCGCTGCTTCTGCACGAACCGCTCCGCGCCCGCGCCGTCGCCGGTCTCGTCAGCGCGCTGGTAGGCACGGGTCTGCTCGCTCAGCTCTCCCTGGCAGACACGAGTGCCTCGGGGATGGCGGCGGGGCTGGGCGCGGCCGTCAGCTACGCCTGTTATCTGGTCCTTGGCCGTCGGTGGCTCAGTCCATTCGGTATCAGGCCAGAACAGACCGCCCTTTCGGCTGCCGTGCTGACGGTTGTCGTGGTGCTCGCCTGGCTGGCGGCGTTCGAGCGCAGCATGATCATGCCCACGCACTGGCGCGTCGACGCGGTGGTAGCGCTGGTGTGGCTCGGTTTCGTGATGGTGGCCGGACAGACCCTCGTGATGGCCAGCGTGCGTCGTGTGCGCGCGGAAACCTCGGCTTCGCTGCTCCTCCTCAACCCTGTCACGGCGGCCCTGCTGGGCGTGACCGTCCTCGGTGAGAAGCTCGCCACCGGTCAGGTGCTTGGAGGCCTCCTCGTGCTGGTCGGTATGGCCTTGGCCTCGGGCCTCTTCGCCGTCCTGCGCCCCAAGCGTCGCCCGACCCACCCGCTGGCGGGCCACAATGATCCACCGCGGCGGGTCCGGAGCCTCTGATCGTTGGGGAAGGTCGGAACTGTCAGCTGGCTTCACGCCACTTCCGGCCAGAGTCTCGCAGGCTGCGCGGACTCCCCTCCTCACCCACTGTTCGGGAAGGGACTTTGCCCGCATCTCCGTGTTTTTCCAGGTCCGGGAGCATGCTTCGTTGTAGTCGGCCTACAGCGTCGGCCAACTGGAAGCAGGTGAGCTGTACGTCGACCCGCGCGCGGTGCCACTGCGTTATCACCACGGCAAGGAGGAGGCCGGTGAGCACGAGGGCACCGTTGAAAACTTGAAGGATGAAGACGCTCTCCAGCAGGCCGCGGCCCTCGAAAGGTCGATACCCGCGACCCGCGGATTCAATGGTGACTGCGGCCACCAATGAAGCACAGGGGGCCACTCCACCCAACTGGAACCGCAGTGCTGCAAACACAATGAGCGGGAAACCGAGAAATACCAGGCCGAAGGTAAAATTTGCGACTATTGTGAGAGCAAGGGTGGCAAGGAGGAGGGCGACGAACTCAATCCGTCTCGACCATCCGACGTGCCTGGCGAGCCGAAATTCGCGCAGAACGAGGAGGAGCGGCGTCACCACCAGGACGCCCAGCACATCGCTCGACCACCACGCGAACCACAGGCGCAGGAAGTCTTTCGCCGGCCAGGACTCCGCCGCTACGAGAGCCGCAGTGCCGATGGAGGCGCTCAGTGACATCGCCGCGAATGCGCCCAGGAGCACAAAGGAAACCGCGTCCTTGATCCGATCCAACCCGATCCGGAAGCCCACCCGGCGTAGGAGTAAGTAGGCGCATACCGGGGCGATCGTATTGCCAGAAGCGACCAATACCGCCTCGAGTGCTGGCACAGCCGTCATATTTGACAGGAAAGATCCGACGAATATGCCCGGCCACACCTTGACGCCGAACAGCAGAAGGCAAGCCAAGGCAACTCCCGCCGATACCCAGAGCGAGGTAACCGGCAAACCGGGCGGTGTCGTGAGGACAGCCAGGTACGTACCGGCGTAATATGCCGCAGCCACACCGAAGACCTGCATTCCAAGTAATGCAGGCGGCTTGATTCCACTGGTCGCGCGGCCAACGCCAAGCACAGGATCACGCTACAACCACTGCGGACCAGAGTGCAGGGGCGAAATGTGACGCCCGCACCATCTTGGCCGGCGATCCCTCGCCTGGACCGTCCCCGCAGAGTCGCCGCCGGGGAAGAGTGGCCAGCGCGACCCCTCGTACCCATCGTGCAATGGTGCCGTTACGGGGTGGGCGGCGCCACGTGGGTCCGGTGGTCCTTGGCGAGGCCGTGGAGCGGGCAAGGCTGCCTGGGCTGTCGGGGACACAGGACCCACAGGTCCGCCGCCGTTGCCTGGTAGAGGCGGTACGGGGCTGGCGCGGCCACCTCGTCCCGGTTGAATCGAGTCACGCCTTCTCCATCGGGACGGGGGTAGATCTCGAGCGCGCGGTCGAGGTCGCTCCCCGACAGTTCGCGCGCCTCGCCGGCGGCGTACACGGCGCGTCCGTGGTACGGCGCAACGGTCGAGTCGAAGATGACGATGCTCACCTGCGGACGCTCGGCGAGGTTGCGTGAGTGCTGGGCGTCGGTGGCCGAGAGCCAGTAGAACTCCCGGCCACCGGCCGAGGCGAAGTAGACCGGGGAGGTCCACGGGCGGCCGGCCGCATCGACCGTCCCCAGCGTCAGGTAGAGGTTCGTGTCGATGATGGCCTGAGCGTGGGCCGCGATGTCGTGGTCTGTCATGCCCAACATCCTTCGCTACCTGACGATCCGGTACCTGAGGTGGGTCGCCGACGGCGTGGAGAGCACGTCGACCACCTCCATCTGTACGTGCTTCTCGTATGGGTCCTCGAACATCCGCGTGCCGCTGCCGAACAGGACGGGCACGAGGTGGATCGAGATCTCGTCGACCAGGCCGGCCTCGATGTACTGCCGCCCGAGGTCGGCGCCGCCCATGACGCACACGTCCTTGTCCCCGGCGGCGGTATGGGCCCGCCCGAGCGCGCTCTCGATGCCGTCGGTCACGAACTGGTACACCCCGCCCGGCGGGTTGTCGGCCGGGGTCTCGTGCGTGACGACGAACACCGGCCGCCGGGCCAGCCCGCTCGGACCGTCCGCGCCCCACCACGGCAGCGAGTGGTCGTAGGTCCGGCGGCCGCAGATCACGGCCCCCAGGGCTTCGCCGGACCGCTCCAGGAAGTGCCGGTTCGTCTCGTCCGTGTCGAACGCCCAGGCGACCAGCCGCAGGCCCCCGTCGCCCATCGGCTCCTCCGGTGTCTGGTTCGACGCGGTCACGAAGCCGTCCAGAGACATGCTGATGTCGAAGACGGTCTTGCTCATGTCTGTACCCCTGTTATCTCGTTGGTCCGGCGATCTGCCGGCCTGTCGAGCATGGCCCCGGCGGCCGTGGTGGGCCATCCGTGGCCAGCACGGATCCACCACGGATCCACCACGGATCACCGCCAACTGCGGGCACGGAACGAGCTCAGAACACCGGGTGAGGGACCATGTTGTGGTGGAGCCGATGGAGATCTCGCCCCGGGAGGCGGAGGTGTTGGCTGCCGTCGGCGAACACCAGTCCAACGCACAGATCGCCGGCCGGCTGCACATCTCCGTACGCACCGTCGAGAGCCATGTCTCGTCACTGCTGCGCAAGCTCGGTGTCGTCGACCGCAGGGAGCTGGCCGTTCTGGCCACACGAGTGGCGGAGCCACCGGCCACCGGCGGCCGGTTGACCGGGATCCCGGACAGCCGCACCACGTTCGTCGGCCGGTCGCGAGACCTCGACGTCGCACTGGAGCGGCTGGCCCGGGCGCGGCTCGTGACGCTGCTGGGTCCCGGCGGCGTGGGGAAGACGCGGCTGGCCGCGGTCGTGGCCGAGGCTGCCGCGCCTTCGTACCCCGGCGGCGGAGCGTTCGTCGACCTGGTGCCGGTCCGCGCCGGTTTCCTCGTACCAACCGTGGCGGGTGGGTTGGGCGTCACCGAACGGCCGGCACGGTCGCTGGAGGACTCCGTCGTCGAACGGCTTGGCGTGGGGCGGTCATTGCTCGTGCTCGACAACTGCGAGCACCTCGTGGAGGAGGTCGGCACGTTCGTGGAGCGGGTGCTGTCGGAGTGTCCGGGCACCACGGTCCTGGCCACGAGCCGGCAGCGGCTGGGGCTGACCGGGGAACACGTCGCGCCGGTACGACCGCTGCCGCTGGACTCCGACGCCGAGCGCCTGTTCCTGGACCGGGCACTGGCCGTGTCGCCCGACTTCACGGCCGACCCGTCGGCCGTCACGCGGATCTGCGCCCGGCTCGACGGCATGCCACTGGCGATCGAGCTCGCCGCGGCCCGATCGGCGTCCCTGGGCATCGAGGGCCTGCTCGCGGCGCTGGACGATCAGCTGCGCCTGCTCACCGGCGGTCGGCAGGCCGACGAGCGGCACCGCTCGCTTCGCGCGGTCATCGGGTGGAGCCACGACCTGCTCGACCAGGACGAGAGGGCCCTGTTTCGCCGGCTGTCCGTGTTCGTCGGAGGATTCGACCTGGCCGCCGCGGAGGCGACCACACCGGGCGCGACCCGCGGCGAACTGGCCGACCTCGTCGGACGGCTGGCAGACCAGAGCCTGCTCGTCCACGACGGCACCGGTCCGGGCCGGTGGCGCCTGCTGGACATGGTGCGTGCGTTCGGTCTGGAACAACTCGCCGACGCGGGCGAGGCGGACGCGCCCCGGCGGCGGCATCTGGAGTGGGCGGCAGACACCGCGGCCGCGCTGGAGGCTCGGATCTCCCACGCGTGGGAACCGGACTTCGATGCCGTCGCCGACGATCTCCGCGCCGCGCTGGCCGGGACGGAGCCGGTCCCGGACGTCACCGCCCACAACCTGGGCCGGTCCCTGGCCCATCTGACGTTCGCGCGCCGGTTCTTCGTGGAGGCCCGCGGCCACTACCGCGCCGCCGCCGACCGGGCCACCGACGCGGTGGCGGCGGGTCGTGACCTGCGCGCCGCGGCCGATGCCGCCGTCATCGTCTCCGCCGGTCCGGCGGCGTTCGACCTCCTCCTGGACGCCGCCGAGCGGGCGCGCGTCGAAGGTGAGGACAACGCCCGAGCGGCCGCCCTGGCCCAGGCAGTCGTCGTCAACCTTCGCAACCCGAACGGTTTCTGGGGCGCGGTGACCTCCGAGCAGCGGTCGGAGCTGCTGCGGGAGGCGACCGCGGCCGCCGGCGCCGATCCGACGGCGGCCGCACTGCTCGCCGCTGCCCGGGCCTGGCACGAGCCGACCGCGCCCACCGCGCCGACGGACCCGACCGACCCGACGGACCCGCTCACCCTGTCGCGCGCTGCCGTGAACGCGGCCCGGCAGGCCGGCGAACCGGCCCTGATCGCTGCCGCCCTCGACCTGCTCGGTGTCGCCGCCATCCGCGCGGGCCGGTTCCGCGAGTCGCAACGCATCCTCGCCGAGCGGATGCGGATCCTCGGCAGGTTGGTCGCCCACGAGCCCACCGATGCGGCCGAGATCACCGATGGCTACCACATGGCTGCGTCCGTCACGCTGGCGGCGGGCGACCTGCCGGCAGCCTGCGAGGCCGTGGAACGGGCGCGCCGGCACGACCCGGTCGGCGACCATCCGTACCTGTCGGCGCCACGGCTCATCCGGGTGCGCGCGCTGTCCGGCGGGTTCGACGAGGCCGCCGACGCCGCGCGGGCCCTGTGGGACAACTGGGTGCGCGACGGCTCGCCCGCCATGACGTGGATGTCGTCCGCCTTCGCGACGGCCGCACTGGTGCACGGCCTACGCGGCGACGGGCGATATGAGCTGTGGCGGTCCCGCGCGCTCACGGTCGCCGGCTGCGACGACCCGGCCGGCAGTCCCGACCTGATGGCCGTCATGGCGTTCGTGGACGCCCGGATCGCGATCCATGCAGGCGACAGCGGGGGCGCCGGAGTGCTGGTCGAGCGGGCGTACGCGGCCTTCCCGGAACGCTGGTGGGAGGGTTACGCCCGCGCCGCCGGAGCCGAGTTGGCCGTCGTCGCCGGCCTCCCGGACGCCGCCGAGCGACTCGCCCAGGTCGAGCATCTGGCGGCCGAACACCGGTGGACCGCGGCGTGCCTGGACCGCGCCCGGGGACGACTCGAGCGCGACCCCCACGCCATCGCCGAGGCCCTCGCGGCGTGGGAGCGGCTCGACGCGCGGTTCGAGCGGGCGTGCACGCTGCTCCTGCTGCCCGACCGCGAGCCCGAAGGGCATGCCGAACTGCGCGCCCTCGGCTGCCCGCCGCCCACCCGCCGCCCACCTGCGACGACTGCGTGACCGCGAGGTGTTGATCTACGGGCCGGAGAGCAAGGCGGTTCAGGTCGTCGCAGCTCTCAGCAGGGCGAGCGCTGTTTCCTGCGCGTGGAAGTCTTCGGTTGGCTCGAGAACGATCACGAGCGCAGAAGCCGGGTGGGCCGGTTTTGGCCGTGCCCGACCAGGCGCATCGTGACGTTGACCAGGCCCGAAAGGGCAGCCTAGGTTTCACTGGACTTTTCTCCGGACGAGGTGCCGGGCGATGTGGAGGAGGGCTGTGAACGTCACTACACCGGAGGTCAGCTCGCCCGGGGCGGAGGCCCACGGCGAGGGTCTCCTGGACGACGCCCGTCTCTCCGCGACTCTGCGTACCTTCCGCGACTCCGGAATGGTGATCATCAGGAACGCCTACGACGCCGACCGGATCGCCACCCTCAGGGCCAGCTACGACGACCTGCTCGCCCAAGAGCGGGCCGCACCGAACGGCAGTCGCAGCGTGCAGCCGACAGACGGCCAGAACCACATCCAGATGCAGATGCCGCTCGTCCCGCCCTTCGCCGACGTCGACGTCGTGGCTCATCCGGTCGTCGCGCAGGTCCTCGCCGCCGTCCTCGGGACCGACTACCGCTGCTGCCTGTACAACTCCAACACCGCGTTCCCGGGCTCGACCCACCAGCAGGTCCACCGTGATGCGGGTCCCGTCTTCGGCAGCGGGCTCGGCGTACCGACTCCGACGACCGGTGTCGTCCTCAACATCCCCCTGTGCGACTTCACCGAGGAGAACGGGAGCACCGAGGTCTGGCCCGGCTCGCACCTGATCGTGGACCACCCGGACGACGCGGGCGCAGAGCTGACCGACCGGGCTCGTGCCCTCGCGTCGGCGAGGTTCAACATCCCAGTGGGCGCGATCGCCCTGCGAGACCTCCGCCTCTGGCATCGCGGCACGCCGAACCAGTCCGACGGCGCACGCACGATGCTGGCGATCGTCTACCAGCGGAGCTGGCTCGGATGGCGGTCTCCCGCGCTCAGAGTCCCCGCAAAGACCTGGCGCGCGTGGCCGTCCCACGTCCAGACCGTGTTCGCTGCCGCTCCCGTCGACGACTGACCGCGCGAGTCGGCTCCAGGTTCGTCGGAAGCGACGCGCACGGTACGTCAGGACCGCAGGACGTCAGCGGCCGCGTTGTGCGTACTGGTGGAGATAGGCGACGTTGCCGAGGACCCAGCCGAAGACGCCGCCGAGGCTCTCGGGGGTCGGCTGGTAGTTCTCGTAGACGGCCAGGGAATGGTGGAAGACCTGCTCGTCCCATGGCGCGAGCGGCATCCACCGCGGTGTCTGGAGCGCGTAGGTGGGGTTGAGCGCACCGGTTCCGTCGACACGAACGTGTGCCGAGGCACCGCCCGCCACGTTCTGGGTGTACGTACGCGCCAGTCTGGCCAGGTCACGCCCGTCCATCCCGAGGTGCGCCCGGAACGCAGCAGCCGCGAACTCCACGGTGATCGCGGCGTGGGAGACGTCCTCGATCTGCCGTGCGGGGGTGGCGAGGTTCGGGTTGTAGAGCGAGACGTCGGTCTCGGGCGACCCGGTCTTCGGGTAGCCGTTGTAGATGTTTCCGAACGTCGGCCAGTAGTGCCACGTGTACGCGTCACCGGCGTCGACGGCGAGCTGGCCGCGGAGCATCTTCGCCATCGCCCTGGTCCGGTGCCGGTACTCCTCTTCACCGGTGATGACGGCGAGTTCGGCAACGGTCTGACCCCAACCCAGCGTCTGGTTGATCGGCTGCTCCGAACCGTCCCACTGCTGCGCCGAACCCTTCCGCCAGATGAGGTTCCCCTCGCCCGCTTCGGTCTCTCGCCACTCCGGGTCGTGGACGGCGACGGCCTCGCGGACCGCGTGGAGGTACTCCTCCGCCTTCTCCCGGTACCGCGGGATTTCACGTAGCCGCGGAGAGTGCCGCACCAGCCTGACGAACCCCGAGATCGGAAAGGTGATCATCCCGGTGTGTACGGCGAAGATGGTCGGCAGCGAGGTCATCTGGTACGTGCCCGGTGCGGGATCCCCGGCCGCGCTCGGTGTCTCCCGCAGGTCGCGTGCGGTGCCTAGCACGGTGGCCGGATAGGCGTCGTAGAGCCGGCGCACCACGTAGTTCGGGCTGGCCGGATCCATGCTGAGACCGGCGTAGGTGCGGCGGTTGCCGCTCTGGCTGTGCAGCACCGTGAGGTCGAAGGTCCCCGGCTCGCTCCCGGCGACCACCGTCACCGACGTGGAGCTGCTGTAGACCCGACCGACGCGGACCTCCAGCGTCGGCCGCCCTGATGCGTCCAGGAGTTCCACCACGCCAACGGTGTAAGGGTGGTTGGCCCGCCAGGCCGGCAGCGACTCGCCCTTGTAGTCGGTGACGCCGCGCTCGCTGTCACGGACCGAGAGCACGAGGTCGGTGTTCTCGACCAGGCGGTCGAGATAGCGGGTGTCGCCGTACGCCGCATACATCCGCAGGAGACCTGCCAGGACGTACGACTGGCCCCAGCCCAGCCCGCCGGACTTCCCGTGGGCGGTGTCGTCGTTCGCCTCGTCGGGCTGGCCGTCGACACCGCTGCGGTAGAACTCCTCGTGCCAGGCGTCTCAGGTCTGCCGGTCGAGGTAGACGCTGTCCGTTGCGGCGTACGCGGGTCGGGCCAGGCCACCGGCGAGGGCTCCTGCTGCCAGGGTGACCGCGCCGGAGCGTTGCAGGAACGTCCGCCGCGTGGAGCCGGACCTCGACCCTGGGCCTTGGCCGGGGCGATGCTGGCTGGCGCTGGTGTGGTCGGCGTTGTTCTCTCGGGGCATGGCACTCTCCCTCAGCTGAGCTGCGCTGTCGTCCTGGCCACCTCGGAACGCCAGTGGCGGTAGGCATCCGGCTCGTCTTCGTAGGCGTAGTTGTCGGTCACGACGTCCGAGGCGGCGAGGAGACGCTCTGCCCGGGCGAGGAGCTTCGGATCGGTGTCGGCCGGCGCCTCGTCGATGGCGCTGCGCAGGGCGTCCAGCAGGTTGTAGTCCTCGAGCCCGTCGCGGATGTTCTCCAACCGGATCGAGGGGATCGGACCGTCGGGCCCGGGGTAGAGCAACGCCCCGTCGCCAGCCCGGTTGTTCCACGTCCGCGGATCCCAGCTGCTGAGCGGACCGTCGTCGACGATCCCGTGGCCGTACCACCGGTCCACCCGGTAGTAGAGGAACCCGTCCAGGCCGGCCTGGTGGATCATCGGACCGAGCAGCGTCCGCAGCTGTCCCGGGTCGTAGTTGATGAAGACATTGGGTGTCGGGTTCGTGTTGCCCGCATGGAGATACCACCAGGCTTCACGACCGTCGGCGTGGCGCTCGGCGATGATCTCCGGGTCGTACCACGGGACGTCTCGGACCCACCAGTCCATCACCTCGTCGAGCCCGGACACGCGACCCATCTGGTTGTCGATGGTGGTCGTGAGCACCCGGACGCCGGGGAAGCGTTCCTTGAACCGGGTGAGGACGTAGCGGATCACCTCGGTGTGCTCCGCACGGGTCTCGTCGCAGCAGTAGAGGTACGCCTTGTCGAGGAGTCCGGCGGCGCGGTACTGGTCGACGTAGGGCTGGATCCGGTCGAACAACGCGTCGGCCTGCTGCGCCCAGGTCTCGGGTGCGCCGAGGTCGAACAGGCGCGGGTCGAAGTACCAGATGTTGAACTGCCGGAGCCCGCCGCCCTTCTCCTCGATCCTGCGCAGACTGTCGACCGACGGCGGGTTCGCTTCGTAGATGCTGCGGTAGATGTTGTCGCCCTGCAGGAGGTACTCGCCCAGGAACGCGTACTCCTCCTCGACCAGCGCGGCGACCTCGGCAGGATCCGTCACACCGTACGGTTCGGCGTAGGCCTTGGGATCGTGCCCGATCGCCGTACGCAGGCCGGGCTCCCTGGCGATGCCGACATCCCAGACCTGCACGTTCATCCGCACCCGCTGGGGCGCGATCCCGTCGGCGCGCAGCTCGAGCTCGACGGGATACACGCCGGGCCGGGTGTCACGCGAGGCCTCGACGGCCACCCAGAAGGACTGGAGGTCGCCCGCGGCCACGTCCGTGCTGTCGCGGCCGGTCTGGATGGGATCGGGTGTCCATCCTTCGTACACGCTCGGCCGGAACGCGGTCGGCGTGGCCGGCTGCTGGTCGACCGGGGGCGCCATGTTCAGCGAGACGACCGGGTGCGCGTCGACCCGGAGTCCGTCCGGTCGGTCGTCGACGATCCTGGCCTGGACCCGTGCACCGGCCAGCGGTGTCGCGTACGGCAGCGCGACGAGTTGGATGCTCTCGTGCTCGCCGCGGACCATGTCCAAGGTCGGCGACGTGAAGTCGCAGTCGCAGGGGAGGTCTCGTGGATAGACGCGCGACATCGAGTCCGCGAACCCCAGCCCGACCGGTGCCGTCGGCCGCGCCCTCCGGGCATCCACCAGGGTGGACAGGCGCCTGACCCGCCAGCGGATGTCGGTCAGTCTGGACCAGATCTCGCGCGCCTCCCCGACCGAGTCGCCGACAGACCCGATCTGCTCGGCGTACGTGTCCAGCTGTTGTTGCAGTGCGTCCGCCTGCTCGATCAGGGATTGGTCAGGGCTGGACGGCCCTGACGTGATCCGCTTCCGCACCTCGTCGAGCGCGTCCGATGCCTTCGTGAGTGCTCCGCGCAGATCCATCAGGCCGACCAGCGCGGACGCGACCCGGGCCTGCTCCGCGGGGACGTCGGTCGGGTTGTCGGTCAGCCGGATGTCGTCGGCGTAGAGCCGCTTGGGGCTGGGGGAGCGCTCGGTGCTGAGCTGGATCTTGTCGAGGCGGCTCAGGTCGACACCCGCGGCCGCGATGTCGGCCGTCCTGACCTCGAACACGCGGTGCTCGAACGGCTGGGCCCACTGCGAACGAAGGAGGTAGTGGCCGTCGTCATCCCACACCACGACGTACAGGCGGGCCCGCTCGGCCGAGGCGTTCGCCATGCCGACATGGAGGTAGCGCCGCTGGGTCCAGTCCACCTCCGGCAGCGTCGACCCGACGTTCAGCCAGATGCGGGGAAAGACCAGGCCGGCCTTGGAGTCGAACGCGCCCATGTCGAGCTGCATCGACGCGTTTCCTTCGCTGGCGAACGTGTCCGTGACCTTGGCGCTGTCGAGGTCCGGTGCCGGCAAGGTCGCACCGTCCAGGGCGTCGGCGGACTCGAAGTCGGCCAGCACGAGGTCTTCGGCGGCGGCTGCCGGCCCCGGTGCGAGCAGGGTGGCGACCAGGGCGGTCAGGGCCAGGGCGAGCAACGACAGGGCGCCTCGGCTTTGGGCTCGACCTCGCATGGACGTCCTTCCCTGATATCCGGCCAGTTTTACTGCTGACCGAAAACCCATTTATGACCAGGACCGAAAGTAGGCTCCGGTTGTGGGGGTGTCAAGGGTTTCGGCCGACGTCCACGAACGGCTGGTGGTGCTGTGTGTGGTGCTGCCGGGGTCAACCCTTGACCGCGCCGGCCATCCCTTCGACGAAGTGCTTCTGCATCGCGAGGAAGAACGCGACGACCGGGACCATCGCGATCACCGCACCGGCCGCGGCGGTGCGGGCATCGGCGCCGAACGTGCCGGCCAGATAGGCGAGCCCGAGCGCGACGGGGTACTTCCCCGCGTCCTTGAGGACGACCAGCGGCCAGAGGAAGTTGTTCCAGACGCTGACGAACCCGAAGATGGCCAGCACGGCGAGCGTTGGCCGGACCTGCGGCAACATCACGTTCCAGAAGATCCGCAGCTCGCCGGCGCCGTCGATCCGCGCGCTGTCGGGAAGCTCCTGCGGGATGCCCGCGAACGCCTGCCGCAGCAGGAAGATCCCGGTCGCCGACAGGACGCCGGGCAGGACCACGCCGGCGAACGTGTCGACCAGCCCCAACGACGAGACGATGAGGAACCGCGGGATCAGCATCACCTCCGGCGACAGGAACAGCGTCGAGAGGATCGCGTAGAAGATGACCTGCCGGCCGCGGAAACGGTAGCGGGCCAGCGGGTACGCCGTGAGGGCGGAGATGGCGAGGTATGCCGGCACCGTGGTGGCGACGTAGATGACCGAGTTGAGGACATAGCGGCCGTAGGGGACCGCCGTCCACGCGTCGACGAAGAAGTCGAAGACCGGCGGGAGCGGCAGCAGTTCGGGCGGGAACGAGTAGACCGGCTGGTCCGGCGACTTCAGGGCGGTGGTGACCAGGATGAGGAACGGCACCACGAAGACGCAGGCAACGAGCACCAGCACGGCGAGGTGCAGGATCGTTCGGCGGCGCGCGGGCGTCATCCGACCGGCTCCCCTCGGGTCAGGCGGTAGTTGCCGAGGGCGAAGAGGACCAGGATCGCCCAGAGGACGAGTCCCACCGCGCTGGCGTAACCGAAGTTGAAGTGTTCGAACGCCTCGGACCAGATGTAGAAGCCGAGCGTGGTGGACGCCCCCTGCGGTCCACCGCGGGTCATCACGAAGATCGACGCGAACGACTGCATGGCCATGATCCCGCCGAGCACGAGACAGACCGCGGCGTACGGGCGGATCAGCGGGACCGTCACGTGGGCGAAGCGCCGCCACCAGCCCGCGCCGTCCAGCTGCGCCGCCTCGTGCAGCTCGTACGGGATGGACTGGAGTCCCGCGAGGTAGATCATCATGAAGTAGCCCGCGCCCTGCCACGCCTCGACGACGACGACCGCGGGCAGAGCCCATGCCGGGTCGAGCAGGAACTGGATCGGCTGGTGGATCAGCCCGACCTCGAGCAGCGCCCAGTTGAGGATGCCGCGCGGGTGGAAGACGAACGCCCACGCGATCGCGATCGCCACCATCGAGGTGATCACGGGGAGGTAGTAGACGAGCCGGAAGACCTTGATCCCGCGCAACCTGGTGTTGACGGCAAGAGCGAGCAGCAGCGGCACCACCATCACGAGCGGCAGGAAGAGCGCGAGGAACTTCACGGAGTTCCAGAACGCCTGCCAGAACTCCGCGCTGCCCGCGAGTGCCTGGAAGTTGGCCAGTCCGACGAACCGCGGCGGGCTCACGACGTCGTAATGGAGGAACGCGACCTGGACCGCGATCAGGGCGGGCCAGACGAAGAACACGGCGAAGAACGTGAGTCCTGGCAGCAGGAAAAGGTAGGGGACCCACCACCGGTGCGGTGTCTTCATGGCGGCCTCCGCCGGCTGTGTCCGTGCCTTGACATCACCTCGACGCGTCGTATGCTGCTCACAGGCGGTCGATTTATGGCCGTCCGTAATTCGCAATACGATCCCAGACAATACGAGCCGGCCGGACGACCCGTCAACGGCTCCTGGCGCGGAGGTTCGTCCATGGCACGGGTGGCCAAGCTGCTGGCGGCGAGCCTCGTCGCCGGCATGGTCTGCGTCGGCTGCGTCCCGGGGACGAGCGGGACCGACACGACGCAGCAGACCGCTCAGAAGAGCGGAGAGCCGGTGACCGTCGAGTTCTGGACCATCAACCTGAAGAAGAACTACGGCGAGTACGTCGAGGGGCTCATCGACGGCTTCGAGAAGAGCCACGACGACATCACCATCAAGTGGGTCGACGTCCCCGGCACCGACGTCGAGAGCAAGCTCCTCGCCGCCCTGGCCACCGACGACGTACCCGACGCGGTCAACATCGAGGACATGCGCGTCGACCAGTTCGGCGAGAGCCTCTCCGACCTCACGCCGTACTTCGACCAGGATGAGCTCGCGCCCTACATCGACGGCCTGGTCGAGTCCGTACGCCGCGACGACAAGTTGCTCGCCATCCCGTGGTACAACGGCGGTGCACCGGTGGCGTGGTACAACTCCAGCCTCTTGCAGGAGGCCGGCGTCGGCACCGACGATCTGCCCGAGACCTGGGACGAGGCACTCGACCTCGGCCAGCAGGTCGCCCAGAGGACCGACGCGTGTGCGTTCAACGCGCTGCCGACCCTCGACGTCCTGCTGTCCAACGGCGCGGAGCCGCTCAGCGCCGACCGCACCAAGCCGGCGCTCAACACGCCGGAGAACGCCCAGGTGCTGGAGAAGTTCCGCGCCGCCTACAAGGACGGCACCATCTGCCCCGGCGCGGTGAGCGAGAACATCCGGAACCTCCCGCAGACGGTGGCCAACGGCATGGCCGCGGCGTCCGTCGACGGGTTGCCGTTCCAGCTCCTCGACATCGAGAAGAACGCCGCCAAGACCTACACCGACCTGGCGGTCGGCCACGCGGTGACCGGGACGACCGGCGACTTCATCATCGGCGGCATGCAGACCTTCGCGATCCCCGCCAAGAGTGACGTGAAGGAACAGGCCGCCGAGTTCATCGAGTACGTCACCAGCGCCGAGGCCCAGCTGGAGTTCTGCAAGCTGGTCACGATCTTCCCCTCCACGAAGGACACCCTGGAGGACCCGTTCTTCACCGACGTCGAGGTCAAGAGTCCGGCCGATGCCGCCCGCAAGGCCGTGGTGGAGGAACTTCCGAAGGTGAAGACGAAGGACCTGGGCACGAAGGTCGACCTCGAGCTGGACGAGGCCTACCTCGAGCGGATCCGTGCGTACATGACCGGAGACCAGGCTGCCGCCGACGCGCTGGCCGACGTCGAGCAGGACTGGACCGACCTGCTGTCGAAGAAGTGATGGCCCGTGGTTGAGCACGTACGGTTCGGCGTCGTCGGCACCGGAGTCATGGGTGCGGCACACGCGCAGACCCTGGCGACGCACCCCGCCGTGACGGTCACGACGATCACCAGCCGCGACGCCGTGGTGGCCGGCGAGGTGGCCGGGCGGGTCGGCGCGCGCGTCGCCCCGGACTGGGCCGACCTGGTGGCCGATCCCGAGGTCGACGCAGTCCTGGTGGCGACACCGGACCACCTGCACACCGACGTGGCGGTCGCCGCCGCTGAAGCCGGCAAGGCGGTCCTGATCGAGAAGCCGCTCGCCACCTCCAGCGCCGACGCGGCGAGGATCGCCGCGTCGGTGGAACGGGCGGGCGTCGTCGCGAGCGTGTTGTTCAACCACCGTTGGGTTCCGGCGTACGCCGAGACGTACGAACGTATCCGGGCCGGCGACCTCGGCGCCCCGGTGGTCGGCTACGCCCGCAAGAACGACCGGATCTATGTGCCCACCCAGATGCTCAGTTGGGCCGCGCAGACCACGCCGGCGTGGTTCCTGTCCAGCCACGACATCGACCTGCTCACGTGGTTCTTCGACGACCAGCCCGTCGAGGTGTTCGCCACCGCCGTCAAGGGGAAGTTGCGCGACCTCGGCATCGACACCCCAGATGCGATCCAGGCCCAGGTGCGGTACGCGGGCGGCGCCGTTGCGACGTTCGAGTCCTGCTGGGTCTATCCCGACTCCTTCCCCACCATGACCGACTCGTTCCTCGAGGTGGTCGGGGCCGAGGGCGTCATCCACCTGGATCGCAAGTGTGAACAGCTCGAGCTCGCGACGACGAAGACGTACGAGTATCCGCGGACGATGCTGCAGCGGTCCGTGCACGGCGTCCCCGCGGGGGCGGTCCGCGACTGCCTGTGGCACTTCGTCGACTGCGTGCGCTCGGGTACCCCACCACTGGTCAGTGTGGGGAGCGCCGCCGTCACGACCGCCGTTCTGGACGCTCTGCACCGATCCGCCGCGACGGGAACGCTCCAGCGGGTGGATCCCGTTGTCCACCAGGCGTCCGCACCACGCGAGGAGGCAGCGCCGTGAGCTCACCCGTCCTGACACGGACCACGCCCGTCCGCACCCGCCCCTGGCCGACCTGGCCGCCGCCACCCGGCGAGGGTGAGCGCAAGGGCCTCGAAAGGGCCTTGGACGAAGGGATCTGGGCCGGGGTCGACGGTCCGCTCAAGCGGGAGTTCGAACGCCGCTGGGCCGATGCCACCGCCAGCCGGCACGGGCTCGGCGTCAGCAACGGCACCGTGAGCCTGGAGATCGCACTGCGGGCGCTCGGTGTCGGCTCCGGCGACGAGGTGATCGTGCCGCCGTACACGTTCGTCGCCACCGCCACCGCCGTCCTCGGCGTCAACGCGCTCCCCGTGTTCGCCGACCTCGATCCCGAGACCTACAACCTCGACCCGGCGGCGGTCGAGGCGGCCGTCACCGACCACACAAGGGCGGTGATCGCCGTCCACCTCGGCGGTCACCCGGTCGACCTCGACGCCCTGACCGCCCTCTGCGACCGGCACGGGCTCGCGCTCATCGAGGACGCCGCGCACGCGCACGGCGCACAGTGGAACGACCGCCCGGTCGGTGCGTTCGGGGCGTTCGGCTCGTGGTCCTTCCAGGCGTCGAAGAACCTCACCTGTGGTGAGGGAGGCGCGCTCACGTCCAACCACGACGACCTCGCCGAGCAGGCCTGGGAGCTGCACAACTGCGGCCGCCGGCGCACCGGTGCGTGGTACGCGCACCACCGGGTCGGCGGCAACCACCGGCTCACCGAGTGGCAGGCGGCGATCCTGCTCGCCGGCCTTGACCGGCTGCCCGACCAGATCGCCCGTCGGGAGGAGTGCGCGGCGGTCCTCGACCAGGAGCTGGCGAAGGTTCCCGGCCTCCGGCCCCTCGGACGCGATCGCCGCGCGAGCGTGCATGCCCATCACCTGTACCTCTTCCGCTACGACGCGGCGGAGTTCGGCGGCCTGTCGCGGGACGACTTCGTGGCCGCACTCGTGCACCACGGCATCCCCGCCTCCTCGGGTTATCCGCTGCCGCTGTACCAGCAGGAGCTGTTCACCGAGGCGACATTCGACCGGGCGGCCACGGGCTGGGACGCCGCCCGGGCTAGCACGCGGTACGCCGACGTGCGGCTGCCCGTCTGCGAGCGGGCGTGTGCCGAGACCGTGTGGCTGCCGCAGAACCTTCTGCTCGCCCCCGTCGGGGAGATGGCGGACGTGCTCGAGGCGGTCCGGCTCGTTCGCAGGGGTGCGACCGGGTGACGTCCGCACAACGACGCGACGAACCGACGGATCCACTCGCCGACACGCACACCGGCGGTCCGCCACCCGCGGTGTGGCTCTTCGACGCCAACGCCATGACCGGCCGGATCGCCACCGGACCGTGCGCGGAGGACGCTGGTGCGTTGCTGACCCACCTGGACCGGTTCGGCATCGCCTCGGCGCTCGTCACCCACACCCACGCGTGGCGACACGAGGTCGCGCGCGGCAACGAGCTGGTGCTCACCGAAACCGCAGCGACGGCCCGGCTGCAGCCGTGCTGGATGGTGCTCCCCGACACCTGCGGCGAGGTACCGCCAGCGATCGAGTACCTCGCCGGCGCGGCCGCCGCGGGAGTGCGGGCGTTCCGGGCCTGTCCCGCCGACCACGGCTACGACCTGCTCGGCCCCGACCTGGCCAAGCTGCTCACCGGCCTGGAGGAGCGGGCCAGCCTGCTGCTCCTCGACCTGGACCAGGCGCCCTGGACGACGGTCGACGCGCTCGCCGAACGGCACCCCGGCCTGTCCGTGGTGGTGACCGGCACGGGGTACCGCGTCGCCCGCCCGATGGTCGGCGTACTGGACCGGCGGCCGAACGTCCATGTCGACCTGTCGTACCTCGGTACGCACCAGCTGCTGGAGTGGCTGGTCGCGCGGTTCGGTCCGACCCGGGTGTTGTTCGGCACCGGGTTCCCGCTCCGCGATCCCGCCGACGCGGTGACCCGGCTGCTGTGGTCGGACCTCGACGACGAGGCGGTGGCGGCCGTCGGTGGTGGGACTCTCCGCCAGCTGCTGGAGGGAGTGGTGTCCCCGTGACCAGCACCGTGACCGGCTCGGTGACGGCCGAACAAGCGACGACGGCCGGACCGCTTGGCGAGCGGGGCCGGGCCGCGCTGTTCTCGCGGCGGCCGCTGGAGGGTGTACGGGTGGTGGACGCCCACGCCCACGCCGGTCCGTACAGCCGGTTCTTCATCCCCGACCACGACGTCCCCGGCATGGTCGGCGTCATGGACCGGTGCGGTGTGAGCGTCGCGTTCGTGTCGACCCACCTGGCGCTGGAGCTGGACGTCGTACGCGGGAACGCCCTGACGGCCGAGCTGGTCGACCGGGCGGCGGGCCGGTTCCGCGGCCTGGTCGTCGTGAACCCCCACCACGACCCCGAGGCGACGCTCGCGCGGTGGATCGACGACCCGCGGTTCGTCGGCGTCAAGCTGCACCCCGACCTGCACGAGTACCCCGCGACGGGCACGCGGTACGAGCCGGTGTGGAGGGCCGCCGAAAAGCTCGGGTTCCCGGTGCTGGTGCACAGCTGGGCCGGCTCGGCGTTCGACGACCTGAGGCACTTCGTCACCCTCGCCGAACGCCACCCCGCCGCCACCGTCGTCCTCGGCCACAGCGGCGCCCGACGGCCGCACTTCGAGGAGGCCGCCGAGCTCGCCGCCCGGCACCCCGGCCTCGTGCTGGAGCTCTGCGGTTCGTTCATGACCAGCTACTGGGTACGCCGGCTGGTCGAGATCGTCGGACCCGACCGGGTGCTGTTCGGCTCGGACTTCCCGTTCATCGACCTGCGGTACTCACTCGGCCGAACGCTGTTCGCCGACCTCGCCGACGACGACCTGGCCAAGGTGCTCGGCGACTCGGCGAGCCGGTTGGTCCGCCGCTTCCGGCCCGACGACCCCGCCTTCGCGCCTCCCCTCGCACCCCGGCCGGACCACCAAGAAAGGCGTACGCCATGAGACTCGCCGTGCTGCCGACCGCCGACGGCCCGCGCCTCGCCCTCGGGCTCCCCGACGACTGGCTGGTACGCCTGGACCGCGTGGTTCCCGACGCGCCGACCGACACGTTCGCGCTGCTCGACCTGCCCGACCGCGACAAGCTCGCCGGCCGCGCCCGGGAGGCCCTCGAACGACCGGCCCTCCGCGAGGCGCTCCGCGCCGCAGGTGAGTTGCGGCACGTGGACGACGGCCCGCTCGCGGTTCCCCTCACGCGTACCGGCAAGGCGATCTGCCTGGCGCTCAACTACCAGGCCCACGCGCAGGAAGGCGGGTTCACGCCGCCCGAACGCCCGGTGATCTTCCTCAAGGGCCCCAACAGCCTGTGCGGACACGGCCAGGAGGTCGTCGTCCCGCCGGTCTCGCGGCGGATCGACCACGAGGGCGAGCTCGCCGTGGTCGTCGGCCGGCGCAGCCGCGGGCTCACGGCCGAGTCGTGGCGCGGCGCGGTGGCGGGCTACACGATCATGAACGACCTCACCGCCCGAGACCTGCAGCTGGCGGACATCGCCCAGCAGCACCCGTGGGACTTCACCAAGAGCTTCGACAGCTACGGGCCGACCGGACCGTTCCTGCTCACCCCCGACGAGGTGCCGGATCCGCAGTCGCTGGAGGTGTCCGTCCGCGTCGACGGCGAGGTCCGCCAGCACGGCAGCACCAGCGCGATGATCTTCGGCGTGGCCGACCTGCTCTGCTACATCTCCGCGGTGATGACGCTCGAGCCCGGCGACGTCATCGCCACCGGCACGCCCGACGGGATCGGCCCGCTGCGCGACGGCGCGACCGCGGAGGTCACCATCGGCCCCCTCGGGACACTCCGCAACCGGATACGGTTCGAGACCTAGATCCCTCATACAGAACGCCTGCCAGGACAAGGGTCAGATGCGGATGGAACGCCCACCTCACAGACACCAGCGACGGGGCGCCGACATCGCCATCGGTGTCGTCGGGCCACGCGACCTGGTCGAGCGGATCGTCCTCCTAGGCCGGGCGCCCGGGCAGCCTCCGGGTCCGTCGTGGCGGCTGGTCGGCGCGTCCTACCGCACCGAAACCGAGGCACCGGCCAAGGCGGCCAAGCTGCAGGACGACGTCGACGTGCTGTTGTTCACCGGGCCGTTGCCGTACGACATCGTCGCCGAGGCAGAGGTCCTCGACGTGCCGGCCACGTTCGTCCCCATGAGCGGTGCCGCGCTGTTCAGCACCATGCTGCGGGCCTCGATCGAAAGCGAGGTCGACCTCACCCGGATCAGCGTCGACTCGCTCAGCCGCAGTGACGTGCACGAGGCGTACGCCGAGATCGGGCTGCCGGTCCGCCGGGTCCGGGTGAAGTCGTACGAGAGCCCGTCCACCGCTGCGACGTTCGCCGCCTGGCACGAGGATCTCCACCAGCGTGGGCGGACGGTCGCCGCCTTCACCACGGTCAGGTCGGTCGCCCGGCGGCTGGAACGCGCGGGCGTTCCCGCGTTCCGGGTGCTGCCGGCGGTCTCGTCGTTCCGGGTGGCGCTGCGCACCGCGGCCCTGCTCGGCAGTGGTACCCGGCTCGAGGACGCGCAGATCGCGGTCGGCCTGGTGGTGCTGCCGCCGGCCCCGACCGGTGCGACGTCGCTCGGTTGGCAGCACGAGCTCCGGCTCGGCGTGCACCAGATCCTCGCGAGGGAGGCCCGGGCCAGCGGTGCGACCGTTCTGCCGCGGGACGAGCGCAGCTACTTCGTCGCCACCACGCTGGGCTCGCTCCAGCGGGCTACGGACGACTTCCGGGTCGCTCCGTTCGTCGCCGCCGTCCAGGACGCACTCGGCGTCCAGGTGGACGTCGGCCTCGGGCTCGGCGCGACCGCGGCCGAGGCGGAGGAACGCGCGGAGCAGGCGATCACGCGCGCTGCCCGCGACGGTGGCGACCGGTGCTGCGTGATCAAGCAGGACGGGACCGTGCTGGCCCTGCCGGCACGCGGCCACGACCAGCCGCGCACGGTGGCGCTTGCCCGGGCGAAGGAGCACGCGATCGTCCGGGAGCTCACCGAGGCGCTCCACGAGAGTGGTGGCGCGGGTGGGCCGGTCGTGGTGGACGCTGAGCAGGCGGCGGCGGTCCTGGGCTCCAGTGCGCGCACCGCCCGCCGGCTACTCGGCGACCTGGTACGCGAAGGATTCGCCTGGCCGATGCCGCCACCGCCGGCCGCGGGTCGGGGACGTCCGCGGCAGTTCTACCGGCTCATCACTCCCGAGTCCGACCGGCCCACCGGCTAGGTCCGCTCGTGGCTGCCCGGAAACGAGGAACACACCTGTGACCGACGCTCCTGTCGAGACGCGGGGTCCCGAGGAGGAGCCGGCTGCTGTCGAGAAGCCGGCTCCTGTCGAGAAGCCACCGCACGCCGACGCGACCCGGATCCGACACCTCGGCGTACCCGCTCTCCACGATGCACTCGACCCGCACCGACCCGAGCTCGCCGGACTCCGTCAGGCCCGGCAGGAGCGGGGTCGCGACGCCGCCACGGCGGCACTGCTGACCCACTTCTCCTCCGCGTGCCGGCCGCGACCCCTCCCGTCGATCCGTGCCCAGGTGGAGGTCCTGGGCGACGAGCAGCGTCAAGGCGTTCTTGCGGACGCGGAGGCGGCGCGGCGGGAGCAGCCGTCGTTCACCGACCGCGGGCTCGGGCGTTCCCGGCTCTACGGCTACCACTACCTCGGCTGGACCCGGCCGCTCCTGGAGAGCTACGCGCTCACGGGGGAGGGCCACTGGCTGACCTCGTGGGGCGAGCTCTTCGACTGCTGGTACGCCTCGCGCGAGGAGGTACGCGGCGACTGGCCCGGCCTCGACGTCGTCTGGTACACGCTCGGCGTCGCCAGCCGGACCCGCCTCTTCGCCGACGCGCTCGACCTGGCCGGCGACAAGCTCGCTGGCGACGGCCTGCCGGACGCGACGCGGCTCAGGCTGCTCGGGTCGGTGCTGGGAGGCGCACGCTGGTTGGCCGACGAGCACGACGCCTTCCGGTACGGCAACTGGCAGCTCGTCGGCGCCTGCACGCTGCTGACCCTCGCCGGGTTGTTCCCCGAGTTCGCCGAGGCTTCCGGCTGGGCGGCCATCGGCCGGGAACGGATCGAGGAGCACCTCGCCCTCGACGTCTACGCCGACGGCGGACACCACGAACGCGCACCCGACTACCACCGCCTCAGCCTGTCGTGCCTCTTCGACGCGGCCCTGCACGCCGAGGCCTATCTCGGCTGGGACCTCGTTCGCCATCCACGGCTGAAGCTGATGTACGACTGGGTGGTCGATCTGGCCACTCCCGAAGGCTGGCTCCCGCCGTTCCAGGACTCCGGCGCCATCGCGGCGGGACCGCTGCTCGTCCGCGGGCACTATCTGTTCGGCGAGCCGGCGTACAAGGCGGTCGCCAGCCAGGCCATGACAGCGGAGGAGATCCGCCAGGTCCTCGCTCCGCTGCCGCCTCGCGACGGGTGCGAGCCGTATGCCGCGTGGCAGGCCACCGAGGCGGCCCATCCCGACGAGTGCCTCCGTCAGTTCGGCGGCAGCGGGTACGTCGTGTCACGGGAGGGCCGGACACCGGGTTCGCTCTATGCCGTGCTGAACTGCGGCCCGGCGATCCCGCACGAGCTCGAGTCACACAGCCACCGTGCCTGCCTGGACTTCGTCCTGTGGGGCCACGGCGCGCCGCTGGCGTGGGAGGCCGGTGGGCCGCAGTCGTACGACGACCCGGCGTACCACTCGTGGTTCCAGGCCACCCACGCCCACAACACCGTGGTGCCAGACGGAGCCGAGCTGTCGGCGGACCGCAACGGCACCGTCGAGATCTCCGCGCAGGTGGGCGACGTCGACGTCGTCGTCGCCTCCCACGACGGGTGGGGACGACGGCACCGGCGCACCCTGGTGTTCGTACGACCGGGCCCGCAGGTCGAGGGGTACTGGTTCGTCCACGACGCCCTCTCCGGCGCGGGGTCGTGGCGGTGGCTGCTGCACGGGCTGAGCGCCTGGACGGAGCGTTCGGCCGGCACGTTCGTCTCGGCGAAGGGACCCGGCCTGGTCGCGGTCGTGCCGGCTATCGGGTCCGCGACGTATGAGACGTCGGAGGGTGTGACGTCCGTCCCGACCCCCGACGGCCCGCACTGGCAGGCCCTGCACGGGCTCGCCGTCCACCCGGCAGGGAGCGAGCTCGCCGCCGTCCTTTTTCCGTTCCGCGACCGCGTCCCCGCTGACGTGCACGTCGACACCTCCGCCGACGCCGCCCGGGTCCGGGTCGGCGACACCACCGACGAGCTACGCCCAGGTTCATGGGTCCGACACACCGGAGCCGAGCCGGTGGCGGCAGCGACGTGGGGCGGGGTGGCTGTGGGGACCGAACGGACTCTCCTCGCCGCGGCTCCACGCACCCGCACCCTCCACGTCCGGTGGACTGCCGACCGCGTCACCGCGGACGGCGACGCCACCCACCGGACTCCGGTCACCCTCGCCGTCCCCGAGGCATGGGACGGGGGCGCGGCGCGGGTGAACGGCATAGCGGTGCCCCATGTGCGCGATCGCGGCACCGTCACCGTCGACCTGCCACAGGCGGGCCGGTGGACGATCGAGATCAGCCGCCGGGCGTGAGCCCTATGGTGTTGAGCGTCGAGACTCAGAGCTGGGCGCTGCACACGGTCTCGGTGATGAGGCGCGTCACCACGTACGGATCCGCGTTCGCGTTGGGTCGGCGATCCTCGATGTAGCCCTTCTTGTCCTGGGCCACCTGCCAGGGGATACGGATCGACGCGCCACGGTCGGACACGCCATAGGAGAACTCGGTCCACATGGCGGTCTCGTGCATGCCGGTGAGGCGGTGCTCTATGCCCGCACCGTAGTTGCGGACATGCTCGTCCGCCTTGGCGCCAAGCGCCTCACACGCGGCGACGATCGGATCGTATCCCTCACGCATGGCCTTGGTGGAGAAGTTGGTGTGGCACCCGGCACCGTTCCAGTCGCCCTTCACCGGCTTGGGGTCGAGCGTCGCTGCGACGTCGTAGTCCTCCGCGATCCGGTACAACAGCCAGCGGGCCGTCCAGAGCTGGTCGGACACCGCCAGCGGAGAAAGCGGCCCGACCTGGAACTCCCACTGCCCTGGCATGACCTCCGCATTGATGCCGGAGATGAGTAGCCCGGCCTCGAGACACGCGTCGAGATGGGCCTCGACGATGTCGCGGCCGTGCACCTCGTCCGCTCCCACTCCGCAGTAGTAGATGCCCTGCGGCGCGGGATAGCCTCCTGCGGGGAACCCGAGCGGGCGGCCGTCCTTGAAGAAGGTGTACTCCTGCTCCAGACCGAACAACGGCTCGGCGGCCGCATACTTCCTGGCTACGTTCTCGAGGGCCGCGCGAGTGTTGGACGGGTGCGGGGTCAGGTCGATCCCAAGCACTTCGGCGAGAACGAGTACGTCGTTGCCGCCACGCACCGGGTCGGGGCACGAGAAGACTGGGCGGAGTACGCAGTCGGAGTTGTCGCCCGGTGCCTGGTTCGTACTCGACCCGTCGAAGCCCCAGAGGGGTGGCTCCGCTCCGTCGGCGAGCACCTTCGTCTTCGACCGCAGCCGCGCGGTGGGTTGAGTCCCGTCGATCCAGATGTACTCAGCCTTGTAGGTCACGCTGCTCCCGCCTTGTCAGGTCAGTAAGGTCGATGGTGGATGGTCAACTGAGCGTCTGCGACAGGCGACGCCGCACAGTCACATCAACCTAAGCCGGCGAGCGATACCCGGCGATTTCCGACGTGTGACAGCGTGGTTAACGCCGCGGGGTTGGCACGTGCACTGCGGGATCATGGCCATCCGGTTCCGGCGCGGTGACGACGCCGGCCGGACCGAGGGATCTTCGGAATCGTCTTACTGGGCAGGTTTTCGGGTCCGCGGTTGTCGGTGGTCACGTCAATGGTTGGATCATGGAAGCGGTCACCACCACCCGCGCCGACACCGGCACTGGCGCCCGCGCCGGTCTTGGCCTGTTGGCCGCGATCCGGGAGGTCGACCGGCGCGACCTGGGCAGAACCGCCGGCGCGACCAGCACGGGCACCTGGGTGTCCGGACTACTGAAGATCCGGCCCGCCCAGGCCAGCCGCCGAGTCAAACTCGCCAAGGATCTGGACAGCTCTCTGGTGTTGACCCAGACCCTGTTGAACGCCGGTGAGATCAACGTCGAGTAGGCCGACGTGATCGCCCAAACGGCGTCCTCGTCTGCAGATACCACCACCGACTCATCCACCAAGGCACCTGGCAGATCCGCCCCGCAGTCGACGGCCACCCCGCATTCATCCCACCCGACTGGATCGACCCCCACCGAAACCCCTAACGCAACAACAGACTCCGCATATAACGGCTGAGTGGATGGCGGTCCGAGATGCGTGCGGGGGTTGGCCGCCTGGTTCGCCGTCGACAAGCCTCGTCAAGGCCCGGGTGGAGTCCGACCGATGAGTTCGACCTCGTCGCGCGGTCAGTACGTACGTGTTCACACCTCGGGTCCTCCTCTGGGCCTGCGGTCGGCTCTTGAAGGAGACACCTGATGTCCACGACCGGCGCGTCCCGCCCAGCCGTCCTGGCCAGGGCAATGCTCACCGTGCTTGCTGCCATGGCTGCCGTGTTCGGGCCGGCCGGAGCGACCGCGGCAACGGCGGCAGCAAGCGCAACGACCGCGACGACAGCGGCCGCCGCCTCGGCCACCACGACGGCGGGTCTGCGCTGGATCGCCGGCTGGGGGACGGCCGTCCAACATCCGATGCCGGGGAACGAGTGGTTCGGTCCGAACTGGTCGATGGACGGGTTCGCCGACCAGTCGCTCCGCCAGGTCGTGCGGGTGAGCAAGGGCGGGACGGCGCTCCGCGTCCGGTTGTCCAATCGCTACGGCAGCGCTCCGCTGCGACTCACCGGTGCGACGATCGCCAGGTCCGGCGGCGGCGCCGCGGTCAGGCCAGGCACGGTGCGCCCGTTGACTTTCCGCGGTTCGTTCTCGCCGACCGTGCCCACCGGCGGTGAGCTGGCTTCCGACCCGACGCTCCTACAGACGAGAGCAATGGAGAAGCTGACCGTCACGCTGTACTTCGCCACCCCCACCGGCCCCGCGACGTTCCACGAGGGCGGCCTGACCACCACCTACCGCGCCACCGGTGACCACCTTCGCGACCACGGCGGGCAGCCATACGCTGGCGAGACCAGCCACTCGTGGTACTACCTGTCCGGCATGGACGTGGCCGGTGGACGCGACCGAGCCCACCGGTCCGGCGGGCACGGCGACTCGACCGGCACGGTGGTGGCGCTCGGCGACTCGATCACCGACGGTGCGATCTCCACGCCGGGCGCGGACAACCGATATCCGGACGAGCTGGCCGAGCGCCTGGCGGCAGCTGGCCGACCCGCGGGGGTCGTCAACGCCGGAATCAACGGCAACAAGCTGCGTACGGACTCGACGTGCCTCGGCGAGAGCGCGTTGAACCGGTTCGATCGCGACGTCCTCGGCCAGCCGAGGATCCGTACGGTGATCGTGCTGGAAGGGATCAACGACATCGGCTCCGCCGGCCAGCCGGACTTCGGCTGCGGGGAGTCCCCGGCGGTCACGGCCGAGCAGCTCATCGACGCCCACCTCGAGCTGATCAGGGCCGCGCACGAGCATGGCGTACGCATCATCGGCGCCACGCTCACGCCCATCAAGGGCAACGAGTTCGGCTACGACACCCCGCACAACGAGGAGATCCGGGACACGGTCAACCACTGGATCAGGACCAGCCGCGCCTACGACGCGGTCGTCGACTTCGATCGCGCGCTCGCCGACCCGGCCGACCCGGACTCGATACTCCCGGAGTACGACGCCGGAGACCACCTGCACCCGAACGACGCCGGCATGAAGGCGATGGCCGAGGCCATCGACCTGGACACGCTCTGGTGATCTCCGGCGATCGGTTCTCTGGCGACCGGTCCTCCGGCGGTCGATGACGAGGCTGGCCCGGAGCAGCCTGGGTGAGCTTTCCGGAGCCGGGAGCGGCGCGGCAAGGAAACCCCCTGTCGCAAACGTCGAGGCCCACGAGCCTGTCTCCGCGACCGGTCCCGGTCAGGTCCTATGACCTGCCGGAACAGGTCATGGCGAAGGGCTGGCGGAGCCTTGACATCACCAGACGCAGGGAAGAGCATCAATGCACAATTTTGTGAATCGTTTCATGGGTGGGCCTTTACCAGGTTCAACCTTGTCAGTGGCCCGACGGACCAGGAGGGCCTTCATGAGCGATATCTGAGTGTTCCCGCGGTGTTGTGACGTGTAGGGAGCCGGTAGGCACCTCCACCGAGACGCCACGCATGGGGACCCTTTGACTTGCCCTGCTTTTGCCCCACGGGGACGGACGAGAGTGTCACTGCCAGGAGGGGTTATGGAGATGCGGGATCTTTCGCGCAGGAGGTTTCTCGGCGTCGTCGCGGCCGGCGTTGTTGTCGGGGGCTGCTCCGGGCAGGACGGCACGGGTTCGAACGGCGGCGGTGGCGCAGGAGGCACCCCCAAGCCGGGTCAATACAAGGAATCGCCTGTTCTCGCGGCTCGGGTGAAGTCCGGTGACCTGCCGCCGCTTGCGGAGCGGCTGCCGAAGGAGCCGTTCGTCATCCAGCCGGGCACGCTGGTGGACGAGAAGTTCGTCAAGCTGGCGCAGGGCAAGTACGGCGGAACCCTGCAACTTCCTCAGGAACTGCCGAACTTCGACCCGCACATCTTCCTCGGCAACATCGAGCCCATGCTCTGGGCACCCAACGGGTTTGGCTATGCACAGGGCGAAACCATTGTGGGCAACGTCGTCGCCGGTTACGAGGCGAACAACGACAACACCGTGTTCACGTTCCACATGCGGGACGGGTTGAAGTGGTCCGACGGTGAGCCGGTGACGACCGAGGATGTGCGGTTCGCGTTCGAGGATGTCCTTTATAACAAGGAGATCACGCCGATCTTCCCGGACTACCTGATGGCGGCCCGCCGCACCGACAACGCGCCGGCGAAGTTGGAGGTGATCGACGACTTCACCTTCAGCCTGACCTTCGACGCGCCCTACGGCACGTTCCCAGCCCAGATCGCCATCGCCCAGTGGCGGAGCTACGGCGACATCATCAAGCCGAGGCACTACCTGGAGCAGTTCCACGAGAAGTACGCGGACAAGGCGAAGTTGCGGGAGATGCTGAAGGAGGAGTCGATTCCCGCCGACCAGTGGTTCAACCTGTTCATCGCCAAGCAGATGGGCGCCTGGCTCGACGTCTCGAACGAGCAGTACATGGGGCATCCGACGCTGACCGCCTGGGTGATGTCGAAGGCCAGCGACGGGGTGTTCGGCTTCGAACGTAATCCGTACTACTTCAAGCTCGACTCGGCGGGGAGTCAGCTGCCCTACATCGACGAGCTTCGTTCGCAGCTGGTGCAGGACAAGGAGACGCTGACCTCGCGGGCGCTGTTCGGCGAGTTCGACTACCTGGGTGAGCGGGCGTCGCTGCGGCAGATCTCGCTGATCGCGGAGAAGGCGGACAAGGGCGAGGTCAACATGCACGTCGCCCAGATGCACCGCCTGCCGATCAGCTTCGCGCTGAACCTGACCCACACCGACAAGGTGTGGCGCGAGGTCGTGCGCGACGTCAACTTCCGCCGGGCGCTGGATCTGGCCATCAACCGCGAGGAGATCATCGAGAACTTCTACCTCGGTGAGTTCGCCAGCGTGCCGAAGGAGACCAGCAACGGGACCTACGACGTGGCAGAGGCCAACCGGCTGCTGGACGAGATGGGTCTGTCCGAGAAGGACGGCGAGGGCTTCCGGCTCGGACCGGACGGCAAGCGGTTCCGGGTCCCGTTCGAGATCCAGGACCTGTCCGAGGACCACATCCCGATGGGTGAGCTGATCTCCGAGTACTGGAAGAAGGTCGGAGTCTTCACCACGGTCCGCAAGATCGACGCGACGGTGGCCGGCGAGCGGCAGGAAGCCAACCAGCTCAAGGCCACGGCGACCTGGGCGCACCACAACCTGTGGCCCAGTGCCGGTTGGGACGACTACCTTCCCGGAACCTACTGGGGTCCCCTCTGGACGCTGTGGAACAACACCAGGGGCGAGGATGGCGAGGAGCCCATTCCCGAGGTCAAGGAACTCTTCGAGTTGCACGGTCAGTTCATGGCGGCCGGAGTCGGCTCACCGGACGGCAAGGCGGCCCTCGACGGGATCCTCAAGAGCTACCGCGACAACGTCTGGACGTTCAACCCGGTCGAGAACTCCTACTACCCGACGTTCTGGACCACGCGCGTGAAGAACGTGCCCGAAGGCGTCAAGGAGCAGGAGTTCGGAATCGTCGTCAACATCAGCATGGAGAGCTGGTTCATCGACGAATGACCGCGCGCTGCCGGAGCTGCCAGCTATCTGTCTGATCACGCGAAAGGTGTGTGAGTAGTGGCGGGATACATCGCGCGGAGGGTCCTGCTCCTGATCCCGGTGCTCTTCGCCATCTCCCTGGTCAGTTTCGTGATCATCGAGCTCCCGCCGGGCGACTACGTCTCCACCCTGGTCGCGCAGATGAGGCAACGGGGCGTCGAGCTCACGCCATCGGAGCGGGACGCACTGATCCGGCAGTACGGGCTGGACCACAGTGTCGCCCACCGCTACGGGATCTGGCTTAAGGACATCGTCGTCGAAGGCGACTTCGGGCGTTCCTACCGCTGGAACAAGCCGGTGTCGGAGGTGCTGGCCGAACGGGTCCCGCTCACGGTCGCCATCTCGCTCTTCACGACGATCTTCGTCTTCGTGGTCGCGGTACCGATCGGCATCTATTCGGCCGTACGCAAGTACTCGGCCTTCGACTATCTCTTCACCTTCATCGGCTTCATCGGCCTCGCCACGCCCGGATTCCTGCTCGCGCTGGTAATGCTGTGGCTCTTCTACTCGTTGTTCGGCGCCAACATGAGCGGTCTGTTCTCGCAGAACTTCGTGGACGCACCATGGAGCGTGGGCAAGATTCTCGACCTGCTCAGCCGGATCTGGTTCCCGATGATCATCATCGGCATGAGCGGTACGGCGGGAATCATCCGGGTGATGCGCGGCAACCTGCTCGATGAGCTGCAGAAGCAGTACGTCATCACCGCCCGGGCGAAGGGCCTCGGCGAACGCCCCATCCTGTTCCGCTACCCGGTGCGGATCGCGATCAACCCGATCGTCTCCACCATCGGCTGGTTGCTCCCGGCGATCGTCGGCGGCGAGGTGCTCGTGTCGATCGTGCTCAACCTCCAGACCACCGGGCCGGTCCTGCTGGAAGCGGTGACCGGACAGGACCTCTATCTCGCGGCGAGCATCATCCTGATCCTTTCCACGCTGACAGTCATCGGGACGCTCATCGCCGACCTGTTACTGGCGTGGCTCGATCCGCGGATCCGATTCGAGAGGGCGGCGAGATGAGCGCTGGCACGGTCGAGGTCCCACCGGTCCCGGCGGGCGAAGAACGGCGGGATGAGGAGTATTACCAGGCGAGCCAGTGGCGTCTGGTGTGGTGGCGCTTCTCCAAACACAAGGTCGCCCGGTTTGCCCTTGGCGTGTTGGTGGCGATGTATGTCGTGGCCCTGTTCGCCGAGTTCTTCGCGCCGTACGGGCAGAGCGAGCGTTTCGAGGGCAACCAGGACGCCCCGCCGACGGACATCCACGTCGTGCACGAGGGGAGCTTCGTCGGGCCGTATGTCTATGGCCGCAAGCGTGAGCTGTCGATGAAGACGCTGCGCCACACCTACGTGGAGGACAAGTCGAAGGTCCATCCGATCAAGTTCTTCGCCAAGGGATCCTCGTACAAGCTGTGGGGCCTCATCGAGACGGACCGGCACGTGTTCACGACCGGCCCCGGCGCACCACCGGCGATGCTGTTCGGTGCGGACCGGTTGGGCCGGGACATCCTGTCGCGGGTCGTCTACGGATCCCGGATATCGCTCACGATCGGCCTGGTGGGTGTGGCGATCGGATTCGTCCTCGGCGTGACGCTCGGCGCGGTCTCCGGCTACTTCGGCGGCCTGGTCGACACGGTGATCCAGCGAATGGTGGAGTTCATCCTCGCGCTGCCCACCATCCCGTTGTGGATGGCGTTGTCGGCGGCGTTACCGAGAGACTGGTCGGTCGTACGCACGTACTTCTTCATCGTGATCATCTTGTCGTTCGTCGGATGGTCAGGCCTCGCCCGCGAGGTCCGAGGAAAGCTCCTCGCCCTGCGGGAGGAGGACTTCGTGACCTCGGCCCGGATCGCGGGTGCGAGTCGCAGCCGGATCATGCTGGTGCACCTGATTCCCTCCTTCACCAGCCACCTGATCGTGGTGATCACACTGTCGGTTCCGGCGATGATCCTGGGCGAGACCGCCCTGAGCTTCCTCGGCCTCGGCATGCAACCACCCGCGGTCAGTTGGGGAACATTGCTGCAGGACGCTCAGAACGTCGTGTCGGTCGCCCAGCATCCGTGGCAGCTGATCCCCGCCGTTCCCGTCATCGTCGTCGTGTTGATGTTCAACTTCCTAGGAGATGGGCTGCGCGATGCTGCCGACCCGTACTCGACCTGACCAGGAGGGCGGCCGTCACCGGGACGAAGGTCCCGCGAACGGACGGTCGCCGATCCTGGAGATCAGGAACCTCAAGACGCACTTCGTCCTCGACGAAGGGGTCGTGCGCGCGGTCGACGACGTCAGCCTGACGCTGGAGAAGGGCGCCACGCTCGGTGTGGTGGGGGAGTCCGGGTGCGGCAAGAGCGTCACAGCCCGGTCCGTCCTGCAGATCGTGGGTGCAGGTGGGAAGATCGTCGACGGCGAGATCCTGCTCCATCGCAACGGAAGCGTCGTCGACCTGGCGACGTTCGATCCCCGCGGGCGGGACATCCGGTCGGTGCGCGGCCGGGAGATCGCGATGATCTTCCAGGAGCCGATGGCGGCGTTCTCGCCGGTCTACACGATCGGCAAGCAGATCATCGAGGCGATCCGGGTCCACACCGAGGCGTCGAAGGTGGCGGCGCGGGACAGGACCATGGATCTGCTGGCCCGCGTGGGAATTCCCCAACCCAAGCGCACCGTCGACCAGTTTCCGTTCGAGTTGTCCGGTGGCATGCTGCAGCGCGCGATGATCGCCATGGCGCTCTCGTGCGAACCGGACATCCTGATCGCCGACGAGCCGACGACCGCCCTCGACGTCACCATCCAGGGCCAGATTCTGGCGCTCCTGAAGAGCATTCAGGAGGAGACCGGGATGTCCATCATGCTGATCAGCCACAACATGGGGGTGATCGCCGAAATGGCGGACAGCGTGGCCGTGATGTATCTCGGTCGGGTGATCGAGGAGGCACCGGCATGGGACCTCTTCGACGAGCCACGACATCCGTACACCCAGGCACTCCTCCAGTCGATCCCGATGGTGGAGGAGACGGTCCAGTCCAGACTGCGGTCGATCAAGGGGTCCGTGCCCAATCCGTACGCGATGCCGAAGGCGTGCAGGTTCCACCCCCGGTGCGACGCGTTCATGTCCGGCACGTGTGACGTCCGGGAGCCCGCCCTCATGCCGGTGGGCCCGGAACATCGTGCGGCCTGCTTCCTGGTGGGAGATGTCGAGCATGAGTGAGGGCGGCGCCAACATGGCAGGCACCAACACGGCAGGTACCAACACGGCAGGTACCAACACGGCAGGTACCAACACGGCAGGTACCAACACGGCAGGCACCAGCGTGGCAGGCGCCAACGTCCTGCTCGGCGTACGCGATCTGAAGAAGCATTTCCCTGTCAAGAAGGGCTTTCTGCGGCGGGTCGTCGGCCATGTCCGAGCGGTCGACGGGGTGAGCTTCGATCTGTACGAACAGGAGACCCTCGGCCTCGTCGGCGAGTCCGGGTGTGGCAAGACCACCGTCGCCAAGATGATCGTGCGCGCGATCGACCCGACGGACGGACAGATGCTCTTCGCCGGTGAGTCCGGGACCGTCGACGTCGCCGGCCTGCGCGGTGAGGAACTCCTGAAGGCCAGGCGCAGCATCCAGATGATCTTCCAGGATCCGTACGCTTCGCTCAATCCTCGGCACCGGATCCGCGACATCATCGGCGAGCCGCTTCTCGTCAACCGCATGGCCAGCGGGACTCAGCTGGAGGAGCGGGTCGCCGCACTCATGGAGCAGGTCGGGCTACGGCCGGAGTACGCCATCCGTTACCCGCATGCCTTTTCCGGCGGTCAACGGCAACGCATCGGCATCGCCCGGGCCCTGTCTCTCAGTCCGCGGCTGATCGTCTGTGACGAGCCGGTCTCCGCGCTGGACATGTCCATCCAGGCCCAGATCCTCAACCTGCTCAAGGATCTCCAGGATGCGTACGGGCTCACCTACCTGGTGATCTCCCACGACCTCGGCGTCGTCCAGCACATCAGCGACCGAGTGGCGGTCATGTATCTCGGCAAGCTCGTCGAGGTCGCACCCACCGAGCGACTCTTCAGCAGACCACGGCACCCCTACACCGAGGCCCTTCTCTCGGCATCGCCGAGGCCGCACCCTCGTTACCGCGGCCAGATGAAGATCATCGCGGGAGAGGTCCCTGACGCGTCACAACAGATCGAGGGCTGTCCCTTCCGTACCCGCTGTCCGTACGCGCAGGCCATCTGTGCCGAGCAGGAACCGGAGCTTGCGCCGACGGGCAGCGAACCCGACCAGTTGGCCGCGTGTCACTTCGCCTCCGAGCTGACCCTGACCGGCGCGGCGACGGCGGGGGAGCGGGCATGATCCTCACCAGCCTGGTGGTCTTCACCGTCATGTTCGCCGCGATCGTGTTCGCGGCGGCGAAGATCTTCCAGGCGGCGGTGTCGAGGCTGGTGCTCGAGCGGCACCACGACCTCGAAGAGATCATGGAAACCGACGACGTACCCAGCGGCTGGCGCGAGCCGTACGAACGGCGGCTCGCCGCGATCGGGGACGATGCGGGCGGGCAGGACGGGGCGGGCGCTGCCCTGCGGGCGAAGGCCTCCCGCGGATACCTCACCAGACTGGCACGCCTGCGACGCTATGTGGAGACGACGAGGCTCGTGGACGGCGACGAGACCCGACAGGTCCTGCTCGACCGGTTGACCGCTCTCCGGGATCGACTGCAGCAGTCCCCGCGGGTGTGACGCCGCGCTGCCACGTGGCCCTGGCCGGGCGGCTGATGGCGTCAGTGCCGGTGTCCGTCACGGCCGCGACACGAACTGGTAGCGACCAGACCGGACGTGATAGACGGCGGATCCCTCAACCATACCCCGAAAGTCGACGGCGCCAGACACGTCGGCCGTCGCCAGGGTGCCATGGTCGGACGTACGCACCCGCACATGCGCCGGGGACGTGGCGGGCACATGCACCTTCGCGGTGGTGTTCGGGGGAACAGTGACGTCATACACGAGCCGCTCGTCGATGTGGCACCACCTGCTCACGGCTTCACCGTAAGGCGTTTCGAGCGTGGCCCCGGCGCTCTCCAACCGGTCGGTGACACGGGGTGCGAAGACGAGCTCTCTGAAGCCGGCAGAGTCCTCGGCCTGGTCGATGCCGGCGACGTACCGGTACAGCCACTGGTCGATGGAAGTGAACATGTGATGGTTACGTGATCCTGATCCGTCCCATCGTTCCCAGATGGTGCCCGGGCCGTGGTCGAGCATGTAGCCCCAGCTCGGGAAGTCACGCCTGCGAAGCACGTCGAGCACCACGTCGGCCCGGTCGGCGGCCGCGAGCGCGTCCGGAATGGAGGCGATTCCGGGCAGCCCGCCGGTGAAGTGACCGTCGTGCTCGGTCACCACGTCACGAACGAGGTGTTGCCGCACGGCCGGCACGTCGTCGGCGGGGACGATGCCGAGGACGAGCGGGAACGCCTGAGCGAACTGACTGTCGCCGTAGCTCGACGTCTCGGCGTCGAGGAACGTCGCGTTGAACGCCTCGCGGATGTCACCCGCGAGTGCCGCATAGCTCGCGGCATCCTGGCCCCTGCCCAGTGTGGCGGCGATCTCGGACATCAGGTTCGCGGCCAAGAAGTAGTAACCCGTGCGGTACATCCGGCCCGGCGTCTCCTCGATCGCCACCCAGTCGTTTCCCCATGCCTGTGAAGGTGAGTCGACGATGAGACCGGTCGTCGTGGTGCGCATGTGTCGGAACCAGGCCGACATCGCGGCATAGTGCTCGTGGAGAATTCGGATGTCACCCTCGTGCCGGTAGACGTGATAGGGGAGCAGGATGGTGGCGACGCCCCACGCCGGATCCGAACGCCCTTGCCACACGGGCGTCGGCTCCACCGGCACGATGTCCGGGACGAGGCCGGAGTCCTGTTGGGCGTCGCGGATGTCGCGGACGAACTTGCTGTAGAAGGCGGCCGCGTCGAGGTTGGTCATCACCGCGGGCGCGGCGACATGCGCGTCGGCGAGCCAGCCACGCTTCTCGCGAGTGGGCGTGTCCTCGGGTATGCCGTGCATTCCGTTGCGTTGGGTCTGGACGCTCGCCGCGTGCAGCCGGTTCAGCATCGGGTCGGAGCTGACGAAGTGGCCCACCGGGCGGAGATCGTTGTGGACTTCACGCGCCTCGACTGTCGTCGGGCCAGGCGCTTCGGGCAGCCCACTGACCTCCACGTAGCGGAAGCCGGCGTACACGAACCGCGGCTCCCACACACTCGGGCCATTGCCGGCGCTGATGTAGCGGTTGGTCTGCTGCGCGCCGATCCGCTTGTTGTCCAGGCGCTGTCCGTCCGCTTTGAGGGTGCCGTTGTCGATCCTGCCCTCGCTGTCGAGGACCTCGCCGTGTTTCAGGCCTATCTCGGTGCCGGGAGGCGCATCGACCCGCAACCGGGTCCATCCGGTGACGTTCGTACCGAAGTCGAGCTGCCAGATGCCCTTGCCCACTTGACGAATCTCCGCTGGGCGGTGAGTGGCGACAACCCGCATCGGCGGGAGCATCGCCGCGGAAAGTGTCCCGCGGGTGCCGTCGGCGAGACTGGCGGGCCGCCAGCCGCGGGCGTCGAATCCCGGCAGGTCCCAGCCAGCGCGCTCGGCCCGGGCGTCGTAGGTCTCGCCGTGGTAGCGGTGCGCGCGCTTCACCGGTGCGGGAGCACTCCGCCAGGCCGGTCCGGTACCCACTCTCACCGACGTCCCATCCGCGAGGTCGACATCGACCTGGACCAGGACGTCGGAGTCCTCGCCGATCATGACGCCGACCACGTTGCGGCCCTTGCGCACAAGCGATGTCACGTCCTCGGTGCGGTACAGCGTACGCGCGCGAGTGTCGACCGGAGGTGGGTCGAGGACGGCGGTGCCGACCCGACGACCGTTCGCCGTCACCTCGGAAATGCCGCGGGCCAGGCTGAAGGCCTGTTCACAGCAGAAGCCCTCGCTGTCGGGTCCACGCTCGTAGCTGCCGCGTGCCGAGATGTACGCACGAGCCCTGACGGGTCGGGCCGGCAGCCGGAACTCCTGCTGCAGGTAGCTGCCGCCCGGGCCGTGGTCGCCGGGGGAGATCCACCGGGCCGTCCACTCGTCGGTCTCCAGCAGGCCGGTCTCCCACCACGATCGCCCGCTCCACGGCGAACGAGCACCGTCCGCATCCCACACCCGGACGCGCCAGTGGTAACGGGTCGCGGACCGCAACGCCGGTCCGTCGTACTCGACGTTGACTGAGCCGGACGAGGCGATCCTGCCGCTGTCCCACACGTCCGGAGCTCCCGTGTCAAGGGCGTCTTGCGAGGATGCGACCTGCACCTGGAAGGCTGTCTGGGCGAGTCCGTTGCGGGTGGACTCCAGCACCCAGCTCAGCCGGGGCCGGCGTACGTCGATGCCGAGTGGGTTGGTGAGGTATTCGGTACGAAGGCGCGTGATCGTCACGTCGCCGGGAGCATTCCGCACGTCAGGTGGCTCGCCGCACGCACGTGGTGACACGTCCAGCGAGCGCGGCGATCCCCACGAGGCAAGGACGATCGTCCCGGTGACCAGCGCCAGCACGATCGACCCGAGCGCCACGCGAGCTGAACGGGTACCGCGAATCTGGAAAGAACCGATGCGGCACACGATAGGTTCCGCGTCCGCGGCGGCAATGGCCATGCGGGTCCCGGTCCGCATGTGGTCAGGGCATGGTTCGCGTGTACGGGATGCCTCAGCGGGTGCCCCCGACGCGTGGTGGGCTCAGCGGCATCCCGCGGCTCTGGCCCCGAGAGCGTGGGACGCGGCACCTGTGTCACGGGCGGCGCGGCGGCGGTTCGTCCGTGTCACCGCGCATCCCGGCACGGGGCGTCGTACTAGCGGGCGGCGGGGAGGTCCTTTCCCTCTCGCCTCGATCGCCTTCTGCGGTGGGGTGTTCTTCCGCCCGCTGCCGGCCGATCTTCGCGTCTGCCCTGTCCCGTTCCGTCCTTTCCTGGCTCTTTTGGTAGGCGTCCTCCAACATGCGCTGCGCAACCGGCCGACCACCCAGTCCGAATGCCAGGGCGAGGCCGAGGGCGAGTGCCCCCATGGTGGCGGCGAACGCGATCTGGACGATCTGCTCCGCGATGCGCAGTTGCTGCAGGATCATGAACCCGGCGATGACCATGACCAACGCGGGGACGACTGTTGCCGCGACCCTGCCGGTCGGAGTGTCACCCATCAACCTGCCGATGGCCGCGGCGGCCGTGCCGGCGACAATCGCCGCGACGGCGAAGATCAGGATGGCAGCGATGACGTTCGGCAGGTATGCCACGACCTGGTTCATGAAGGTGGTGAGGGTCGGGATCCTCAGCGCCCCGATGGCGGCGAAGAGGAAGAACGCGAAGATCACCCAGAAGACCACTCCGGCGACAACTCTTGCCGTGCTGGCACCTGCCAACACCGACTCCACGTACTTGCGCGAATGGGACTCGTGCACGCGCCGATCCAGGCCCGCCCGCTCGAGAACCTTGCGGACCAGGACTGCCACCAGCTTGGCAACGATGTAGCCGATGATGAGCAGGACCAGGAATCCGAGCAGTTGGGGGAGGAACCCGATGATACGGTCGAGAACGTTCTGGAAGCTTTCGACAATGTCCATGGGAACTCCTTCACTCCACTTGCGAGGCCGGAAGCCAGGTGGCTCGGCGTCATTGCCCATGCGACGATGCGGAGGCGTACGTCGGCGGCCTTTGCCTCCCACCGTTGCACCGACAGTTCCCAGCGCAATCGACAGACGTCCTGAGACGCGATGCCGAGAGTCACCGAATGTCGGCTTGCCCGGTCAGGGTCTCCGCGATGTATCGGGCGAGCGGCAGCAGCACTAACGTGTATGCGGAGGCCCGCACTTGCGAACGACGTCTCGGCTTTGTCCTAGGGTCCGCGAAATCCCTCCATAGAACGACAAGAGCGGCTTTTACCGGAATGCCTTCACACCAAGCCAGTCACGCAAACGGCTTGCTCGAACAGGAGCGCCGGCATCGTCACTGGTTCGAGAGCGCGTTCGAGATCACTCGGTTGCTGCGCCATGACATCGACCAACCGGCGGCGATGAGGCTCGTGGCCGAACGGGTTCGCGCGCTCTCTGGTGCCGCGTACACCGCAATCGAGGTGGTCGATCCGTCCGATCCGGCGAGCGTGGTGTGCGAGGCCGTCTCCGGCCTCGGTCTGGATCACTACTCCGGAGCGCGGCTGGCGCGCGAGGGGATCACGGCCGCGGTGCTCGATACGGGTGATCCGAGGTTTGTCGAGGCAGTCGCTCGCGACGACTGGCCGGTGTCGATCGCGGCCGACTGGAGTGCGGCGTTGTCGACCCTCGGCCGTGCCGTGTGCGTCCCGCTTCGGGGTCCTGGCGAGGTTTACGGCACTCTGGTTGCCGGTTGGCAAGAGTACTCGGCAGGGGCGGATCCCGGCGCCGGTGAGATCGCGCTCCTGCAGATGGTTGCCGACCAGGCGGCGCTGCTCCTCGGCAAGGCGCGAGCACAGAGCACACGTGTCCGCCATGAGCGGTGGATCGAGGGCACGTCGGAGATGGCCCGACTGTTGCTGAGCAAGGTGGACCGGGACGACGCCATGCGAGTGGTCGCCCAGCAGTTGCGAGGACTGTCGGGCGCGGACTTCGTAGGAGTCACCCTGCTCGATCCCACCGACGCAGACCAGGCGTTCGTGGTGGTCTTCGAGGGACTCGATGTCGCCATCTCTCCCGATCGACGAGTTCCTCGCGAAGATCTGGTGCGTAGGGTGGTCGAATCGAGACAACGCCTCGTCAGTACGGACTGGACCCATCAGGCGGGTTATCAGCCACCCGCGGAATGGGCGGAGGCGCTCTTGACCATCGGGCTCGGCATGCTTGTGCCACTTGTCGTGGACGATGAGGTCTTCGGCGTCCTCTTCGCGGCCTGGCGGCGCGGTTCACCCCATGAACAAGCAGCCGCGAACGAAGCCGGCCAGGTGCAGACGTTCGCCGATCTGGCTGCCATCGCACTGCAGCGGGTCCGCGCGCAAGGCGACCGTGAGCATCTGATCCTGCTCAAGGAACGCAACCGCATCGCCCTCGAGCTCAACGACGCTGTGATCCAACGCCTTTTCGCAGCGGGTCTGTCGTTGGAGTCCGCCCGGGGACTCTGTGCGCAGGACCAGGTCAGACAGAGGATCACGACGACCATCGCGGACTTGGACGAGACCAACCGGGAGATCCGGTCGGCCATCTTCAAGGTCCGGCCCGATGGTGCCGACGACTAGGTCGCGACAGGTCAGTCGGCGGCGGCGCGGTCGGGGAGGGGACGTCGGCGTCGGGCGGTGTCGGCGAGCGCAGAGGGAGGGAAGGCCGAGTTCGGGTCGTAGAGATTGGTCCCCGGTGGCACGATCTCGTCGAGGCGGTCGAGTGTGGCGTCGTCGAGGGTGAGACCGGCGCCTTTCGTGATGCCCTCCAACTGTTGCATGGTTCGCGGTCCGATGATCGTGGAGGTGACGCCGGGGTGGGCGAGGGTGAAGGCGACGGCGAGTTCCGGCAGTGAGCAGCCGATGGCGTCCGCGAGATCGACGAGGGCTTCCACGGCATCGAGTTTGGTGACGTTCTCGGCGATGGCGGGGTCGAAGCGTTCTGGTCTGATCGTCGGCCTGCCGGTGGAAAGGTCGACGGGCTGGTTCCTGCGGTACTTGCCGGTGAGGAAGCCGAAGGCGAGTGGGCTCCAGGTAAGCACGCCCATCCGGTAGCGCTGGCAGACCGGAAGGATGGACGACTCGATCCCGCGGGCGAGGATGGAGTAGGGCGGCTGTTCGGTTCGGAACCTCATCAGACCACGGCGTTCGGCGACGTGATGCGCCTCGACGATCTCCTCGCCAGGAAAGGTCGAGCAACCGAAGGCACGGATCTTCCCCTGCTGAACCAGGTCGCTGAGCACCCAGAGGGTCTCCTCGATGTCGGTCGAAGCGTCGGGGCGGTGGACCTGGTAGAGGTCGATCCAGTCGGTGTCGAGTCGTCGGAGGCTCTCTTCGACGGCGGTGAGAATCCAGCGCCGCGAGTTGCCGCTGCGGTTTGGTCCCTCGCCCATCGGGAAGTGGCCCTTGGTGGCGAGGACCACATGGTCACGGCGTCCTTTGAGTGCCTTGCCCACAATGTGTTCGGACTCGCCGGCGGAGTACATGTCGGCGGTGTCGACGAAGTTGATTCCCTGATCGAGACCGGCGTGGATGATGCGGACGCAGTCGTCGTGGTCGGGGTTGCCGACGGCACCGAACATCATGGTGCCGAGACAGTGGGCGCTCACCTCGATGCCGGTGCCGCCGAGGACGCGGTAACGCATGGTCAATGCTCCCTAGGTCCGGGGTATGCGCCGCATCGTAGGATCTAGAGTCGACTCTAGATCAAGCTCGACAAACCCCCATGGAGCCATGACCGAGGTCACCCCGAGCCTGAGCATCGGGCAGGTCGCGGAACGCACCGGACTGAGCGTTCATGCGCTGCGGTTCTACGAACGCGAAGGCATCATGTTCAGTCCCGTTCGACGTGGACCGGGTGGGCGCCGCGTCTACAGCGAGGACGATGTGGAGTGGCTGACCCTCTGCATCATTCTCCGGGCGTCCGGAATGCCGCTGCCCGCGCTCCGCCAGTACACCGAGCTGGTCAGGCAGGGCGAAGGCAACGAAGACGAACGGCTCGAACTGCTGCGCCTGCACCAGACCCGGGTGACCGCCCAGCTCGCCGAGCTCGGCAGGTGCCTGGACCTGATCAACTTCAAGGTCGGGGTGTACGAAGACATCGTGGCTCACACCGCGGCTGACCCAGCCCGCTAGTGCAGCGGTTCGCGGCGACGGGCCCTCCTCCGACAGAGTACGCAGGACGTGCCGCCGACGTGCCCCGACACGACTGACACCGCTGACCGCCCTGACCCCGTGTATGCACACCATCGGGGTGGTGGTTCGCGGCGAACCACCACCCCAACGCTGTTCGCTGCGGGAGCCGGACTCACACGTGTGCACGCCCTTCCCGATCGAGGCTCTTCGAGAGAACCCTGCCGGCGACCGCCAGACCGGCGGCTGCGAGCACGATGTCCTTGATGACGTACTGCGCCTCCAGGGTCGGGCCATTCCCGAACAGTTCGCCCGCGAAGATCACCAGCGGGGACATGATCCCGACCAGCGCCCCTCCCAGGACCACCAGTCCCGACCGAAGGAACCGCCCGGTCACCATGGTGAGACCGATGAAGGTCTCGGTGACGGCCGTGAGCATGAGCGCGGCCCCGCCGGACACGATGCCGAAGGTCAGCCGGTCGATCGTGGCGATCGCGAGGTCCTCGGCGGGGCTCAGACCGGGCACGAACTTCAATGCGCCGAAGAGGCAGAAGACCAGCCCGAGACTGACCCGCAGGACGGTGATGCTGTGTGCGTTCAGCCAGTCGGCAACCTGTGATGCAGCCGCCTGGACCCCGGCGGGGATGCCCGGTCGCCCGGACCGCGAGGTGAGAGATAGCTGTGACATGTCCCTTGCTCCGTTTCCTTTTCCTACGGCGAGTACGTCAAGACTCGCGTGGAGCAGGGGGGTGCCGAATCCTTCGCGTGACGGCATTGGCGCTAGGCCGGCAGGCGCATCTGGCGATCTCCGCAGCCGCGCCCGGGCGGAGTAGCGCCTACGCCAGGTGACGTATCCCGACGGGCATGAGCCGGTAGATCTGGCCGGGAAGATCCGGCCACCGTGGTTGACGAAACTTTCGCGGCTGTGGACAGAATCGGAAGTCCGTACGCCCGAATCGCCTGAGACGGAAGGCACCACGTGAACGACGAGGACCGCTACCTGTTCGACCTGCAGGGCTACCTGACGATCCCCGACGCCATTCCCGCCGCGTTGCTCGCCCGCCTCAACGGGGCGATGGACGAGGCGATCGAGCGGGAGGCCGAGCCGGGGATGCGTACGCACCGGTTCGGGCGGCTCCTGGAGCGGGACGCGGCGTTTCGCGAACTGATCGACCTACCGTCCGTGACCGGGATCCTTGCCGGAGTCATCGGGCCCGACTTCCGGCTCGATCACACCTACGCCGACGTGATCCGCTCCGGAGACGGGCCGATCGGCACGGTGCTACACGGGGGTGCTGTGCCGTTCCGCGCGTCGGAGTACTACACGGTGACAGCGGGCGAGATCCGCAGCGGCCTGGTCGCGATCGGGTTCAACCTCAAAGACGTCGGGCCCGACGACGGCGGGTTCGCCTGCGTACCGGGGAGCCACAGGAGTTCCTTTCCGTTCCCGGCGGGGTGGAAGCAGCTGTCCGAGCCGCATCCGTGCGTACGCCGGATCACCGGTCCGGCCGGAACTGCGATCATCTTCACCGAGGCCCTCGTGCACGGCACGCTGCCGTGGCGCGGGGCCGACGAGCGGCGTACGGCGTTCTTCAAGTACAGCCCGGCGGCGGTGTCGTGGTCGGCCAGCTACTACGACGCCGACGACTATCCGGATCTCACCGAGCGGCAGCGGGCCATCCTGGAACCGCCGAACGCGCGCTACCGAGGACGGATCGCCGCACGCCGATGACGGCGCCGTCAGGATGTCAGCAGGTCGGCGGAACGGTCGTCCTCGGGGAGCGGTGGCTCTCGGTGCTCCGCTGCCGTCCGGAGTGCGGCGATCGCGCCCACGCCCATGCCGACGAGGATGCCGGCCATGGTGAGGAGGGTGAGCCCGTCAGGATGCACGATCGACTGCCCGCGAAGTGCCTGCCAGGTGAGGAGGGCCAGTACGGCGGCGTAGCCGGCCACGGCCATGGCGACCAGTCGGACGGCGACCCGCTGACGGTGTAGCAACGGCCACGAACGCGCGAGGAGTTCGAGGGCGATCGCCGCGAGGGGGATCAGTTGCAGGGCGTGCATCCCGACGAAGTGCGGGATCCGCAGGTCACCGCCGACTGTGCTCCACCCGAGGAGGGGGAGCCCGGGTCCACCGTCGGTGAGGCCGACCGTGTGCGCACCGGAGATGGTTTCGCCCTCCGCGATCTGGTCGGAGGTGGGTATCGCCATCAGGAAGCCGAGTGCCATGCCGATGACCGCGAGGATGGCGCCCGCGCGCACCGCGAGGTTCCGCGCCCTGTCCGGACCCGGGTTGAGGAAGAGAGTCACGCAGACGATCAGGGTGGCGACCCAGACCAACGCGATCGAGCCGCCCATGGCCCTCCAGAGCATGGTGTCGAACGTTGTGGCCTGGTTGAAGTGGCTGGTCGTTCCGCGTAGCACCTGACCGACGATGATCAGCATCTCGACGCCGAGGAAGACCGCCGACACGGTGCCCATCCACCAGGCCATACGACGGACCCGCCTGAGCTGGGCGATGAGCCAAGCCCATGTCACGGAGTAGAGGAGAATCGACAGCGCGAACTTCGTCGGCTTGGCCCAGATGGGAAGGCCGGTGACGACACGACCGTCGGCGACGATGCCGACGGCTCCGACGACGGTCAGGACGACCATGGCGGCGGCGACCGTCATCAACGGCTTGTGCCACCGGAACGCCTGCGCCAGCGAGCTGCCGGTTGTGGAACCTCGTTGCGCGGACGAGGTGACTGTCATGGTTCCCCCTCAGAGACGTCGACCGGATCAGTCGGACGATGGTGGAAACTGCTTGGCGGACATGTGTTCCTGCGCGAGTCGCCGGAGTGCCGCGATGAGGACGTCGCCGAGAACGGTGCCGACGAGTGCGGTCTCGGCGCGTGCGTCACGACCATCGACGGCGGCGACCGCGGCCAGGTCGGCTTCGGCGATCAGTTCGGCGGCCGCGGCGTAGGAGTCGAGGCCACGGACGACCTCGTCCCGGCCAAGGACCGCCAACCGGGCGAGGACCTCCGCCGCGACGGAACGGCTTGGACTTCTGATGCTCAACTGCCAGCCGCGCCGTGCGATCAGCGCGTTGATCGCCGCTTCCGCCTGCGCATTAGCCTCGCCCGAATCGTCGCCGGACCGCGCCGGGGTGAGGGCATACATCGTGGCGCCGAGGGCGTCGTGCATGGACGTGCCCGGAGCGTCGATCACGTTGAGCACGTTGCGGACGTCCGCGACGGACAGCCCACCGACGTCGATCAGGGATCGGATCAGGGTGAGTCGGCGGACGTGCGTCTCGTCGTACTGCGCCTGGTTGGGCGGGGACAGCTCGCCCGCGGGCAGCAACCTCTCCCGGAGGTAGTACTTGATCGTCGGAACAGGTACGCCGGTCATCCGACTCAGCTCGGCCATCCGCATATGGATAGTGTAGGTATCGGATAGCTTCACTGTCTACTAGGCGTCAGGTCAGAGGAACTGCACGAGCGCCGAGCCCGCGACAAGGGTGGCGAGGCCCGTGAGGCGGGCGTGGGTGAATGGCCGGCGTGGCAGTCGGAACCATCCGTAGTGGTCTGCGAAGGCGGACGCTACCTGCTGGCCGGTGACCGTGAGGGCGACCGTGGTGGCGGCGCCGATGGTCGGGATCAGCAGGAAGGTCGCGGTGACGTACGTCGCGGCCGCGGCGCCACCCAGCCATCCCCACCACGGCATGGTGACGAGCGGCCGGATCTGTGGGCGCGGCGTCCGGCCGGTGGCCAGCAGGACGGCGAGGACGATCGCGATCGCCAGTGTGGCCACGAGGAAGCTCACGGTCCCGACGGCGAGCGGCTTGCGAAGGGCCGTACGCAGCAGGGCGTTGACGGCGCCCTGCACGGGCAGGACGGCGCCCGCGACGAGGCCCAGGGCGGTCCACCCGGCACGGGAACCACGCTTCGGCAGTGCGGACGCGCCAGTGACGATCGCCTGGCTGCGGATGACGACAGTGATTCCCACCAGTACCGCCGCGGCACCCAGCAGGACTCCGGGAGACAACGGACTCCGGGGGACTCCGAGGAGGCCGCCGAGGTCAAGGGCGAGCGAGGCGAACACCTGCCCGGTGACGAAGAGGCCCACGGACGCGAGCGCACCAAGGCGGGGAAACAGCAGGATCGCACTCGTGATGTAGATCGGGCTCGCAATTCCACCCAGCAACTTCCAGGGCGTCACTGTGGCGATGTGTGCAATCGCTCCCAGGTCGCCGACGACTGCCGTCACCACGGCCAACAGCGTCGCTGCGATGGCGAGTTGGAGTGTGGCGGCTCCGTAGGGAGTGCCGACCGCCTTGTTCAGTTGGAGATTGACCGACGCCTGCACGGCGAGGAGTCCGCCCACCACGAAGGCGGAGGCGAGGAAGACGGCGTTCATCCCTCGAAGGATAGGTGTAAGTGGACAGGCTGTCCACTTACAGTCCGGGTCTCGACATCGGCGACTCGCACGGGCGGCTACTGGAGACTTCAGACGGGCAGGATGGAAGTGACGTCCTCCACGACATCGCCTGGTCCCGTGCCCTCCGGTCGTAGGGCCGGTGCGTGTCGGTACGCTCGATTCCGTGGTGGGGGCTCGAGTCAAACCGGACGCCGTTGTCGCGGTGTTGCGGCGAGAGGATCGCGTCCTCGTGATCCGACGCGGTCCGGAGGCGTCGATGCCCGGATACTGGGCGCTGCTCAGCGGTCGGATCGAACCCGGCGAGAGCCAGGAGGACGCACTCGTCCGCGAGGTCGACGAAGAGATCGGGCTACGAGTCGTCCCAGTCGCGAAGGTGTGGGAGTGTGACACCGACGATGGACGGTACGTCCTGCACTGGTGGACCGCCGAGATCGCCTCGTCGGGCGAGATGAGTCTGGATGCCGGCGAGGTCGGGGAAGCCCGCTGGGTCACCGCGAACGAGTACTTCCGGCTGGAACCGACATTTGACGGCGACCACGAATTCTTCGCCCACGTACTCCCGCGCCTCTGAGACTGAACCATCCCGGGCTTGCTGCTGGGTGAGGGCGTGGCATGAGAGTCCGTGTTGGGGAGGGGCGACCCTCATGCAGGATTGGCGTCGAGTTTGCCGCGGAGGAAGCTGCAAGTGCCGTAGGGAACCAAAGGCGTACGTAGATCTGCGTACGAACGGATCCGCATCCGAACGGACGGCCAGCGCGCCCCCTCCGCAGACGATGGTCACATGGAACCAGACACCAACGCCCGGGAAGGCCGACGCATTCGCCAAGCGACGGTGGCGACCACGGCGACGGCGACGCCGACCGGCCACCGGGCGCGTCCACGCCGGCTGGGCGCACGTACGCGCAAGGCATTCCTGCTGATCCACATCGCCTCCGCCGGCGCGTGGATCGGCATCGACGTGGTGATGGCCGTGCTGGTGTTCACCGGGTTCCTGACCGACGACAGGGACACCGCGGCCATCGCGTTCCAGGCACTCGAACTGACCACCGTGTGGCCACTCCTCACCACCGGCCTGATCTGCCTGGTGAGCGGCGTCGTCCTCGGCCTCGGTACGAAGTACGGCCTCGTGACGTACTGGTGGGTGGCGATCAAGCTGGTGCTGAACATCGTCCTGACCGCACTGGTCCTGCTGTCCCTACGCGGCGGCGTCGCCGATGTGGCGGAGTACGGCCGGCAGCTCGCCGAGGGCAGCGGCGCCGGCAGTCCGACAACGGACATGCTCTACCCGCCGATCGTCTCGCCGACCGCGTTGATGATCGCCCTGCTGCTCGCTGTCTACAAGCCGTGGGGTCTGATCCGGAAACGTCGGGCGTGATCGGTGGGGTTCGAGCGCAGGGCACGCCCGTCGCGCAAGGTCGACGCCGTGAGGAAGCTGCCGCGCAGGGGGCAGGGGTACGCGCCGAATTGACGAACGAGCTCACCGGTCGGGGAGGTTGAGTCGCTTCAGGCGTTCGTACGCCCCGCTGATGTGCTTGTCGATGCCGTCCTGGGCGGCCTGCGGATCGCCCAGGGCGAGCGCGTCGCGCAGTTCCAGGTGCTCGATGTAACCGACCTCGTGGAAGTCCGGGAAGCTGGCGTTGCGGGCGCGGAGGAACACCGTGACCTGACCGCGGATGGAGGCCCAGACCCGCTGCACCCGGCTGTGGTCGCAGTAGGCGTAGATGATGTCGTGGAACTGCAGGTCGAGCAGGACCGCATCCTCGGGATCGATCCTCGTGTCCACGCCCTTCATCTGCTCGAGGACGGCATCCATCTCCTCGAACCCCTTACCCTGCATCCGGGTGCATGCCCGGCTGGCGGCGAGCCGTTCGATGGCGCCGCGGAGGGTGTGAACCTCCTCGATGTCCGCCCTGGTCAGGGTGCTGACGAACGCTCCCCGGTGACGACGCAGCTCGACGTGCCCCTCTACTTCGAGGCGCGCGAGGGCCTGCCGGATGGGGCCGCGGCTCACCTTCAGTGCGTCGGCCAGCACGGACTCCTTGAGGTGCTGGCCAGGTTGGAACGTCCCCGCGGTGATCATCTCGCGGAGCACATCGGTGGCGAGATCGCCAAGAGCGGGCTGCGACGGCAGTGGCGAGTCGATGCTCTCGGGGATCACAGGGGCCCCTCCTCGAGACACACGTTCCGACCTCCAACAGAACGACTCTAGTGGAGCCGTCTGAGTTCGTACATTGTAAACGATTTTCGATTGACAGTTTCCAGGCTACCGCGAGACACTCATGGCCCAGCAGCGCCGTCGGGGGTCGACCGGGGTCATCTCCCCTCGTCTGCGGGAGGTTGTCGCCGCGACGAGGAAGTGCCTCCCTACAAGAAGCAGAGGCAGATCCAGAGCCATGAGCACTGATACGTCCGCCGTACACGTCAGCCGACGAAGGCTCGGGCCGTTCCCGCCCGCGGCTCCCAGCAATCCCGATGCGCCGCACGTGGTGCGGGCGAGCGTCGACGTGGATGCCGCCGCCGGCCAGGGACCCCTCACCCGGGTCTGGGAGAGCTTCGGCTACGACGAGATCAACTGGACCTACACCCCGACCGGCAAGCGCCTGCTCCAGAAGTTCGCCGACTTCTCCGGCGCCAGTTACCACGTCCGGCCGCACTACGTCTTCTGCTCCGGAAGCGGCTTCGGCATCCCGCACTGGGGCAACGGCAACGTCTACCACGAGGATGCCGACGGCAACCCGTACTACGACTTCACCATCGTCGACCAGGCCTACGACGCGATCGTCGGGGCCGGTCACCACGTGATCGTCGAGCTCGCCTTCACCCCGCGCGACCTGGTGCCGCCGGAGGCGGAGGAGCTGAAGGTCGTGCCCAGCCCGACCGTCTACACCTCCTACGAGGCCGGCACCTGGGGGTACCCGCCCAAGGACTACGACAAGTGGGGCGGCCTGATCGCGGCGCACGCGCAGCACTGCCTCGAGCGCTACGGCGAGGAAGAGGTCACCGCCTGGTTGTGGGAGCTGTGGAACGAGCCCGACATCAACTACTGGCGGGGCACCCTGGAACAGTTCAACGGGCTGTACACCGTCACCGCGCAAGCCGTTCGCAGCGTGCTACCGAACGCCAAGGTCGGCGGCCCGACGGTCACCAGCGGCGGCCTGGAGTTCCTCAAGGGATTCCTGGACTACACCTCGAGCCGGAACGAGCCCCTGGACTTCATCTCCTACCACACCAAGGGCTGCTTCTTCCCGACCCGGGACTACCGCCCGGCAAGCAGCCCGCCCGCCGAGCAGCTGAGCCCGTCGTCGACGAAGATGCTGTACGACCTGCGCGAGTTCAACCGGGCGATCGCCGAGTACGAGCAGTATCGGGATCTTCCGGCGATCGTGGACGAGTTCGATGCCGCGGTACCAGCCCACTTCGGCCGCTACGACAACCGCAACTACGAGTTCCAGAACACCGAGTACTACCCCGTGTTCCAGGTCAAGGTGATGAAGAAGATCCTCGACCTGAACGCCAACGAGACCGTCCAGGTCGAGCGGGCGACCTCATGGAGCTTCTACTTCGAAGGCGAGCGGTTCTTCGAGGGCACCCGGTCGTTCCAGACCGCGGGCGGGATCGAGAAGCCGCTGCTGAACGCGTACCGGATGCTTTCCCTGCTGGGCGACGAGCGGATCCGCGCGACCTCCGACGTGGCCTGGAACATCGGTGAGCTGGAGAACACCGACGGCAGCAGCATGCCCGAAGAGGTCGACGTCCTGGCCTCCCGTGCCGACAACGGCGCACTGGCGGTCCTGGTGTGGCGACACACCGACGACCAGTACCAGACCAGCGAACAGGAAACGACGGCCAGTCTCACGGTACGCAACCTGCCGGGCCGTCGCTTCCGGGTGCGGCACTACCGGATCGACGCCGACCACAGCAATGCCCACACGGCGTGGAAGGCGGTCGGCTCGCCGCAGGATCCGACCGACGAGGAGCTCGCCGGGATCAAGGCACGACAGGGGCTCGAGGAGTTCGAGCCCGCCCGCACGGTCGAGGCCGAATCCGGGAGCCTGTCGCTCGAGGTGTCCCTGCCACTCCCGGCCGCGTCGCTGCTGGTCCTGGAGCCCGCCGACTGATCGCGCCGACTGATCGCGCCGACTGATCGCGCCGACTGATCGCGCCGACAACCAACCTGTGAGCGCGGAGGAATCGAAGGAGCACGAGATGAGCCACGCCGCCGCCGTCGCGTTGAACAACGGCGTGCAGGTTCCCCAGATCGGCTTCGGGGTCTTCCAGGTCCCGCCGGACGCGACCCAACGTGCGGTCGAACGCGCCCTGGAAGTTGGATACCGGCACATCGACACGGCGGCCGCGTACAACAACGAGGCCGGCGTCGGAGCCGCCGTCCGGGCGAGCGGCATTCCCCGGGAAGAACTCTTCCTCACCACGAAGCTGCGCAACGGTGAGCACGGCTACGAGTCGACGTTGAAGGCGTACGACGACAGCCTCGCCCGCCTCGACGTCAGCTGTGCCGATCTGTATCTCATCCACTGGCCCCATCCGACTGCAGACAAGTTCGTCGACAGTTGGCGCGCGCTGGAACGGATCTACCAGGAGGGCCGGGTCCGGGCAATCGGGGTGTCGAACTTCCTGCCCGAGCACCTGGAGCGGTTGCGGAACGAGACCGAGATCGTGCCGGTCGTCAACCAGATCGAACTGCACCCCACGTACCAGCAGAGCGAACTGACGCAACTGTGTCGTCAGCGGTCCATCGCGGTGGAGGCCTACTCTCCGTTGGGCCAGGGACATGACATCGGTCTGCCAGTCATCGCGGCGATCGCGGATGAGCACGGCGTGACACCGGCACAGATCGTGCTGCGTTGGCACCTCCAGCAGGGCCACATCGTGATTCCCAAGTCGGTAACGCCGGATCGGATCCGCTCCAACCTCGATGTCGCGGGGTTCAGCCTCACACCGCAGGAGTTGGCGTCGATCACGGCCCTGGAGTGCGGCCATCGGACGGGGAACGATCCGCGCACCTTCTCCCTCAGCCAGATCCGGTAGCGAACAGCGATGGGAGCCGGCGGGCCAATGACGACCAGAACTGCACAGCTCTCCCGGCGCGAGGCGAGGAAGGCACGGCGCGCCTCGACGCTGGACGAGCGGATGGTGGCCCCCGGCCGCACCTGGAAGCGGACGACCTGGATCTGGATCTTCCTGCTTCCCACCGTGGTGCTCTACGGCCTCTACACGATCTACCCGATCATCGCCAGCTACTGGTACTCGCTGGTGGAGTGGAACGGATTCGATGCGGACCAGCGGTTCGTCGGACTCCAGAACTACCGCGCGGTGTTCGACGACCCGTTCTTCTGGAACTCGTTCAAGATCACGCTGCTATTCATGTTGTTGGTGGTCCCGGCCCGGGTGCTGCTCAGCCTGTTCCTGGCCATCGTGCTGAACTCGCCCAAGCTCCCGCTGGTCGGCCTGCTGCGTTCGGCGTTCTTCATTCCGGTGGTCACCACCACGGCGATCATCGGCGTGGTGATGCGGTTCGTCCTCGACCCCGCCAGTGGGCCGATCAACAGTGCCCTTCTCTCGCTCGGCCTGGAGGGCGTCGACTTCCTCGGCAACCAGAACACGGCACTTCCGACCGCCGCCGCGCTCTATGTCTGGAAGTTCTTCGGCGTCACGATGATCTACTGGCTGGCGGCCCTGCAGACGATCCCGCAGGAGATCTACGAGGCGGCCAGGATCGACGGCGCCAATACTCGGCAACTCTTCTTCCACATCACCCTGCCGCTGCTGAAGCCGTTCCTGATCATCATCACGGTGCTCACCGTCGAGGAAACCTTCAACAACTTCGACCTGATGTACACGCTGACCGCCGGCGGGCCCTACTTCCACACCGAGATCATCGAGATCTACATCTACCGTTGGGCCTTCGCCGCATCCATCCCGCAGCTGGGACACGCATCGGCGGCGGCAGTGCTCTTCGGACTGCTCGTCGCCATCGTCGGAGCCCTCCAGCTCTGGGGCGTCTTCGCCGCCCGCCGGATGAGGAGATCGAACCCATGACCACTCAGCTGGCCGCGGACCGCCGAGACAAGTTTCCCCGTCGAGGCGGCGATGAGCGCAGCCTCGCGCGCACTCGGCGACGGCAGCGGATCCTGCGCCGCGTGCCCTGGTGGATCGGCGCGGTGTTCCTCGTGGGTACGGCGGCGCTGTGGGTGTTCCCCTTCGTCTGGATGGCGTCGGCGTCACTCAAGGACAACATGGAGATGTTCTCCGGAGGGCTCAACCTCTTTCCGAGCGACTTCGTCTGGGGCAACTACGTCCGCGCCTGGAACGACGCACACTTCGGCCGCTATCTGATCAACACGGTCATCGTCACCCTGGCCACCGTCGTGATCGTCACGGTCAGATGTGCGACCTGCGGATACGTACTGGCCCGTTATCGGTTCAGGGGTTCCAAGATCTTCCTGGGCGTCCTGATCGCGACCCTGTTCGTGCCCACCGGCTATACGATCATCCCGGTCGTCAAGATCTCCATGCAGCTGGGCCTGCTCGACTCGCTGACCGGGATGATCGTCGCCTTGAGCGGTGCGGCGTACGTGTCGGCGATCCTGCTCTACTGGGGATACTTCAGACGGATTCCACGAGAACTGGAAGAAGCAGCGGTCGTCGACGGCGCGGGGTTCGTACGGACGTTCTTCTCGGTCATGCTTCCGCTCGCCATGCCGGTCACCGCGACCGTCGCCGTGCTGACCTTCATCACGACCTGGAACTCGTTCTTCCTACCGCTGGTGTTCTCGTTCAGCCGGCCGAACATCCGGACCGTCAGCGTGGGCATGCAGGCATTCGTCGGGGAGACCGCAACGGACTGGACCGGGATGGCCGCGGCCGGCGTCATCTCGATCGTGCCGGTCGTCGCGGTCTTCATCTTCCTGCAGCGCTACTTCGTGGAGGGCATCTCGGGGGCGGTGAAGTCCTAACTCTCCCTACGCATACGGCTGTGCCCACACGTGTGGGTCAACACAAAGGAGTGGAGTCGATCATGACTGGACTGACACGCCGCGGCTTCCTGGGCGCGGCCTCGGCACTGGCCGCGAGTGGGATCGCGGCCGGATGCAACAATCCGGACAGCACGAGCGGCCCGGGCGGATCGTCGGGTGGCAAGAAGGAGTCCGGAGCTTTGGAGTGGTGGGACCACTTCAGCTCGTACCAGCAACTGCACGACGACTGGGCGGCGAAGCAGTCGTCCGCTTTGGGCACGACCGTCACGCACACCTACTACGACGCGTCCAAGGCACAGCAGGCGTTCCAGCTGGCCCAGCAGGCGAACAAGATGCCGGACGTCTATTCCAACATCATCGGGCTGCCGTTGGCCGCTCTCGTGAGCGGCAACTGGGTACACGAGCTGAGCCTGTCCGAGGAAACGCTGGCGAAGATCCCGGACAACATCCTGACCGACGGGATCACCACCCTCGAGGAGAAGCTGTACGGGTTCCCGCTGTTCAGCTTCCGGCAGAGTACGGCCTTGGTCTGGATGAACAAGGATCACATCACCAAGGCAGGACTCGACCCGGCCGATCCTCCGACCGACTACGCCGGATTCAAAGACGCCCTGGGAAAGCTGAAATCGGCCGGGATCCAACCGATGGCGTTGGCGATGGGAGACGACGGTGGACGCTTCCGGGACCAGGTCGACGACATGGCGCAGGTGGTCGGCTTCCCCGGCTATCAGGGGCTGAGGTTCGACACCGGTGAGTACGCCTACCACGATGACAGCTATGTCACCGTGATCGAGTTCTTCAAGGAGCTCTACGACTCCAAGCTCATGCTGCCGGGAACCAACAACCTCGGCGTGGTCGACGCGCGGACACGGTTCGCGTCCGGAGCGGTCGGGATCTTCATCGACGGCATCTGGTGCGCCGGCGGATCCAAGGCGCTCGTTCCGGAGTTCGTGGACAAGATCGGGGCGGGTCCGATCCTCGCGCCCACGTCTGGAACCGACGTCTGGACGTACCGGGGCCGACCGGGCGCCACCTGGTTCGTCTCGGCAAAGAGCGGCGACCCGGAAGCAGCGTCCAAGTTCATCGAATCGTTCATGACGGAGGAGTATCAGCAGGGCATGATCGCGGCGATGGACCAGCCGCCGCTCAACCTGGACCTGGTCGCCAGCTCCGACGCGATCGACGCGTACAAGGAGAGGGTGGCGTTCTGCAAGGACAACGTCTTCCTGATGCCGCAGGCGATCGTGAAGAATCCCGAGATTGCCGCGGTCGACGCCGAACGCAAGCCGATCACCCCGCATCTGGGCGCTATCCTCCAGGGTTACCTCGGTGGATCGATCAAGGACCTGCGTAGTGAGCTGAAGAAGCTGAGCGACGCCTTCGAGGCCGACCGGGAACAGGCGATGCAGAAGGCCAAGGCGTCCGGCGCGAACGTGTCCGAGGACGACTACGTCTTCAGCGACTGGAAACCCGGCGTCGACTACGCATCGACCGACGGCTGAGGTGCCCCGGTGGGCGGGCCGGCAACGGCGGTGATCACGCCATGGTGATCGCCGGAAAGATGATCGCCGGAAAGATGATCGCCGGAAAGACGATCGCCGGAAAGACGATCGGCGGAAGGAGGCGTTGACGTGGCGGCCGAGCAGGTAGGGCGAAGCGTCGTCGTGACGGGTGCGGCGTCGCCGCGAGGGATCGGGCGAGCCACGGCAACCCTCCTTGCCAGCAGGGGGTGGAGCGTCGGGGTCCTGGACATCGACGAGTCGCGCGGAAGGGAACTTGCCGCCGAACTGGCGGAGACCCACCACGTGGCGAGCTGCAGTGTCGCTGCAGACGTGTCGGACGAGGAGCAGGTGCGAGCGGCGATCGACGCCCTGGAGGCGAGCCTGCCACCGATCGGCGGGCTCGCCAACCTGGCCGGCGTCAGCTCTCCCGTGGGCTATCTGGAACTGACCTCGGCGGAGTGGCACCGGGTGATCAACATCAACCTCAACGGTGTGCACTACGTGACCCGGCGGGTGGCCGAGACCATGGCAAAGAACCGCTTCGGCAGAATCGTCAGCGTGTCATCGGTCTCCGCGCAGCGTGGTGGCGGAACCTACAGCAAGACGCCCTACACCGTTGCCAAGGCGGGCCTGATCGGCCTCACTCGCTCGTTGGCCCGCGAGCTCGGTTCGTACGGCATCACCGTCAACGCCGTGGCTCCCGGGCCGATCGACACCGACATCATGGGTGGCCCGCTCACGCCCGAGCGGAAGGCAGATCTGGCGAAGGACCTCGTCGTCAACCGGGTCGGCGTACCGCAGGACGTTGCCGCCGCGATCGCGTTCCTGCTCTCAGATGAGGCCGGATACATCTCCGGACAGACGCTGAACGTCGACGGCGGCCTCTACATGCACTGACTCCGACCGGCGAAGGGCTCGCGACTTGGCCGAGTCGACCCGGGTTGTCGGTACGAAGGACTAGGTTCGTCTCCATCATCGAGAGAACGGACGGGTCATGACCACCGAACCGACCAGCGTCACGGAGCCGGCGCTGAGCCAGGAGCGTTCCGACCTGCTGGCAAAGCTCGCAACCCACCGGCACTTCCTCCGCTACACCGTCCGCGACCTCACCGACGATCAGGCCAGGCTGCAACCGACGGCCAGCGAGCTCAGCCTCGGCGGCCTGATCAAACACGTCGCCGACACGGAGGAGAACTGGATGCGGTTCGCCGTCGGCGGCGCGGACGCGATGGAGGACGGCTCAGCGGACTGGGCAAACAGGTTCCGCATGGTCGAGGGAGAGACGCTGGCCGGCCTTCTGGACCGGTACGCCGAGGTCGCCCGCAGGACCGACGAACTCGTGGTGTCGCTACCCGACCTCGACCAGTCACATCCGCTGCCGGTGGCACCGTGGTTCGAACCGGGCGCCACGTGGTCGGTGCGGCTGGTGGTGATCCACATCATCGCCGAGACCGCGCAGCACGCCGGCCATGCCGACATCCTCCGCGAATCGATCGACGGCTCCAGGACCATGGGCTGAGCCGCCGCTGACCCTCCTGGGCCCGCGGAGGCCCAGGGGAGAGGCCCTCAGGGCGGAGTGGACGTACTCCGTCAGTCCACCGATCGGCGCAGGAAGCGGGGCGTGTCGCAGTCGATTCCCTTTGCCCGGGCGAGGGCGACGCCGTAGCGGTGGACCCGCACCAGTTCGGCCATCGGATCCCGTTCGGAGTCGACGATGTGGGCATCGGTGCGTTCGATGGAGGTACGCACCTGCGCGGCGAGCGGGCCGAGCGACCAGACCAGTGTGCCGGGGGACGCGACGCTGACCGGGCCGTGTTCGTACTCCACGTCGAGATAGCTCTCGGTCATCGCGCACGTCATCTCGCGCAGCTTCAGTGCGGCCTCGGCGGCGAGCCACGATGCCCAGTCGCTGCCGAGAAAGACGAGATGGTCGTAGGCACCGACCTCGGGAAGCGGCGCCCGCAGGGCGTCCTCGGCCTCGGCGGCCAGCGTGCCGAGATCGGTGCCGAGAAACCCACGCAGCAACGCGAGCCCGGTCGTCGCGAAGCGGGTCTGGACGACGGACTTCTCGTCGGCGAACGACAGTCCGACCACCTCGTCGGCGGCCTCCGCGACCGGAGACTTGGGCGTGCCGGTGAGGGCGATCCGCCTTGTCCCGGGTGGGGCCGCCGTCATTGCCTCAACGAGGTCGCGGGTGGTGCCGGAGCGTGAGATCGCCAGCAGGACGTCGTACGTACGACCGGGTGGTACGCGCGAGGCGACGAAGGCGTCGGCCTCGCCGAGCCCCGCCTGCTCGCGCAACTCGGCGTACGCCCCACCCATGTAGTAGGACGTGCCACACCCGACGGCGGCGAGCCGACCCTGCGCCGCGGACACGGTTTCCGCGATCGTCGGGACCAGGGCTGCCGCCGTCTTCCAGGCGGCGGGCTGGTCTTCCAGCTCGGCCTGCGTCAGTGTGCCGAGGCCATCGGTCGCAGCGCCATGGGTGGTGGGGCCATGGGTGGTGGGGCCCCCGGTCACGCGGCCAGCGGTGTCGGTCACAGGGCCACTTCCGTCGTCAGCCGGGCGAGCGCTTCGGCGAGCTCGCGTTCATCAGGTTGGGCGGCGGTGCCGCCGCTCGCGCGTGCCGACAGCGACCCGCACGCGGCGCCGGCTGCCAGGCACTCCGGCAGGGAGCGTCCGGACAACGCGCCGTGGATGAATCCGGCGTCGAACGAATCGCCGGCGCCCGTCGTGTCCACGACCCCGACTCCGAGGGCCGGGACCGACCAGGTGTCGTCGGCCCGCCCCGCCCGGACGGCCAGGGCGCCCTTCGCGCCGCGTTTGACGACGACCGTGGAGTCCGGACGCATCTGCCGGCCGAGCGCGACGGCCGCATGCGCGGCGGCCAGGCCGCCGGTGAGTGCCGCGGCCTCCTGCTCGTTCACGAAGATGATGTCGGCGTGGGGGAGCAGCGGCAGCAGATCGCTCCAGCGACCCGTCGGATCCCAGTTGGGATCGAACGACGTCGACAGTCCCGCGGCGCGCGCGTCGTCGAAGAGCCGGGGCAATTCGGGTCGGAGGTCGCGCTGAAGGAAGACACTGCCGACATGCAGGTGCCGCGCGCCCCGGAGCAGCGCGTCGGGCACGTGGTCGCGGCGGGTCGCGCCGATGCTGCCCGGGAAGGTCAGCAGGGCACGATCATGGCCAGGGTTGAGGATCACGGTCACCCCGGTGGGAATCGACGGGTCGACGACGACCGCCGAGGTGTCAACCTGCCGTTGCCGGAGTGCGTCGCGGACCGCCGTACCGAAGAGGTCGTCGCCGATCACGCCGACCATTGCGGTGGTGTGCCCGAGCCGTCGTACGCCGCACGCGAAGATCGCCGACGACGAACCAAGGGTGACGCGGCAGTCGTCGACGAGCTGCTCGTGCTGGCCGAAGGTGGGGACCGCCCCGGCGCCGGAGACGACGATGTCGACGTTGAGTTCGCCGACGACGAGCACCTCCGCTTTGACCGTCCCCGCTGCGCCGGCCGCGGCTGAGCCCGTCGCGGTAGGCCCAGGTGCGGTCGAGCCTGTTGCGGTAGGCCCTGTTGCGGGTTGGCCGGTCACAGGGACGTCCCGGCGGCGGGGGCGAGGAGGGTGGCGCGGAACCGGTACCGGTCGCCGCGGTAGATGATGCCGCCGAGCTCGATCACCCGGCCGTCGGCGGCGAAGGTCACTTGCCTGGTGGAGAGCAGGGGCTGGCCGGGTTCGAGGTCGAGGAGTCGGGCCTGCTCGGCGTCGGCGGGCAGTGCCTCGATGCTGTAGTCGGCCCGCTGGGGAGCGACGCCCGCGTCGGTGAGCACGGCGTAGAGCGATCCGCGGGAGTAGTCGTGTGCGGCTAGGCCGGGGGCGATCGCCAGGGGCACCCGGCTGCGGTCGAGCGCGACGGGCAGGTCGTCGAGCATGCGCAGGCGGCGTAGGTCGAGGACGTCCGCCCCTGGCGCCACCCCCAACTGCTGGGCCTCGTCGAGGTCGGCGGGGCGCACTTCCTGGGACAGCACCTTGGACGACGGCGTCAACCGCTGCGCCCGCGCCATGGCGGAGAAGCTCATCAACACGTTGGCGGGTTCACCCACCGGCTCGACCGCGACGTACCAGCCGCGGCCGTGGGACGGCGCCAGCAGGCCGTCGTCGGCGAGTTGCACGAGCGCGCGGCGAAGCGTTACCCGGCTCACGTTGAGGCGCGTACAGAGGTCGCGCTCGCTCGGCAGCCGGGTGCCGCGTGGATAGATGCCCGCCGCGACGTCGCCGGCAAGCTGTTGGCGCACGCGTTCGTGCAACGGGACCAACGTCTCGACCATGACCGCACCCTACAGCACCACCGAATACCAGTAGCAGGCCGAATAGTGGACCACTTCTACCAAGAGGTCTCTTGTGGTATTGTCCAGCCGCGCTGGACGGATCGACTGTCGCCTCTCCACCCGACGAGCGCAGCCGACAGGCGAAGGACCGAGGAGCCCCTCGAAATGACCAAGGTCGACGTGGACAGGTACCTCCGAGACGGTTATCTCCTCAGCCGCTCGGTGCTGGACTCGGCACGAGTGGAGGTCCTGCGGGAGGAAGCCCACCGGCTCCTCGACCTCTGCACGCGAGAGTCGACGCAGTACGCCGCGCGGATCGAGTGGGAGGTCGACCACCTCGCCGAGACCGACCAGACCGGCATGCAGGGCGTGATCCGCAAGCTCGAGCCGGTGTCGGACCTCAGCCCGATGTTCGCCGACCTTGCCCGCGACCCGCACATCACGACGTCGGCGGCGCGGATCTTCGGCGAGCCGGTCGAGTTGTTCGAGGACAAGCTCAACCTCAAGCTCCCGGGCGGTTCGCCCTATCCGTGGCACCAGGACTGGAGCTGCTGCTGGCGCGCGCACACCGACGAGCTCGTCACCTGCTTCGTCTATCTCGACGACGCGGACGAGACCAACGGGTGCCTGCAGGTGGTGCCCGGCAGCCATCGTGGAAAGCCGACGCATCCGTTCAAGGCCGGCGGGCACTTCGAGGTCGATCCCGGTGTCGTCCCGCAGGACCAGATCCGGCCGGTGCCGCTCCGGGCCGGCGACATGATCGCGTTCGATCCCTATCTCCTGCATTACTCCGACCTCAACCGGAGCCGGGAGCCGAGGATGGCCATCATCTACACCTTCAACCCGGCCCGGCTCGGCCAGATCAACGAGCAGCGGTTCCCACCGTTGCCATCCACCGGACGCAGGTGACGCCTCCGCACCACCGGTCCGCATCTTCGCCCACTGGTGCCCACTGGAGCACGTTCACCGGGATCAAGTGAGGGGTTGTTCATGACACAGGTCAAGGTGGTGCTCATCGGGGCGGGCAGCACGGTGTTCACCCCGGGGTTGCTGGCCGATCTGGCGGCGTCGCGGGTCTTCGACGGCGCGGCGGTGCATCTCGTCGACCTCAACGAGGACGCCGCCGTGACGATGGCACGGCTGGGTCGGCGGATCGCCGGTGAGCGCGGGTCCGGCATGACCGTCGAGGCTCATGTCGACCGCCGGGAAGCCCTTCCCGGGGCGACGCTGGTCGCGACGACGATCGCGGTGGGGGGCGCCGGCGGGTGGCGCGCCGATCTGGATGTACCCCTGAAACATGGAGTACGCCAGACCGTCGGTGACACGGTGGGGCCCGGCGGGGTGCTGCGGGCGCTGCGGCAGGTTCCCGAACTGGTCGCGATTGGTCGGGACGTCGCCGAGCTCGCGCAGGACGCGTGGCTCGTCAACTACGCCAACCCGTTGACCGCCAACGTCCGCGCCATCAGTGGCTGGGCGCACGAGCGGGTCATCGGTCTGTGTCACGGCACGATGCACACGCGGTCGATGCTCAGCTCGGTGCTGGGTGTGCCGAGAAAGGAGCTGACCACGGTGTTCGCGGGCGTCAATCACCTGTGCTGGTTGCTCCAGCTACGCCACCGCGGCGTCGACGTCTATCCGAAACTGCGTTCACTGGTAGCCGAGGCGACGGTTCCGGGCAACCACTCGAACAGCCCACTGAGCGAGCCGGTCTCCGCCGACCTGATGGACCTCTTCGGGCTCTATCCCGCACCCGGGGACCGGCATGTGGCGGAGTTCTTCGCGTGGTATCTCGGCGGTGCGCCGGACGGGGCGGATCTCCCGTGGGAACTGCAACCCGGCCTTGACGCCACCCACCACTACATCGGTGCGAAGTCGAGCCTATGGGACAAGCTGCACGCGCAGGCGTCGGGCACCGAACCACTCGACGCCGCGCCGGAAGGCCAGGAGGCCGAACGTCTGGTGGCGATCGCCGAGGCTCTGCTCACCGGCACCGACCTCGTCGAGCTCGCGGTCAACGTCCCCAACCGCGGCAAGATCTCGAACCTCCCCGACGAGGCGGTCGTCGAGGTACCCGCCGTGATCGGCGGAGCGGGCGTCACCGGCCTCGCGGTGGGAGACCTTCCTCCCGCGCTCGCCGCCGTCCTGTCGGCCCGCGCCTTGCAGCAGGAGTTGACGGTGCAGGCGGCGATGAGCGGCTCACGCCACCTAGCTCTCCAGGCGCTGGCGACCGATCCGCTCGTCCCCAGCCCTGAGGTCGCGCGGTCGATCCTCGACGACGCCGTCGTCGCTCACGCGCCCCTGCTCGACGCGTACGGCCCGACTCGAACCGCCTGACTCGAACCGCCCGACTCGAACCGCCCGACACGAACCGGCCCACTACCTGCGGGGCGTGCCGGTTCCGCGCTTCCACAGCGGCGCGATCTGCGCCTCGGTCGCGCTCTGTTGGGTGGCCGCGCTCAATGCCTCGATCGGCCCAGCCCAGTGCAGGCCGTACTGGTCGAAACGGTTGCGGTCCTTCTCGTACGCCGTCTCCGCCTGCTGGTCGAGGTAGACCTGGTACGGCCGGCCGCGTAGCTCGGCGTTGAGCTCGCCGAGGTTGCGGACGTACACGCCCTTGAACGTCGGACCGTCGGCACCACAACCGTTCGCCTCGCACGGCTCGGTGAGAACTCCTGCGGGGTGGAGATAGTCGCTGTGGGTGGACGCGTCGGCGAGAGCCTTCGCCTGGGTGAGGTACGAACGGTCACCCGTCGCCCAGGACAGCTCCGTCAAGGCGCCAAGGATGATGCCCTGGTTGTAGGTCCAGGTGACGTCACCGTTGTTCTGGCAGGTGGCGCCGTCGAGGCCGTCGTTGATGAGGTTCTCCTCGTTGATCATCCCGCTGGCCTCGAACCACTCCCAGTTCTCCAGCGCCTGAGCGAGGTACTCCGTATCGCCGGGGATCCGGTTGTGCAGGCTGGCCGCGACCTTGATGAAGAGCTCGTTGGTGACCGCGTTCTTGTAACGCTGGTTGATGTTCCACACCACACCGCCGCCGCAGATCTCGTCCCGACTCGCCCACATGTAGTCGGCGTCGAACTTCGCCGTCTCGAGATAGCGCGGATCGCCGGTCAGGTCGTACGCACGGATCCACGCCAACGCCCACCAACCGGTGTCGTCGATGTAGTCGTTGGTGAAGTTGCCGCCCTGGGCGTCGATGTTCTTCTCGTAGGTGTTGGCGATGATCCAGTCGTAGCTCCGGTCGCCGGTGGCCAGTTGGTAGTCGAGCACGGCGGTGAGGGCGTTGGCGGAGTTCCACCAGCCGGTCGTCTTCCACAGGCCGGTGTCGGCGTTGTAGAGCTTGACGAGTGCGGCGATCGCGCGCTTGCTCGGAGTGCCCTTGGTGCTGGGCTTCTCGACGCCGATCCACGCCGTGCAGACGATGTCGTCCCGGTTGCCGGCCTTGCCGCAGGCGCGCAGCACCCCCTTGGTGCCATCGGCGGCGTTGATGTCGTACGCCTCAGTGGACGTTCCGCGTGTCCCGTCAGGGATCGTGGTGTAGCCAAGCCGCTCGTCGGCGATGGTCTCGCCGCCGTCGTATGACCGGTCCAGCCACACCTCGTCAGTGGGATCGCCGTTGTTGATGGTGGCCCAGCCCAGCGCGTCCCGGTCGGAGATGTGCAACTCGATCGAACGCCCGAAGATGGTGTTTCCGTCGGCCAGCCGGTCCTCGGTGGGTGCTGCGGCCGCGGTGCCCGCGGTCGATGTGCCGGCGGTCGATGTGCCGGCGGTCGACGTGCCGGCGGTCGATGTGCCGGTCATCATGCCCACCCCCAGGGCGAACGCGCCGGCCGCTGTCAGCAGCCGTACCCCAGAGCGGGTTCGCATCGTCGTTGTCATGGAGCCTCCACCTGCGTCGCGTCCGCCCACGGGACTGACTGCTGAACGTTTCGGGCGGAGACAGCCAACAAGATCGGCTTGATGCATGGGAACGAATCCACCCAGGATGACCGTGGCCGGCCAGCGTCGGCCTACTGCTGCCACATCCACGTGTCGGCGGTGAACGCGGACTTCCTGTCGGTGTGGACAATGCCGCCGAACGCGACGAGGCGGTCGCCCACCCATACGGCGGCGGGGTCTTCGGCAGCGCCCCGGACCGGTTGCGGTAGACGGATCCACCGGCCGTCCTTCCCGGCTCCTGGGTCGAGGACGAATCCGCGCACGATCGCGAGTTCCGGCCCACCGGTCGCCGGACCCTGCCACAGATCGTCGGTGGGTTCCACCGGCACGGCGGGCAGCGGGCGCCACTGCCTTGCCCGCGGGTCGAAGATGCCACCCTCGGGGTAGACGCGGCCGTAGTTACCGGTCTGTCCGCCGTCGGCGCCACCGATGGACGGGTCGACGAGCAAGCCGTCGGTGTGTGACCAGTACCAGCCGCCGATGATCTCCGAGTCGGGCAGCCGCCGCCATGTCTGCTTCGCGAGGTCGTACTCGGCGGCTTGCACGATGCTGGGCTTGTCCGCCCCAGGGTTCGTCACCAGTTCGTGCGCGAAGAGGACGAGCCGCTCGTCGCCCACCGCCACCATCACCCGGTCGAACGACGGCGCCAACGGATCGGGCGGCAGGTCGCGCCACGTTCCGCCGTCGAGGATCCGATCGCGAACGAGGCCTTGCTCGTGGCTGGTCTCGTATGCAAGGAGCTTTCCGCCGGAGGATGTCAGCGCCGCGCCGATGGAGTTCGCCGGGGCGGCGGATTCTCGCCACTGGTCGGTCGCGACGTCATAGCTCAGCAACCGGGCGGGCTTGTCGTAGCCATCGGGGCCGTGATTCTGGGCCAGGACATGCACGACGCCGTCGATGACAACGGCCTGCTCGCCGAGTAGTGGGCGCGGCGCCGGTGCAATCGTCCGCCAGGTACGCGTCGTGAGGTCGAGCGCCGCCCCGTCGCGGGTGATCCGTCCGGGAGCGCAGTCAGCACCCGGCGGACAGGGGGCCGTGTCCTGGCCGCCGATGACGAGCACCTCCGTGCCGCTCGACGCCATCACCGACGACGCGCGCGGGCTCAACGGAGCGTCCGGGAGCCGCTGCCAAAGCGCGCCGGACGTCGTGGTCGTACCTGACCCGGCCGCTATCTGGGTGGCGGGCTCGTCGCCGCAACCGGCAGTTCCCGCGAGTACGACGAACAGTCCGGTGCTGGCTGCAATCCGACAGAAACGGTTACCGACCATGCTGCCTCCCGCGTGAGTGGTCTGCGGCACATGACGCCACGGGATGCGCCGTTGGTTGTCCACCGCCGACCGTGGGTCAGTCGACGGAGAAACGTTCCCAGGCCGACTGCCGGCTGACGCCGAGCGCCTTGCCGATCTCCTCCCAGGACGAGCCGTCCTTGCGGGCGAGGTGGACGGCCTCGCGGAGGGTGCCGTCGAGAGACTTGATGCCCTCGGTGATGCCGGAGATCACCTTCAGCGGTTGAGCTCTCCAGTCACCGGTGATGCCGAGGGTCACCTTGACGTTGAACTTGTCGTCGCCGTCGTCGTCGATGCGTTCCGTGTGCTCGAACATGCCTGTCAGGATGCCCTGACGAGATCGCATGTGTCAAGGGATCCTGACGAGGGCCGCTCCACCACGCCGGCGCAACACGCCGGTACGGATGAAATCCCTTTGCCCCCGGTTAGGCGCGATCCGTAGCGTCTGGACCTTGCCCATGACTCCCTCCACCACTGCCCGTCGTACCGTCCTGCGCTGCCTCTGGCCAGGGCGGCGTCAGGCGTGCGCTCTGGGCGCGGCCATCGTCCTCGCGACCGTGTTGCCGCTCCTGGCGCCCCAACTCACCAAGCGCTTCGTCGACGACGCGATCGCGGGCCACCCCGCGACCCAGCTCACCCTCCTCGCGGTGGGCTACCTCTGCCTCGCGGTTTCGGGCCAGGTGGCGCGGATGCTGACCGCCTGGCTCGCGAGCCGACTCGCGTGGGACGGCACGAACCGGCTGCGGGAGACCCTCGCCGAACACGCGCTCGGCCTCGACATGGCCTACCACGGTCAGCGCACGCCCGGGGAGATGATCGAGCGGGTCGACGGTGACGTGGTCGCGGTGGCCGAGTTCGTTGTCGCGTTCCTGTTGGACATGGTGGCGAGTCTGCTGCTCCTCGTCGGGGTCATCATCATGGTGTTCGCGGTCGACCTGCGGATCGGCGCGGTCCTGCTGGCGTACTGCGCGCTCATGGGTTTTCTCATGATCCGCGCCCAGCGGTGGGCGATCCCGTCCGCGACCAGGGTGCGGGAGAGGTTCGCCGCGCTGTTCGGCAACCTCGAGGAACGCCTCGCCGGCGCGGAGGACATCCGGGCCAACGGCGCGGGCGAGCACGTCGTCAACCGCTTCCACCAGGCGAGCGCCGATGTCTACCGCGCCGACCTGCGAGCCGAACGGATCGGTGGCGGCCTCTTCGCCGGCACGACCGTCGGGTTCGCCGCCGGCACTGCACTCGTGCTGGGGATGGCCGCCTGGACGCAGCGTTCGGGCGCGTTGAGCGTCGGCACGGTGGTGCTGCTGTTGCAGTACACCCAGATGGTGCGGGCGCCGTTCGAACGCATCATCGACCAGCTCCAGCAGTACCAGAAGGCGCTCGCCGCGATTGCCCGGATCGGTGGCCTGCTCGCCGAACCCCGCACCCTGCCCGAGCCGCCCGACCCGCGTCCCCTGCCGGCGAGCGGTCCGCTGAGCGTCGACCTCGACCACGTGAGTTTCGCGTACTCCGACGATGACGAACAGGTGCTGGCCGACGTCAACCTGGCGTTGGCACCCGGCGAGACGCTGGGCCTGGTGGGCCGCACGGGGAGCGGCAAGACGACGATCGCGCGGATGGTGCTCCGGCTCTACGACCCGACCGAGGGTGTCGTCCGCCTGGGTGGCGTCGACCTGCGCGAGACCGACCTCGCCTCTGTGCACCGGCGGGTGTGTGTCGTGACGCAGGACGTGCAGCTCTTCGCGGCGAGCGTTCGGGACAACCTCACGCTGTTCCGCGGCGGTCACTCCGACGACGAGCTGCGGGCCGTCCTCACCGACGTGGGCCTGGGCCGGTGGCTCGCGACGCTGCCGGACGGGCTCGACACGGTGCTCGCCTCGCAGGCGGGTGGGGTGTCGGCGGGGGAGGCGCAGCTGCTGGCCTTCGCCCGGGCGTTCCTCACCGACCCGGGACTCGTCGTGCTCGACGAGGCATCCAGCCGGCTTGATCCGGCTACCGAACTGCACATCGAGGCGGCCGTCGACCAGCTGTTGACCAACCGGACCGGCGTCCTCATCGCCCACCGGCTGTCGTCACTGTCACGCGTCGACCAGATCGCGGTGGTCGACGACGGTCGGGTGGTGGAGTACGGCCGGCGCGAGGAACTGGCCGCCGATCCCGACAGCCGGTTCGCCCAGCTGCTCGAGGCGGCGGGTGTCCGTCGGGTGCCCGCCGAAGTGGGCAGCGTCGGCTCGCCGACCGGTCGGGTGGTCGATCAGGTGGGTCCAGGCAGCGGAAGGGAGGTACGCAGATGACTGCGCGACGCGACCAGGACGCGCAGGCTGCCCAGTCCTGGTGGACCTCGATGCGGCCGGCGTTCCTGGTGATCGGCCGGATGGTCCGCGTCGATCCCCGTCGTTACCTGATCGGCGCCGTCCTCTGGGCGCTGTTCATCGTCGTACCGCTGCTCACCGGGCTGGTGCTGAAAGGGCTCTTCGACCAACTCAGCGGCCACCAGCCCGCCTCGCTCGAAGCGTCACTGTGGCTGTGTGCCGCGTTCGTGGCCGTCGAGGCGAGTCGGGGCGGGATCTTCTGGGCCGCGCTGAACGTCTGGCCGTACTGGTGGAACGCGGCCGAGACCACCTTGCGTACCAATGCGCTGCGGTCGATCCTCACCGCCCGCGGCCCGGCCGCCAGTCGTCTGCCGCACTCGTCGGGGGAGGCCGTGTCGCGGTTCCGCGACGACGTGCACGACGTGGTGGGTGTCACCGACAACCTCGTCGACCTGCTGGGCGCCGTCCTCTTCGGCATCGGGGCATTGACGATCATGGCGTCGATCGACCCGGTGATCACACTCGTGCTGGTCGTTCCGTTGACCGTCGTGGTGTTCCTGACCCGGGCCCTCAGCACGGTGATCCGGCGGATCCACGCCCGGGCGCGTGAGCTCGGTGCGATCGTCACCGCGTACATCGGTGAGACGTTCGGGGGCGTCCTGGCGATCAAGACCGCCGGCGCCGAGGCGGCGGTGTTGGAGCGCCTGCGGGAACACAACCGGCGCCGCCGCCAGGCCGCCGTCAAGGACCGGTTGGCGATGGACATGCTCGACACGGCGACCGGCGCCACCGTCGAGCTGAGCATCGGCCTGGTGCTCCTCCTCTCCGCTCCGGCCATGCGGCGGGGCGACTTCACCGTCGGCGACTTCGCGCTGTTCACCAGCTACGTCGGCTGGCTGACGTGGCTGCCCCGAGTCATCGGCCGGATGCTCTACAAGGTGCCACAGGCAGCGGTGGGGACCGAGCGGCTGAGTCGGCTGATGGCGACGCACGAGGATCACGACCACCTGTCGCGCCGCGGCCGCGTGTGGTTCGACGAGGATCCCCCGCCGGCGATGACCGCGCTGCCCGAGCGTGCCGACGTGGACCGACTGGAAGTACTCGAGGCCCACGGTCTGTCCGTACGTCATGACGCCAGCGGGCGCGGCGTCCACGCCGTCGACCTGCGGATCGAACAGGGCTCGTTCACGGTGGTCACCGGTGCCGTCGGTGCGGGCAAGACGACGCTGGTCCGCGCACTGCTCGGTCTACTTCCGCTGGACGGCGGGACGGTCACGTGGAACGGGCGGCGCGTCGACGATCCGGGCACCTTCCTCGTGCCGGACCGGGCCGCCTACGCCGGGCAGGTGCCCCGGCTGTTCTCCGAGTCGCTGCGGGAGAACCTCCTCCTGGGGTGGCCTGTCGACGGCGACGTGCTCGACCGGTCGCTTGAGCTGGCGGCGTTCGAGCAGGACCTGGCCGACATGCCATCCGGGCTGGACACCGTGGTGGGTCCGCGCGGTGTCCGCCTCTCTGGTGGGCAGGTACAACGGGCGACGGCGGCACGGGCACTGGTCCGGTCACCGGACCTGATGGTGGTCGATGACCTGTCGTCGGCCTTGGACGTGGAGACCGAGCAGCTGTTGTGGGACCGGATCGCCGACGCGGCAAAGAACGGGCAGGGACCGTCCACGCTCCTGGTGGTGTCCCACCGGCGGGCGGCACTCGAACGGGCCGACCAGGTGGTGGTGCTCGACCGCGGCGAGGTGGTCGGGTCGGGCGCGCTCGGCGAGTTGCTGCGTACGTGCCCGGAGATGCGGCGGCTCTGGAGCGAGGAACTCGTCGTCGAGGCGGAGGAGCACGCCACCTCCGGGTAGTGGCGCCTGACGCGCCCAGATCCGCCGGACCCGGACGCACCATGATCATGCGTCACAGGTGAGGTCCGTCAGCCGGATGTTCCAGACGCGCGGCTACCCTGCAAGTGCCTGGCGTCGGCGGGCTGTCGACGGGGCTACCAGCAGAGGTCGCGCCCCAGATGGTGGAAGAGCTCCTTGTTGTACGGCGCGAAGTAGGCCTCGAGCCGCTTCCGCGTGGCGGGTGCCATCGCTTCCTTGTACGTTCCCAGGTTCCGATTCCTGACCGATGCCGTGTCGAGGTCATGGTCCGGCAGGCCGACGAATCGTTGCACGTCCCGCGCGACCACGCCGGGGTTGGCGAAGAAGTCTTCGCTCCTGATGACAAGTATCTGGTCAGAACTGAAGTACTTCTGCCACTCCCTGAGCTGGTGGACGTAGATCCCGCGCGCCAGATGGAAGTGGTGGCGGCGCACTCGCCTTCCCCGGGCATCGTCGGCGACCGCCTGCCCCGTGTCGAGAGGATTCGGCTCGCCCTGCCTCTCAGCCGCGATGGCGTCGTCGAAGGAGAGGCTTTCCTCGCCGCGCCTGCTGTGGTGCATGTGGCCCGAGTAGGCCCGGTCGATGGGGTTCCTCAGCATGACGACGAGCTTGGCCCCGGGAACCATCCGCGCGGCGCGCTGCGGAGCGAGGCCGTGGCACAGATAGTAGGGAGTCGCTTCGCCGGTGATCTCCTTCTGGCCGTTCCTGATGTCCGGTTGAGGGAACTGGGACATGTACCAACTCAGGCCCTTGGCGTAGTTGGCGTCGCGGTCGAAGAAGTGGAGCTCCTTGCGCTCCGCGGGTTTGAAGTAGGGATGCCGGCGAAGCAGGTCGTAGAGATACGTCGTGCCGCACCGCTGTGCCCCGATGATGATGAAGTCGGGGACGGCGCCACGCGTCCCGGCTGAACTGCGGAGAGTCCGGCGAAGGTCGGCTGCCTCCCGTTTGGCGCGCGCCAACTCCGCTTCGAGCTGCTGGACCTCCTCCTGGGGGAGCGATCCGCGGGTAAGCCCACACTCCAAGCCGACAAATGCTCGGGCCCCGTTTCCAGCCTTGATGGCCTTGTTCAAACTGAGCCTCGGCACCTGCACTCCCAACTCAGCGCGCCTACTTGGGAAGATGTTTGCCGGATTGTTGCAAACTCGTTACCGGTGGGCAAGGGTGGCGGTAGTCCAAGCCGGTGCTTGTCCCACGCCGGTCACCCCGTGCAGTGAGGAATCGGCCGACCATGATCGAGGATCGTCGCGACCTGCGGCAACGTCGACTCACAGTGCTGAACCGGCCAGCCTCTCAGCGCTGCCACGACCGTGCCGCTTCCGGTCAGTTCAGAACTCGATCCCGGCTTGTTTCGCTCGATCCGCCCGATCAGGTGGACTTGATCAGGTCCGCGCATCGCTCGCCGATCATCATCGTCGTGATGTTCGGGTTCACCGTCGTGAGCTCCGGCATCACCGAGGCGTCGGCGACCCGCAGGCCCGCCACACCCTTCACCCGCAGCGACGGGTCGATCGGTGACAGGTCGTCGTCGGCCGCTCCCATCCGGACCGTGCCCGCCGGGTGGTAGACGGTGTTGTGCGTACGCCTGACGTAGTCCGCGATCTCGTCATCGGTCCGTACGCCCGGCCCCGGGTAGAGCTCCCGCCCGGCCCAGTCCGCCATGGCCGGCTGGCCGACGATCCGCCGGGCGAGCCGGATACCGGCGACCATCACCTCCATGTCGTACGGATCGGTGAAGTAGCGCGGGTCCACCCGCGGCTTGTCGCGGAAGTCGATGCTGCGCAGCCGGACGGTCCCGCGTGACCGGGCGTGGGTGACGTTCGGCGTGAGGCAGAAGCTGTTCTCGGCGGTGGGATATCCCTGCCGCACGGTGTGCATGTCGAACGGCACCGAGCCGTAGTGGAACATCAGGTCGGGCCGGTCGAGGCCGTCTTCCGTCGTGGCGAAGATGCCGATCTCCCACCACTGCGTGGACTCTGTCACCATCGGCTGCCGCGCCTCCCAGCCGATCACCCCTTCGGGATGGTCCTGAAGATGGGAGCCGACGCCGGGCGAGTCGACCACGACGTCGATTCCCAGTTCCCGAAGATGTTCCGCCGGCCCGATGCCGGAGAGCATGAGCAGCTTCGGCGAGTCGATCGCTCCGGTCGAGACCCCCACCTCGCGGCGGGCGTGGATCCGGCGAGTGTGGAGGAGATCGGTGTCGAGCACATCGACGCCGACGCACCGACACTCACCCGCGCTGCCGTCAAGGACGAGTTGCTTCGCCCGCAACCCGGTGTGCAGCGCGAAGTTCGGTCGTACGTTCATGATCGGGTGCAGGTACGACACCGACGACGACGCGCGTACGCCGTCCTCACGCACGTTGATCTGGAAGAAGTTGGCGCCGTTGACGACGGTCTCGCCAGCGTTGAAGCGCACCCGCGGGATCCCGGTCTGCTCGCACGCGTCGAGCAGCGCAACGCCGCACGGATCCACGGCAGGGACGGTACGCAGCCGCACCGGCCCGTCCTTCCCGTGGTGGTCGCCGTCGTCGGCGTTGTTCTCCAGCCGCTGATAGAGCGGGTAGGTCTGTGCGGACTCCCAGCCGTCGGCGCCGAACTTCACCGCCCACTCGTCGAGGTCCTCGCGCGGCGCCCAGAACGCGATGCAGGAGTTGTGTGACGAACACCCGCCGAGTACCCGTGCGCGGGCGTGCCGCATGAACGAGTTGCCGTGCTGCTGCGGCTCGATCTGGTAGTCCCAGTCGTACCCGGACTCCAGCAGCGCCATCCACCGGTCGACCCGCAGGATCGCGTCGTCGCCCACGTCGCTGGGACCCGCCTCGATCAGCGCGACGGTGACGTCGGCGTCCTCGCTCAGGCGCGCGGCAACGGCGGCGCCCGCCGAACCGCCGCCCACGACTATGTAGTCGTACTCCTCGCGTGCCGGGTTCACGATCCTCCGAACCAGCCGGTCTCCTGCGGATCGATGTTGTGGTAGATGTGCTTGGCCTCCTGGTATTCGGCGAGCCCGGTCGGCCCCAGCTCGCGCCCGACACCGGACTGCCCGAACCCGCCCCACTCCGCCTGTGGCAGGTAGGGGTGGAAGTCGTTGATCCAGACCGTGCCGTGCCGCAGCCGCCCGGCGACCCGTTGCGCCTTGCCGGCGTCCTGCGTCCACACGGCTGCGGCTAGGCCGTAGTGCGTGTCGTTGCCGATCCTCACGGCTTCGTCCTCGGTGGTGAACGTCTCCACGGTGACGACCGGGCCGAACCCCTCGTCGCGGAGGACGGACATGCCCGACCGCACACCGTCGAGGACCGTGGGTGCGTAGAAGAATCCCTGAGCGAGGTCGCCCTCACCCCACGTGCCGCCACAGCGGAGCACCGCGCCTTCGGCAAGGCCACGTTGCACGTACGCCGTCACCTTGTCGCGATGGGCCGCGGAGATGAGCGGGCCGATCTCGGCGGCCTCGTCGAACGGGCCGCCCATCCGGATCCGCTCCGCGCGGCGGACTAGCTCGTCGACGAAACGGCCGTGCAGCGACTCCTCCACGACGAGCCGCGCGCCGGCCGAACACACCTGCCCCGCATGGACGAACGCCGCGTTCAGTGCATTGTCGACCGCCGCGTCGAAGGCGGCGTCGGCGAAGACGACGTTGGGGTTCTTGCCGCCGAGTTCGAGTGCGACCTTCTTCACGGTGCCGGCGGCCGCGGCGGCGATCCGCCTACCCGTCTCCAGGCCACCGGTGAACGACACGAGGTCGACGCCAGGATGCTCGGCGAGCGGGGCACCCGCGACCGAGCCGGCCCCGAGCACGAGGTTGGCGACACCGGCCGGCAACCCGACCTCGCGGAGCACGTCCATGAGCAGCATTGCCGTGTGCGGCGTCAGCTCGCTCGGCTTGAGCACGAACGTGTTGCCCGCTGCCAGCGCCGGTGCGACCTTCCACGCGGCCTGGAGCAACGGATAGTTCCATGGGGTGATCAGGCCGCACACGCCGACCGGTTCGTAGCTGATCCGGCTCACGACCGTGGGGCTTCCGGCATCGACCAGCCGACCCGCCTCGGTCCCGGCGAGCTTGCCGAAGTACCTGAAGCAGTTGGCGATGTCGTCCATGTCGATCCGGCTCTCGACCAGCCGCTTGCCGGTGTCGAGGGACTCGGCGCGGGCGAACTCCTCCTTGCGGTCGCGGATCCTCCCGGCGACGGCGAGAAGCAGGTCGCCGCGGGTCCCGGCCGGAGTCCGCGGCCAGGCGCCACGGTCGAACGCATGGCGCGCGGCCGCGATCGCCCGTCCGACATCGGCGACGCCGGCCTCGGCGACCGCACCGACGAGAGACTGGTCCGCGGGGCACCGGATCTCCCTGGCCCCGCCTGCTGCCGCGGAAACCCATTCCCCGTTGACGAACAGGGTCGCGGGCGGGTCGATCACGTCGTTCATGTGGGGATACCTGCCGACTCCTCGCCCGGGATCGCGGTGCTGCTGGCAGGCTACCGGAGCAGCTTCGCGTGACGACCAACTTGCTGAGCGTGCTTGTCGAACTCACCGCGCATCAGGCCGTGCAGGATCTCGCGGACGGCGGAGCCGAACTCGGGGTTGTCGTGTTCGTAGGTCCAGACGAGGTGCCAGACGGTCGTCAAGGCGTACGAACCGAGCAGGAGAGCGAGATCGGCCTCGTCGGGCTGCCGACCGTACCCGTCGAGAAAGGCCTCCCGCAGGTCGGGCCGGGTCCTCCACAGGCCGAAGAAGAGCCGGCCGAGGTCGTTGACCCACACCTCCGGTTGCGCCCACTCGAAGTCGATGAGATGGACGCGGCCCACGTCGACGAGCCAGTTGCGTGGGCTGTAGTCGAAGTGACAGGACACCCGGGGGGGGGCGCCGGAATCCCTTCCAGGGAACGAAGTGTGGACCGCACGAAGTCCAGTTCGGGCCGGTCGAAGAGTCCGTCCGCGCGGGCGACCCAGGCGTCGAGTTCGGCGAGCTTGTGTGCCACCAGATCGGTCCACGGCGGGAAGGTCTCGATCTCGTGGAAGCGCCGGAGCAGTCGGCCCGCCTGATGGTGGACCTCGACATCTTCACCGGTGAACGCGGCACCCGGGACGGCGGAGATCACCAGGGCCGGGAGATCGTCGGTCGCGGCCCGCAGTCTCGGTGCCCGGTCGCCCAGATGCGGGACCCAGCGTCGGTAGGCCGAGACCTCGCGGGCATGGACCTCGTGGTGCGGGTTCTGTTTGGCGTACCACGCGGTGCCCTCGCGGTCGCGCAGGCGCAGGACGAGAGCGCCGCCGTGGTCCCAACCGCAGTCCGCTTCGACCGTGCAGGGCCCGAGAACCTGTCGGGCAAAGCTTTCCAGACGCGCGCGCACAGGAGTGTCCTTTCGGGTGCCACAGAGAGAGTCGTCGCCCGAGCGGGCGGAAGGCGGCACTACTACGCGCATGGGACAGGCAGGTTCAGGCATGTGCGTCCGAACAAGATCTGCGGAGAGGCACGCCGATCACGAACGTGAGCGCTGACGCGGATGTGCCGCCTCACCATGGTGGCACACCCGCGCCCGAGCCTCGAGACATAGGCACGACTTCCTGTGCCGGTAAGGCGCGCGGCGGGCGCGGCCGCTTGCTGCAGGCCGGCGTACCGGACCGTGGTGTCAGATCCAGAGGTAGGCGACGGAGGCGACGAGGATGATGGCCAGAGCGATGCTGAGGAGGCGATGTGTCCGGTCGCTCGTGACGAACCGGTTGATGACCGTCCCACCCGCGGCCCACGCCGCCGCCGTCGGGACCACGACGATCATCATCGTGGCGACGACGAGCGCACTCCCGAGCGCGACATGGAGGTCGTCCGGCCGGAACGCGCTGACCGCTGCCAGGACGAAGATCCAGGCCTTGGGATTCGCCCCCTGCAACACCGCTGCCTGGGCGAAGCCGAGCGGCCGCGCGATCTCGGCACGTCGCATCGCGTTGCTCGCGGCGATCTGGTACGCCAGGTACAGCAGGTAGAGAGAGCCACCGACCTTGAGGGCCACCTGGACCTCGGGCACGGTGGCGATGAAAGCGCCGACCCCCGCGGCCACCGCGATCGCCATGGCGCCGATCCCTGCCGACGTACCCACGATGTGGCGGAGTGTCGGGCGGAACCCGAACTGGATCCCGGACGCCCACAGGAGAACATTGTTCGGGCCCGGGCTCCCCGAACTCACGGCAGAGAACACGATGAGCGGAACCAGGTCCCTCATCTGGCGCCGTCCCGCGGCGCCGGCCGTTTCACCCGTATGGAGTCCACTCGCATGGAAGCGAACGTACGACCGTCGGGCGGCGCGGGTCTTGTACGTTCTTTGCACGCGAGCGGGCCCTTTTCGGCGGGCTATCCTGGCCGAAGCGGCACCCAGTATCCCCGGTCCGTATCCCCGGTCCGTATTCCCGGTCGGTTGAGCAGTATCGAGGGCATGATCGAAGGCACCGAAGGTCGAAGCGCGGACGGGCCCGAGCAGGTCCGGGCCTGGAAACCGACGGTGCCCGGGATCAGCGAGGTCTTCCACGCGCGTTTCACCCGTTATGCCTATCCGGCTCACGCCCACAGCACCTGGACGCTCTTCCTGGTCGACGATGGCGCGATCCGTTACGACCTTGACCGTCACCCGCACGGGTCGGACTCGTCGACGGTGGGCGTGCTGCCGCCGCACGTCGTGCACGACGGTCGACCAGCGACGAGCCGCGGATTCCGAAAGCGGGTGCTGTATCTGTCCGACCGGATGTTCGGCGAGACCTTCATCGGCCCGGCGGTCGACCGGCCGGCGATCGTGGATCCGTTGTTGCGTGGGCGGATCTCGACCGTGCATCAGGTTCTCGACTGCACCGACTCGGCGCTGGAAGCCGAGAGTCGGCTCGCGTTCATCGTCGAGCGGCTTCGCCACCACCTGCGACGTTCCGCGGACGGCCAGGATCGAAGCCACCGCACCGACACGCTGGCAGAAGGTCTACGTGCGCTGCTCGACGCGCACCTGCTGGAGCCCGTGACACTCGCCGCCGCGAGTGAGCGGCTCGGCGCCAGCCCGGCCCATCTTGTCCGTTCGTTCACGAAGACGTTCGGGGTGGCGCCGCATGCGTACCAGGTCGGCCGGCGGATCGAGGTCGCTCGCCAGTGGCTGCTCGAGGGCCGTCCGGTGAGCGACGTGGCCGTGGGCGTGGGGTTCCACGACCAGTCACACTTCACTCGGCACTTCAAGCGGCACGTGGGGACGACGCCTGGCCGGTACGCCGCCGATCCGAGGCGGGCGGTCGGCGACGGCAGGAGGTAGTCGACGCTGAGGCGGCAACGCCAGATCAGCCGAGGGGGGCAGCGGGATTGGCGAGCAGCCACTCGCTGATCCGCAGGAACGCATTGCCGTCCCGGTCATCGCAGAGCTGCGCCACCGGGTCGGCGTGGAAACCGACGGTCGCCGCGTGATAGAGCGGAACGGCCGCGATATAAGGCGTCAGTGCCTTCCGCTCCACAGGTGTGAGCACGGTGCCGGCGGCGTCTTCGTACTCCTCCACCAGGGCTGGCACCTTGTCCCAGCAGAAGGTGTCGGCGGTGCCGCTCCCATCGGGGCGGAGGATCACCCACGCGAGGGCGTACGCCAGTTCGTGGATCCGCGGCCGAACGGCGGCGAAGCCGAAGTCGAGGTAGAGGGTCTCGATCTCCGGTGTCAAGCCGATGTTGCCCAGCTGGATGTCCTGCAGGGCAAGGACCCGCTGACGTGACACGAACCGCGGCTGCACGCGCACCACGAGTCCGGGCTCGGGCAAGCGTACGTTGACGCAGAAGCACCCGCCGAGGTCGCTGGTCTCGGAGCCGGGGGCAACCCGCTCGAGCAGTCGCCGGAGGTCGAGATCGTCCGGTGAGGTGACTTCGGGAGTAGCCGGGTCACCCTGCCACCAGCGTCGCATGCGTGCGTTCATCAGACCTCAACCCTGCCTGCGTCACGCTCCTGCGCACCACGGGTTTCACTCCGGACGGAAAAGCCGCCAGGAGGTGTCGGAATTCGCTGTCACGCTCGCCACCACAAGATCGACCGAACGAACGAACGACGAGGAGGGTTGCCATGCGTCTTGCGGGCAAGGTCGCGGTTGTGACGGGAGCGAGTCGTGGTGCCGGGCGAGGAATCGCGAAGGTGCTGGGGGAGGAGGGCGCGACGGTCTACGTCACCGGCCGCACCAGCCGTGAGTGTGGGAGCCCGACCGGACGGCCGGAGACCATCGAACACACGGCCGAGATGGTGACCGCCCGAGGCGGCAGGGGTGTTGCGGTCCGCTGCGACCACACCGATGATCGGCAGGTGCGGGCGCTGTTCGGCCGGGTCGGGGAAGAGCACGGACGGCTCGACATCCTCGTCTCCAACGCCTGGGGTGGGTACGAACGCGACGTCGACGACGCACCGGTGTGGGAACTCGCCCCGGAGCATCTCGATCTGATGCTGGCGGCGGGCCTGCGGGCGCACATCCTCAGCGTGCAGTTCGCAGCGGGACTGCTGCGCGCCACTCGGGGCGGTCTCGTCGTTCTCACCACCTGGAAGGTCAACAAGCCGTACCACAAGCATCTCTACTACGACGTCATCAAGACGGCGATCAACCGGACGCCGGTCGGGTTGGCCGAGGAGTTCCGCCCCTACGACGTGACTGCGTTGGCCGTGTCACCCGGTGCGTTGCACGATCATGATGTCGACCAGACGTCGGAGTGGGCGAGGCGTACGGAGACGACGGAGTTCGTGGGGCGGGCCGTCGCCGCGCTCGCGTCGGACGCCGAAGTGGCCAGGCACTCCGGCTCGGTGCGTACCGTCGTCGAGTTGGCCGCGGAGTACGGCTTCACCGATCTCAACGGTCGGCCGACCAGCCAGTGGTGGGAGACCACCCTCGCTCGCAGGAATGAGCACGCAGGCACGCAGGACGCTCACTGATAGAGGGCGCTGAGCCGGTCGGCGGCGCCGGCGAGGCGGGCTCGCAGCGCCGGCGGGTCGAGCACCTCCGCCTCCGGCCCCAGCGCCACCAGTTGCCCGTAGGCGATGTCCAGTGACTCCACCGGCAGCATGACCGTCACCCAGCCGTCGCGGTCGGGCAGTCCGGCGGACGCGATCGCCTCCTCGGCGGCCAGGCGTTCGACGGCCGACCAGAGCCGTCGCACGCCGGCGGGGCTCAGGCGTACCCGAGCGTGCGCGGTGAAGATGGAGCGCTCGAACTCGGCGGACCGCTCGCGCCAGAAGGCGGCCAGGTTGAAGGTGCTGTCGCGGTGGAACGGCTGGTCGAGGACGTCGATGCCGGTGAACCTGTCGATCCGGTAGACCCGGATGTCACCGCGTACGCAGCCGACGGCGTACCACCGACCGGCCTTGAGCACGAGCCCGTACGGCTCCAGCAGGCGGACGAGGGTCCGCTCCCCGCGTTGGTACGTCGCCGACACCACCCGGTCGCTCCACGTCGCGGTCGCCAGCGCTGCCAGCACGGAAGGCGGTGGCGCGTCGCGGAACCAACGGGGTACGTCGAGGTGGAACCGCTGTGCCGCGACCATGCCGGAGTCACGCAGGTCCCGCGGCAGTGCGGCGAGCACTTTGAGCTGGGCAGTGGCCGCCACGTCGGCCAACCCCATGTCCTGCAGGGGCCCGGAGACGCCGGAGAGGAAGAGCGCCTCCGCCTCGTCCCGGTTGAGCCCGGTGAGCCGGGTCCGATAGCCGCCGACCAACCGGTAACCGCCAGCCCGGCCGCGGTCGGCGTAGACCGGCACGCCCGCGAGTGTCAGCGCTTCGACGTCGCGGACCACCGTGCGTTCGGACACCTCGAGCGCGCGGGCGAGCTCGCGCCCGGTCATGGCGCCGCGGTTCTGGAGCAACAGCAGCATCGAGATCAGCCTTGACGCCCGCACAAATCCCTAGTGTCGCCGCGACCACCGACAGCACAATGGGCCGATGGACGAGGTGAACCAGGACCTCTCGCCGGCGTCGATGATCCACGCGATCGAGGACAACGCGGCGGAGTTGCTGCTGGACATGGGCCGGATCGGCGGGGGAGAACAACGCGTCGACGCGGCCCTGACGTGGACCATCGGCGGTTCGCCGATCGACTACCACAACTGCGTCGTCCGGGCCGATCTCGACCCGGCCGGCGCCGACACCGCGATCGCCGAGTCCGTGCGGGCCATGCGGGACCACGGCGTACCCGGAACCTGGCACGTCGGCCCGTCCATGCGCCCGTCCGACCTCGGCGACCGGCTGCTCGCGGCGGGCTTCGAGGCCGGAGCAGAGGCAGGCATGGCCGCCGATCTGCACGCCCTGGTGGAGGACCTGTCAACGCCGGACGGGCTCGAGATCGCCCGCGTGACCGACCGCGCCACCCTCGCGAGGTGGAAGGACACCCTGGCACAGGGTTTCGGTGAAGGTGAGAGCGAGGCCGCCTGGGTGGCGCAGGTCTACGCCCGCATCGGCTTCGGCGACGATGTGCCTTACCGGCACTACCTCGCCTACCTCGACGGCGAACCGGTCGGCACGTCCACGTTGTTCCTCGGCGCCGGAGTGGCAGGCATCTACTTCGTGATGGCCGTACCGGCGGTACGCAGACAGGGGATCGGCGCGGCCGTCACGCTCGCGGCCCTGCGCGATGCCCGCGCGCTCGGCTACCGGATCGGCGTCCTCGGCTCGTCGAAGGCGGGGCACTCGGTCTACGCCCGGCTGGGTTTCCAGGATTACTGCGAGATCCGCGTGTACGAATGGGCGCCGCCGCAGGCCTGAGGCCGTCACGGACGCGGTGCCATGGACAGTGCCTGTGGGATGGCCGCCTGACCTGCCCGACCTCGCGCCGCCGGCTTGACCTCGACTTCGGTTGAGGTTGCAGGCTCGTCCTCGAACAGTCGACAGGCCCGGTCGCCAGCCGCCTGCGACGGACGGGATCGGAGAGGGTGCATGCGCGCGGTGTGGTTGCGGGAGTTCGGCGGTCCGGAGGTGCTGCGGGTGGAGGAGACGCCGGAACCGCCGGTGGGACCTGGCCAGGTCATGATCGACGTGACGTACGCCAACATCACGTTCGTGGAGACCCAGGTCCGCGCCAACGCCGGACCGTTCGAGGTCGAGCTGCCGATGATCATGGGCAACGGCGTCGGCGGCGTCGTCACGACCGTCGGAGAAGGCGTCGACAAGGCCCTGATCGGTCGACAGGTCGTCAGCAGCACGGGTGGGTCCGGCGGCTATGCCGAACGGGTCGCCACCGACGCTGCCGGGCTGTTCGACGTGCCGCCCGGGCTGGATCTCGACGCCGCGGTGGCGCTGCTCGCCGACGGGCGTACCGCCGTGATGCTCGTCCGCACGGTCGGCATCGCCAAGGGCGACCGCGTCCTGGTCGAGGCGGCCGCGGGTGGCGTGGGCACGCTGCTGGTCCAGCTGGCGCGGACGGCCGGGGCCACGGTCGTCGCGGCCGCGGGCGGTGACCGGAAGGTCGAGGTCGCCCGCGATCTTGGCGCCGAGCACGTCGTCGACTACCGCCGGCCGGACTGGGCCGAGCAGGTACGCGAAGCCGTCGGCGGGGTCGACGTCGTCCTCGACGGGGTAGGCGGAACCGTCGCCCACGCGGCGTTCGACCTGCTCGACCGGGGCGGGCGGATGCTCAGCTACGGGCTCGCGAGCGGCGAGTGGGCCGGCATCTCCGCTGACGCAGCAGCGGAACGTGGCGTCGCCCTCGTGACGTCGACACCCACCCAGGAGGAGTTGCGTACGTTCACGATCGACGTCCTGGCCGAGGCGGCGGCCGGACGGGTGCGTCCGCTGATCGGGCAGCGTTTCCCGCTGGAGCGCGCCGGCGACGCGCATGCCGCGATCCAGGGAAGGGCCACCGTCGGCAAGACCCTGCTCGAGGTGCGGTGAGCGGGATCGGGTGGTTGTCAGGGTTCGCGTCCACCGATCCGGCCGGCTGACCTCGAACCCGGCGGCACGCACTCCCACCTCTACCCTCGTGGGGAAAGGAGTGTGACCGTGAGAATCGTGCTCGCCGAGCCCCTGCTGTACGACTACCTCCCCCAGCTCGAACGCGCGACGAGGGACCGCCACGACTGGCACCTCGCCGAGAACCTCGACGCAAGCGTGGTCGCCGACGCCGAGGTGCTGGTGGCGAGCGGCCTCTCCAGCGATCTCGCCGCGGCGGCCAAGCGGCTCCGCCTCGTCCACGCTCCCGGCGCGGGCTACGAGGCGATCGCCCTCGACGCGCTGCCGCGCGGAGTGCTCGTGGCCAACACGTTCCACCACGGCCGGTCGATCGCGGAGCACGTCGTCATGGTGACGCTGGCGCTGACGCGGGACCTGCGCGGTACCGACAGTGACCTTCGGGCGGACCGGTGGCGGTCACCGCGGTACGTACGCGAGGCGGTCCGCCCTGCCACCCTCCGCGGCAGGACCCTGGGCGTCATCGGCCTCGGCGAGATCGGGTCGGAGACCGCCCGCATGGCATCGGCGTTCGGGATGCGTACGATCGCGGTCCGCCGCCACGCCGGCCGCACGCCTCCGGACGGCGTGGCTCTCGACTGGGTGGGCGGCATCGACGACCTCCCTCGCCTGTGCGCGGAGGCCGACGTCGTGGTGGTGACCGTACCGCTCAGCGCGGAGACGACCGGGCTCATCGGCGCGCCGGAGCTGGCGGCGATGGGGCCGGGGACTCTCCTCGTCAACGTCGCGCGCGGACCGGTCGTCGACGAGGACGCGCTCTACACCGCGCTCGTCGAACGCCGGATCGGCGGCGCGGCCCTCGACGTCTGGTGGCACTACCCGGACGAGGCCGGTCACGGCAGCCCGGCAAGTCGGCCGTTCGCCGACCTGGACAACGTCCTGCTCACCCCCCACGTATCCGGTGTCACCACCGAGACGTTCACCCGGCGGGTGGCCGACATCGCGGGCAACATCGACCGGCTGGCCGCCGGGGATCCGCTCGTCAATGTCGTTCACGGCGGAGACGATGGCTGACCCGACGGGCTTTCCGCCCGGTTTCCCGATCGGGGCGGACGTGACGGTCGCTCAGCTCGAGGGCACCGACGCGCACGCCGTGCTGGCCCGACTGCGGGCGAGCGAACCCGTGTCGTGGGTGCCGGCGCTCGGTGGCTGGCTGGTGACCCGGCGCGATCTCGTACTGGCGGCGATGCGGGACCCGGTGTTGTTCACGGTGGACGACCCGCGCTTCTCGACCGCCCGCGTCGTCGGCCGGAGCATGCTGTCGACCGACGGCGCGGAGCACGAACGGCATCGACGGCCGTTCGACCCGTCGTTCGGGCTCGGTGAGGTTCGTACCCGGTTCACGGCCGCGGTCGAAGCGGAGACGGAACGGCTCATCTTCGCGATGTACCACTCCGGCGCCGCCGAGTTGCGGCGCGGGTTCGCCGGACCGCTCGCGGTCGCGGTGGTCGCCGAGACGCTCGGGCTGGACGGGGTCTCCGCGCCGACCGTGCTGTCGTGGTACGACGCGATCGTGGCGGCGGTCTCGGGTGTAGCGGCCGGTCAGGAGGTGAGCACGGCGGGCCGGGAGGCGTTCGACGCGCTTCGGACGAATGTCGAGGCGATGGTCGCCGGCGGACCGGGCGACGGCGCCGGTGGGCCGTCACTTCTCGCGGCCGCCGGTGCTACCGGAGGTCTCCGTACGGACGAAGTGGTCTCCAACGCCGCCGTCCTCATGTTCGGCGGCATCGAGACCACCGAGGGCATGACCGCGAACGCGTTGTGGCACCTGCTCAGCCATCCCGACCAGCTTGCTCTGGTGCGCGCGGACCCGGCGCTACTTGGTCCGGCCATCGAGGAGTCGCTACGACTGGAGCCCGCCGCCGCGGTGGTCGACCGCTACGCGACAGCCGACGTCGAACTCGGGGGAGCACCGATCCGGCGAGGCGACCTGATTGTCGTATCACTCGCCGGCGCCAACCGGGACCCCGCTGTCTTCGCCGACCCCGACCGGTACGACGTCCGGCGTGGCAACGCCCGCCAGCAGGTCGCCTTCGCCCACGGTCCGCACGTGTGCCTGGGCATGCACCTTGCCCGGCTGGAGGCAATGACCGCGATCCGTCAGCTGCTGGGCCGGCTGCCGGGACTCCGGCTCGACCCCGCCCGCCCGAGTGCGCCGACCGGTCTGGTCTTCCGCAAACCCCCGACCCTCCACACCCTCTGGGGCTAACCGAACCCCCCCCACCACGTGATCATGATCGTGATCATGAAGGACTCGGGGCGCATGGGCGACTTTTCCTTCATGATGGTGCGACGGCGACGGACCCGGCTACCGCGGGGGAGGTCGCTCCGGCTACATCCCGGTGAAGCCGGTCGAGAGTCGGGCGAGTGGCTCGACCAGTTCGCGTTCCTCGTACGACAGGTGTGACTGCAACGCATCGGTGAGCACGTCAACCGCACGTTGCACCTCGCCGATCGCGCCGGGACGCTCGACCATGCCGACAAGTGCTGCGTCGACGTCGTTGAGGATGCGGGCGATGACCTCGTGTTCCTCGGCAAGCCGGTCGATGACGGGCGCCAGCCTGGTGTCGGCCTGCCGCAGGCCCGGGAACATCGCCTGATCCTCGAGGCTGTGATGGAGAGTGAGGATCCGGCAGTACGACTGGCAGTAGGCGCCGAGCGTCCAGTTGTTCTGACGCATGGTCATCGCGTTGATCAGGGAGCGGGCGGCGCCCGGGTCGGTCGTACCGTCGGCGACCTGCTCGACCACATCGCGCACCTGGTCCAGCTCGTGCCGGAGGTGGTCGTGGATGTCGATCAGGTGCTGGCCCTGAGCGCGACCGGCCGGGGTGTAGCTGGTGTCGGCGTCCGCCCCGGGTCCGTGCGGACGGGTCGACTCGTCCCAGGGGCTGGTGCTTATCAGCCGCCGCGCGGGAGGCGGGGTGGGCACGACGCCGAGTCCGGTCGCGCCGGCGTATTCCGCCGGAGTACTCCCGGTCGGTCCGCTGTCGGCTGGCCCCACTTCGGTGGCCTCGGGACTGGTGGACTCGGGGCTGGTGGACTCGGGGCTGGTGGACTCGGTGCCGGTGGGTCGGGTGCTGGTAGGCGGTGTCCCAGCCGGCGGTGTCCCAGCCGGCGGTGTCCCAGCGGGCGGCGACCCAGCGCGTTCCCGGTCCACCAGGTCGCGGACGGCCGGCGCCACCTCGTGCGCGAACCGCTCGACGTCGGCGGTTCCTCCCGACTCGATCGCGAGGATGAAGCCGCTGATGCCGTCGGTCACGGCGAGTTCGGCGAGTTGCTCGACCCACACGCTCGGCGGTCCCTGCAGGAACTCGGCACCCGTACCCGTGAAGCTGCCGGTGATGTTGTAGAGCCGACGTACGGCACCGGGCGAACGGCCAGCCGTCTCAGCAGCATCGTCGATGATGTCGTTCATCGCCGCGAGCGTGTCCGGCGCGGCGTACGGCTGGCTGGGCAACCAGCCGTCGGCCGCCCGGCCGGTGAGCCGGAGCATCCGCGGTTTGTACGCACCCAGCCAGATCTGCATCGGATGGACCGGGAACGGTCCCGGCTTGGCGCCGGCGAGGCGATAGTGGCCGCCCTCCAACCGGACCCCACGACCCGGAGTCCACAGGGCCCGGATCACGGCGATGGCCTCCGTCAGAGCCTCGACTGCCTGTCCGGGCTTGCGGCGCGGCCCGCCCATTGCTGCGATCGCGTCCCACATGGCGCCGGCGCCCAGGCCAAGCTCGACACGGCCGCCGCTGAGGATGTCCAGGCTGGCCGCGCTGCGGGCGAGGACGGCGGGGTCGCGGAGGGGGAGGTTGGCGACATTGGGGAAGACCGTGGCGCGGGCCGTCCGGGCGGCGATGGTCGACAGCAGTGTCCAGGCATCGAGAAACCCTGGATGGTACGGATGATCCTGGACACTGATCAGGTCCAGGCCTCGGCGGTCGGCTGCGTCAGCCAGCGCGAGCAGCGCAGACACCTGGTCAGTGCTGGGCGACAGGAAGACGCCGAACCGCAGGTCGTGGCCGTAGTCGGGCATCGTCGATGGTCACTCACTCTCGGCTGGCCGGCGGCCGGGCGGCCGATGGCCGGGTGGTCCGGTGGCCGGGTGGTCCGGTGGCCGGGTGGTCTGGTGGACGGCTGCCGGTGGCCGGTGTCTGGGTGGTCGGGTGTTCGGGTGGCCTGGGTGGAAGGTGGTCAGCGAACACGGTAGCCGCGGCTTGCACCAGCACGTCGGGCCGGGCGTCAGGCGCCCAGTGGGCCGATCGGAAGGTCCCTCGCTCACGACGAGCACTGACAATCCTCGCCGAGCCCACCACCGGAAACCTCCATCCCTCGGCGAGTCCGACCCTGCTCCCCACAGCCCCGGCCGAGGACGTGCGAAGACAAGCGCCGCTGACAGGCCTTTCTTTGCAGCTTCGAAAAAACGAAAATCGCGGGAGCGGTATCCGGACGGCTACAGTGGTCGACGGAAACTGGCCCGACGTCGCAGACGCACGGGGGCCAAGGAAAACCGGTGCGCCAGGCGATCTCTGGCGCACCGGGAAACGTTCGGGGAAAAACGCTATCCGGGCCGAGTGGAACAGGAGCGCTGGTGAAGAGACCGCGATCTGACGCGCCTTTGGACGTATCGCTGCCGATACCGGAGATCGCACAGACGTTGCCGATTACCGGACCGGCGTTCAATCGTCCGGATCCGGACCTCATCCGCCGGATGAAGGTGGTCAGCAGCGCTACCGCGAGTGCCGTGATGCATCGGATGGGCATACGCCAGACCTTTATCCAGGGCCCGCTTCCTCGGCAACCGGGTGCCAAGGTCGTCGGTCCGGTGGTGACCTTGCAGTTCATGCCGAAGCGCGAAGACATCGTGACCGGTGTCGGATCCGGCGCGGCCGAGGAGCACGTGGAAAAGCGGAGTGCTCTCTGGTCGGTGTTCGAGACCGTCCAGCCGGGCGACATCCTTGCTGTGCAGGCCTTTGGAGACCTCAATACCGGGTGTATGGGCGAAATGCTCGTCACCTACTTCAAGGGACGCGGTGGCGCGGGGATCGTTGTCGATGGTTGTGTCCGCGACTGGCCGCACATTCAACAGATCGGTACTCCGATCTGGACTCGTGGATTCACTCCCAATTACGCCTCGCAGGGCACGCTTTTTCCCTGGGCCATCAATGTGCCCATCGCCTGCAGTCGGGTCCTCGTCATGCCGGGCGACATCATGATCGCCGACGACGACGGCGCCGTTCTCGTTCCCGCCCAGATGGCCCCACTGGTCCTCCAGCACACCGTGGATCACGAGGAGTGGGAAGAGTTCAGCCGGCTCAAGCTCGCCGAGGGGGGCGCTCTGCGCACCTATTACCCGCTCAGCGACGAGGGGTGGGCCGAGTACGAAGTCTGGCGTGCGCAAAATCCGACCGGCAGCCAGTGACGCCCTCCTCCTCAGGCACAGACCAAGACGCAGCTAGAGGGATGTGGATATGAAGATCACCGCTGTGAAGACTGCCGCGACGGTCGGACACGGTATGCACCTGTGGGTCAAGGTCGAAACAGATGAGGGCATCACCGGCATCGGCGAATGCGTGCACGGCGGTGTCCAGGCGATCGCGCTCATCCAGCAACTGCAGGCCAAGCTGGTGGGGCGTGATCCGTTCCAGATCGACGCGATCTTCGAACAACTGCGCCGGCAGAACGTCTTCAACGGCGGCTTCGCCGGTGCGCTGATCACCGCCCTCACCGGCATCGAGCTCGCCCTCTGGGATGTCAAGGGCAAGGCCCTCGGTGTGCCGATCTACGAACTCATGGGCGGCAAGTTCCGCGACGAGATCAAGGTGTACGCGGACTGCCAGGTCGAGCCCGGCATGGACTTCGATGACATCAAGCGGGTACTCGACGACATGCTCGCCCGAGGGTTCACCGCATTCAAGATCGACCTCGACATCTTCGCCTACGGCCACTCCGGCAGCGAGGTGGAGGGATTCCGCAAGGACAGGTTCAACTACACCGCCGGGCCGTGGGAGCACGAGCGGATGGTGCGCCTCGCCGAGATGGCGAGAGAGCTTGCTGGCAAGGAGATCGACTTCGCTGCCGATGTCCACACTCGGCTCGACGTGCCGAGCGCCATCCGGCTGGCGAAGGATCTCGAGCCCTTCCACCTGATGTGGCTGGAGGAGCCGGTCCCGCCGGAGAACGTCGATGCGATGCGCGAGGTCAAGCAGTCGACCACCACGCCGATATGCGCTGGCGAGAACCTCTATCTGCGCCACGGTTTCCGGGACCTGATCGAGAGTCAGGCAGTCGACATCATCATGCCTGACATCCCGAAGTGTGGCGGGCTCTCGGAGTGCCGGAAGATCGCGCACATGGCCGAGATCTACTACATGCCGTTCGCCCCGCACAATGTCTCGTCGCCGATCGGGACCATGGCGTCGGCGCACGTGTGCGCGACGGTGCCCAACTTCCTCGCGCTCGAGTTCCACTGGCTCGAACGTGACTACTGGTCGACGATCATCACCGACAAGGAAGACATCATCAAGAACGGCTTCATCAAGCTTCCGGACCGTCCCGGCCTCGGAATCGAGCTGGATGAAACGGTCGGCCGCCAGTATCAGTACCCCGGCACGACCTGGTTCGAATAGACCAGCCGCTGCCATGACGTGGGCAGTGTCCAGACGAACGCGGCGGCGTTTCGTTCTGGGCTGCCAAGGGCTCTGGCCGGGACGTCGGGCCACGGGGTTCGCCGGCACGCGTCGTGCCCTACGGCGGGCCGAGGTGGTGCAGGTCGATCCGCTGAACGTGGTGGCACGGAGCCATGATCTGGTTCTGCACAGTCGGGTGGTCGACTACCGTCCTGAGTACCTCGATGCGTTGCTGTACAGGAAACGGGAGTTCTTCGATTACGGCGGCTGTGTCTATATCCGCCCGATGGACGAGCTTCCGTACGTACGGCTGGCGATGGAGCAGGTGCGGTTAAGCGACCGGTGGCGATCCTACGAAGACGAGCACGCAGACCTGCTCTCCCGGGTTCGCGGCCATCTGCGTGATGACGGACCGCTTGCGGCGCGGGACTTTCCGGGCGTGGGGAAGACCGGCTCCTTTCGTTCGACCAAGGACACGTCGGTCGCGTTGTACTACCTGTGGTTGACCGGTGAGGCCATGACCTACGGCCGGAGGAGCTTCGAGCGGTTGTACGCACTGCGGCCCGCGGTCGCCCCTCCTGCCTACGACCATGTGGCCACGGACGCGGAGGCGGACGTCTTCTCGGCACACAAGGCTTCCCGATGGGCTGGCCTGTTCGACGCACCAACGTGGGCAGCACGATTTCATCGGCGGATCGGACGTCAGGAAAGGGCGAAAGCGCTCGCGGACCTGGTGGACTCAGGTTTTCTGACGCGCGTTTCGGTGGAAGGCGTGCGAGAAATGCACTACGTGCCGACCGACCGACTGGCCCTGCTGGAGCAGGTCGAAGCGGGCGGCGTGCCTCGTCCCTGGCGCGCTTCGGGACCTGACACGACGCAGGAGGCGGCCCTGTTGTCGCCGTTCGACGTCGTCCTGCGCGGACCGCGAGGTCTGTTCGATTTTGAGGCAGTCTTCGAGGCGTACAAGCCGGCGGCGAAGCGGCGGTGGGGTTACTACACGATGCCCGTGCTGTATGGAGACGACCTCGTGGCACGGGTGGATCCAGCATTCGACCGAGCTGGTGGAACCCTTCAGATCAGGGGATTGTGGCTCGAGACCGACGCTCTTGCTCGCGAGGATCACTTCGTCGATGCGCTCGGCGCGGGCCTCCTCCGGTTGGCCCGCTTCGTCGGCGCGGATCGCGTCGATGTCGACTCCGTCCAACCTGCACACATGCGTCAGCGGCTGAAGTACGTCGTCCGCAGGTGAGCCGTGCCCGGGCTTGTAATTCTGAACGCGGTTCTCCCCTCACGCAGAGTCGGCGTCGAGTTTGCCGGAGGAGTGCGCCGCTGCGGTTGGGTCGTCAGCGCTCAGGTGCTCGATGTCCCAGGTGGAGCGCTCCGACGGAGAGGAACGCGCCAGCCCAGCGGGCATCAGCTGACCTTGACGCCGAGCTGCCGGAGATCGGTGGCGCACTGGTCGGGAGAGCGGAAGTGGATGCTGTGTATTCCGACCTGGCGCGCACCTTCCACATTCGGCAGACGGTCGTCAATGAAGACGCACGCGTCAGCCGGCACACCCGATCGCCGCAGTGCCTCGGCGTAGATCCGTGGATGCGGCTTCATGACGCCCATTTCGTAGGAGAGGATGAGCTCGTCGAAGATGCCTACGACGTCCATCGTCTTCCTGACGAAGCCGAAGTGGATCTCGTTCGTATCGGACAACAGGTACAGCGGATACCGCGTCGTCAGTTGGCGAAGCAGGGCGACCGTCCCGGGAATCTCGGTGAAGATGTCGCCGTACATCGGAACGAACTCGTCGTACGCCACGTGCCTGCCGGCCGCGTCGTTTTTGCCGGCACCGCTGCCCACGTCGGCCCCTCGAGCGCCGACCAGATCCATGACGCGGCGGTGGTATTCGGGACCGGTGAGCCGGCCGGACTCGAAGTCCGCCTGCAGCCCGCCCTCATGCACCGTGGCGTGGATCTCCTCGGTCGACCACCCGACTCGTTCGGCCAGCCGCGCGCAGAAGATGAGGTAGTCGAACCGGCAGATCACGTTGCCGAAGTCGAAGATGACGAGTCGGATGTCTGCGGGAGTATTGGTGGTGGGAGTGATGGTGCGGTCCTTTCAGCGGCCGCCGCCGACGTCGAGCAGGGCGCCGGTCACGTAGGAGGCCTCGTCCGAACACAGCCAGACGATGGCATCGGCGACCTCGCCGGCCAGTCCGCCTCGCTTCATGGGGATCCCCGGCGCGAGCCGGGCGACCCGGTCCGGTTCGCCGCCACTGGCGTGGATGTCGGTCTCGATGAGCCCGGGACGCACCGCGTTGACCCGGATGCCTTCGCCGCCGACCTCCCGCGCCAGGCCGACGGTCATCGTGTCGATGGCGCCCTTGCTCGCGGCGTAGTCGACGTACTCGCCCGCGCCACCGAGCGCCGCCGCCCGTGACGAGACGTTCACGATCACGCCGCCGGATCCGTCATGCAGGGTCGACATCCGGCGGACGGCCTCGCGGGCGCACAGGAACGCACCGGTGACGTTGACCGCGAGCATGCGTTCGATCCGTTCCGGGGTGATCTCGTCGACGCGGGTGTGTGCCTGGTAGACGATGCCGGCGTTGTTGACCAACGCCGTGACGTCGCCGAGTCGGTCGGCGGCGGCGAAGAGGGTGGCCACGCCCTCCCAGGCGCCGACGTCAGCCCTGACGGCGGCCGCCCGCACGCCGCGGCTCTCGCACTCCCTGACCACGGCGTCGGCCGCTTCGATGGCGTTCTGATAACCGATGCAGAGCGACCAGCCGCGCTCGGCGAGCAGCAGTGCGGTGGCGGCGCCGATCCCTCGACTTCCACCGGTGACGACGGCGACCCCACGTTCCTTTGGCACGCTTCCAGAGCCTACGGAGGCGTCGCGGGCGTACGAATGGGACCCGGCCGGATCCGGAAGGTGCCTTGCCTCGTTCCCCCACTCCCGTCTTAATAGGTCTGGAATTCCAGTCCACATCTCTACCAATCGGCGCCGTGGAGTAGGTGAGTCCGTGCTGCGGAGCGTGCGCAAGGGGAGCGACGGTCAGCCTCCGTCGCTGCAGGTGTATCGGATGATTGCGAGCGCGATCGCCCGGGGCACCTTCCGCCCCGGCACCCGCCTACCACCTGAGCGGGACCTCAGTTCGTCCCTTGCGGTGAGCCGGGCGACACTCAGAGTCGCCCTCCGGGCACTCCACGACGACGGCCTGCTGGAACCGACGCACGGCAGTGGCTGGCACGTTGTCGCCCCGAGCGTGGTCGAGGAGGGGCAGGAGCCGCCGTTGAGCTTCACCGAGATGGCGGCACTGCGTGGACTGCGCGCGTCCGCCGAGGTTCTCCATCAGGGCACGCGGCCCGGCACGATCGACGAGGCCGACGATCTCGGCATCGCACCCGGGTCGGAGGTCTTCTGCCTCGACCGGCTGCGCAAGCTCGACGATGTGCCGGTGGCGCTGGCGAGCACCTGCATGCCGGCCGCGATGGTGGAGGCCGCGGTCTCCCAGGACTACTCGACCGGCTCCCTCTACGCCACGCTCCGCGAGCGCTGCGGGATCAACCCGGACCGGGCCGACTACGTACTTTCCGCACGTGGAGCCACCTCCGACGACGCCGAACAGCTCGGCATGCGGGAGGGGGAGGCCGTGCTCGTCGGCAAGTACACCTGCTTCGACGACCGCGACCGGCCGTTCGAGATCGGCCAGATCATCTATCGGGGGGATCGCTATCGCTTCAGGACGGTTCTCCGCAATCGGCGAGCCGCTCTGCCACCGCACCCGTAGGAGAAGGAATGGCCACCAGGACCAACGATCCCCGCCAGCCCGGCCGCAGCGCGCCCATCCGCAGCGCACCCGGCCGGCACGATCTGAGCCGGCGCAGCCTGCTCGGCATCGCCGGACTGGCCGGAGGCGCGTTCGCGTTGCCGGGATGCTTCTCCACCGGAGGGACGACCGCGAACCAGGGGAGTACGAAACCTGGAGGCAAGGTCGACTTGACATTCTGGCTGCCAGGCGGCGCGGACGGGTACCTGAAGGTGCACGAGGACGTCGCCAAGGAGTACGGAAAGCAGCACTCCAACGTCAACGTCTCGGTCACCCGGCTCACCGGTGAGCAGAACTTTCTCGAAGTGCTGCTCGCCCGGATCGCCGGAGGTAATCCACCTAGCGCCACGGTGTTGTGGGACACGCCGGTCGCCCTGGGCATTCGCGGTTCCCTGATGGAGCTCGACGCCTTCATGGAGAAGTCGGAGAACTCCCAGCTCGCCAACTGGCCCGAGGCCGTGCTCGCGAGCTGCCAGTTCGACGGAAAGACCTATGGGCTGCCCTTCACGGCGGGTTCGTACGCCATGTACTACAACCAGGAGTGGTTCGAGGAGAAGGGGATTCCGGCCGACCGCGAGAGCTTCCCCAAGACCTGGGACGACCTGCGCAGCCTGTCCAAGGAGTTCACCAGGTGGAAGGGCGACAAGATCGAGGCGGCCGGTTTCCTGCCACCCTTCGACCAGTACACGTTGCCGGTCTGGTCGGCCCTCAACGGCGGGCAGATCTTCGACGCGTCGGCTGGCAAGTACACCATCGACTCCGAGCAGAACATCGAGATGATGGAGTACTTCGTCTCCTGGATGAACGAAGAGTACGAAGGCGATCTGCGCAAGGTCACCAGGTCCTTCGAGGCCCTGCTCGGCGAAGCGCCGCCCACCTTCCAGGAGAAGCGGCTCGCGATGCGCTTCGACGGCACCTGGCTGATGGGCGACTTCTACAGCGTCGAGGCGAAGTTCGAACGCTGGGAGGTCGCGAGCAATCCGGTTGGTCCGAGCGGCGACAGCACGGTGTCGGGATACTGGCCGAACTGGATGGCCATCCCCACCGCCTCCAACAGCCCGGAGGAGGCCTTCAACTACCTCGACCACATCGCGGTCGACGGAGCGCAGGCACAGTTCGCGGAGTTTCCCGACCTGCCGACCAATGCGAAGGTCCCCGACGACATCGTGCCCTCGAAGCTCGTGGAGAGGCGCGGACAGGAGTATGCCGAGGACGCCACCGCGTTCTTCCGTGAGCAGTTGGACATCGCCACACCGATGTGGGACTCACCGGTGCAGACGTTCGCGATCGACCAGCTCACGCGCGTGCTCGAGCAGATCTCGACCAAGGCGGCGAAGCCCAAGGACGCGTTGGCAGAGGCACAGAAGGCCTGCCAGGCCGAGTTGGACAAGGTGCTGTGAGGTCCAGCCCGATGCGTCGGCGGGAGGCACTCGCCGGGGTGGCGTTCACCCTCCCGTGGATCATCAGCCTCGTGGTCTTCACGGCCTATCCTGTGCTGGCGTCGGCCTTCTACTCGTTCACCGAGTACAGCATCGTGCAGCCACCGAAGTGGGTCGGCCTCGACAACTACGAGAAGATGCTCACGGCCGATCCGTCGTTCTGGATCGCGGTGCGCAACAGCGCCTACTTCGCGCTGGTCTCGGTCCCACTCGGTCTCGTAGCGTCACTGATCCTGGCCCTCATCCTCAACCTGAGCGCGAAGGGGATCGGCTTCTACCGCACGCTCTTCTACCTTCCGGTCCTCGCACCGCCGGTCGTGAGCACGATCATCTTCATGCTGATGTTCAGCCCGGAGAGCGGGCTCGTCAACACGGCCTTGCGCACGGTCGGCCTGCCGACACCTGGATGGCTCACCGATCCGGCCTGGTCGAAACCCACGCTGGTCATCCTGAGCCTGTGGGCGCTCGGTGCCTCCACCCTCATCTTCCTTGCCGGGCTCAAGGAAATTCCCCAGTCGTTGTACGAGTCGGCGTCGATCGACGGCGCGGGCCCCTGGTCGCGACTGCGCCACATCACCGTCCCGCTGCTCAGTCCGGTGATTCTCTTCAACCTGGTCATGGGCGTGATCAGCTCGTTCCAGGTCTTCACCTCGGCCCTCATCGTCGGTGGAACGACCGGCGAGCCGCTCGAGTCGACGCTGATGTACGTCGTGCTCATCTATCGCAATGCCTTCAGGTACTTCGCGATGGGATATGCCTCGGCGCTCTCCGTCGTCCTCTTCCTGTCCATTCTCGCCGTGACGTTGCTGATCTTCGCGACCTCACGCAGGTGGGTCTTCTACGCGGGACGTGACCAATGACACCGGTCGTACGCCGCCGACTCCTGGCGCTTGCCCGACACCTGTTGCTGATCGCCGTGTCGGTGCTCTTCATGATGCCGTTCTACTGGATGGTGAGTTCGGCGCTGAAGGACGACAACCAGATCCTCAGCCTGCCGATCCGGTGGTGGCCCAACCCGATCCGCTGGGAGAACATCCCCGCTCTGATGGACTATCCGGGTTTCCCGTTCTTCCAGATGTTGTGGAACAGCGTGTTCTACGCCGGATCGGTCACGGTCGGAACGGTGCTGTCCTCGGCGCTCGTGGCCTACGGCTTCGCCCGGCTGCGCTTTCCCGGCCGGAACGCGTTGTTCATGGTCACCGTGTCGACGCTGATGATCCCGCCGCTCATCATCTTCATTCCGACCTACGTCCTCTTCAAGGTGATGGGACTGATCGGTACGTATGCACCGCTGATCATTCCGCAGTTTTTGGGCAGTGCGTTCTTCATCTTCCTGCTGCGGCAGTTCTTCCTCACGATTCCGCGCGAGTTGGCCGACGCGGCCCGGGTGGACGGTGCGGGGGAGTTCCGGATCTTCGCGCAGATCATGCTGCCGTTGGTGCGCCCAGCGCTCGCGGTCGTGGCTGTCTTCACCTATCTCTACACCTGGCACGACTTCTTCGGCCCGCTGATCTACCTGTCGAATCCGGACACCTATCCGCTGAGCCTCGGGCTCTTCGCGTTCCACGCGCAACGGACGACCGAATGGGCGCTGCTCATGGGTGCGTCGACGCTGGTGACGATCCCCCTGATCATCTTGTTCGCGTTCACGCAGCGTTACTTCCTCCGCGGCATCGCCCTGACCGGCATCAAGGGATGATCAGGGCTGTCTTTTCTTGGCGGCCCGGCGGTACGTCATCGAAGGCGTGGCGCGTGCCGAACTGAAGACGGTGGTCGGCGACACGGCCCCATGGGTACGGCGCGGCAAGACATGGGCTCCTGAGGTGCTGGCACGTGCCGAGGACCGGTACGTGGTCCACTACCCGGCCGGCTCGGTCGTACCCGGCCGGCCGATGTGGCTCCATGAGTGGTCTGGACCGACGGTCGGCCGGACGTCCACGGCCCGACGGTCACCATCTCCATAGCGGCCAGGATCCAGCTGCGGCAAAGGGGCCGGTCCGACTCTAGACGCCCCGGCATGGCGGGTGCGGCCTCGGAGCCGGGCCGGCGGAAGTATGCTCGGGCCGAACCCGCCGTACCTGTGTCGCACCTGCCCGCGAGGCCGAGGAGTTTTGCCCGCGTGATCGACTCCAGCAGTCCCGCCGCCGTCATCGTCCTCGCCGCTGGCAAGAGCACCAGGATGAAGTCGCGGACACCCAAGTTCATGCACGAGATCGGCGGCGTCAGCCTGCTCGGCCTTGCGGTCGGGACAGCTCGCGCGCTCCAGCCGGATCATCTCGCCGTCGTCGTCGGGCACGGCCGGGAGCAGGTCGTCCCGCACCTCGCCGAGCTCGACCCCGACGCCCAGCCGGTGGTGCAGGAGGTGCAGGGGGGCACCGGGCACGCCGTCCGTACCGCGCTGGAAGCACTGCCCCCGCTCCGCGGCACGATCGTGGTGACCTACGCCGACGCACCGCTGCTGTCCGCCGAGACGCTTCGCGAGCTCATCGCCGGCCGGGCCGCGGGCGACGCCGCCGCGACCGTGTTGAGCGCCGAGGTGACCGACGCCACCGGCTACGGCCGGATCGTCCGCGACGAGCGGGGCGTGGTCACCGGCATCGTCGAGCACCGTGACGCCACACCCGAGCAGCGGGCGATCACCGAGATCAACTCGGGGATCTATGCGTTCGATGCGAGCCTGCTCGCCGACGCGCTCGCCCGGGTGAAGGCGGACAACAGTCAGGGCGAGGAGTACCTCACCGACGTGCTCGGAATCCTGCGCGAGGACGGTCACGAGGTGACCGCCGTGGTCGCCGAGGACTTCCGCGACATCCTCGGCGTGAACGACCAGATTCAGCTGGCCGAGCTCCGGCGCGTCCTCAACGACCGGATCCTCGCCGGGTGGATGCGCGCTGGCGTCGCCGTCATCGACCCGGCCACGACCTGGGTCGACGCCACCGTGACGCTGGAGCCCGACGTCACGTTGCACCCGAACACCCAGCTACGCGGCACCACCTCGGTCGCCGCCGGTGCCGAGGTCGGCCCCGACACCACCCTTACCGACACGCGGGTGGGCGCTGACGCGCAGGTCGTCCGTACGCACGGATCCGGCGCCGAGATCGGCCCTGAGGCCAATGTCGGCCCGTACGCGTATCTACGTCCGGGCACCAGGCTCGCCGCAAAGGGCAAGATCGGGACTTTCGTCGAGACGAAGAACGCCGAGATCGGCCCCGGCGCCAAGGTGCCCCACCTGACCTACGTCGGCGATGCCACGATCGGTGAGGGCGCCAACATCGGAGCCGGCACGATCTTCGCCAACTATGACGGCGTACACAAACACCACACCGACGTCGGGCGGCATGCGTTCGTCGGAAGCGACTCGGTGCTGGTCGCGCCGCGCCAGATCGCCGACGGGAGCTACGTGGCGGCCGGTTCGACCGTGGTCAAGGACGTCGCGCCGGGGGAGCTCGCGGTCGCCCGCGGACAGCAGCGCAACATCTCCGGCTGGGTCGCCCGCAAACGAGCGGGTACGAAGACCGCCGCGGCCGCCGAGGAGGCGCAGCGCGGCGAGGGCGGCGACCCGACGTCTGACCCGCCGGTGAACCCGAGAGAGACTGACGGTGTCGAGGACCACGGGAGGAGCGGTCAGTGAGCGGGCTCAAGCGCACCACCCACAAGAACCTCATGTTGTTCTCCGGGCGGGCGCATCCGGAGCTGGCTCAGGAGGTCGCCGAACTCCTGGGAGTCGATCTCGTCCCGACCACGGCGTACAACTTCGCCAACGGCGAGATCTATGTGCGCTTCGACGAGTCCGTCCGAGGGTGTGACGCCTTCGTGATCCAGAGCCACCCGGCTCCCATCAACGACTGGATCATGGAGCAGTTGATCATGGTCGACGCGCTGAAGCGGGCGTCGGCGAAGCGGATCACGGTGGTGACGCCGTTCTACGGCTACGCACGACAGGACAAGAAGCACCGGGGTCGGGAGCCGATCTCCGCGCGACTGATGGCCGACCTGCTCACCACCGCCGGCGCCGACCGGCTGATGGCCGTCGACATCCACACCGCGCAGGTCCAGGGCTTCTTCGACGGTCCGGTCGACCACCTGCTCGCGCTGCCGGTGCTGGCGGAGCACATCGAGTCGCGGGTCGACACGTCGCAGGTCACCGTCGTGGCACCGGACTCGGGGAGGGTTCGCGTCGCGGAGCAGTGGGCCGAGCGGCTCGGCGGCTGTCCGCTGGCGTTCATCCACAAGACCCGTGATCCGAACGTCCCCAACCAGGCGGTCGCCAACCGGGTCGTCGGGGACGTCGAAGGGCGTACTTCCCTCATCGTCGACGACATGATCGACACCGGCGGCACCGTCGTGAAGGCCGCGGACGCGCTGATGGCCGCGGGGGCGCGCGACGTCATGGTGGCAGCCACCCACGGCGTACTCTCCGACGCCGCGGTCGACAAGCTCAAGAACGCCCCGATCCGCGAGGTCGTCGTCACCAACACGCTCCCGATTCCCGCCGAACGCAGGTTCGACAGCCTCACCGTCCTGTCCATCGCGCCACTCATCGCCCGGGCGATCCGCGAGGTCTTCGAAGACGGCTCGGTCACCAGCCTCTTCGGCGGAGCCAACTGATCGGCCGGTAGGCGAGTGCAGGGGTGCGTCCGCCGGCGCGGCGCTCCGCTCGTCGGGTGAGTCGTTTCGGCCCATAACGCGAGTGCCCGGGGCAAATGAGGCTCACCGTCCCGGCGACCGCCGGCATGGGTAGCGTGGTCATTCGCCGCCGGGACGGTGGACCTCAGGTGCCCTGGGTGGGTCGTGACGATCGTTGCCGGGTATTCTGTCCCGGTTGCCTCGGCGAGGGACGCCCGGTCTCCGGCTCCGTGATCGACGCGGTGCCGGCCAGGTGCGCCGCCGAGCAGCAAGCCGCCGCCCGCCGACACTGTCATCGACACCGTACGCAGACATCGTTCGAGGAGTAGCTTCCGTGCCCGAGGTCAAGATCAAGGCCGAATCCCGCAACGAGTTCGGCAAAGGTGCGGCCCGCCGCATCCGACGCGCGGGCCTGGTGCCCGCGGTGTTGTACGGCCACGGCAGCGCTCCGGTCCACATCACGCTGCCTGGTCATGAGCTGATGCTCGCGCTCAAGACCGCCAACGCTCTCTTCGACGTCGACCTGGGCGACCGCAGTGAGCTCGCGATCCCGAAGCAGGTCCAACGCGACCCGATCAAGGGGTTCCTCGAGCATGTCGACCTGCTGATCGTCCGGCGTGGCGAGAAGGTCGTCGTGTCCGTGCCGGTCGTCCTCGTCGGCGACGCCGCTCCTGGTGGACTGGTTTCGCTCGAACACACCGCACTGTCCGTCGAGGCGGAGGCCACCCACATTCCCGGGCAGATCGAGGTGTCGATCGCCGACGCCGAGATCGGTACGCAGGTCCACGCCAGCGACATCACGCTGCCCCGTGGCGTACTCCTCCAGGACGACCCGGAGGTACTCGTCGTCAACATCACGGCTCCTGCCGCCGCGGAAGCCGAAGAGGCAGCTGAGGCGGCCGAGGGCGAGGGTGTCCAGGCGGCCGAGGGTGAGGCCGGTGGCGGTGAGTCGGGCGAGGACACCGACTAGTCCTCCACGACTGGCAGCGCATCCTTCGTACGGAATGACACATGGCCGACGACGCCTGGTTGGTGGTGGGCCTCGGCAACCCCGGACCGACCTACGCCGCGCACCGGCACAACGTCGGACACCTGGTCGTCGACCTGCTCGCTGAACGCATGGGCGGGACGTTCCGCCCGCACCCGCGCGGCAGGGCGGATATTCTGGAGGGGAGGCTCGGAGGTCTCCCGGGCCTGCGTGTGGTGCTGGCCAAGCCGCGGTCGTACATGAACACCTCGGGTGGCCCGGTCGCGGGCCTTGGTGCCTTCTACAAGCTGGACCCCGCGCGGTTGGTCGTGGTGCACGACGAGTTGGACATTCCGTACTCCACGCTGCGGCTGAAGTTCGGCGGTGGTGACAACGGACACAACGGGCTCCGATCGATCCGCCGCTCCATCGGCACGGGCGAGTTCTTCCGGGTGCGTTGTGGGATCGGACGGCCTCCGGGGCGGCAGGACGCGGCCTCTTTCGTCCTCTCTCCGTTTTCGAGTGCCGAACGCAAAGAGCTAGCGCTTTTCGTCGAACGCGCTGGCGATGCGGTCGAGACGCTCACACTCGAAGGCCTAGAAAAGGCGCAGAACGCCTTCCACGGCGAGGGCATGCGTTAACGCCGGGTTCGGTTTGGACGTGGGACGGGCACAGTCCTGACGTGTGAGTGATGCCATGTCGCCTTTAGATCGGCGACCTGGTGGGATTTCTTGAGTATGCGGGTGGACGGCGTGGTCACGGTTCGATCTCACGTGCAACCGATGGGGTGGCGGACAGGTCTAGTGCTTCGAAGGCGCTGGCTTCACACCCGGGGGGTGTGTGGAGCCGGCGCTTTCTCTCTTGTCCATCGCCACACCTGGCAGTTGTCGACACGGCGCCGCACGCGTCGATGGATCGGCGGAGGGGATGGGCGTCATGCGACGGAAGTTCACCAGTGCCGTCATCATAGTTGCCGCGCTTCTTCTGGTCGCGGCATGTCAACAGCCGATTGGCGGAACAGGTGAGGAAGCGCCGGGACCACTTGTCAACAGTACCTGCGGTGTAGGGCCGAAACTGGTGCCCAACTGCGGGGCCTGGTGGGGAGTCGCCGCCAACCCTCTGGGAAGTGAAACCTGGGAGCAGGCCCTGGTGAATTTCGAAAGTCGAATCGGCAGGACCGTCAATGTCGCGCATTTCTACAAGCGTGCGGGACAGCTTTTCCCGACCAAGCAGGAAATCGCTCTCGCCAACCAACCTGGAAAAGAACGCATTCTGTTCTTCAACTACAAACCGGAGGCCGGGCACACCTGGCGTGAAGTGGGCCGAGGTGCCACCAACGCCGAGATCGACCGGCTGGCCGCCTATATCAAGGCGAACTTCACCAAGCCGTTCTTCTTCACGGTCCACCATGAGCCCGAGGACGAAGTGAGGCAGGTGGCGGGATCGGGATACACCGCCCAGGACTACGTGTTGATGTACCGGCACGTGGTGATCCGACTGCATCAACGCGGGTTGCGCAACGTCGTGCGGGTCATGAACTACATGGGCCTTCCCAAGTGGGGCTCGCAGCCGTGGTTCAACGCGCTGTATCCCGGTGACGATGTCGTCGACTGGATCGCGTCCGATCCGTACATCTTCGGGTCGGGACAGTACTGGGGAGGCGTGTCCGACCTGATGAATCGGCGCTTCCCCGAGTATCCGAGCTGGCCGGGCTTCTATACGTGGGCGACGGTCAACCATGGCAGCAAGCCGCTCATGCTGGCCGAATGGGGAGTGGTCGAGAAAGTCGGCAGTCCCGGTGCGAAGGCGAACTTCTTCCGGATGCTGGGTGACCAGGTCCAGCAGTGGCCGCGGGTAAAGGCGTTGGTGTACTGGAACGCCGCATCCGACCGGACTGTCGGTGCCACCCGGGTCGACTCCAGCACACCGTCGTGGAACGAGTACGCGAGAATCGGCCGGCTGCCCTACTTCAACCGGTGAGAACAAAGCCGCCGGAGTGCGATCAGCCGCCGGAGTCCCGCGCCGGAGTGCGATCAGCCGCGGGAGACGAGCCGGCGCTCACGGCGGGCGCGGATCGTGATGCCCGGCAGGGCCCCCTGGAACGCCGCGAGTTCCAAGGTCGTGCGACCGCGCCAGAGCATCGCCGCATAGGCCACACACATGAGCGGCAACCAGATCCCCACCACCGGGAGGGACATCGGAAGCACCAGTGCGATCAGCAATGGGACACCACCGAAACACAGGCCCGCGCTGAACGCGACCCAGCCGACACCGGGCCCGAGCGAGGTGACGCCGAACGCCCGGCGTACCTGGATCATCGGCAGCACGTTGCGCACCAGGAGCGCGGCAGCCCAGGCCAGTGCGGCGCCGGTGATGCCGAACGGAGGTACGAGGAGCACGACGAGGATGACGTCGATGACGAGCGCCGAGGCGTTGTTGACCAGGCTCTGTCGGCTTCGACCGGCCATGAGCAGGACGACATCGACCGACCCGGTGGCGGTCGTCGCCAGCATCGTAAGGGACAGGATGACGACCGTCGCGAGGCCCGATTCGTACCCGCTGCCGAAGATCCTCAGCAGGAGGGGTGCCGCGATCGCGCTGGTGAGGTACACCGGCCAGGTGATCGCCATCAGCCATGCCGTCGACGTGGAGAAGACCTGCCGTACGCCGGGGAGGTCGCCGCGCGCGAAGAGCTTGGACAGTTGAGGAGCGAGCACCTGCTGGATCGCCTGCATGCCCATCTGGCCCACCACGAGGAACCGGGTCGCCGCGGTGTAGACGGCCGCGTGGCGGGGGGACAGTAGTGCCGCGACGAGCACGATGTCGGTGCGCTGCAGCGCGACCTGGCAGATCCGGCCGAGCGCGCGGGGTGCGGTGAACGCCCAGAAGTCCTTGGCGAGCTCCGCCCTGGTGGGTTCGGCGGCGAGCGCGGGAGCATCCTCCGGTGGCGCAGACGCAGGTGAGGCCGTTGACGGCGCGGGCGTTGACGGCGAGGGCGGCAGGAGAGTCGACGTCGAGGGTGTCGACGTCGAGGGTGCGGACGTCGGGGGTGTGGACGTCGGGGGCGTGGACATCGGGGGTGCGGACGTCGGGGGTGTGAACTGGCTCATGGACATCCGGCCGCGGGCGATGCGGCGGCACCACCACGCGACCGCCACCAGGCCGAGAAGATAGGGCGCCGCCCAAGCGATGGCGAGCCCCGTCGGTCCGACCCCGAGAAGCAGGGCGACGAGCACACACAGGATCTGTCCTGGCATCCGCCCCAACTTCTCGACTACGACGTTGGCCCGGGTCGTGCCGTAGGCCAGGGTCGCCGCCACCACCGTGTCGTACGCCGTCGCGATCGGAAGCGCCAGCGCCAGCACCCGGAGCATTCCGGTCATCGCGACCTGATCCGTGCCCCGGCTGATCACGGCGGAGAACCACGGCGCGGCGACCCAGACGACGACGGCGACCGCCACGCTGAGCGCGATGACGGCACGCAGGGCGATCCCGACCGTCGCCAGGGCGCTCGCCGGGCTTCCGGCGACCAGGCGGCGCTGGATGGCGTGGGCGAGTCCCACGTCGGTGCCCAGGGCGGAGACCGCGGTGACGATGAGGAAGAACGACGTGGCCGCGAACAGCATCCCGGCGATGTCCTGGCGTACGCCGTTGGTCACCAGGACGACGAGGGCAATGCCGGCGCCACCGCCGATGACGGTTCCGGCGACGTTAAGGACGCCGCCTCGAGCCAGTTGCCGGATGGGAGCGGTGCTGGTCACCGATCGTCCGCCCGGAACGCGCGAACGTTCGCCGCATCGCGGTGTCCGCTCGCTGGCTCGGAGCGGTCAGGAGTCGGAGCCGGGAACCCGTTGGCCGCCTCGCCGAGGCGTCCGTTGGTCGCGGCAGACCGTCCGTTGGCCTCACTGGGGCGCCCGTTGGCTGCCTCGCTGGGACGCCCGTTGGTCGCGGTGCCGGAATGCCCGTTCGCACCGCCCGGCCACCCGTTGGCGGTGCGACCAACCGCGCCGCTCCCGGACGCCGGGCCCGCCGGATTCCCAGTCGCTGGGTGCCCAGTCGCTGTCCCGCTACGCCGGCCGGTGCCAGCGACGCCGGAGTGCCCGCGGCTTGCGGCATCCCTCCCAGCCGGATCGCTGCTGGCGTTTCGGCGTTCGTACGCAGGAGCGCCGTCGTTGGCCTCGGCCCTCCTGGGATCAGGCCGGTCGGCACGCGCGGAGGTGACATCCGGCCCGGGGACCGCGGGCCCGGGGTGGTGGACCTTGCCGGTGCGGCCGTCGACGACGATGACACCGACGGCGGCGGACTGCAGCCTCGCCAGGAGCGCGGCGGAGTTCTGCAGCTCCGTGCGCGTGGTCAGCTTGCGGGCCGCGACGAGGACCACCGCGTCGGTCAGCGCGGCGAGTGCCTGGCCGTCGGCGGTGGTGACCGGCTGTCCGGTGAGCAGGACGTAGTCGTACCACTCGCGCAGCTGACCGACGGTCGAACGCATCTGCGGCGACAGCAGCTGGTCCATGGTGGTGCGCTGCGGCCGGCCGAACGGCAGCAGCACGAGGTTGTCCTCCGGCTGGACGAGGAGATGCCGAAGGTCAATGGACCCGGCCAGCAGGTCGGCCAGGCCAGGCAGGGACTGCGTTCCGGTGAGCAGCTCGCCGGCGGCGCCAGCGGTGTCGACGAGGACGACGCTGAAACCCGCGCGGGCGAGGCCGGTGGCGAGTCCGGCCGCCTCGGGTGCGGAGGAGACGTCGGGGGAGAGGCTGGCCACCGTCATGACGACGGGTGGCGTGTCGACCGAGCCGACGACGGCCGTACGCAGCTGGCGGTACGGCTCGGGCAGGCCCCGCCCGCGTCGGTCCGTACGCCCGGCGAAGCGATCGCGCTCTCCGATGACGCCGAGCAGTCGGACGTCGAGATGCTCGACCTCGCCAGGATCGAGCAGTCGGTCGTCGGCGCGGGTGCGGAACAGCGCCAGCATGGCGCCGAGAGTGAGCCCTGCGATCGCGCCCGCCCCGCCGAAGAGCACGGCGTTGGTGCCGCCTGCCGTGAGAGGCATGGTGGCCGGGCTGATCACCTGGCCGGGCGCGAGGTCGGTCGCGGTGAGCGTGCTGACCTCGGTCTCGAGGCTGGCGATCTGGGAGGCGAGCGCGCTGACCCGCTCTTCCAGGTAGGCGTGGCGGGCCGAGCCCTCGTCGGTCTTGCCCAGCTCGTCGGTGGCGTCGCCGAGGGCGGACTGGATGTTGGTCTGCTGCTTGCGGATCCGTGCCAACCGGGAGTTGGTGAGGGACTTGGCCCGAGTGCCGCGGTAGTCGAGGTAGCTTTCCGCGAACGCCTGGGCACCGTGGAGGGCATCGGTCCGGCTCTCCGCCGTGAACGAGATCCGCAGCACCTGGGTGTTGGTGGGGATCTCGACCTCGACCAGCTCATGCAGGTCGTCGGCGCTGAGTTCGGTCTTCAGCTCCCGCGAGACCAGGGCAGCCACGCCTTCGGTTCTGACCAGCTGGGCCTCGGTCTCGAGGTTGACGAGCTGCTCGCCGCGGCCGTCCGGCGCGAACGGGTTCCCTTCGAGCGGGTTGAGCAGGACCGAGGCGGTGGCGGTGTACTGGATCCCCTGACGCAGCGCGCCCGCGACACCGGCGGCGGCGCCGAGGAGGGTCAGGACCAGGATCAGCAGCAGGTGTCGGCGGAGTGCGCTTGTCACGAACGCCACTGGCGAATACGCCTCGCGGACCTCACGCATAGCTGTCCCCCACCCCCTTCACCACTGCTCAAGAGACGGTAGACCAGACCCTGCCCAGACCGAAGCGGTTTCGGTGGGTTGTAGTGAATCGGCCGGGAGTGTGCCAACAGTCTGGTCCGTACGGGTTCGGCCCTGCAACAATTTGGCATATGTCCAGCAAGTCGGGCATGCGACGGGCTAGGCCGCACGCGGAGAATGACACTGAGTAGCCAAACTGGGGGATGCGGATGACGGAACATGGTGGATGTACGCCTGATGCGGCAGGACGCCCGCAGCGCCCGCAGCGCGTGCTGCTCGTCGGATCGAGCGGTGGGCACCTGGCCCAGCTGCTCGCCCTGAAGCCGTGGTGGGAGTCCCGCGACCGGACCTGGGTGACGTTCGCCACCGAGGACGCGAAGTCCAGGCTCCGCGACGAGCGGGTCGTGTGGGCGCACTTCCCGACGACCCGCAACCTCCCCAACCTGATCCGCAACTTCTTCCTCGCGATCAGTGTGCTCCGGCGGCACCGTCCGGACGCCGTGGTCTCGACCGGCGCCGGCGTCGCCGTACCGTTCTTCCTGCTGGCCCGCGTACTCCGGATTCGTACCGTCTATCTCGAGGTCTACGACCGGCTCGACACGCGCACGCTCACCGGCAGGCTGTGCCGCCCACTGTCGTCCCTCTTCTGCGTCCAGTGGGAGGAGCAGGCCCGGCTCTACAAGGGGTCCCACGTCGTCGGAACCCTCCTCTGAGCCGTCGACATCCGGCTATCGAGACCTGTGCTGCAGAGAGAAGTGAACGCATGCACCTGCTGGCCATGGTGGGGACCGACTACCACCCGTTCGATCGCCTGGTCCGCTGGGTGGACGCGTGGAGTATCGGACACCCCGAGGTGGAGTGCCTCATCCAGTACGGCACCGCCCCGGCGCCGCGCCACGCGGCCGGCGTCGCCTATGCCGAACACGATGAGCTCGGCGAGTGGATGGACCGGGCGGGGATCGTCGTCTGCCACGCCGGGCCGTCGACGATTCTCGAGGTCCGTCGTCGTGGCCTGCTGCCGATCGTCGTTCCGCGCTGTGGCCAGTCCGGTGAGCACGTCGACGACCACCAGGAACGGTTCGCCAGCCGGCTCGCCGGCACCGGCCTCGTCCTCACCGCCGGGTCGCAGCGGGAGCTCGGCGTCCTGCTGGACAAGGCCCTGGATGACCCGACGGTGGTACGGCTGTCCGAGGTGGCCGACGGTGCGGTGACAGATGCCGCCGTACGCCGGTTCGGCGAGCTCGTCTCTGGCCTGTTCAGCCCCGTCCGCACAGGGAAGCGTCGCTGACCCCGGCCGCGCCCTCCCCGTGTTCATGATCACGGGAGACTGGCAGGCGGTGGAGCCGGGATCGGGCGCCTTGCGCCTGTCGGCCTCAGATGCCGCGGCCGAAGGAGTTGGCGGTGGCGAGTACCCGGTCGGCCGACAGGAGGCGGAGGGCGACGACGACCGTGACGTACGCCCGGGGCTCGCGCCAGTTGAGCCGGAGCACCCGCCCCACCGCGCGAAGTGCCGCCCGCGGCTGCCCCAGCGCCGCGTAGGCGAAGGCCTTCTGCCCCTCCAACCGGGCGAGTCCGTGCGGATCCTCGCTCAACACCGGATGCTTCGCGAGGACGTAGTCGATGGCGTCGATGATGGTCTGCCAGCGCCGGTTGAAGAACGACGTACGCCCCCACAACACGCGCACCAGTGGGCGTTCGACGACGGCGATGGGCCCGGCCTGGGCGGCGCGCAGAATCCAGTCGTAGTCCTCGCCGTAGCTGCCGGGGATGTCCTCGTCGACGACGCCGATCCGCATCCGGAGGGCGTCGGCCCGGACGACGACGGTCGACGGGTGCGCCTCCATCACGCGGCGGCGGGCGAGCGTCGCGACGCTGAGGTCGGCCGCGGTGGGTACGCGCTGGACGACCCGATCGCCGTACCGCACCTCGATGCCAGTCACCGCGACATCGCTGCCGGTCGCCTGCAGCCGCTCGACCTGCAGCGCCAGCTTGCCTGGCAGCCACTCGTCGTCGTCGTCGCAGAACGCGATGACCTCTCCGTTCGCGGCGTCGATCCCGGCGTTGCGCGCGCCGGCCAGTCCGGGCGTACGCGAGTTGGCGATCGCGCTGACCCGGCGTCGTGGTCCGTACGTACGACCGGCGCAAAGGGACTCGTCGACGGGCGCCTGGTCGAAGACCACGACGCACTCGACGGCGGCCGGGTAGTCCTGGTCCATCACCGCGTCGATGGCGCGGCGCAGGAGTTCTGGCCGGTTCCTGGTGGCGATCACCACCGTCACCGACGGCGCTGCGTCGTCGGCCCTGTCTGCGGTCATCCGGGTGTGCCTTTCCTGGTGCGCCCGCACTATCCGGGTGGGGTGGCCGGGACCAGGGTGACGATCCCGGTGGCCGTCGTGGTCCCAGCGGAGCCCGGGAGGCCATCGGGAGCGCGCACTGCCCGGGCGAGTGCACGCCGCGTGGTGGTGCCGAACTCGACGAGCACGAGCACGATGTCGGCGGTCTCGGGGTGCGTGTCGGCGGCGCTCGAGCCGCCCCGGCTCGCCGCCACTACGACGTCGGGATCGTACGCCGGCCCAAGGGTCGACGCGGTGAGGGCGCGCTGAAGCACGGCGACGAAGCCCGCCGTCAGCGAGTCGGCGCAGCATCCCAGGACGACGATCCGCCCGCTACCGCCGGCAAGGGCCCGCTCCAGCTGTGTCGCCAGTCGTCGCATGTCGGTATCGACGGTCGCCCGGTCAACGGCTGCCTGGTCGACGCTCGTCCGGTCAGCGCCGGCGCCATCAGCGCCTGCCCCATCAGCGCCGGCCCGGTCAACGGTGTCCCTTCCGCGGAGTCCCGTGAGCAGAGTCGAGTCGACACTGGCGAGGATCGGCAACCCGGCGACGTCGCCGACGTCGAACGCGTCATCTACGTGGGTCTTCCGCCGGCGTCTCAGATAGCCGACGCCGAGGCCCGCCGCGAGACCGGACAGGAGACCCGAGAAAGGAGCGACCTCGGCGTTCGCCCGGGTCGAGTCGGTCGGGAGGCGCGCGTGCTGCACGATCTCGGCGGCGTTGGCGGCCGTCGCCCCGGCGCCGGCCAACGCCTTGTCGATGGCGGCGATCTGGCTACGGATCTGTGCCCGCAACGCGCGGTTGACAGGCAGCGCGGACGGTCCGGAACGCTCCGGCACCCCGTCGGTCTCGGGCGGTGCGTCGGCGATGATCTCCTGCAGGGTGGCCCGCCGGTCCCGCAGCGCCGAGCCCACCCGGCGGGTCCGATCCGCGATCAGTGCCGACCGTTGGCGCACGTACTCCCGTGCCACGGTCTCGGCCACCAGTCGTGCCTCGGCAGGCGTACGTCCGGTGAACGAGAGCGAGAACGTCCGGGCGCTGGTCGGCACGCTGATCTGGATCCGGTCCGAAAGGCGCGCGACCGTCCAGTCCGCGCCGAGGCGTTCGGCCGCGTTCCCCAGCACGACGTCGGAGCGGATCAGTTCGGCTTCGGTGTCCTGCGTCCATTCCCGCGGCGGTGGCGTGCCCTCGATCGCGAACGGTTCGATTTCGAGCGCGAGATAGGTGGGTGTCGCCGGGGCGAACACGGTGGCGGTGGAGTGGTAGTCCGGTGGAGTGACCCAGCTGACCACGAGTCCGCTCGCCAGTCCGGCTACGCCGAGCAGGACCGACGCCCGCCAGTGCGAACGTACGAACCGGCGGTAGCTGCCGAGCGCGACGGTCATCGGTGGACGTCCGTGGAGACGGGGTGCGGAGCCAGGGTCATCGGCGGAGTACGAGGTCGTCGAGCAGGTCGAGCAGCCAGGTCGTCCTGGCGCGCAACGGTGCCCCTTCGGCGGGCTCGGACGCGAGGGTGTAGCGGCGCGCCAGCTCGACGAGGTACGCGATCCACACCGCCTCCGGGTCGTTGCCGGAGAAGACGATGTCGTCGGTCGGCACCCGGTGGGCGGGATCCGTCGCGAGCTGTCGGCGGACATGCCGTCCGGCGCCTTCTTCGCCGGCGTCGCGCAGCGTGGCCTGGAGGCGGTAGTGGGTGAGGTCGTAGCCGAACGGGACTCCGGTGGCGAAGCGTTCGAAGTCCCACAGCAGGACGTGGTCGCCGCTCCACGCCATGTTCCACGGCGTCCAGTCACCGTGCCACGCGCCGAGCATGAGCTTGGTGTCGCCGTGGCGTGCCCCTGCCTCCGCGAGGATCCGGTCGAACCGGCGGGCGCGGTCGGCGTCACGCAGCGCGTCGGGTGTGTCCTGGGCGAGCCCCCAGACCGGGCTCTGCGCGAGCGTGGACTCCGTGGTGCCGAAGTGGCCCGCGAGCTCGCGCATCGCGGAGAGGGGGACGGTACGACGCCGCCAGTGACCCGACTCGGGGCGCAGCGGTGCGAGGACGAGTACCTCGAGGCCACGCCACCGCCCGTGATGGAGGACGCGCGGCACCCGCAGCGTCGTCGTCGGCCGGTCGGCTGACCAGAAGCTGCCCAGGGCGGCGGCCTCGTCACGGACCAGCACCTTCGTCGGTTCCTTCGTACCGACCTTCACGTAGGCGACGGTGTCGCCCTCAGGGGTGAGCGCGTGCAGGACGGGCTTGCGGTTGGCGCGTGGTTGCCCGACCCCGATGGCGACCACCACCTCGTGCCCGAGGATCCCGGCGAGATGGTCCTCGAACGACTCGGCGCTGCGCCCCTGCGGAACACTCACCCGGATCCGGTGCGGAGCGACCCGCGCCAGTCCCGGATGGACACCTGGTAGCCGGACGAGACCGGACAGGGCCGTACGGACGGCGCGTTCGCCGAGGGAGAGGGCCTGACTGTGCTTGCGAAGCGCCTCGGCCGTCACCCGGGCGGTGCTCACTGGGAGGGCCACGCGGGGATGCCGCCGATCGGGGAGTACGAGGAACTCACGGACCACCCGGTGCCCCCCGGGGACGCCGGCGGCGGTGCGTGCCCGCTCTCCCTCGCCGTGTCCCTGGTCGCCGTGTCCCTGGTCGTGCGGGTCGGGGGCGACGCCGATCGTTGCGGGCGTCGGCCAGAGCAACCGCATCGTCTCGATCAGCGCGTCCCACGTCGACTGGTAGGTGGGCGGCTGGTGAACGGGTTCTGTCGTCACGGCGAACCTCCGGCCTGGTTCGGCTCCTGCGCGGCCGAAGGTACACCCCGAGCCAACAGACCCAGCGTGATCATCACGGTGACCATGGGGGAGTCGAAGGTGTCGTAGACGAACAGCTCGATCCCGAAGAACGCAAGGACGCAGCACCCGGCGATCGCCAGCGGTGTCCGTTCGCGCCAGTGCGCGAGGAACCGTCGGCCGAAGAACGCCAGGAACAACGCCAGCCCCACGATCCCCTGGGAGAAGACGACCAGCCACAGCTGCCCCTGCGTACCGAGTGGTGGCGGTTTGCACGCCGGACATTCCGGTGTGGCGCCGCCGGCGATGGAGAAGAAGCTCCCCTGGACTTCGCGGGTGGAGCCGAACCCCAGCAGCGGCGACCCCTCGACGACGGCGCGGACGCTTGCGACGGCGAGGTCCGCGCGTCGGTCGTTGGAGTGCGGCGCGTCTATGCGCTGCTGCACCATCGTGCCCAGGGGACTCAACGCGAACGCCAGGCCGCCGATGACGACGACCGCCCCGATGAGGTTGAGCGCCCAGAACTTCCCCATGGCCGCGAGCCGGACCGCCAGGTAGCACCCGCCGACTCCGAGAGCGAGCCAGAGGCCGCGGTTGAGGGAGTAGACGGCAGGTACCAGCGCCGCCAGCAGGACGAACGGCGCGACCCACCGCCGCCACCCTGCGCCCCGACCCAGCCACGCCAGGACGAAGAACGGCAGGTAGAGGGAGAAGTTCGCGCCCCAGGAGTTGGCGAACGAGAACGGCGCGATCGGCCGTGCTTCGTCGTAGCCCAGGATCGACTGCACGTCGGCCGCCGCCGGGTGGATCATCGACGTGACGAACTCGTTGGAGGCGATGCCCTCCGGCAGCACCAGCTCCATCGGCGAGCTGAAGGCGAACCCCGGCGCCACCACGCCGAGCAGCCCGCCGCAGGTGGTGACGACGAACATGAACCCGAGCAGCCGGACCACCCTGCGCGTCGGCAGGTCACGTTCGGGCATGTTCAGGACGTAGAGCAGTGCGATCGTCGCGGAGATGTACATCGCGGCCCGGTAGCCGAAGACGATGATCCGACCCGCGCCCCCACCGCCAGGCTCGGCGCCCGGCGCATCGACCCAGAGCATCGCCGCGCTCGCGAGGAGCCAACCGAGAAAGACGAGCCACATGCCGAATCCGCTCGGTGCCCGCAGCCCGCGCCGGGTCAGCAACTCGATCGCCATCGGGACCGCGAAGAGGATGAACGCGAACGTCGCCAGTCCGAGCATCCACCACAGCGGAAAGCCGAGGAACAGTGCGGTGAGCGGCCATCCTGCGGGGAGCAGCCGCGGCGCCGCCGACGAGCGCGTGGCCTGCGAAGTCCACGCTCCGGTGGTGAGGCTCCCGACGCTGGACGCGCCCGTCACGTGTGTCCTCTCTGCGGGTTGCCGGGTCCGGTCGAGTGTGCGGTTTCTCGGGCGGCTCGGCGGGGAGGATGCGCACGAGAAGAGGGGGTCTCCGGCAGCGCTTTAGGATACGAGACGCCGGCACTCGTCGAGGATCCCTTGGAAGATCTGCCGGTCGATGTCGCCGTTCCACTTGCACGCGGTGGTCATCGGCCGGCAGGATGCTCTACGCATTTGGACAGGTTTACGCATTTTGGCACGTGTCGACAGTCTGCCGATCGCTCCCTCCCCGTCGTGTCGTCGGAGCGCGGCCCGCGCTTTCCGTTGGGGGAACGTTGTTACTGCGCCGCTTGGGCGTGGCGGCCACCGTCTTGTGTGTCGCCGTGCCCGTCATCGGAGTCCCGCACGCCGCCGAGGCGGTGCAGACCGCCCAGCCGAAGGTCGTCAGCGCCGACCCGGCCAACTCCACTCCGCACGTGCTCGACGGACATGTGAAGGCCATCGTCCAGGTCGGCGACACGGTGGTGCTCGGCGGTGCGTTCACCCAGGTCAGCTCGGCCGACGGCAAGACCGTCCACAACCGCTCCAACCTGGTCGCGTTCAACGCCCAGACGGGTGCGGTCAGCACGAGTTTCGCCCCGAACGTCGACGACGAGGTGGCCACCCTCGCCGTCTCCAGTGACGGCAAGTCCGTCTACGCGGGTGGCTTCTTCGACGCGGTCAACGGCAAGGCGGTCAAGAGCCTGGCCCGGATCAACATCGCCGACGGGCAACTCACCTCCGGGTTCACCACCCCCGCCCTCAACGGCAGGGTCAAGGACCTGAAGCTGGTGAAGGGCCGGCTCTGGGTCGCCGGCACCTTCGGCTATGTGGCGGGCCAGAAGCAGGCGGCGCTCGCCACCCTCAACCCGGCAACCGGTGCTCTCGACCCCTTCCAGGGGGCGGTCTTCTCCGGCACCATGACCGCGGGCGGCTTCCTGCAGATCCTCAAGATCGACATCACCCCGGACGGTTCGCGGCTGGTGGCGATCGGTGACTTCACCGCGGTCGACGGCCAGCCGCGGGCCCAGATCGCGATGCTCGACCTCACCGGGTCCAAGGCCGCGGTCGCCAACTGGCGGACCGACTTCTACGCCTCGCCGTGCAACGCGAAGTTCCCGACGTACATGCGGGACGTCGACCTCGCCCCCGACGGGTCGTACTTCGTCGTCGTCACCACCGGCGGTTACCAGGGCGGCCCGCCGGCGTCCTGCGACACTGCGGCCCGGTTCGAGACCGGTGCGAGCGGGTCGGGGGTGACGCCGACCTGGGTCGACTACACCGGCGGTGACACCCACTTCGCGGTCGCTGTCACCGGCACCGCGGTCTACGTCGGCGGGCACTTCCGCTGGCAGAACAACCCGCACGGTCCAGCCGACCGGGCAGGTGCCGGCTCGATCGGCCGCGACGGCATCGCGGCCCTCGACCCCGCCAACGGCATGCCGTTGCGCTGGAACCCCGGCCGCACCCGCGGGGTCGGCGTCTTCGACATGGTGGCCACGTCCGCGGGCCTCTGGGTCGGCAGCGACACCGACCGGATCGGCAACTGGGAGTACCACGGGCGGATCGCGTTCTTCCCACTCGCGGGGGGCACGGACGTACCGCGGCCGGCCGCCGGCGAGCTGCCGTCCGACATCTACTACGTACCGACCTCGGGCACCAACCTGAGCCCCCGCAAGCGGCACTACGACGGCACCACCGTCGCCGCCGCCGCCGCCGCTCCGACGGGTGGCCTCGCCTGGAGCAACATGCGGGCGGGGTTCATGCTCGGTGACACGCTGTATGCCGGCTGGTCCAACGGTGCCTTCGACCGGCGTACGTTCGACGGGTCGACCTATGGCACGCCCACGACCATCAATCTCGCCGACCAACTGGTCTCCGACTCCGCCTGGCACGCCGACGTCGCCGCCGCCACCGGAATGTTCGCCTCCGGCGGCAGGCTCTACTACACCCGCACCGGATCGAGCTCGCTCTACTACCGCTACTTCTCGGTGGAGAGCCAGGCGGTGGGGGCCGAGCGGTTCACTGCGAGTCCCAGCGTCACCGGCGTCGACTTCTCCAAGGTGACCGGCATGTTCCACGTTGGCGGGAAGCTCTACTTCGCCTCGACCATTGACGGCAACCTGCGCAGGGTCACCTTCAGCGCCGGCAAGCCGGTCGCGGGCACCGCGACGGTGGTGAGCGGCCCGGGCGTCGACGGCAACGACTGGCGTTCCCGGGCGATGTTCCTGTTCACCGACCCGAGCATGGCGGCCGAAGGAGCGCCGACCGCGGTGGCCTCCAGTACCTGCGAGGGCCTCACCTGCACCTTCAGCTCCGTGGGTTCGACCGACCCAGACGGCACGATCGAGTCGTACGCCTGGAAGTTCGGCGACGGGTCGACCGGCACCGGCGCGACGCCGCGGCACACCTATGCCGAGGGCGGCACCTACACGGTGACGCTCACCGTCACAGACGACTCCGGGGCGACCGACAGCGTGGAAAAGACGGTGACCGCCGCCGATCCGGACCAGCCGCTGGCGGCGAAGTTCTCCGTGTCGTGTGACGGGCTGGCCTGTGACGTCGACGGCGGCGACTCGACCGACCCCTCCGGTGCGGTGCAGTCGTACGCCTGGAACTTCGGTGACGGGACCACCGCCACCGGGGCGACCGCCTCGCACAGCTACTCGTCCACCGGGCGCTTCACCGTCCGGCTCACGGTGACCGGCAGCGACGGCAAGACCGCGCAGTCCGAACAGGTGGTCAGCGTCGCCACGCCGGTCAGCTCCGTACGGTTCGTCGGCCAGGCCGGCAGCAACGCCAACGTCAAGACCCACCAGGTGACCATCCCGGCGAGCGTCGCGGCGGGCGACCGGCTGCTGCTCCTGTCGACCGTCAACACCACCACGCCCACCGCCTCCGCACCGAGCGGTGTGGGCGGCTGGTCGAGCGTAGGTACGAAATCTGCCTCCACCATGGTGACCCGGGTCTGGCAGAAGGAAGCCTCGGCGACCGACGCCGGGTCGACAGTCCAGGTGGCGCTCTCCGACTACGCGAAGGGTGACCTGACGGTGGTGGCCTACCGCGGTCCCGACCCGGTGGTGCGTACCTTCGCCAGCGCGGCCGAGACCACCTCGCGGACGACCCACACCACGCCGGGCGTCCAGGGAGTCGACGGTGCCTGGCTGGTGAGCTACTGGACGGACAAGTCCTCCGCCACGACGCAGTGGACCGCGCCGGCGGGTCAGACGACGCGGCGCAGCTCCTACGGCACGGGCAGCGGAAGGATTTCCATGCTGCTCACCGACGGCGGTGCTCCGGCGGGCACCGGGGCCAAGGGTTCACTGGGCGCGACCGCCGACGCGGCGAGCGCCCAGGCCACGATGTGGTCGTTCCTGATCGGACCGGGCGGATGACGGCAAGGGACGGGATCGGCTGGATCCGTGCAAGGGCGGCCCACCGCGTTTCCGTGTGCGCCATGGTGGCGGTCCTCAGCCTCGCCGGTAGCTCGTGTTCGCTCATCGAATTGTGGGGCGACGGCGGAGCTGCCGGCGGGCCGGGTCCGGCAGCTGGTTCCGGTGGCGGAGAGGGCGTGCGTTCGGTGTCGACCGGGAACGATGGCGCGTTCGCCGAGTCGCCAGTCGGCAACAAGAGCGACGCGTCGGCCCGGCTCGTCGGCCTCGATACGGACACGGCCGAAGGCGTGGAGACGGTGACCTTCACCTTCGCCGATACCAAGGTCCTGCCGAAGTTCCGGGTGGGCTACATTGACGCTCTCCGGGCCCATCCCGAAGACGAGCCACTTCCGTTGTCTGGCAACGCATTGCTCGAGGTGGAGTTCAGCCTGACCAACCCCAACACCAAGAACCGGTTGGCGGTGCGTCCCGACCTCACCCCCGAGCAGCCGCAGGTCAAGGAGGTCCTCCTGGCCCGCAATCTGGGCGGCAGCCTGACCTTCGGAGTGGGACTCGACCGCAGGGCCCCGTTCCGCGCGAAGCAACTGTCCAACCCGACTCGACTGGTCGTGGAGGTGCGCACGAGGTGAGCGAGACGAGTCCGCGGGGTGCCGGGGGTTCGGATGGGGGTCTGCGGGCGGTGGCACCGCCCTGGGTGAAGCGGTCCGGTCGGGCGGTGACCCGCACGTTCGGGCGTTACACGTCCGGCGGTCGGCTGGTTCCCAGCTTCCTGATCGTGGGAGGCCAGCGCTGCGGCACCACCTCGTTGCACCGGGCGCTCATCGCTCACCCTGTGGTCGCCGGACCTGTACTGCACAAGGGCGTCAACTACTTCGACCTCAACTACGACCGCGGCCCGGCGTGGTACCGCGCGCACTTCCCGCTGCTCTCCACCGCCAGGCGCCGGGCCGGCAACTGGTCGGTGGGATCGGGCGAGCCGCAGGCCATGGAGTCCTGCGGTTACTACCTCTACCACCCGTTGGCGCTGCCGCGGATCGCGCGCGACCTGCCCGGGGTACGGCTCATCGTCATGGTCCGTGACCCGATAGAGCGGGCCTGGTCGGCCTACAAGCATGGTCTCGCGCGCGGTTTCGAGACCGAGTCGTTCGAACGCGCCCTCGACCTCGAGCCGGAGCGACTGGCCGGGGAGGTCGAGCGCCTGGCGTCCGACCACGGCTACCAGAGCGATGCGCACCGCCATCATGCCTACGTCGCCCGCGGGCGTTACGTCGAGCACCTCCAGGCCGCGATCGACCTCTTCGGGCGCGAGTGCGTACACGTGATCGAGAGCGAGGAGTTCTTCGCCAACCCCGCGTCGACCTACGACGACGTGCTCGACTTCCTCGGCCTGCCGTCCTGGCTGCCGTCGGCGTTCGGTCAGCACAACGCCCGGCCGAGCGAGCCGATGCCGGAGCCGGTACGCAAGCAGCTCGCGGACTACTTCCTGCCCTACGACGAACAGCTCGCCAAGGTCCTGGGTCACACTCCGGCCTGGCGTCGCTGACCCGGCGCCGGCGCTCGCGGCGTGCCGGTCCTCGCGGCGTGCCGGTCCTCGTCGTCGGCGGGGCATGGGGAAACTCGTTGGTGTCGCGTCGGCGTGCGGACAATGCTTGGCGGCATGGACGGATTCGACCCGGCGACGAGCTTCGGCCCCGACGTGGCCAGCAGGTACGACAACTCGCTCCGAGGAGACGAGCAGGCTGCCTGCCGGTTCCTCGCCGAGGTCGCCGGGGGTGGTCGCGCGTTGGAGTTCGCGATCGGCACCGGACGGATAGCGCTTCCGCTCGCCGAGCAGGGCGTCAGCGTGGCCGGCATCGAGCTGTCCAGCGCCATGGTGGACCAGCTGCGGTCGAAGCCTGGCGGCGAGGCCCTGCACGTCACGGTCGGCGACATGTCCTCGGAGCGGGTCCCCGGCACGCACGCGTTGGTCTACCTCGTCTTCAACTCCCTCTTCAATCTGCTGACGCAGGACGACCAGGTCCGGTGTTTCGAGAACGCCGCCCGCCACCTTGCCGACGACGGGGCGTTCGTGGTGGAGGCGGCCGTCCCGAGCGCGTGGACCGCCCAGCACGAGTACGTCCGGCCTGAATGGGTCGGCACGGACAGCGTGGGGCTGGACGTCTGCCGCTATGACCCGGTGACCCAGCTGCTGGAGGAGAACCATGTCACGCTGTCCGAGAAGGGCATCCGGTTCGGGCCGATCGTGTGTCGGCTCATCTGGCCACCCGAGATGGACCTGATGGCGCGGATCGCCGGGCTCCGCCTCGCCGAGCGGTGGGGCGGGTGGGACAAGCAGCCGTTCACCGCCGACAGCAAGCTGCACGTCAGCGTCTACCGCCGCCGGTAGCTCAACCAGGCTCGGGATCGTCGTTCGCGCGAAGCCGGGCGGCCTGTGCTTCGAGGTAGCGCTGTTCCGGACGGCTGATCGTGCCGCGCGCAGCCGCCTGGTAGCTCGACCGAGCGGCGGCGGGATCGCCGCCGAGCTCCAGCAGGTGTCCGCGTACGGCGTCGATGCGGTAGTGGCCGGCGACGCGCCTGTCGGCGTCGAGCGTGGCGAGCAGGTCGAGCCCCGCCTGCGGGCCCTCCACCATCGCCGTGGCCACGGCGCGGTTGAGTGTCGCCATGGGGTTGGGCGAGATGCGGTCCAGGATCTTGTAGAGGATGAGGATCTGGCGCCAGTCCGTCTCCTGCGTGCTCCGTGCTTCGGCGTGGACCGCGGCGATGGCTGCCTGGAGCTGGTACGCACCGAGCGATGACCGGGCCAGGGTGGCGCTGATGAGGGCGACTCCCTCCTCGAGGAGTTTTCGGTCCCATCTGCCGCGGTCCTGTTCCGCGAGCGGCACCATCGCGCCGTCGGCGGTGGTCCGGGTCGTACGCCGGGCATCGGTGAGCAGCATCAGGGCGAGCAGTCCGGCGACCTCGCCGTCGTCGGGGAGCAGCCGGTGGACCTGCCTGGTCAGTCGAATCGCCTCGTCGGTCAGCCCACTGCGCGCCAGTTCGGGGCCGGAGGTGGCGGTGTAGCCCTCGTTGAAGATCAGGTACAGCACGTGGAGAACCACGCGGAGCCGATCGGACCGTTCGGGCTCGGGCGGCAGTCCGAAGCCGGCGCCGCTGGCCTTGATGCGCTGCTTGGCCCGGCTGATCCGCTGCGCCATGGTGGCCTCGGGAACGAGGAAGGCGTGGGCGATCTCGGCCGTACGCAGGCCTCCGACCGCCCGCAGGGTGAGGGCGACCTGAGCCGGCTCGGACACGGCCGGATGGCAGCACAGGAACAGCAGGGTGAGCGTGTCGTCGTCCTGCGCCGCGCGCTCGTCGCCTGGGCCGGGGAGGACCATCTCGTGTGCCGGCACCTGAGCGGCCACTGCGTCCTCGCGCCGTCGGCGGGCGCTGTCGCTGCGCCACTGGTCGGTCAGCCGCCGACCGGCGACGGTGAGCAGCCAGGCGCGCGGATCGGAGGGTACGCCCTGCTCCGGCCACTGGACGGCAGCGGCGAGAAGAGCATCCTGCACGGCGTCCTCGCAGGCGTCGAACTGCCCGTGCCGCCGGATGAGCAGGCCGAGGACCTGCGGCGCGCACCGGCGCAGCAGGTCCTCGATCGACTCGTCCGTCCGCGTACTCACATCCCAGCCCGTGCTCACATGCCTGACTGTGCCTTTCCCGCTTGGGCGCACAACCCTGCGTGGGCTCACATGTCCGACCCGGCGGAGAACATCACCGGACGCACTTCCACGGCCAGCCCTTCGACCTTGGTGTCGGGGATCATGCCGGCGAGCTCGACGGCGCGTTCCTTGGTCTCGCAGTCGACGAGGTAGTAGCCGCCCATGTACTCCTTGGCCTCCAGGTAGGGGCCGTCGGTGACTGCTGGCACGCCGCCGCGCGTGCTTACCACCGAGGTGTTCGACGGATCGGCCAGCGCGTGGGTGCTGATCATTTCGCCGGACTCTTGGATGGTCTTCATGAACTCGCCGTGCCCGTTCATGATCTCGTCGCGTTCCGCCTCGGTCAGGGCGTCGAGGATCTTGGGGTTGACATGCATGATCAGCAGGTACTTCATGGCGGGCTCCTCACGGGTTCGGCGCGCCCGGGACGGGCGGCCTCACAGGGAGGTCGGAGCGGCGACCCTCTCCACGACATTCCATCAGGGCAGGTTGTCATGATCATGCGTGGGTTGCCGGGCCCTTGTGGACGAGCTACCGCCCGGTTTGCCGCGCATGATCATGGTTCACCTGTGGCGCCGAGGGTCCTGTTCAGGTGAGGTCGAGGGCCCCGCGGCGGCGGGTGAGTCGTTCGACCTGCCTGAACGCAGCGACGCCGAGCAGCGGCAGCACCACCGCGAAGCCGGCGAGCGGCGCGAGCTCCCGCCACAGGTCGGCGACCGAGGCGCCCTTCGTCGTCGCGTCGACCAGTGCCTGGATGCCGTAGCCGAACGGGAGAAAGCGGGCGGGAATCCGCAGCCAGTCCGGCATCAGGGCGATCGGGTACATCGTGCCGCCCACCATCAGGATCGGGACGAAGAGCAGGTTGGACAGCTGGTTGGCGTTCCGGATGGCGACGCCGATCGCGCCGACCATCATGGAGACACCCCACATGCAGCAGATGAAGAGCACGAGGGTCACCAGCAGGGTGAGCGGCGCGATGTCGACCGTGAGACCGAAGACGACCGCGCCGGTCGTGAACGTCAGAGCCGCCGTCGCGAGCGACTCGAGGACGGCGAAGAGCTGGAAGCCGCCGAGCCACGCGTAGCGGGAGCACGGTGCGAGGAAGAGGTTGCCTAGGGTGCCGCGCTGGCGTTCGTCGTCGAGGATCTCGCCGGCGCTGAAGAGCATGCCGAAGAGCAGGGCGAGGCAGGCACCGCCGACGATGGCGTAGTCCCGCAGCTCACGGTCGTCGCGGTAGATGAGGCCGACGATGAGCAGGGTGAAGACCGGCAGCGTCATCCAGACGAGGACGTACGGCACCGGCCCGGCGGTCTGGATCTTCGTCCGGCCGGCCGCGTACGCCGACGCCGCCACGACCCGGATCGGGGAGGGGAGGGCAGTCACAGGAGGCTCCTCACAGCAGGTCGAGGTTGCCGCGGCGGCGCATGGCGTAGTCCACCCGGCGCAGGGACCAGACGCCGGCGAGGAGGAACACCGCGCTGGTGGCGGCCGCGGCCAGGAGCGCACCGCCGACCTCGGCGAGCGACCGGCCGGCCAGCGTGGTGGCGCGCAGGGCGTCGACGGCGTGCGCCAGCGGGATGGCTGCGGAGATGGGTTCGAGCCAGTCGGGCAACGCGGTCCGCGGTACGAAGAAGCCCGCCAACAGCCAGATCGGGGCCTGCAGGAAGTTCGACATCGCGTTCGCCTGCCTGGACAGGATGAACAGTCCGGCGAAACCGAGGCCGATGCACAGCGAACTCGCGTAGACAGCCACCAGGGACACCAGCGCGCCTATCGGGTCGGCCACCTCGAACCTTGCGCCGAGAAGCGCACCCGCGCCGATGCAGGAGGCAAGTCCGGTGATGTCCCAGGTGATGTTGCCGATGCCGTAGCCGAGGACGACGGGCATCGTGCGGGTGGGCGCGGCGATCACCGAGGCGATGGTGCCGGCGTGGATCTCCCACTGGAGCGCGTGACCGCTTCCCCAGACCGTCGAGTTCCAGGCCAACGTGGCCAGTATGCCGACGACGAGGAAGCCCACGACGTCCTGGCGCTGCACGGCTGCCTGTCCCGAGACCTGGTAGGCGACCGTGAAGCTGACCAGCAGCAGGAGCGGCATCAGCGGCGCGCGGACCAGCATGATCGGGTTGGACGCCCACCGCAGCAGGAAGACCCGCACCGTGGCCCACAACAGTCGCCAGTCGGCGCGGAACCGCCCGACCGGTGTGTCCGCGTTCATGCGTCCTCCTCGAACTCTCGGCCGGTGGCGCTGAGGAAGGCGTCCTCGAGGGACGGTTCGCGGATGTCGATGGTGCGCACCTCGGCGCCGCCCTCGCGAAGGACGGCGAGCGCCTGGTCGAGCGCGGCGGTGGTGTCGGTGCAGCGCAGCGTCAGGGTGGCGGCGACGGCGCCGTCGGCTCCGGTGTCGTGCTGGACCTGTGTCACCGGAGCGAGCACCCGCAACCGGTCGATCACCTCGCCCGCCGCCCGGCATCCCGACCGCTCGGTCAGCGTGACGACCACCCGGCGGTCGACCTTCGCCTGCGCCTTCAGCGCGGCCGGTGTCCCGCTGGCGACGATGATGCCGCGGTCGACGATGGCGAGCTCACGGCAGAGCAGGTCCGCTTCGTACATGTCGTGGGTGGTGAGCAGGATCGTGTGCTCGCCGGCCAGGTCGGCGATCAGCTGGCGTACGTCGATCGCCGCCGAAGGATCCAGCCCGATCGTCGGCTCGTCGAGGATCACCACCGCGGGCTCGTGGAGCAGGGTCTTCGCGATGTGCAGGCGTTGCTTCATGCCCCGCGAGTAGCTCTCGACCCGCTCCGCGGCGCGGTCGGTGAGCCTGACCCGGGCGAGCAACTCCTCGGACCTGGCCGCGATCGCCCGGTCGTCCATGCCGTAGAGGCGGCCCGCGTAGCGCAGGTTCTCCCGCCCGGACAGCTGGTTGTAGAGCCCCTTGTCACCACCGAAGAGGACGCCGAGCTGGCGGCGTACGGCGGTCTCCTGGCGTACGACGTCCAACCCGCCGATGGTCGCCGATCCAGATGTGGGGATGAGCATCGTCGAGAGCATCTTGATCGTCGTGGTTTTGCCGGCACCGTTGGGACCGACCATGCCGAAGATCGTCCCGCGAGGTACGCCGAAACTGATGCCGCGCACGGCCTCGACGACCTCGCCGGAGCGGAACCAGCCCTTGCGTTTGCGGTACGTACGGCGCAGGTCGTGGGCGACGATGCTGAGGTCGTCGGCCGCACTCGTTGCCATGTCCACGCCGGATCCGGCGGTGTGCAGGCGGGTGTCGCGGTCGGTGACGCGGTCGGTGACGCGGTCGGTGTCGCGGTCGGTGTCGATGGCATCGGTCATGAGACGGTTCCCCCGAGGAGGCCCGCGAGAGCGGGCGGACGGTTCGCCTGGACGACAACACCGGCGACCTGGACCGCGAACGTCTGCCACCACGACGTCGGCAGGGCTCCCGGCGCGGTCGGCGGAGGCGTTGAATCTGATGCCGGCGTGGACACGTGCGTGGGAGGTGACGTGGACGTCGGGCCGGGAGTCGACGCTCCGTAGGGGTCGGCGAGGATGGCCTGCCGGATCTCCTCCAGCTCCGCGGGCCGCAGCCGGAGCGCGCTCGACCAGACAGCCAGCAGGTCGTCGAGCGGTGAAGCTTCGTTCATCGTCGTACCTCCTCAAGACTGAGGGTGTTGAGCCCGAGCGCCTTCGCGAGCGCCTGCCGGGCTCTGGCCAGCTTGTAGCGGATCGTTCCGGCGGGCTGGCCCAACGCCTCGCCGATCTGGGCGCTGGTCAGCTCGCCGACGGCGTGCATCGCGAGGATCACCCGGGCCTCCTCGGGCAGCGTCCGGACAGCTGTCATCACGTCGTTCATCAGCTCGTTCCTCTCCACGTGTGCGGCGGGTGGGTCGGCGGCGGCCGCGCCGGTCGTCGGCACCATGTGGTCGGCCAGCGTCCGGGCCGTCGCTTCCCGGGTGGCCCGCGCGCGGTAGGAGTCGGTCACCAGGTTGCGGGCCACGGTGAAGATCCACGCCTGCCGCCGCTGGGGTGGCAGTGCCCGCACCTCGTCGAACCGCCGCCACACCCGCAGGAACGTCTCCTGCAGCAGGTCGCGGCCCAGCTCGCGGTCGCCGATCCGGCCGAGCAGGTAGGCGTGCACGCTCGCGTGGTACGCCTCGAAGATCTCGGTGAAGGACTCCTCGGCTTCAGTGCTCCGCGTCATCCCCGGCCACCGAGATGTCGCCGTACTTGGCGGTCGCCAGCAGCTGGACGACCGGGATCAGTTCTTTCGGCGCCGCGAGCGAGCCGACCAGGCTGATCGAGGTGACCTTGTCCCGGAGCAGGCCGGCGGGTACGTCGTCGTCGATCCGGAACGACCCGACCAGCAGGAGCCCGAGCGGCTCGTCGACGAGTTCGAAGAACCCTCGGCCGAACGTCTCGTCGCCGAGGAAGCACCGTGGCGACCCGTCGTACCACACCAGCTGGCCGGCTCCGGCGAGCAATGGCGCCAGCACGGACTCGCTCTCGCGTGGGACGATCACCTCTCCGGTGTAGTAGATCTGCTGGAAGCCCACTGCGGTGACCTGCCCGGTGACGATCGTCTGTCCGGTGACGACGAGAACGTCATCGGGTGACCCGCCCTGGTTGGCGAGGGTGCTCCCGCTCAGGGTCTGCTGGCCGGTGAGCGGTCTGAGCTGCTGCCCCTCGGCGTACCGGTAGTAGTGGACCATCCCCGTCATCCGGGTCAGGCCGGCGCCGAGAACCGACTCGCTTCCCCGGGGCGCGAGGACCGTGCCGATGACGATGACCTCGCGGTAGCCGATCCGGGTGAGGGGACTGGTGATGAGCAGCCCGCCTATCACCACGAGGACCTCGTTGTCGCCGCCCGGGTCGGCGAGGGCGTCGCCGCCGAGCGTCATCGTGCCGGTGTGGACCCGCACGTGCGCGCCGGTGGGGACCGGTACGACCGCGCCGACGTTCTGCATCGAGATCCGGGCGAGTGCGTGGGCGAGGTTCTCCGGCACCACGACGGCGCCGACGTTCGCGATCCGGTCGATGCCGGCCAGGTCCTCTTCCCAGGTCGTGTGCGAGAGGTCGAGGACCGGGACGTTCTCCACCACTCCGGTCGCCTGCAGGTCTGTCATGGCGCTCTTCCCTTCACCGTCTGCTCCCCAGAGCGTCGTACGCAAGGAACGTGTCGTACGCAAGGAATTTGTCGTACGCAAGAGGAAGACGGACGGACCGCTCAGGTGTTGGGAAATCGCTGCCGATTTCTGCGATCGATCCGGCCGGGACCACCGTCCGCCGGATCCGTATGACCGGTGAAGCCCATGATCCTGAAGGAAAAGTCGGCCATAGATTGGCAAAGTCCTCATGATCACGATCATGATCACCGTCATGATCACCGGGGAGGTGACGTTCGCGCGGGGGTTGTCGGAGGGGCGCGTTAGTCTTGGTACTTCACCCCGGTCCGCACTGCGAATCGGGGCGTTCGTGTTGCCCCGTCGCCTTTGTCACTGTCCCTCGACATGGCCGTCGCGGGCCACCACTTCTGTTTCTGGAAGGGATCCATGGGCCTCACCGGACTCATCGAACTCGTCGTCGCCGACCCCGCGATCGCGGCCGCGGTCGAAGCGGCACGGGCGAGTGCGGCGGCACCACTCGACCTCACCGCGCCCAAGGCGGTGCAGCCGTTCGCGGTGGCCGCCCTCGCCGCGCCGACCGACACCGGTGGCGCGGACCGCCCCGTCCTCGCGGTCACCGCGACCGGACGCGAGGCCGAGGATCTCACCGCCACATTGCAGAGCCTGCTCGGCGACGACAGCGCGGTGGCCTACTACCCGGCCTGGGAAACGCTTCCGCACGAGCGGCTCTCGCCGCGCTCGGACACCGTGGGTCGGCGGCTCGCGGTGCTGCGCCGGCTGGTCCACCCCGATGCGGAGAACCCACGACCCAAGGTCGTCGTCGCGCCGGTACGCAGCGTGCTGCAGCCGCAGGTCAAAGGCCTGGCCGACCTCGAGCCGGTGTCACTCCACGTGGGCGAGGAGCGTGACCTCGACGAGGTCGTACGCCGGTTGGCCGCGGCCGCCTACCACCGCGTCGACCTGGTGGAGAGGCGCGGCGAGTTCGCGGTGCGGGGCGGGATCGTCGACGTGTTCCCACCGACCGAGGAACATCCGTTGCGGGTGGAGTTCTTCGGCGACGAGATCGAGGAGATCCGGTCGTTCAAGGTGGCCGACCAGCGGTCGCTCGGCACCGCCGACCATGGCCTCTACGCACCCCCATGTCGCGAGCTGCTGCTCACCGCCGACGTCCGCGAGCGGGCGGCCAAGCTCGCCGTCGCGCATCCGGAGCTCGCGGAGCTGTTCGAGAAGCTCGCGCACGGGCACGCGGTCGAAGGGATGGAGTCGCTGGCCCCCGTCCTGGTCGACGAGATGGAACTGCTCCTCGACCTGATGCCCGCCGGCACCCACACGGTCGTGTGCGATCCCGAGCGGGTCCGCAGCCGGTCCCATGACCTGGTGGCGACGAGCCAGGAGTTCCTCGACGCCAGCTGGGCGGCCGCCGCCGGCGGGGGAGAGGCGCCGATCGACCTGGGCGCAGCCGCCTACCGCAGCCTCGCCGACGTACGCCGGCACGCTCTCGCCGCCGGGCTCGCCTGGTGGAGCCTGTCACCGTTCGCGGCCGAGCCCGACAACGCGACGCCCGCCGCACCGCTGCGTACCGAAGCCGGCGAGTTGGTGCAGGTCGACGTCGACGTCGAGCTGGGAGCGGTCGAGTCGCGCACGGTCAGCGCGCAGGCGGCCGACGCCTACCACGGCAACACCGACGCGATGATCACCGACGTACGCCGGTGGATCGCCGACGGCTGGCGGGTCGTCTTCGTCACCGAGGGGCACGGTCCGGCGGAGCGCCTGGTGGAGGTCCTGCGTGGCCAGGACCTGCCCGCCCGGCTCGACGAGCACCTCGAGCAGCTTCCCGAGCCGTCGCTCGTGCACGTCACCCGCGGCCGCGTCGACCACGGTTTCGTCGCACCCGAGGCGCGGCTCGCCGTCCTGGCCGAGGCCGACCTGCTGGGTCGAGGGGGCGCGTCCACCAAGGACATGCGTCGCATGCCCACGCGCCGCCGCCGCACGATCGACCCGCTGGAGCTGAGTCCCGGCGACTACGTCGTCCACGACCAGCACGGGGTCGGCCGGTACGTCGAGATGATGGAACGCACGGTCGGCACCGGCCAGCAGCGCACCACGCGCGAGTACCTCGTGATCGAGTACGCACCCTCCAAGCGCGGCCACCCCGGCGACCGGCTGTTCGTCCCCACCGACCAGCTCGACCTGGTGACCCGCTACGTCGGGGGCGAGCAGCCGAGCCTCGACAAGATGGGCGGCTCGGACTGGGCCAAGCGCAAGGGTCGCGCACGCCGCGCCGTCAAGGAGATCGCCGCCGAGCTGATCAAACTCTACGCCGCTCGGCAGGCGACGAAGGGTCACGCGTTCGGTCCCGACTCGCCGTGGCAGCGTGAGCTGGAGGACGCGTTCCCCTACGTCGAGACCCCCGACCAGCTCGGCACCATCGACGACGTGAAGCAGGACATGGAGAAGTCGATCCCGATGGACCGGTTGATCTGTGGCGACGTCGGCTACGGCAAGACCGAGATCGCCGTGCGGGCGGCGTTCAAGGCGGTGCAGGACGGCAAGCAGGTGGCGATCCTCGTGCCCACCACTCTGCTTGTCCAGCAGCACTACTCCACGTTCGCGGAGCGGTTCGCGCCGTTCCCGGTGACGGTGCGCGCGCTGTCGCGGTTCCAGACCGACCGCGAAGCGAAGGAGACCCTGACCGGTATCGCGACCGGCGCGATCGACGTCGTGATCGGTACGCACCGCCTGCTCGGCAACGAGGTGTCGTTCAAGGACGTCGGCCTGATCGTCGTCGACGAGGAGCAGCGGTTCGGCGTCGAGCACAAGGAGAAGCTGAAGGCGTTGCGGGCGAGCGTCGACGTCCTCACGATGTCGGCGACCCCGATTCCGCGCACGCTCGAGATGGCGATCACCGGCATCCGCGAGATGTCGACCATCATGACGCCGCCGGAGGAACGCCACCCGGTGCTGACGTTCGTGGGTGGCTACGACGAACGCCAGGTGGTCGCGGCGATCCGGCGCGAGCTGCTCCGCGAGGGACAGGTGTTCTTCGTCCACAACCGGGTCAACACGATCGAGAAGGCGGCGGCCCGGATCCGTCAGCTGGTGCCCGAGGCCCGCGTCGTCGTCGGGCACGGCCAGATGCGCGAGCACCAGCTCGAACAGGTGATGGTCGACTTCTGGGAGAAGCGCGCCGACGTGCTCGTCTGCACCACGATCGTCGAAGCGGGGTTGGACATCTCCAACGCCAACACCCTCATCATGGAGCGCTCGGATCTCTTCGGTCTCTCGCAGCTGCACCAGATGCGCGGCCGGGTGGGTCGCGGGCGGGAGCGGGCCTATGCGTACTTCCTCTATCCGCCGGAGAAGCCGCTGACCGAGACCGCGCACGAGCGGCTCGCCACCCTGGCACAGAACACCGAACTCGGCGCTGGCATGGCCGTCGCGATGAAGGACCTCGAGATCCGTGGTGCCGGCAACCTGCTCGGTGGTGAGCAGTCCGGCCACATCGCCGACGTCGGCTTCGATCTCTACGTACGCCTGGTCGGCGAGGCGGTGGCCGACTTCCGTGGCGAGGGGGCCGTGGAGGAGGCCGAGGTCAAGGTCGAGCTGCCGATCGACGCGCACCTGCCGCACGACTACGTCGACAGCCAGCGGCTGCGGCTGGAGATGTACCAACGGCTCGCGGCGGTCCGCAGCCTCGACGAGGTGGAGCAGGTGGCGGAGGAGCTCATCGACCGCTACGGCGCGATCATGCCGAAGCCGGTGGAGAACCTTCTCGAGGTCGCGAGATTCCGGCTGCTCGCCAGGGAGGCCGGCCTCACCGACGTCACGTTGCAGGGCAACCAGATCCGGTTCGCGCCGGTGGAACTGCGGGAGAGCCAGGAGCTGCGGTTGAACCGTCTCTATCCCCGCACGGTGGTGAAACGGCAGGTCAGGACCATCCTCGTGCCGCGACCGGCGACGGCACCGATCGGCGGCCAGCCGCTGCGTGACCTCGAGCTGTTGCGCTGGGCCCGCGATCTCATCGAGGCCGTCGTGCTCGACTCCCGGGCACCGAGCACCTCGTCGTCGACACCCGCCTGACGGCCCCCGTACGCACCCTGCCGAGCAGAGATACGCAGGGGCACGGGCGACCACAAGTCTGGTGATCCCAGGGCTATTAGTCACAGACTGTTATCAGATGGGCCACATGGGCGATCGGCTAGGGTAACGACAGCTTTGGGCTGTGTGCGGGGGAGACCCGTCGAATATCCGCTGACCACCGGGAGTGCCTATGCTGCCCGATTCGTCACCGACCAACGGTGGCTCGTCCCGCGACGACCTGGGGTCGTCACGGCCCGGCCGCCACCGCGGTTCCCGTCGCCAGCGACGCGAGGTCAGCCAGCCGAGCCGATCCACAGCAGTCACGACGCACCGCCAGTCCGACCAGGGCGGGCAACCGCAGAGTCAACGCCGTGCACTCCCCGTGGCCGCCGCTGCTGCCGGAGTCCTGGGCATCGGTGCCGCGGCCGCCGGAGCCGGGTGGTTCCTCTTTCTTCCCCAAGGGCAGGCGCCCACCGCTGCCGGGTCGCTCGACGCCCCGGCGAGTTCCAGTCTGTCCCGGGGCGCCGGCGTACCCTCCGACACGAGTGACACGACCCGGTTGACCAGCAGCGAGCAGAACTGGCTTGGCGCGCCCGACTCGGCCACGCCGGGCAACCAGACGGCCACCGCCGATGCGTCCTCGTCGCCGGCACCGCGACCGTCGCCGGCACGGACGTTGCCGGAGGCAGAGGAAGAGGCCGCGCGCCAGACGCTGCCGCGGTCGACACCGACGATCACGCCGACAACGGAGCCGACGTCGGAGCCCACGTCGTCGCCGTCGCCCACGACGAACTCGCCCGACCCCACCACTCCGGCGCCCACGCCGACTGAGACGTCTGAGCCGGACCCCACGACGCCGAGTCCGTCGCCGACATCTGGCCTGCCGTTGCCGTTGCCCGATCTTCCATTGCCCGACCTTCCGTTACCGATAGAACTGCCGCTGCCGTAGGAGAGGGGCCGCGGCCCGGCGCCAGAGATGCGCCCGGCCGCGGCTCCTTCCACGCGCGGCGGGTGGCGGGAAAGGGGAGTGTCCATGCCACCCGAGCATCCACGCGACAGCCACCAACCCGACGGCGATGGCCGGCGGACCTGGCCACCGCCGACCGGCCGGCCGTACGGGGGAGGACGCGGGAACGACCCGGAACCGCAGTGGCGTGCGGCCGGTGGCGCAGGATGGTCGCAGCCTCCGTCGCCCGTCGACCGGCCGGAGTGGTCACCACCGCGGCCGGAGGAACCACCCACGTGGCCGCCGCGACCCAGTAGCGGCCCATTGTGGGACCAACCGCAGGCAGACAGTGGCCCCTCGTGGGACCGCCCTGGGGCAGACAGCCGGCCTTCGTGGGACCAACCGCAGGCAGACAGCCGGCCCTCGTGGGACCAGCCGCGACCGGCATGGGATCAGCCGCGACCGGCGTGGGATCGGGGACACTCCAGTGAGCCCAGGTCCTGGGAAGAGCTGAGCAACCAGGCGGCTGCCGACGATCCCCGAAGCGGCCAGGGCGCCGATCGGGGCGGGTGGCCGCCCCGCCGACCGGCGGGGTGGGGCGTCCCGGACGACCTGGATCCGGGCTGGAGCGCCCCGAGCGACCGGCAACACTGGGAGTCGCCGCACGACCCGCCTCGAGCTACGTGGCGTTCGTCGGACGAGGCCCCGGGGTGGGACGACGCCGAGTTGGACGACCGCACTCAGTGGCAGCTCCCAGCCCGATCCCCTGCGTGGCAGAACGACGAGCACCTGTGGGACGCACCAGACGACCGCGACCCCCCGATCTACTGGGAGCCGGACGACACCGACACCCACGCCGAGAACCGCGACGGTGCGAACCCTCGCCGTCATCGCCGCAAGAGGCCGCGGCGCGGGGCGTTGGCCGCCGCCGTGACGGTCGCTGTCGTCGGCATGGTCGGCGTGGTGTCGACGACGGGGTGGTACCTCGTCTCCCAGCAACGGCAGTCACGCACCGCCACCGAGAACCCGGACTCCGTGGGAGACCGCGGCCGTGCTCGAGAGGCCCGCATACCGTCAGAGACTGCCTCGGCCACGCCGACGGCCACTGCGACCGCCACCTCCACACCGACCGCTACCCGGAAGCCCTCGAGGACGCCGACTCCCACGCCGCGACCGACCAGGACCGAGGCGCCGGAGCCGAAGCGCACCACAGCCCCGCCTGAGCGCACGCCGTCGCCGAAACCGTCGCCCACGCAGACCGAGGCACCTGCCCCACCACCGTCGAAGCAGGCGACGTACGAGAACGAGGTCGTCCGCCTCACCAACGTCGAGCGGGCCGAGGAAGGGTGCGGGCCGCTACGCGCCGACGACCGGCTGCGTACCGCTGCCCGGGGGCACTCGAAGGACATGGCCGAGCGCGGGTACTTCGACCACACGTCGCCCGAAGGCACCACACCCTGGGACCGCATGCGGGCCGCGGGATACGACGCTCCGGGCGGTGAGAACATCGCGATGGGCTACCCCACGCCCGAGTCGGTCGTCGACGCCTGGATGGACAGTCGGGGTCACCGGGAGAACATCCTCAACTGCCGGTTCGAGGCCATCGGGGTCGGCGTCTACTTCGGGAACGAGCGGGGGCCCTGGGCGACGCAGAACTTCGGCTACCGCTGACTCAGCCGATCGGACGGGTCGTCGCGGCGATCTGGGGTACTGGCGGCCGTGAGGACCTTCGCGAAGCAGCGACTCAGCGGTTCGTCGCGATGGAGTCCGAACGTGCCGATCGGCGCGTAGCCGCTCGACTCGTAGAGCCCGATCGCCTCCGGCTGGAGCGCGCCCGTCTCCAGTACGAGGCGTCTGACGCCGGCCGCTCGGGCGGTGCGTTCGATCCCGGCCAGCAGTGTGCGCGAATGTCCACGACCACGTGCCGACGGTACGACGTACATCCTCTTGATCTCGGCGTCCCCGTCGCACAGGTCCGGGTCCCGGGTATCCCGGATCCGCCACCCTCCGCACCCGGCGGGGCGACCGTCGAGGTAGCCCACGAGGAAGAGGCCGCTCGGCGGCTGGAACTCCGCCGGATCGACCGGGGTCTTGTCGGTGTCGCCGTACCACTCGACGTACCACCGCTGGAGCTCGTCGATCAGGGTCGTGGCGTGGGGATGGTCATAGGCGAGCGTACGGACGTCCACGGCCGCCCAATCTAGCTCGGCGGACTGGCGGTCCACGGGGAGCGGTGGGCGTTCGACGGCCCGTATGGTCTGATGTCTGCTTGCGACCAGCCCACCACCGGGCACCGTCTCTTCGTGGAGGTTCACTCGTTCATGTCCACCGTCCCCCTACTGACCCTGAACAACGGTGTGCAGATCCCGCAGCTCGGCTTCGGCGTCTGGCAGGTCCCGAACGTCGACGCCGTGGCCGCCGTGAAGACCGCCATCGAGGTGGGCTACCGCAGCATCGACACCGCCGCGATCTACGGCAACGAGGAGGGGACGGGGCAGGCGATCGCCGAGTGCGACGTTCCCCGTGAGGACCTGTTCGTCACCACGAAGCTGTGGAACGCCGAGCAGGGGTACGACTCGACGATGGTGGCGTTCGAGGAGAGCCTGCGCAAGCTGCGGCTGGGCTACGTAGACCTGTACCTGATCCACTGGCCGGCGGCGGGCCAGGACAAGTACGTCGACACCTGGCGGGCGTTCGCGAAGCTGTACGCCGACGGGAGGATCAAGGCCATCGGGGTGTCGAACTTCCAGGCGTCGCACCTGCAGCGGCTCTTCGACGAGACCGGCACGGTCCCTACCGTCAACCAGATCGAGCTCCATCCCTATCTCGTGCAGGCCGACATGCGGGAGTTCGACGCGAAGTACGACATCCGCACCGAGGCGTGGAGCCCGCTCGCGCAGGGCGGCACGGTCCTCGCCGACCCGGTGATCACCGGACTGGCGGAGCGCTACGGCCGGACGCCGGCGCAGGTGATTCTGCGGTGGCATCTGCAGCTGGGGAACGTCGTCATCCCGAAGTCCGTCACCCCGTCGCGGATCGCGGAGAACTTCGCGGTGTTCGACTTCGAGCTCAGCTCAGACGACGTGGCCGCCATCACCGCCCTGGACAGGGGTGAGCGGACCGGGCCCGACCCGGACGTGTTCGGGGCCTGAGCCTCTGAAGGGCGCCGGCGCGCGTGCAAGGCGTCCGCGCGCGCCTTTCTACGCCGCCATTCCTGCGACGCCACACAGCTACATGGCCATCTAGGTCGCACCGATGAGCAGCCAGAGACCGCCCAGGGCGAACAGTGCCGCTGCGGAGTAGCGGATCGCCCGCTCGGGCAGGCGTACGGCGAGGTGGTGGCCGATCGCGATGGCGATCGCGTCGGCGATGACCATGCCGACGGTGGAGCCCACCCAGATCCCGAACCACTGGTGCTGGGTGGCGAGGGTGACCGTGGCGAGCATCGTCTTGTCGCCGAGTTCGGCGAGGAAGAAGGCTGTGGTCACGGCGATGACCGCGGACCGCCCGGTCCGGCGGGTGCGGGCTTGGTCGGACTCGTGCAGGACGTCGCCACGAAGTGTCCACGCCGCGAAGCCGAGGAACGCGAGGCCGGCGACCAGGGAGATCCAGGTCGCCGGCAGCGCGGCACCGAGCCCGTGCCCGACTCCGACGGAGACCGCGTGGACCGCCGTGGTGGCAATGCAGATGCCCGCGAGCACCGGTGCGGGGCGGTAGCGGGTCGCGAAGAGCATGGCCATCAGCTGGGACTTGTCGCCGAGTTCGGCGACGAAGATCACGGCGAAGCCGATGGCGAAACTGGTAACGAGAGCGTCCATGCCGGCGGTGCCACTCCTCGATGCTTCAGCGGTCTGGTCGTACCGCCGGATCGAGGGGTTGCGTGACCTCGACCCGGCGACATCGCCTTGGGTCGAAGGTCTCGCCCGCCTTGGTGGAAGGCCGCCGGGCCGGGCATCGCTCGCGGTGCGCGACGCCAGTGTGTCGACCACGGTGTTGAGGGCTACTCCCCTTCGCAGGCTCAAGGGTGCCCCGCCAGCCGCTGATTGTCAATCAGTTGCGCAAATGAGAGAACTACCTCGCGCCGTTCGAGGCGATCGTGCGCGAGGCCGGCGCCTGCGGCGTGATCATTCCGGCCCGCGAACGGGGTCGTCCCGGCGTACGGAAGAATTCAGCGCACCATGACCGCGCAGGTGCAGCGATGACTGATCAGGCGGGGCGTTCGACCGATCCGACCGGGCCCCAGCTCAGGGCCGCCGCGGACACGTTCGACCTGCTCTCGGCGCCGACCCGGCTGCACCTGGTCTGGCTGTTGGCCCGCCACGAGTACGACGTGGGAACCCTCGCCGAGCACACCGGTGCCACCGTGGCGGCCGTGAGCCAGCATCTGGCGAAACTCCGGCTGGCCGGTCTGGTCACCGCCCGCAAGGATGGCCGCCGACACATCTATGCCGTGGAAGACCCGCACGTGCTCACCCTCGTCGACCAGATCTTCTCCCACATCGCGCCAGACGGGTCTCTCGCGCCCGACCCACCGACCCCGACCCACCCCAGTCGGCGCCCGAGGCGCTGATACCGCCGGCTTCCGGTCAACCCCTCCGGGCGCTACGAGCGCCGCCCTGCGTACGATCGGGTGCGGCGTCAGCCGACACGAAACGCACCGCCAGCGCCCGCCCGACCCGGGGCGGAGCCAAGTCGGCGCCCGGCCGGGCGGCTGGGCAGGACGTGCTCCGCCGCGAAGACGTGCCCGCAAGAAATGAGGTCCCGTGCTCGCCCTGAGGCGTACTCCTCGACTCGCCGTACTTGCCGCTGTCGTCGCCGCCGGACTCACGCTCACCGGCTGTGGATCGCTGTCCAATCCCAGCGCGGCGGCTCAGGTCGGCGGCGAGACCATCTCGGTGTCGTTCCTGCAGAAGCAGCTCGAGGAGATCCTCGACCACTCGGCACGCGCCAGCGATGTTCCGGGCGGGCAGGTCAACCCGAGCACGGCCGAGCTCGCCGAGAACCAGCGCGCCCTCCTCCAGCAGCTGATCAACGACAGCCTGATCACGGAGACCGCCGACCGGCTCGGTGTCACGGCCAGTCGGGCCGACATCGACAAGGTGGAGGACGAGATCCGGGCCCAGCAGGTGTTCATCCCCGGCGACATGCGCGAGGAGTTCGCCCGGTGGGTGGCACTTCGCCGCGAGCTCAACGCCAGCCTGCTCGGCAAGACGCCAGCGAGCCAGGCTGACCAGGCCAAGGCCGACCAGCTTCTCGGCGAGCAGATGCGCCGGACCTCGCGTGAGGTCGGTGTGACGGTCAATCCGAGATACGGCAGGTGGGACGGCGCGCAGCTGCTGCCGGGCGGCCAGCTGGTCGAACCCAGCGAGACGGAGCAGCCGCAGCTCCCGCCGGCCGGGCCCTGACCAGCGGTTGACGAACGGGCCCCGTGACTGTGACGCCGCCGTGGCTGGGACCCCCGTGACTGGGACCCTCGCATCGGGACGGCTGCATCGTGACGGCTGAAGGTTCCGATCCGACACCGGCGGGACGTCTCACGCTGCTGCTGACCAGCCCTCGGGTGGCGCCGGGCCTGTTGTCCTGGCCGGCCTGGGAGCGGCTGCGCCGGGCCGACCGCGTACTCACCGACGATCCGGATCATCCGCAGCGCCCGCCGCTGGATGCCGCCGGGATCGCGGTGGAGCACGCATTCGTCCCTGCACATGGCGCCGGCGACCCGGTGCCCGCCGCGGCCGCGCCGGCCCCGGCGCTCGCCCGATGGCTCCTCGACGAGGCCGCGTCCGGAGTCGAGCTGGTCTGGCTGGCCCCTGACGACGGCGCCGGCGAGCTCGGGCGCGCACTCGCCCACCTGCTCGCCGAACGCGCCGATGCGGGCGCCTCGGTCGTGCCTGAGCTCGAGGTCGTTCCTGCGTCGTACGACCTGCCCGGTGCCCGGCTCCTCGACCTGGTCGCCGTCATGGACCAGCTGCGCGCCCACTGTCCGTGGGTGCGGGAACAGACCCACCGGTCGCTCGTCCGTTATCTCGTCGAGGAGTCGTACGAAACCGTCGAGGCGATCGAGACGGGTGACCGTACGCACCTGCGGGAGGAACTCGGCGACCTGCTGTTCCAGGTGGTGTTCCACGCCCGACTGGCCGAGGAGGGCGCCGCGGGCGAGGGCGGGGCCGACGACGGCGAGCGAGGGGAGACGTGGACGATCGACGACGTGGCCGGTGACCTGGTGGAGAAGCTGATCCGCCGGAACCCGCACGTGTTCGGCGAGACGCGGCGAGAAACCGGCCCTGGCGATGTCGCCGAGATCGAGAACGTCTGGGACCAGCTCAAGGCCGAGGAGAAGCGGCGAACCTCCGCGGTGGAGGGCGTCCCCCTCGCCCTGCCGGCCCTGACGCTGGCCGACAAGCTTCTGGGGCGTACGCAGCGAACCGGGCTGGCCATTCAGGGCCCGCGCGTCACAGCAGCCGAGGCGACCGGGGAGCCGCTCACCGCCGAACGGCTGGGCGAGCTGCTGTTCGCACTTGTCGAGCAGGCACGGGCGGCCGGTGTCGATCCCGAGCAGGCGTTGCGGGACGCCTGCCGCCGGTTCGTCGCGGCCGTCGAAGTTGCCGAAGCGCCGCCGGCCGCAGGGTCGGGCGAGGCTTCCGAAGGCGCTGGAGGCGGCGACGCCCCTGGGCCATAGCGGCGGGGTGGCGCAACTGCCCGTGTGCGAGCCCGTGCGCGATGCGGTTTCGAAGCGGTGATGGTGCGGGTCGGTTCGTCCAGCCTCGAGGTGGCGCCGTTAGGCTCGAGCCCGTCAATCCAGTAGCGCAGCACCGGGGGCGCGAGCGCTCACATCCGTACCGCAATCAGGACGTACCTGGAGGAACCCACGTGGCCACGATCGATGCCGTGACCGCCCGCGAGATTCTGGACTCGCGTGGCAACCCCACCGTCGAGGTCGAGGTTGGTCTCGACGACGGCACCATCGCGCGGGCGGCGGTCCCGTCAGGTGCGTCGACCGGTGCGTTCGAGGCGGTCGAACTGCGCGACGGTGACGAGGCGCGTTACGGCGGCAAGGGCGTCGAGCGGGCCGTGACCGGCATCGTCGACGAGATCGCCCCGGAGCTGGTCGGCTACGAAGCGAGCGAGCAGCGGTTGGTCGACGCTCGGCTGCTCGACCTCGACGGCACCCCCAACAAGGCCCGGCTCGGCGCCAATGCGCTGCTCGGTGTCTCGCTCGCGGTCGCGCGCGCGGCTGCGGACTCGGCCGATCTGCCGCTCTTCCGCTACATCGGCGGCCCGAACGCCCACCTGCTGCCGGTGCCCATGCTCAACATCGTCAACGGCGGCGCGCACGCGGACAACGACGTCGACTTCCAGGAGTTCATGATCGCGCCGATCGGCGCGGCGACCTTCGCGGAGGCGCTGCGCTGGGGCGCCGAGACCTACCATGCGCTGAAGTCCGTGCTCAAGGGGCAGGGACTGTCGACCGGACTCGGCGACGAGGGCGGCTTCGCGCCCAACCTGCCGTCGAACCGGGCCGCGCTCGACCTGATCGGTCAGGCGGTCGAGAAGGCGGGTTTCTCCTTCGGCTCCGACATCACGGTGGCGATCGACGCGGCGGCGACGGAGTTCTACGACGCGGAGAAGGCGAAGTACGTCTTCGAGGGCGGGGAGAGGTCGGCCGCGGAGATGGCGGCGTACTACTCCGAGCTGCTCGCCGCGTACCCCCTCGTCTCCCTCGAGGACCCGCTGGCCGAGGACGACTGGGCAGGGTGGGGCGAACTCACCAGGGCGGTGGGCGCCAAGGTGCAGCTCGTCGGCGACGATCTCTTCGTCACCAACCCGGAACGGATCGCCCGAGGGATCGTGGAGAGCTCCGCCAACTCCGTCCTCATCAAGGTCAACCAGATCGGCACGCTGACCGAGACGCTCGACGCGGTGGAAATGGCGCACCGGTCCGGGTTCACCACGATGATCAGTCACCGGTCCGGCGAGACCGAGGACACCACGATTGCCGACCTGGTGGTCGCGACGAACTCCGGCCAGATCAAGACCGGCGCGCCGGCGCGGAGCGAGCGGGTCGCGAAGTACAACCAGCTGCTGCGGATCGAGGAGGAGCTGGACGACGCCGCGCGGTACGCCGGGCGGCTGGCCTTCCCGAGGTTCGCGGGGGCAGAGGACAGCTGACCTCGCTCTGCTGCCGGGTCACTGAGCTCGTGGCGACGGGCCAGCGTTGACGGGTCGGTGTTGACGGGTCGGCGTTGACGGGTCGGTGTTGACGGGTCAGGCACGGGTCGTACGCACTGACAGAAGGGGCGGAGGTCTCGTGGGCGAGGGGCGCAGGGACCGTGGTCCCCGACCGGGTGGCGGTGGGCCGCGCCGCGGTCGTCGCACCCCTGCCTCGCCGGGACGCGGCGCACGGGGCGGCACCGGTCCGGCTCGCGCACCGCGGCGGGCGAGCGCCCCGGGCAGTCCAGGTCGTGCTGAGGCCGACGCGGATCGGGCCGGACGCGGACCCGCCCGGCCGACCGGCGGGCGACCGGCGGCTGGTCGTGGTGGCGACCGGCAGCAGCGGAAGGACGCGGAAGCCGCCGAGACACCGTCGAGACGGACTGGACTCACCGGCCGCGCCGCGATCCTGGCGCTGGTGCTGGCCGCGTTGATCGTGTCGTACGCCTCCAGCCTGCGGGCCTGGTCCGAGCAGCAGTCCAGGCTGACCGAGCTACGCGCCGAAGCCGCCGAACGCAGGGAACGCGTGGCCGAACTCGAAGGCGAACTCGAACGCTGGCGCGACCCTGCCTATGTCGAGGCGCAGGCCCGGGAACGGTTCGGTTGGGTGATGCCGGGCGAGATCGGATATGTCGTGGTGGGGGCGGACGAGCGGGCTCCGGCAGACCAGTCGGGGACGAAGCCGTCGGGAGACGACGAGCGTCCGGCGTGGTGGAGCGCCCTGTGGGGCAGCGTCGAACGGGCCGGGAACCCACCGCGGCCGAGTTCGACCGCCACCCGTCCCGAACCCGCCGCCACGATCGACCCAGGCCCGGCCGAACCGCCCGCCGACCGATGACGGTGGGACGGTGGCGAGGCAGGCCCCAACTGATCCCATGAGCACCGAGCAGCACGGCCAGCGGGAGCGACCCGACGAGGCCGACGTGGCCGCGGTCAGCCGGCAGCTGGGGCGGCCCGCGCGTGGGGTCCGCGGCGTCGCCCACCGCTGTCGCTGCGGTCTGCCGGATGTCGTGGAGACCGAGCCGCGCCTACCGGACGGCACTCCGTTCCCCACGACGTTCTACCTCACCTGCCCGCGGTTGGCGTCCGCGATCGGGCGGCTCGAGGCGAGTGGACTGATGCGCGAGTGGACGCAGCGCCTGCGCACCGATCCGGAGCTCGCGGCAGCCTACGCCCGCGCACACCAGCGCTACGTCGACCACCGGACGGCGATCGACGACGTACCCGAGATCGCCGGCGTCTCGGCCGGTGGCATGCCCGACCGGGTGAAGTGCCTGCACGCCCTGGTGGCGCACGCCCTCGCCGCCGGACCGGGGGTCAACCCCCTCGGCGACGAGGCGCTCGCGCTGTTGCCGGACTGGGCGGCCGACGGCCCCTGCGTGGGCGTCGGCCGGACCCCGGACTGACCTCAGGGGTACGTGTACCTGCAGGACACCGAGGTTTCCGCGGGGTTGCGGCCGGAGTCTGACGTGGCGACGCAGCCTGGTGCGGGGCCAGGGCCTGGTGCCAGGGCATGGCCGAAGCCTAGATACTGAGCTGTGCGGGCCGCTCGCGGGAAAATGTAAGGATTCGGCGCACCTGGATCCACGAGGCGTAGTCCCGGCGGGTGAGCCTCACCAGCTATCCCATCGACCAGACCGGAAGGCGAGTGTCCACGTGCGAGTTGCGGCCATCGACTGCGGGACGAACTCCATCCGGTTGCTGATCGCGGATGTCGACGCCGGGTCGGCCGAATCCGGCTCCGGGCGGCTCGTCGACGTCGAACGCCGGCTGGAGATCGTCCGGCTGGGCCAGGGTGTCGACCGGACCGGGCGCTTCGCGGCGGAGGCATTGGCGCGCACGTTCGACGCCTGCCGGCGCTACGCCACGCTCATCGACTCCTCGGGCGCCGAACAGGTCCGGTTCGTCGCCACCTCGGCCACCCGGGACGCAGCGAACCGGGAGGAGTTCATGACGGGTGTGCGGGACCTGCTCGGCGTCGAACCCGAGGTCATCTCGGGCGAGGAGGAAGCGCGGCTGTCCTTCGCCGGTGCTACGAGGGAGCTCGCCGGCCGGGGATTCCCCACACCACACCTCGTGGTCGACATCGGCGGAGGCTCGACCGAGTTCGTTCTCGGCGGTACTGGTGACCTGCCGACCGTGGCCGGACCGCAGGCCGCCATCTCGGTCGATCTGGGATGCGTACGCCTGACCGAGCGGTGCCTTCCGAGCGACCCACCGGCGGACGCCGAGATCGCGGCAGCGCGCGCGGAGGTCGACCGGCAGCTCGACAAGGCGGGGTTGACAGTGCCATTCGAGGAGGCCCGCACGCTGGTCGGCCTCGCCGGCACGGTGACCACGGTCGCCGCGATGGCCCTCGATCTGTCGTCGTACGATCCTGACCGCCTCCACCACGCGCGGATCCCGGCGACGGCCGTGCACGCGGCGTGCGCGCGGCTGCTCGCCATGGACCACGATGAGCGGCGGCGCCTGCCGTACATGCATCCCGGCCGGGTGGACGTGATCGGCGGTGGCTCGCTGATCCTCGACGGCATCGCCGCCCGGGTCGCGCCCTTCCTCGACCACGCCGAGGTCGTCGTCAGCGAACACGACATCCTGGACGGCATCGCGTGGTCCTGCGAAGGCCCCGAGGAGTTGATCCCGTGCGCGTTCTGATCTCGGTGGACATGGAGGGCATCGCCGGTGTGGTCGACGGGACGGACGTGCGGCCGGGGGAGCGGGAGTACGAACGCAACCGGCACCTCATGACGGCGGAGGCCAACGCGGCGATCCGTGGGGTTCTGTCCCATGCCCCAGAGGCGGAGATTCTTGTCAGCGACGCGCACGCGCAGTTTCGCAACCTGCTGCCCGAAGTTCTCGACCGGCGCGCCCGGTTGCTGCGCGGCAAGCCGAAGCCCGGCGGCATGATGGCGGGAATCGAGTCCGGTGTCGACGTGTGCCTGTTCGTGGGTTACCACGGCCGGGCGGGCACGCCGGTGTCGGTGCTCGCCCACACGGTGAGCAGCGCGGTGATCGCCGAGGTCCGCGTCGACGGTGCGACCCTCGGCGAGATCGGCCTGAACGCCGCCCTCGCGGCCCACCATGACGCTGTTCCCGTGCTCGTGACCGGCGACGACACGGTGGCCGCTGAGGCGGCGGCGGTGGTCCCCGGCATCCACACGGTCGAGGTCAAGCGTGCGCTCGGCGCACACGCGGCAGACTCCCTGCATCCGGAGGAGGCGTGCGTGCGCATCGAAGCGGCGGTTCCAGGCGCGATCGAAGCCCGGGAGTCGGTGACGCCGCCGCGTTACGACCGTGCCGTGTCTCTCGAGGTCGATGTCCTCACGCCGGCGATGGCGGACCTCGCGTTGCTGGTGCCCGGCATGGAACGCACGACCGGGACGACCTTGCGCTACGGTGCGCCGGACTTTCCCACGGCGCACCGGCTGGTCTCGCTGATCGCCGTCCTGGGGCGTGCCGCATGACCGGTCGGTACGCCGTGAGGGGACGTACGGCGTGACGGAGGAGCGGCCGCATCCGGTGACTGAGGCGGCCTACGCCAGTCCGGTGCCGCCGGGAACCGGCTGGCCGGACGATCCGGCCGCATCGGACACGCCGGTCGCGCAGCGTGCCGCCGACGTGGTGCGCCTTGCGCGGTCGGCCACCGACCTGCACGAACTCACCGCCCGGCAGTCGGTGTGCCGCGCGTGCCCGCGACTCGTCGAGTGGCGCGAGCAGGTGGCGCGCGAGCGCCGCCGGGCCTACGCGGACGAGCCGTACTGGGGCCGCCCCGTGCCCGGCTGGGGCGATGACGCGCCGCGGATTCTCATCGTCGGTCTCGCGCCGGCGGCGCACGGCGGCAACCGGACCGGGCGGATCTTCACCGGCGACCGTTCGGGGGACTGGCTCTTCGCGTCGCTGCACCGGGTAGGCCTGGCGGCGTCGCCGACGAGCACGTCGGCCGGCGACGATCAGCGGCTGCTCGGCGTCCGCGTCGTCGCGGCGGTTCGGTGCGCGCCGCCTGCCAACAAGCCCTTGCCGGTCGAGCGGGACGCCTGCTTTCCCTGGCTGGCCCGAGAGGTGGAGTTGGGCGCGCCGACGGTCAGTGCCGTGGTGGCGTTGGGGTCCTACGCCTGGGACTCCGCGCTACGGGCGCACGCGGCCGTGGGATACGTCGTACCGAGACCGAAGCCGAAGTTCGGCCACGGCGCCGAGGTCGAGCTGCCGCGGGGTGCCGAGGGGGAGCGGTTGCGCGAGGCCGGGACGGTTCTCCTGATCGGCTCCTACCATCCGAGCCAGCAGAACACCTTCACCGGCAAACTCACCGAGACGATGCTCGATGGCGTTTTCACGCGTGCCAAGACGTACGCCGGGTTGTAAGGGCGGGAAGGGCGTACCGCTTGGATACAGGGCAACGCGATGATGTGCGCGGAAGAAGGCGATGGGGTGCATACAGGGAGGTAGGCGGCATGGTGACGTTCGACGATGTGGCGAGCTTGGTCGCGGAGTTGCCCGAGACGGCGGAATTCGAACGTCACGGCAACCGAACCTGGTCGGTCGGCGGCAAGGCGTTCGCGTGGGAGCGGCCGTTCAGCAAGGCGGACCTGAAGCGGTTCGGTGACGCGGAGCCGCCCGACGGTCCCATTCTCGCTGTTCGGGTCGAGGATCTCAGCGAGAAGGAAGCGGTGCTCGCCGCGCAGACCGACGCGTTCTTCACGATCCCCCATTTCGACGGGTACTCCGCGGTTCTGGTCCAGTTGTCCAAGGTGTCGGAGGCGGCCCTGCGGAACGCCCTGCTCGATGGCTGGTTGGTCTTCGCGCCGCCGGAGCTGGCAGCCACTCAGGTGCCACCGGAGACTGGTTGATCCGTGCGCGGTCGATCGACCAGACTTCGGGGATGATCGGACGATGGCACGGCCTGGTGATCGACTGTCCGGATCCTGACCAGCTCGCGACGTTCTATGCCGAACTACTCGGGATGATCCGCGTACAGGACGAAGGAGACTGGGTGGTCATTGGTGACGCGGCGGACCGGCCCGGACTGGCTTTCCAGGGCACCGACGACTATCGACCTCCGCGCTGGCCAGATCCCTTGTATCCGAAGCACATGCACCTCGATGTGCGGGTGGACGATCTCGACGAAGGCGAGCGGAAGGTGCTTGCCTTGGGTGCGGTCTGCCAGTACCGACACGAGACCTGCAGGGTCTACCTGGACCCGGCCGACCACCCGTTCTGTCTCATCACTCAGTAGCCGTGCGCACCGCTCTGCTGAGGGCTCGGGCCATACGCAGAGAATCCTTCATGAACACGGGTCAGTGGCCGAGAAGGCCGGCGATACGGAGGACGGCGTCGAGGGCAGGGAGGACCCGGGCGGGTTCCATCCGGCCCTGCCAGTAGACCAGCAGGTCGGTGCCGTGCAGGCTCCAGTTCGGCGCCATGCCAGCCAGATGTGCCCGCACCATCGCGGGGCCGATGATCTTGCGGACAGCCTCGGGATGCGTACTCCTGACCCGGTAGTCACTGTCGAACTCGGCGATGCCGACCTCGGTGTCGTCCGGTCCGGTGAGCCAACGCCACATCCGCGAGCCTGAGCCGCGTGCGGCGACCTCGATGCCGGGATAGGTGTACGGCAGATGGATGACACACGCGACGAAGTCATGGCTGTCCGTCGTGACCTGGGTCTGGCCGTTGACGTAGCTGGTGTTGCTGGTCTGGTACGTGTACTCCGCCACGCTCACCGGCCGGTCGCGGTAGACGCCGGTGAAGAGGCAGCGGATGCCGCGGGGGTTCGCCCCGGGAAGCCGGACCGTCCAGGGGACTTCGACGCTTCCGGCGTACGTCGTCCAGCCGATCGAGGTGGCCCACTGCGCGAGGGACTCGAGGCGGCGCTGTTCGCGACCCTGCGCGAGCATGACGAGGGGCACCGTCAGCGTGATCAGGACGGCGATGAGGGCGATGATGATGACGGCGATGATCGCGCCCACGAGACAACCCTCCCCCCTCGCTCCTTCGAGCTTAGATCCTCGTGCGGGGGATCGTCGGGGATCGAAAGGCCCGACCCAAATGATGCTTGTGAAAACTTTCACGAAGCGCTAACGTGGGTGACATCGAAGAGCTAAGCCCAGGAGGTGAATGGGACGTGCACACCAAAGCCGTCCTCATCGCCGGTGGCGGCTATGTCGGATTGTATGCCGCACTTCGGCTCCAGAAGGCCCTGCGCCGCGACCTCGCGAAAGGCACCGTCTCGATCACGGTCGTCGATCCCCGGTCGTACATGACCTACCAGCCATTCCTCCCCGAAGCCGCGGCCGGAAACCTCGAACCACGCCACGTGGTCGTCGCCCTCCGGCGTCTGCTGCCGCGGGTCAAGGTGATCACCGGCCGGATCGCAGCGATCGACCACGCCAGCCACACGGCTCGGATCGAACCCTGCGCCGGCACGCCCTACGACGTGCACTACGACGAGCTCGTGGTCGCCCTCGGGTCGGTCGCCAGGACACTCCCCATCCCGGGTCTCGCGGAGCACGCCATCGGCTTCAAACAGGTCGAGGAGGCGATCCAACTCCGTAACCACGTGCTCGACCGGCTCGACATCGCCGAGTCGACCACCGACGAACGGATCCGCCGGCGGGCACTCACCTTCGTCTTCGTCGGCGGAGGGTACGCAGGAGTCGAGGCGATGGCCGAGCTCGAGGACATGGCCCGCTACGCGACCCGCTACTACGAGCGCGTCAAGTCGAGCGACATGCGCTGGGTCCTCGTCGAGGCCGCCGACCGGATTCTCCCCGAGGTCGGCGCGGATCTCGGCCGCTACACCGTCGATCGACTTCGCGAACGCGCGATCGACGTCAAGCTGAACACCCTGCTCGAGTCGTGCGTCGACGGGCACGTCGTGCTCTCCGACGGCAGCCGGTTCGAGTCCGACACCCTCGTCTGGACGGCAGGTGTCAAGGCCAACCCGGTCCTCGCCGCGTCCGACCTCCCGCTCGACGACAAGGGTCGGATCAGGGCGGCGGCCAACCTGCGAGTGGTGGGCCTGCCCGATGTCTGGGCGGCCGGCGACGCGGCGGCCGTGCCCGACCTCTCCGGTCCCGAGGGTGCGCTCTGCAGTCCGTCCGCCCAACACGCGGTGCGGCAGGCGAAGGTCCTGGGTGACAACCTCGTCCGGGCACTTCGCGGCAAGCCCCTTCGCGACTACCGGCACAGCCACGCCGGTTCGGTCGCGAGCCTCGGCCTGCACAAGGGCGTCGCCCAGGTTTATGGCGTGAAGCTCAAGGGCTGGCCGGCATGGTTCATGCACCGCACTTACCACGTGAGCCGGATGCCCACGCTCAACCGCAAGATCCGGATCATCTCCGACTGGACGCTCGCGCTGTTCTTCCGCCGCGAGATCGTGTCGCTCGGAAACCTGCAGCGGCCGCGGGAGGAGTTCGTCCGCAGCGCCATGCCCCGCCAGGTGTCGCACACCGATGCCGTAGAGCAGGGTGCCGTAGAGCTGGCGGCGGTCGAGAGGCAGGCGGCGAAGCGTTGAGGCGGCCGGACGCGGGCCGCACACCGGAGATAACCTCGGACTGCACGGCGCCGCCGCCTACCACGCGGGTGTCGTACAGATAGTGGGGGGAAGTCGTGGTCGGTCCTGTCGTCGCCGAACGTCTGCATGACGCCTTGCAACGGCTGTTCGGTCGGGAGGCGCCGGTCCGGATCCACGCGTGGGACGGATCGATCGCCGGCCCCCTCGACGCGCCGGCCGTCCGGGTCCACAGCCGCCGGGCTCTGCGTCGACTGCTGTGGCGCCCGGACGAGCTCGGCCTCGTCCGCGCCTACGTCGCCGGTGAGGTGGACGTCGACGGCGATCTGCTCGACGCCCTGGAGCGGCTGGCGCCATTTGGTCGTTCGATCGGCCGGCGGCCGGATCTCACGCCGGCCGACCGCAGTGAGCTGCTACGCACCGCGGTGCTTCTCGGCGCGGTGGGCCCGCATCCGAAGCCGCCGCCGGAGGAGATCAGCGGAGCCGAACGTCGGCACTCGATCGTCCGCGACAAGACGCTGAGTGGTGCGCACGACGGGCCGCTCGGCGCCGCCCTGCGGGCGCAGGTGTTCGGTTCCACGCTCGTCCATTCCAGCGCCTACTGGACCGATCCGGCGGGCACTCTCGACGATGCGCAGCGCGCGGGCCTCGACCTGGCGTGCCGCAAGCTCGGCTTGACAGAGCCGGGTCCGGCCGGCGCTGACGGAGCGCGGGTGCTCGACGTGGGCTGTGGCTGGGGTTCGTTCCTGCTGTACGCCGCCGAGCACTACGGCGTCACCGGCGTCGGTATCACACTCGCGGCCGACCAGGTGGAGCTCGCCACCAAGCGGGCAGTGGATGCGGGGCTCGCCGACCGGGTGGAGTTCCGACTCGCCGACTGGCACGAACTCGACGACGGGCCCTATGACGCGATCATCGCAAGCGGCCTCGCGGAGTACGTCGGGTCGGCGCGGCTCGCGGAGTACGCCCGGACCCTCCGTGGACTCCTGCGCCCGGGCGGCCGGGCGCTGCTGCACCAGGTCAGCCAGCGCGGCGGCGACGAGGTGGTGCCGGAGCGGTCGTTCATCGATGCGTACGTGTTCCCCGGCGCGGAGATCCTGACGCTCGGCACGATTGTCGACACCTTCGAACGCGCTGGCCTGGAGATCAGGGACCTGGAGTCGTTCCGGGAGCACTACGCCCGGACGTTGCGGTCCTGGGTAGCCAACCTCGAAGCCGGATGGGACTCCTGCACGTGGCAGCTGTCACCGGGGCGGGCCCGGGTCTGGCACCTCTACCTCGCGGTGTCGGCGCTCGCCTTCGAGCTGGCCCGGATCAGCGTGCACCAGCTGGTTGCCGTTCGTACGCACGGAGACGGCCGCTCGGACTTCCCGCCCACCCGCACGAGCTGGACCCTCCCCGTCTCGCCGGAATGACCGCACAGTCGGCCGATCAGTTCAGGGCGCCGAGAACGAGGCCCCGGCGGATCGAACGCTGCGCGATGATGTAGGTGAGGACCGGCGGAATCGCGGCCATCAACAGGCCGGTCACCAGCAGAGGCGTATCGCCCCCGAAGCGCTGTACCGTCGTCGCCACCCCGAGCGTCACCGTCGCCTTCTCCTCCGACTGCAGGAACACCAGGGGAGTGAGCAGGTCGTTCCACCACGCGGTGACGGCGAAGATGGTGATCGTGACGATGCCGGGGACGCTCATCGGGATCACGATCCTGCGCATGATCTGGAAGTAGCCCGCGCCGTCGACCCTCGCCGCCTCGAGGAGTTCGCGGGGGAGGCTCCGCATGAACGCCGACAGCAGGAACAGCGAACCAGGCAAGGCGGTCGTGGCCCACAACAGGATCACCGACGCCGGATGGTCGATCAGGCCCAGCCGGGCGAAGAGGACGTAGTCGGGGATGATGAACGTCACCCCAGGGATCGCCAGGCTGGAGATGAACGCCATGAAGAGCAGCCGCCGCCCGGGGAACTCCAGCTTGGCGAAGGCGAAGGCCGCCGGCACCGCCGCGACGACGCAGATCACCCACGCGAGGGCGATGTAGCTCACCGAGTTGGCGTACAACCGGACGATGTCGAACCTCGCGAACATCGCGGCGAAGTTCTCGACGTAGGTCACCGTCGCCGGCAACGACAGCGGGTCGCGGATGTAGTCCGCCTGGCTCTTCAGGCTGGTGGCGAGCATGAAGAACAACGGGTAGATCGCGAAGACCGCGACGATGGTGAGCAGTCCGGTGATCGTGCTTCGTCCAACCAGCCGCGTGGTCCTGCCGACCGACCCGCCGCCGACCGGTGTCGCGCTGCGACCGCTCACCTCACCCGCCCTACCTCTCCACCGAGTAGCGCTCGAAGTTGCGGATCTGCAACCACGCGATCGACACGACCAGCGCGAGCAGGACGACCGAGAGCGCCGAGGCGTAGCCGAGTTCGCCGTTCTCGAAGGCGCTGAGGTAGATCTGGTAGTCCAGCGGCGTCGTCGAGCGCCCCGGCCCTCCGCCGGTGATCGTGTAGACGAACGAGAACAGCCCGATGAAGACATAGACCGTATTGGTGACGAGGAAGTACGTGATGGCGGGCGCCTGCATCGGCAGCACGATCCGGAAGAGCCGGCTCCACCAGCCCGCGCCGTCGATCTGGGCGGCCTCGATGACCTCCCCCGGCATCGCCGACAGTCCGGCGAGGAAGATCAGGATGCCCTGGCCGAGCGTCTGCCAGTAGAACGCGGCGATGAGCACGAGGAACGCGGTCACGGTCGACGCGAGCCAGTCGACGGCCAGGGCGTCGAGCCCCACCCGTGTCAAGGCGGTGTTGACGACGCCTTCCGGGGCGAAGAGGCTGCGCATCAACAAGCCGACGATCACCGCGGACAGGATCGTCGGCAGGTAGAAGACCGAACGGAAGAACTGGGCTCCGGGCGTTCCCTCGTGCAACAACACCGACACCGACAACGTGATGACGAGAATGAACGGGATGGAAAGAAAGAAGACGAGGTTCGTACGCAGGTACTCCCAGATGTCACCGGACCCGAACAGCTGCTGGTAGTTCTGCGTACCCACCCAGGTGGTGACGATCCCGTTCCACTCGGTGAAGCTGTGGTAGATCGCGGTCGCGAGTGGATACCACATGAGCAAGGCGACGAGGACGACTGCCGGGATGACCGACACGATCCCGATCACGGCCTCGCGTCTCTTGAGCCCGTGGCGTGGTCGCTGGCGCACCGGTGCCATGGTGCGTTGCCTGCTTCGCAGATCGACGTCGGCGGGCATGCGCAAAGGTCGTGTCTAGTTCTTCGCGGCGATCTCGTCGCGCTTCGCGTCGGTACGGGTGAGGAACTCGGCCGCGGAGATCTTGCCACCCCACGCGAGTTGTGCCTGCGCGAGGATCTCGTCGACGAGTTCGGTCGGCCAGATGTTGTCGGCGTAGAAGACGAACTTCTCGTTCACCCAGCGATACTGCTGCTGGTACAGCGGATCGGAGTAGATCTCGGTCGGGTCGAGTCCCACCGCGTTCGGGATGGGCGTGGTTTCCCCGCCGGCGATGCGCTGCTGCTGTTCCTCGGCGCTGACCAGGTGCTTGATCAGGCGTACGGCCTCGTCCTTGTTCTTCGAGTAGTTCGTCACCACGAGGGCCCCGCCCGGTCCGCCGATGCCGGTGCCGGTCACCGAGACCGACGAGCTGACATCGGGCAGCGTGGTCATCACGATGTTGTCGCCGAGTGTCGAACGCAGGTCGGGAATCGCCCACGCTCCCTCGACGACAGCGGCTGCCTTGCCCGCGGCCAGCCGGCTCTGCGCCTGACCGCCGTCCATGGTCGGCGCGCCCGGAACGGTGTAGTCGAGGAGTTGCAGCCACTTCGTCACGACGTCCTCGATGGCGGGATCGGCGAAGTCCCGGTCACCGGCACCGAGTTCGTGCAGCCCCGCCTCGCCGCCGACGACCTGCGCGATCCAGTAGAAGAGCGTGAACGCCGTCGAGTTGTACTTTCCGAGGGCCAGGGGGGTGACGCCGGTGCGCTTGATCCGGTCGAGCAGGTCGATCCAGGCGTCCCAGCTCATGGGGGTGTCGCCGATCTCCGTGCCCACCTTGGCGAGCACCCGGCGGTCGAAGTAGAGCGCGCAGATGCCGTCGTTGCCGGAGGGTACGCCGTAGATCGTGCCCTTGCCCGGCTCGAATCCTTCGGTGACGGCGGCCCAGCCGGTCAGCTGGTCGCGTTCGGCGGCGGTGAAGTACTCGTCGAGCGGTTCGAGGTAGTCCTTGACGCCGAACGTGTAGGCGCCTGACCACAGCGACGCGACGTCCGGTCCGTTGCGGGCCACCCCGGCGGCGCGGAACTTCGTGAACATCGGGAGGTCGCCGGGCAGGTCGCTCACCTTCGCGGCCAGCTTGGTGTCCTTGCTGAACCGCTGGGTCGAACGGACGACCCAGAACTCCCCGCGCTTCTTCGTCTTCTCGGTGTCGGAGGAGGTGGCGTAGACGGCGTTCCAGAACGCCAGGCCCTCCTCGTCGCCGCCGCTCGCGCCCCCGCCACAGCCCGCCGCGCCGAGACTCGCGAGGCCGGCGGCGCCGAGCCCGAGTCCGCCCAGCCTGAGGGCGTGGCGGCGCGAGTACACCGGCGGAGAGGTTCTGGTCGGGCGGGCCATCCCCGGGGGACGCGTGGTCAGGAGCGGAGTGTCCGAGGACGAGTGGGGCGCGCGGGTCATGAGGTCGCCGACTTTCACTCAGTGAAGGAGACTGTTACTGTGTAGCAGGGGACCATTAACCACCCGAGCGCTTCGTTCCGTCAAGAGTCCGGCGTACGCCCCTGTGTGGGTGGTCGCGAGACCACCGTGGGAGCTCGCTCCAGTCACTGGGTAACGTGCGGACTCGCGAACGAAGCCGACCTTCGCGAAGCGAAGCGAGCAGGACCTGGAGGAGCCGGTGGCCGAGAGCCTCCAGGGCATCGACCGGCTGGTCCGGATCTTCGAGGCGGTAGCGGCCGGACCGGCATCGCTGTCCAGGATCGCTGCCGAATCCGGGTTGAGCGACGCCACGGCGTTGCGCTACCTCGCGAGCCTCGTGTCCCACGGCTTCCTCGAGCGCGACCCGGTGAGCCGGCACTACCGCATCGGTATGCGGATGTTCCTGCTCGGGCGCAGCGCCATCGGCGGCCGCGACTTCATGGCCGTCGCCACGTCGGTGATGGCTCGGCTGGTCCAGGAGGTCGACGAGACCGTCAACCTCGGCGCCCGCGCCGGCGAGGACCTGGTGATCGTCCACGCGCTCGAGAGCTCGCAGCCGATCCGCAAGGGCGCCGCCGTGGGGGAGAAGGACGACTGGCACGCCTCGGGGCTCGGCAAGGCCATCCTCGCGACGTTGCCGCAGGTCGAGATCGAGAAGCTCCTCGACCACCACGGCATGCCCGAGCTGACCCCACGGACCCTCACCTCGGCCGACGACCTGCTGCGCGACCTCGCCCGGGCCCGCGCGCGGGGGTTCGGCGTGGACGACGAGGAGTCCGTCGAGGGCCTGCGCTGCGTCGCCGTCCCGATCCGCGACGCGAGTGGTTCCGCGCGCTATGCGATGAGTGTCAGCGCGCCGAGCTACCGCCTCCCGCACGGCCGCCTGAACGACGTGGGTGGTGCGCTGCGCGCACATGTGCAGGTGCTCGAGGCCATGCTCGACTACCACCCCGACCATGACCGAACGAAGTGAGGTCATGCATCAGCACGGACCGAACGAAGTGAGGTCATGCATCAGCACGGGCCGAACGAAGTGAGGTCATGAACCAGGACAGGACCAGTCGCCGAGGTGACCGATGAGCCGCACCAAGACCCAGCCCCTGCGAGTCGGTATCGCCGGCGCCGCGCGTGGCGCCGGATTCGTCGCCGGCCTCCGGTCGGTGGCCGACGAGGCGTTGCTCCACGCGGTCTACGATCCCGATCGCGACGCCCGCAAGCGGTTCGCGGCCGAGCACGGGGTCGAGGTGGAGTGCGAGAGCTATGCCCACCTGCTCGACCACGCCGACCTCGTGGTTGTCTCATCGCCGCAGCACCACCACGTGCCGCAGGCCGTCGCCGCCCTCGACGCCGGCATCCACGTGCTGTCGGAGGTCCCGGCCGCGGTGTCGCTGGAGCAGGCGTACGACCTGCTGGCCGCCTGCCGCCGCAGCTCCGCCCGCTACATGCTTGCCGAGAACTACTGCTACATCCGTTCCAACCTGGTCGTCCGCGAGATGGCGCGACGGGGCGTGTTCGGTGAGCTGTACTACGGCGAGGGCGAGTACCTCCACGAGCTGAAGGGACTCTCCCGCCACGCCGACGGCCGGCCGACCTGGCGCTACTACTGGCAGCACGGCCGCGCCGGCCATCCGTACCCGACCCACAGTCTCGGCCCGTTGTTGCAGTGGTTCGGCGATCGGGTCACCGCGGTGAGCTGCGTCGGCACGGGTCGGCACACCGCGCCCGAGTTCGAGCTCGACGACACCGTGCTCCTGTTGTGCCGCACGTCGCGCGGTGCGCTGTTGCGGATCCGGTACGACACACTGTCGAACCGTCCGCACCTCATGGACTACTACTCCGTCCAGGGCACCGAGGGCGGGTACGAAGCGGCCCGGGCGGCGGGTGAGCAACCGCGCGTCCACGTCCAGGGGCGGAGCCTGGCCGGGAGCTGGGAGCCGCTGGACACCTATGCCGAGGAGTTCCTCCCCGACCGCTATCGGCAGCCGCCACCGGGTGCGGTCGGGCACTGGGGCGCCGACGCGTGGCCGATCGTGGAGTTCGTCAAGGCGGTACAGGGTGGGACCGACGTACCTGTCGACATCTACGCTGCCCTCGAGATGTCGCTGCCGGGTGTCGTCTCCGAGCGCTCGTATGCGGAGAACGGCGCCTGGCTCCATGTTCCGGACCCGCGCATGATCACAGCGGGGATCGGCACCGAGCCCGGTCGGGAGGCCCCCCTTGCCTGAGACGCAGTTGCACATGGTGTGGCCCGCCGGTCGCGTTCTCGCGGAGGACGCGCTGGGACTACCCGAGGGGTACGCCCTCGAGCCGGCCGGATCCGACCACCTGCCCGCGTTCCGCGAACTGATGGCCAAGGTCGCCCTCGGGCAGTGGAACGACGAGAACCTCGCGCGGGTCCGCGCCACCGTCGTACCGTCGGGGTGGCAGGTCGTCCGCCACCAGGCGACCGGTGCGCTGGTCGCGACCGGCATGGCGCAACTGAACCCGATCGCCGACCTGTATCCCGAGGGCCACGAGGTCGGCTGGATCGCCGCGCACCCGGACCACGGCGGTCGGGGACTGGGCCGCGTGATCACGGCCGCCGCGGTCGCCCGACTGCTCGACGTCGGCGCCACTGAGATCTATCTGCGCACCGACGACTACCGGTTACCCGCGATCAAGGCCTACCTGCGGCTCGGATTCGTACCCCACCTGTGGGCGGACGGCATGGTCGAACGCTGGCGGACGGTGTGCGACCGGCTGGACTGGCCCTTCGAGCCGCCCACCTGGCCCGGCGGGGATCAGCGACACTAGTCTCAGCTCGCAAGCGGCCCGGCCCCCGTAGCCCAACTGGTCGAGGCGGCCCACTTAAAATGGGTGTCAGTTCTGTGGGTTCGAATCCCACCGGGGGCACGCATTCTTCGTCGAGGCGAACCGCGGTGTCGTGGGTTGTCCCGCGTGGCGTCTCACAGTCGCCGCCCCAGATGTGCGGGCACATGAGACGAGTCCCGGTCCCAGGGACTGAGCGCATCCGAATCGCCTGGTTTGGTACGAGCTAGAGTTTTTGTGCAGTCGCGGCAACTCACAGCTTCGCTGTTTTCCGGATCGGCAGGCTCGCCTGTCTCGTCAGTGTCGCCCGGGGGAGGAGGACGGTGCAGCCGCTAGAGCGCGGTGATCCGGACCGGATCGGCGACCACCAGCTTCTGGCCCGGCTGGGTGAAGGCGGGATGGGCGTCGTCTACCTCGGACAGACGCTCGGTGGCCGCAAGGTCGCGGTCAAGGTCATCCGGCGACGGTTCGCCGACGACACGGAGTACCGCGCACGGTTCCGCCGCGAGGTGAGGGCCGCCGGCGCGGTGAGCGGTCTGTTCACCGCTCCTGTGCTCGATGCCGGACCAGACGACCGGCCGCCGTGGCTGGTGACCTCGTACCTCCCCGGGATGTCGTTGTGGGACGCGGTCGTACGGTTCGGTGCGGTACCTCCGGATCCCGTACGCCTGTTGGCGATCGGTCTGACCGAGGCCCTCGTGGGGATCCATGCGGCCGGCGTGGTCCACCGCGACCTGAAACCGGGCAACGTGATGCTGACCGCCGGTGGGCCCCGGGTGATCGACTTCGGCATCGCCCGGCCGACGGATGCCACCGCCATCACGCAGGCCGGCATGGTGGTCGGCTCGATCGGCTTCATGTCGCCCGAGCAGGCTTCTGCCGGTGCGATCGGCCCGGCCAGCGACGTCTTCGCCCTCGGTTCGGTCCTGGTGTACGCCGCGACCGGGAGGGAGCCGTTCGGGACCGGGTCCCCGGCGGCCACGTGGGGCCGGGTCGCTCGTGCGGAGGCCGATCTCCGCGGCCTCGAGCACCATCCTCTGTTCGAAGGGATCGCTGCCTGCCTGCGGCTTCGGCCGGAGGAACGACCGTCTGCCGCCGACCTGCTGGCCCGGTGGGTACGCCTGGGCCACGGCACGGAGTCGTTGCAGGGAACGGGTTGGCTGCCACCGGCCCTGGCGCAGGAGGTCGACCGGCGGGCCGGTGAAGCTCTCGACCTTCCCTCGCTGCTCCGCCCGGTTGGACACGGCGACGGGCCCGGACACGGCGACGGGCCCGGACACGGCGACGGGCCCGGACACGGCGACGGGCCCGGACACGGCGAGGTGCTCGGACACGGCGCTGTGCGCGCGCCTGGTCGGGACGCGGCCGCCGCGGCTGCCGCGGCCATGGGTGCGGCAACCGCCGAGCCGGTGGGACCGAACGTCGCCGATCTGGATTCGGGTGCCGGTCCGGATGCCCCTGACGCGCGCGCACCCAGGTCGGCACGCCCGAGCCGGCGGGTGCTGGTCAGCGCGGGTGCCGGTGTCGCCGGCCTGCTCGCCACTCCCGCGCTCGTCGCGCTGTGGCGGAACCGGGACCCCAACGGCTGGGGCGGCTTGGGATCGCCGTCGCGGACCGGTTCGCCCTCGGGTTCGGCATCAATTCCGCCGTCCGGCGAGTCGTCCGGCGCGAGGTCCCGAACGCCATCAAGCCGGCCGTCGACGGAGCAACCTCCGACGCCGACCGGCCCACCGCCCAAGGCTGACCTGCGGTGGAGGATCCCGGTGGCCGGCCCGGACTCGGACTCGTACCCGAACCTCGGCGTCGCGCGCGGGATGGTGCTGGTGTGGAACGACTCGCACGTACGCGGGATCGATCCGCACACGGGCGGGGTCCGGTGGAGGCGCGTCGCGAACGAGACGCTCGGCGGGATCGCCGGTGGTGTGGCGTACGTGATCGGTTCAGAGAGTTCATCGGCGTGGCAGGTCTCCGCGATCAACGCCACCTCCAACGCGACGCGGTGGGTGTACAAACCGTCGACGGGTGAGTACCTGTGGCACGGCCCGGCGGTGACCGGATCGGTGGTCTGCTTCGGCGGCGACCGGATCCGGGCTCTGGGCGTACGCGACGGGAGGCCGCGATGGACGGTCGACGTCAGTGCGGACAACGGCCTCGCGGCGGGTGACGGACTCGTGGCCGCGGTCGGCGCTGGGCTTGTCGGGGTGGACGCCCGCGCCGGCCGGAGGAGATGGACCTACGCCGTGGACGACGGGCTCTACCCGCACATCGCGTACGGCCACGTCTTCCTCTGCGACGGGTCGGGCACGTTGCACGCGGTCCGCGCGGACAACGGGCAGGCTGCCTGGCAGCGGCCGAACTCCCACAGCAGTCTCGGGCTCCAGTTCGGGGCCGGGATGCTGTATCTCGGCACCACCGACGGCAATGTCTTCGCTCTCGATGCCGCCACCGGATCGCAGGTCTGGTCGCGCCGACTGGGCAAGGGCGAGGGAGCCGCGTTCCGCCAGGCGAACGCGCTCCGTCTGTCGGGAGACAGGCTGTACGCCGCGTGCCCGAACCAGACGGTCTACGCGCTCGACGCGGCCAACGGCCTTGTGCTGTGGACGTACGCCATCGATCCGACGCTCAGCTCCGGTCCGGTGAGCACCGCCGGGCTGGTGTTCGTCGGCACGAGCGGACAGGTGCATGCTCTCGTTCCACCGACTGGAGGTGACAGTGGAGCCACTCGAGCCAGGTGATCCGCGTGCGATCGGACAGTGCCGGATCCAGGCCCGGATCGCCACCGGCGGCATGGCCAACGTCTACCTGGGCAGGTCGGCCGGCGGGCGCGCCGTGGCGGTCAAGGTGATGCACGACGACTTCGCCGGCCAGCAGGACTACACCGACCGGTTCCGGCGGGAGGTTGCTGCGTTGCGGGCGGTGGGTGGGGGACACAACCCGGCCGTGCTCGAGGCGGATCCCGATGCCGCGGAGCCGTGGCTCGCGACCGAGTTCGTACCGTCGGTGACGTTGCGGGATGCCGTACGCATGTGCGGCCCGCTGACCGCCCAGTCGGTCTGGCCGCTGGCCGCCGGTGTCGCCGAGGCGATGTCGGCGATCCACCGCGCCGGGTTCGTCCACCTGGATCTCACACCGGCCAACGTGATGCTCACCCGGGACGGGCCGCGGGTCATCGACTTCGGGATCGCCCGCGAGCTCGACCCGGACGGTTTCGCCGTCACCGGCACTCCGGCCGGTTCGCAGGGTTTCATGTCACCGGAGCAGTTGGCTGGCGGACAGGTCGGCCCGGCGAGCGACGTCTTCTCCTTCGCAGCGATGGTGACGTACGCCTGCACCGGCACCGCCCCCGGTGTCGGCGCCGGACCCGCGGGAGCCGACGGGATCAGCGACGACGCCTTGCGAAGCTTGGTCGCGGACTGCCTGCGCGACGATCCATCGACCCGCCCGACGGTGCCCGAGCTGATCGCTGCGCTGGGTTCGTTGACGCGGGACGGCCAGATCTCCGACCGGCTGTGGCTTCCGCCCGCGGTGACGGCCGGCATCGACAGGAGTGCCGACGAGGCTGCCAACCCGCCAGCTGCCGTACGACCCGGTGGCGTACGCCCAGTCGCCGTACCCCCGGGAGACGCGCGGCAGGACGACCTCCCGCCAGCAGCCCAGATGCCAACGCCCGACGGCGAGAGGCCCACAAGGCGCTGGATCGCCCGATCGCCGGTGCTGGTCGGCGTCGCGGCCGCCATCGCAGCGGCCGTCGTGACAGCCGCGGCGGTCGGCATCCGAACCTCGGTGTCGTCCGAACCGCGGGAACCGTCGGACTCCCTCGCGTCCACCTCAGAACCGGGCGCTCCGCGATCGACCACGAAGGCGTCGCCATCGACGCCGAGCCCCACGGGTTCACCGACCCCTACAGAGTCGCCGACGCCGAGTGCCTCCCGTACGCCGCGCATCCTGGAGTTCCGGTTCACCGGGGACGGCACGCTCACGAATCTGACCTACATCGTGAACGGCCGTTCCAAGACGGTGAAGGACGTCGAGCTTCCGTGGCGGGTTTCCATCGACCTGCCCCAGGCGCCGGAGCAGTTCGAGTGGCAGCTCGCGTACCAGGTGGCGGGGAACATGGAATATCGCGTCCTGCAGGACGGGGCGGACGCCGGGAGCGGGTGGAGCACCGGGGGCGAGGGAACGGCCGGCGGCACCCTCGTCTATCGCCCGACGGCACCGAAAGCGGGTGGCTAGTGACGGGCGGGTGACGGTGGACATTATCGGCACTTTGGTGGCTCAGTTCGTACGCCAGGAGAGTAGAGCAGGTCGAGGAGGGAAGCTGTGACGTCGGTATCCAGGCCAGGGGGCCCGGCAGCCACGCCATCGTCGAGGTCGAGCAAGGTCAACCTGCTGCCCAAGGATCTCGGCAGCCTCGCCCGCAGCCTCCCGCCGGCTGAGCCGGGCACGCTGTTCGTCCTCGGATCCAACGGTGGGATGAGTGTCGCGCCCGACGCCGGTTTCCCGGTGGTGTTCGGGCGTAACGAGCCGGACGTGCACGTCTGCGTCGGAGCGGACGATCCTCATGTGAGCCGGCGCCACGGTTACCTCACGTTCGAGGGTTCGCAGTGGGTGCTGACGAACGTCGGCAGGCTGCCCATCCGGTTCCCGGGGTCGCGGCTGGTGCTCGGCGGTGACCGGGCCGAGCTGCCGGTGGCCTACACGCCGCTGTTCATCGTCGCCCCGCAGCAGGAGCACCTGCTGGAGGTACGCATCGCCGCGAAGGTGCCGCCACCGAGCGCGGACGGTGGGTACGAAGCCGACACGCGCCGCCGCGACGTCTGGTCGCTGAGTCCGGTCGAACGCCTGGTGCTCGTGTGTCTCAGCCAGCGGTACCTTCGGGACGAACCCCAGCCGCAGCCGCTGACCTGGGCCCAGGTCGCCGACGAGCTGAGCGACCTGCGGCCTGCGGAGAAGTGGACCTGGCGTCGGGCCGCCCACATCGTCGTGAACGTACGCAAGAGGCTGAGCGGCCGAGTGCGCGGCCTGCTGGAGGAAGAGGTACCCCCGCCGGTGGGCAACACCCTCAACCACAACCTGATCATGGAGCTTCTGGTCACCACGACCATCGGCAAGGCGGATCTGCTCCTGCTCGACGAAGAGTCGGCAGAGTAGTCCCGGTGGGACGGTGGTCGGGATCCGCCCGCGGGAGTCGTGGGATTCGCCACCGCATCTCCGGTCGGCTGCGCTCCGCCGGACGACCTCTCGTCATCGTGTGCCTCGCCGTCGCGGCCACGCAGGCGGCGTGGGGCGTCGTCGTCCCCGTCCTGCCGTTGTACGCCGAGGAGTTCGGCGCGAACGCCACCCAACTCGGCTTGCTGATCGCCCTGTTCGGCGTGGGTCGGCTGGTCGTCAACATCCCGGCGGGGATCCTGTGCGAGCGCCTCGATCCGCGCCGCCTTCTGTTGTGGTCGGTGGTGGCGGTCGTCCTGCTCCAGGTCGCGACGGCGTTCGCCCCGACACTCGACGTCCTTCTCGGACTGCGGTTCGCGGCGGGTCTCGCGGGCGGGATGGCGATCACCTCCGGAATGACGCTCGTCGTCCATCTGACGAGGCTCGCCGACCGTGGGTCCGCGATGTCGCTGCTGCAGGGGTTCCAACTGATCGGCGGCGCGTTCGGACCCGCCCTCGGTGGGCTGGTGGCCACACTCTGGGGCTATCGCGCGCCGTTTCTCGCCTGCGGGGTGATGGCCGCGCTGGTGGTGACGTTCGGTTGGCGGACGCTGTTGCGGACCGCCTCGCCGGGACGCACACCGTCCGACCCGCCCGCGAGTGCCGACGCGGACCGCGCGGTGCGTCCGCAGGCCCGTTCGGCCGTACGACGGCTTCTCACCGATCGGAGCTACCTGGCGATCTGTGGTGTCGGTTTCTCGATCTTCCTCAACCGCTTCGCGGGAACGCAGTCCCTCGTTCCGATCATCGCCTACACCGTCGTCGGACTCAGCGTCGGGCAGTTCGGCGGGCTGCTGGGCATCGTGACCTTCGTCAACCTGATCATGGTGACGATCGCGGGCCGGCTGTCGGACCGGATCGGCCGGAAGCGGGTGATCGTTCCGGGGCTGGCGATGGTCGGTCTTGCCCTCCCGGCGTACGCGGTGACGTCGGATCCGCTGTGGTTCGCCTCCGTCGTCCTCGTCACCGGTGTCGCCCTCGGCTTCTCCGGCCCGACACCGGCCGCGTACATGGCGGATGTGGCGCCGGCCGACGGACGCGGACCCGCCGTCGGGATCTACCGCACCGCGGGAGACCTTGCCGCCGTCGTCGGGCCGATCGGCCTGGGGTGGATCGTCGACCACGTGGGATACCGGTCAGCGGTCCTGGTCCTCGCCACGGTGACTCTCCTGGCCGTCGGCGTGTTCGCCGGCATCGCCCGCGAGACGGTTTCCCGCCCACCGGTACGCTCCGGAGGCGAACCGCCCCCGGTGGGAACCCCGGGGATGGACGAATCGTCGTCAAGGTGACGACAGGGGCTTTGCCGATTCATTACCATGTCGCGCACACCACTGGATCCGCCCTGGGCGGAGGAGGACACCACCGATGCAGAGCAGGAACCCGGTCTTTTCGCGGCGCGATGCGTTCCGGTCGTCGGCCGGCTACGCCGCGGAAGCGTCGACCATGACCTCAGAACAACTCCAGGAGATGTACAACGCGCCCGCGCGGGATGGCCTCGGCACCCGTCGCGACCGGATGACGATCGACGACGTCGTCGCCCGGACGGCGATGACGCTCGGCACGCTGATCATCGTGGCCGGAGCGACGTGGTACCTCGCCGAACCGCTACAGCCCGCGCACTTCGGTTGGCTGATCGGCGCCGCGCTCGTCGGGCTAGGGCTCGGGTTCGTCATCGGGCTCAAGCACATCACCAACCCCGCCGTGATCCTGTCGTACGCGGCGATCGAGGGTGTCTTCGTCGGCCTGGTCAGCAAGGTGCTGACGGCCTACGTCGGCGGTGACGCCGGGATCGTGGCGCAGGCCGTGCTCGGCACGCTCTGTGCGTCGGCCGGGATGCTGGCCGTCTACAAGTTCCGGATCATCCGGGTCACGCCGAAGTTCCAGCGCTTCGTCATCGCCGCGACGATGGGCTTCTTCCTCATCGTGATGGTCAACCTGCTGCTGGGGATGTTCGGCATCAACCTCGGAGTCAGCGGCTTCGGCGGCATCGGGCTGATCTTCGCGGTCATCGGCGTCGCCCTCGCCTGCTTCAACCTGCTGCTCGACTTCGACTACGTCGAGAAGGGCATCGCGCAGGGTGCGCCGAGCAAGGACGCCTGGTTCGCGGCGTTCGGGCTGACCGTCACGCTCGTGTGGCTCTACATCGAGATCCTGCGGATCCTCGCCATCTTGCGCGGCGGCGACTGACACCGCCGACGAGGACGACAACCGAGACGTCAGAGGGTCGCCGGCCACGCGGTCGGCGGCCCTCTGTCATGTGTGCATGACCGACGGCTGCGGTGGCGGTCGCCCTCGCCCAGGGCTTGCGCGAATGACCACGCTGAGCATGCCTGTGGACGTCCGACAGGCGTCGGCACGTGTCCCGGGTACCACGGGCATGCTCAGCGTGGTCATTCGCAGTCCGGCACCCACGGTTTGTCACGTGGCGAATCGTGAGGAACGGCGGTGGTATCGAGGGACTCAACCAGAGACGGACGGGCCCACTCGGTCGATCCGGATCCGGATCAGGCACCGCCCCTCCCGCCGCATCGCCGCGCGATAGTCGTCCCAGTCCGGGTGCTCACCAGCAACGGTGCGGTAGTAGTCGACGAGGTGGTCCATCGCCTCTGGCAGCGACACGATGTCGGCCGTGCCCTCGATCTGGATCCACGGCCCGAAGAATCCTTCGGTGAAGACGCACAACGCCGCGCGTGGATCGCGACGCAGGTTGCGCACCTTGTACGCCGGCTCGCGGGTGCTCACCGTCGCATAGCCGTCGGCGTCGAGGCCGGCAAGGATCGGAGAGAGCTGCGGCATACCGTCAGCGCGGAACGTACTCAACACGCCGCGATGATGGTCACGCAGGAACGCCCGGGCCTCGTCGACGTTCATCTCGCGATCGGCTGTCGGTGAGGGGTCAGGCGAAGTTGCGCTGCGCGCGGCGAAGGTCGTGCTCGTGCACGATCGCCGTGGCGTGTCCGTGGGCGATGCCGTACTCGTTGCGGAGCCAACTGACCCGGTCTTCGAACCTCAGGAACGAAGGGCCACTTTCTAAGGCACTGATCCACTCGGGAAGTTCGCGCCCGGTTGCGCGTGGGAGCCGGGCGAGGAGGTTTTTATGGGTCTCTTCGGAGTGGTTCAGAGCCATGACGGCCTCCCGGGGTTTCGGGTTCACAGTAGGTCCATGCCCACGAGACTGCCTGACGAACGCACGGGAAACAACCCCCTCCGCCCAACCCGGCGAATCGGGCGCTTGCGACACGCCGACATCCAGGCAGAAACCCTGCCGTTACGAGCCGGACGCCTCCACGACACGCGCGGGGAAGCCGCCGCGGGCGACGGGGCCCCAGCGTTCGATCTCGATCTCGATGAGGCACTTGCCCTGACGCTGCATGGCGGCGCGGTATTCGTCCCAGTCGGAATGCTCGCCGCTGATGCACCGGAAGTACTCCACCAGCGGCTCGATCGCCTCCGGCAGGTCGAGCACCTTCGCGGTTCCGTCGACCTGGACGTACGGATCGGACCAGCCGGCCGACATCACGCAGATGCTGACCTGGGGGTTGCGACGGGCATTGACGGCCTTGGCGCGTTCGGGATAGGTCGACACCACGATCTTGTCGTCGCGGTTGAGTCCGCAGGTGACGGGGGACAGCTGGGGGCGGCCGTCGCGGCGCACGGTCGCGAGCGTGCCCTGATGGCGCGTACGCAGGAAGTCCAGCAGCTCGGCCCGGTCGGGCGTGGTGGCGGTGGCAATCGATGGGCTCATGACCAGGGAGTTTAGAACCCTCGGCGAGCCGGCAAATGACCACGCTGAGCATGCCTGTGGGACCCAGGCAGCTCAGCTGGCCTTGTCGGGCTCCCGCTGGCATGCTCAGCGTGGTCATTTGCACCCCGCAGCGGAGCCGGTGGCGGGTGGATCGCCTTTCGTCGTCGGGTCGCCGTCCGGGTCAGGACAGACGTTCGAGGATGACGGCCATGCCCTGGCCGCCGCCGACGCACATGGTCTCCAGACCGATCTGCTTGTCGCGCCACTGCAGGCCGTTGAGCAGCGTCGTCATGATGCGGGCGCCAGTCATGCCGAACGGATGCCCGAGCGCGATCGCGCCCCCGTGCACGTTGAGCTTGTCCCATCCGATGCCGAGGTCCTCGGCGGACGGGATGACCTGGGCGGCGAACGCTTCGTTGATCTCCACCAGGTCGATGTCGTCGATCGTCATGCCGGCGCGGGTCAGGGCGCGCCTGCTGGCCTCGACCGGGCCGAGCCCCATGATCTCCGGCGAGAGCGCGGAGGCGGCGGTGGCGACGATTCGGGCCAGCGGGGTGATGCCGCGCCGCTCGGCGGTGTCGGCCGCCATGATGACCACCGCGGCGGCACCGTCGTTGAGCGGGCAGCAGTTGCCGGCGGTGATGGTGCCGTTCTGTCGAAAGACCGGCTGCAGCCCGGCGACCTTCTCCAGCGTGGTGCCGAACCGCGGGCCGTCGTCGGCGTCGACGAGCGTGCCGTCGGCCAGGGCGTACGGCGTGATCTCGCGGGCGAAGAAGCCGGCCTTCACCGCCTCCTCGGCGAGGTTCTGCGAACGCACCCCGAACTCGTCCTGGATCGCCCGGCCCACTCCACGCGACGTGGCGAGGTTCTCGGCGGTCTGGCCCATCGCGACGTAGATGTCCGGGAGTTGGCCGTCGTCGCGCGGGTCGTGCCAGGTGGCGTTGGTTTCGGCGTACTCCGCCGTGCGCGCCCTCGCGGTGGCGAACAGCGGGTTCTGGGTCTCCACCGGGTCCACGCCGGCGCTGCCGAATCCGCTGTAGCGCGACACGCACTCCACCCCGGCCGAGACGAAGACCTCGCCCTCACCAGCCTTGATGGCGTGGAACGCCATCCGCGCGGTCTGCGCACTCGAGGCGCAGAACCGGTTGACCGTCACCGCCGGCACCGTGTCGAGACCGAGTTGGACGGCGACCCGCCGGGCCATGTTGCCGCCGTGTTCGTCGCGCGGCTCTGCACAGCCGAGGTAGATGTCGTCGATGGCGGTGGGTTCCAGCTGCGGAACCTTGGCCAGTGCGGCCTGGATGGCGAACGCCGCCAGGTCGTCGGGCCGGACGCCGGTCAGCGAGCCCTTGCCCGCGCGACCGATGGGAGTGCGGGCGGTGGCGACGATGACAGCGTCGGACATGAGCGTGGTCCCTCCGTGAGCCGCGGCGACAGTCTCAACCGCCGGATAGTTACCGCTTGGTAATGTCGAGGCTAGTACGCCGGCCGCCGTCATGGGTAGGAGTCGGCGCCCCCGACACGGTGAGATAGCGGGCGTGCAACTGCCCGCAGGCCGCTTCGAGCGAATCGCCGAACTGTTGCCGTTTCGTCGTTCGTACGCCGGCGGCGGCGAGCACCGCCAGGAACCGCCGGATCTGCGCGGGTTTGGGCCGCCGGAACTCCGGCGTCACACCGGCCGCGGGGTTGTAGGCGATCACGTTGACGCAGAACAGTTCGGGCCTGGCGAGCTTCCCCACGAGGTGGGCCAGTGCCCGGGCGTGGTCCTCGCTGTCGTTGTGGTTGTCGATCAGGAGGTAGGCGAGATAGGCCTTCCGCCGCGTCGCGGTGACATGCCCGTCGAGGATCTCCAGGCACCGGGCGAGCGGATACCTGCGTTGCAAGGGGATCATGTCCGCCCGTTCGTCGTCGTACGGCGAATGCACCGACAGCGTCACGTTGACCTGCGGGTGGTCGTCCACCAGGCGTTGCAGGCCCGGTGCGAAACCGACGGTCGACACCGTGATCCGGCGCGGGCTCATGGCGTGGAAGTCCTTGTGCTGCAGCAGATCCAGAGCGGTGAAGGTGTGCGGGTTGGCCAGCGCCTCACCCATCCCCATGAACGACACGCTGTCAACCCCGCCTTGCCGATGTGCGAAATGGAGTACCTGGTCGCAGATCTCGTCGGCCGCGAGGTTGCGGACAAGGCCGACCGCGCCGGTGGCGCAGAACGTGCAGCCGAGTCCGCACCCCACCTGCGTCGACACGCACAGGGAGGTCCAGCCCGTGCTGTAGCGCGAGTACACCGTCTCGATCCGCGCACCCCGGCGGCTCTCGAACAACACCTTCTCGACCTGATCGCCTTGCTGCGTGGCGATCGGGGTGAGTCCCAGCAACGAAGGTCCGAACTCGGCCGTGAGGCGTTCCCGCAGGCGGGCCGGGAGTTCGGCCATCCGGGCGGGTTCGGTGATGCCGCGCCGGTAGACGGCGCGGAGGATCTGCTTCAGCCGGTACGAAGGCTCTCCGGAGTCGGCGAGGAACTCCTGCAGGGCGGCGTACCGGGTCCGCGACAGAGCCGGTAGCACGTGAACGCACGCATCAGTGGGGCCTCCAGACAGGGGGCGAACGAACGTATCCAGGTCGGGAAAGGCCCATGCGAACGGCACATGACGCGCCCACGTCGAGACAGGCGCGGCTCAGAGGCCGAAGGCGCCGGGAGAACGACGGGCACGAGGAAGGACCGGTCGGAGGTGCCGGTCAGCGCGTCACATGCGAGCCATTGTGGTGGTGCGTGGCCTTCGAGGTCAAACGCGTTGCCGGCCCTGCGTCCCCACCTTGGTCGGGGCCGGCGTCTCGTGATCATGCGTAGCAGACCGGTGGTCTGGGCGGGTCGAAACCACTGGCTTCCCGCGCTTGATCATGGCCGAGGCCGGCTGAACGGGTCCGCGTAGTAGTTCGGGTCCGCCAGTCGCTGGCCCGGCGTGGCCCACGGTGGACCATCCGTTCAGGTCGCCCACGCCATTCGGTGCTCTGGTCAGTCGGCCCAGCCGAATTCCACCGCGACCAGGACGGTGAGCTCGATCTCCCCCGCCTCCACCGGTGCCGATGCCGAAGCAGCCAGCGCCACGGCATCGGCCGCCGCGAACTTCGCCGACCTTCTGGCCACGGAAGACCGGCCAGATTCCTCGTGGACGGCGAGCACGGCACCCAGCGGCCGGTCGGCGAGCCGGGCAAGCTGCTCCGCGCGGTGGCGGGCGTCGGCCATCGCCAGGTCGCGCGCCCGGTCGGCGTACGCCTGCTCGTCGCTGATCGTCAGCCCGGACCCCTCCACCTGCGCGTCGTCACCGCCGGCGGCCAGGATGCGTTCGAGAATCTCACCGGCGGAGTCGACGTCGCGTACCCACACCCGGAGCCGCTGGACGGCCTGGTGCTGCACCGGCGCGCCCTGGCGCCTCCGGTACGACGACAGCTGCATGCCATGGGTCTGTCGATCGGAGGAGGCAACGCCTGCGGCCGCGGCGGCAGTGACCATCGACTCCATCGACGCACTCGCCTTGCTCATCGCCTCGCCTGCGGAGGGTGCCGTCACCTGCGCGGCGAGAGCGAACGTCGCGATGTCCGGGACGGCCTGAACGACGCCACGGCCGACCACGGCGACACCCGTGAAGGGCGGGCCGTAGCCGGCGATGTCCGCGTTCATCGCACGATTATCGCCGTTCGAGGACGATGACAGGGATCTGGCGGTCGGTCTTCTTCTGGTACTCGTCGTAGTCGGGCCAGATCGCCGCCATCGTCGCCCACAGGCGCGGCTTCTCCTCAGGGGCGGCGTCCCGCGCCCGCGCCTGGAAGTGTTCGTTGCCTACCTGGACCTCGACGTCGGGATGGGCGCGCAGGTTGAGGTACCACTCCGGAGGAGTGTCCGAGCCTCCCTTGGACGCGACCACCAGATAGTCGTCGCCGTCGCGGCCGTAGATGAGGGGAGTACGCCGGCGCTGTCCGGTCTTGCGTCCGGTCACGGTGAGAAGAAGCGTCGGAGCGTCCCTGTACCAGATGTGGCCCTTCTCGCCATCGGAGTCGAGGTACTCCTTGGTGTGGGCGGCCACCCAGTCGGTCGGGCTGTCGGTGGGGGCGCCAGCGGCGTCGTCGTTCACGCTCATGTGCCGTTCTCCTCTTTTGGCGAAAAGGTCCCGCCGCCTTCAGCGGCCGGGACATCCTCCACGTCAACGTCACCGGGGCCAGGCTTCATCCCACCGTGTTCGGTGGTGACAGGTTCGGTGGTGACAAATCGCGACGGTCAGGCGGTCTCGCGCTCGGTGGAGAAGATGCTGTCGACAGGTGCCGCCCCGGTCTGCCGGCGCTGTCGCAGCAGCGCCCACCGCCCGCGGGGCCCGGACTCGGCACCAGCGACATCGGCGGCCGCGACCTCGGTGCCGGGATCGCGGGCGGCGCGGATCGCGGCGAAGGAGATCGGGAGGATCTGCCCGTCGCCGAGGGAGACGTCGCCCTCCTCGTCCTCCGGCCAGTGGCCGAGCGCCGCGGCGAGCGAGGGGAGGAGCGCGACGGCCGCACTCGCGTAGCCGGTTGCCGACGGGTGGAAGCGGTCCGGTCCGAACAGCTCCCTGGGGGCCGCGGCGAACTCCGGTCCGAGCAGTGACCCGAGCGAGACCGTGCGCGCGCCTGCCTCGACGCAGGCGATCGTCTGGGCCGCCGCCAACCGCTGGCTCCACCGCCGGGCGAGCTGGCGGAGTGGGAACGCCAGCGGCTCGACCGTGCCCAGGTCGGGACAGGTGCCGACGACGACCTCGCAGCCGGCGTCACGCAGCCGGCGTACGCCCTGGACGAGCAGGCGTACCGACTCCGAAGGAAGGGTGCGGTGGGTGACGTCGTTGGCGCCGATGATCACGAGAGCGACATGCGGCTTGGCGGCGAGTGCCAGGCCGACCTGGCGGTCGAGGTCGTCGGTCTCTGCGCCGGACACCGCGACGACCCGCAGGTCGACCGGACGTGCGGACAGAGCGGCCAAGCCGGTCGCCAGGAGTCCGCCGGGTGTCTCGTCGGCGGTCGCGACGCCGAAGCCGCACGCGGTGGAGTCGCCGAGAACCGCGAACGAGATCGGGTCCGCACTGCCCTCGCCGTAACGTCCGTCGGCGAAGGGCGGATGGCCCACCGGTGCACCAATGGTGCGCTTCGCGAGCATTGCCTCGGCCACGAGGACGGCGACGAGGGTGCCACCGAGAAGACCCGCTCCGCCTCCACCGACCGCCGCCGCGGCGGCCAGCTTGCGTGCAGCTCGAGCCTTACCCACTGGGTCCTCCTTTTCATGGCCTTACTGACCTGGTCGCTGGCCGGGCGCTTCGGTTACGAGGTTGTGTCGAGCCGGACAGTCTCCTGAAACCCCTGGAGGCTCAACGAACCGGGGCCTTGCCGGGATTCCGGCGGCACGCTACGCCACTGGCTGGTGACAGCAGGCGGCGAACGCACATGGCGAATCCGCCACATCCGTACCGAAACAAGGACTCCCCGACGTACTTCCCTCCTGTCCTATTGTCAGTCCTGGCAGCGCGCTCAGGTTGCGGGACGCGCCGGATCGACGCCGCGGCGACCGGACCGAGCAGCCCGACATTAGAGTGCAGGCGTGCAATACCACGACTCGCTGCTGTCCCTCGTCGGCAATACCCCGTTGCTCCGGTTGACCCGATGTGCGGAGGATGTCGCGGGCCTGCTGCTCGCGAAGGTCGAGTACTTCAATCCCGGTGGCAGCGTGAAGGACCGGATCGCGCTTCGCATGGTCGAGGCGGCCGAACGCGAGGGTGCGCTGCGGTCCGGCGGCACGATCGTCGAGCCGACCAGCGGCAACACCGGCGTCGGCCTCGCGATCGTCGCCCAGCAGAAGGGCTACCACTGCGTTTTCGTCTGCCCTGACAAGGTGAGTGAGGACAAGCGCAACGTCCTGTCGGCCTACGGCGCCGAGGTCGTGGTCTGCCCCACCGCCGTACCCCCTGATCATCCGGACTCCTACTACTCCGTCTCCGACCGCCTGGTGAAGGAGATCAACGGCGCGTGGAAGCCTGACCAGTACTCCAACGCGAACAATCCCCTCTCGCACTACGAACAGACCGGGCCGGAGCTCTGGGAGCAGACCGACGGCCGGATCACCCACTTCGTCGCGGGCATCGGGACCGGCGGGACGATCTCCGGCGTCGGCCGGTACCTCAAGGAGGTCAGCGACGGCCGGGTCCAGATCGTCGGCGCTGACCCCGAGGGGTCGGTCTATTCCGGCGGAACCGGACGCCCCTACCTCGTGGAGGGTGTGGGCGAGGACTTCTGGCCGAGGACGTACGACACCGGCATCTGCGACCGGGTGATCGCCGTATCCGACGACGACTCGTTCGCCATGACGCGCCGGCTCGCCCGCGAGGAGGCACTGCTCGTCGGCGGGTCGTCCGGCATGGCGGTGGCGGCCGCCGTGCAGGTCGCGCGGGAGGCGGGCCCGGACGGCGTGGTCGTCGTGCTGCTGCCTGACGGTGGGCGCGGCTACCTGTCGAAGGTCTTCGACGACGACTGGCTCGCGCACTACGGTTTCCTCGACACCGAGAGCACCGAGACGGTCGGCGAGGTGCTCCGCCGCAAGACCGGCGCGATGCCGCCCCTTGTCCACACCCACCCGAACGAGACGATCGCCGAGGCGATCGACATCCTCCGCGAGTACGCCGTATCGCAGATGCCGGTCGTCCGCGCCGAGCCGCCGGTGATGGCGGCCGAGGTGGCCGGTTCGGTGCACGAGCGGCACCTGCTCGAGGCCCTGTTCTCCGGCCAGGCACGCCTGGCAGACGCGGTCGAGCAACACATGTCGCCGCCGCTGCCGTCGTTGGGTGCGGGAGAGCCGGTGTCGACCGCGGTCAGCCTGCTCGAGAACGCCGACGCGCTGCTGGTACTCGATGACGGCAAGCCGGTCGGCGTTCTCACCCGCCAGGACCTGCTGAGCTACCTCGCCGGCGGGGCGTGACGGTTGAGCCTCACGCGTCCAGGACGGCTCTGAGTGCCTTCCAGCGGGCGATCTCGCAGCCGTTGCGCTTGTCGTACGACGCGGAAACTCGCTGTCCGCGCCAGGTGCCCTCGACCGTGGCGCGAGCGGGTCCGCCGTAGATCTGGGTGCACATGGCGTCGGCGGGTACGGGGGCGAAGGGGTGTTTCGCCGCCTCGATCGCGCTGATCGCGGCGTCGGGCCGCGGATGCGTACCGCCGGGTGGGTCCTCGGTGAGTTCCCAGGTCCGTGGGGGCGCGTCCGGGTTGGCCCACACGGTGATCCGGAGCCGGGTGCGTGCGGTGCTCGCGGTGCTCATGGACCTATCCAACCGCCCGGCGACTGGGCGAAACGAGTCGGCGGGTCGGGTCGGGGTGACCGGGTTCCTGCGGCCCACAGGACAACGCGATGTCGACGCGCTTTACAGGGTGTGGGCGTCGGGCTAATCTACAACCAAATGGTTGTAGATGAGTTGTCTGACGAGTCCGTGGACCACCTCTTCCACGCGCTGGCCGACACCACCCGCCGGGACATCCTCCACCGCTGCGTCCGTGGCCAGCCGTCGGTGTCGCGCCTGGCAGAGGCCTACCCGATGAGCTTCGCCGCGGTACAGAAACACGTCGCGGTGCTGGAGCGGGCCGGTCTGGTCACCAAGCAGCGCAGCGGACGGGAGCAGCGCGTACGGACCAACCCCGATGCCGTACGCCGGGCGCGGCACGCCCTCGACCAGCTCGAGACCGCCTGGCGTGGGCGGGTCGATCGGATGTCCCGGTTGCTCGCGCGGGACACCGCACCGGAAGAGAGCATGCCGACCACGGGAGAAGACAGGTGAGTGTCACCCGCGTCGAGAAGGACTTCGACAGCCTCACCCTGACCCTGGTCGCCGACTTCGACGCCCCGATCGAACGAGTGTGGCGGCTGTGGGCCGACCCGCGGAAGCTGGAGCTTTGGTGGGGCCCGCCGAGCTGGCCGGCGACGGTGGAGGAGCACGATCTGAGCCCCGGCGGTGAGGTCACCTACGTCATGACAGGCCCCGAGGGCGAGAGGTCCCGCGGCTGGTGGCGCGTCAGCTCGGTCGACCCGCCGAGGTCCTTGGAGTTCATCGATGGGTTCGCCGACCACGACGGGACACCGGTCGCCGACATACCGACCACCACCGTGCGGATGGAGCTCACCGAGCACGACGGCGGCACCCGGATGCGGGTGCGCTCGGTCTTCGACTCCCGGGAGCAGATGGAGTACGTCGTGCGCGCGGGCGCGCCAGAGGCCTTTGCCCAGGCGGTCGGTCAGATGGACGCCCTCCTCACCAGCTGACCCGGCGGGCCGGCCACGCCAACCGGCGGGCCGGCATATCGAACCTGTTCACACAACCGAAGGAAGCACACGATGGCCAAGATCATCTCCACCCTGTTCATTTCGCTCGACGGTGTGGTCGAGCCCGATGAGAGCTGGCATTTCCCGTACTTCGACGAGGCGATGGGTGCGGCCGTGGACGAGGACTACCGCACTGCCGACACGTTGCTGCTGGGCCGGGTCACCTATGACAGCTTCGCGGGGGCCTGGCCCGACCGTGAGGCGGCGGGCGGCGAGGACGCGGTGTTCGCGAAGATCATCGGCGACCTGCGCAAGGTGGTCGCGTCGCGGCAGCGGCTCGAGCTCGGGTGGCGGAATGTCGAGCTGATCGACGGCGACCTCGTGGCGGCGGCGGGGGCTCTCAAGGCCGACCCGTCGGTCAAGGGTGTGCTCATCCCGGGCTCGGTCTCGGTGGTTCGCCAGCTCTTGGCGGCCGGGCTGATCGACGAGCTGCGGCTGCTGGTGCACCCGGTCGCGGCGCGGCGCGGGTTGAAGTTGTTCGACGACGGCGAGCCGGCCTACCACCTGCGGCTGCTGAAGAGCGAGGCCTTCCCGACCGGCGTCGTACGGCTGATCTACGCGCCCACCCAGGCACCCGGAGCGGAGTGAAGCAAAGTCGCTCGGTGCCGCCAGGGCTCCCTCCAGAAGGGCGCCTGGTGGCGCCGGTCGCGACTTCTCACGGCCGTCGTGCGGGTCATGTGCGGGCTCTTTTACCCCCATTCGGGCTCGGGCGTCACTTCGACGAAACAGGGGATTCATAGCGTCACCGGCACTGGGGACCAGGATGCCCATATGCCGGGAGGACCACGTGACGAGCCTCGACACCAAAACTGTGCCGCCGAAGGCGGCCAAACCCAAGGGTCGCTGGATCGACCACTGGGAGCCCGAGGACGAAACCTTCTGGATGACGACCGGCCGCAGGGTGGCGACCCGGAACCTCATCTTCTCGATCTTCGCCGAACACCTCGGCTTCTCCGTCTGGCTGCTGTGGAGCGTCGTGGTCGTCAGCCTGCCGGCCGCGGGGTTCAACTTCACCGTCGACCAGTTGTTCTGGCTGGTGGCGCTGCCGAACCTGATCGGCTCGACGCTGCGACTGCCGTACACGTTCGCGGTGCCGAAGTTCGGCGGTCGCAACTGGACGGTCGTGAGCGCGCTGCTCCTCGCCATCCCGACCACGCTCCTCGTGATCGCGGTGAGCAACCCGGCGACGCCGTTCTGGATGTTCCTCATCGTCGCGGCCACCGCTGGCTTCGGCGGCGGCAACTTCGCCTCGTCGATGACCAACATCTCGTTCTTCTACCCCGAGCGCAGCAAGGGGCTCGGTCTCGGTCTCAACGCCGCCGGTGGCAACCTCGGGACCAGCACCGTCCAGTTCGGTGTGCCGATGGTGGTCGCGATCGGTGGTGGGCTGTCCCTTGCGAACGCCGGTCTGATGTGGATGCCGCTCATCGCAGCTGCGGCGATCGGCGCCTGGTTGTTCATGGACAACCTCACAGTGTCCAAGGCGCCGGTCCAGGGCCAGCTGGGTGCGTGCAAACGCCCGCACACCTGGGTGATGGCGTTCCTCTATATCGGGACGTTCGGCTCGTTCGTCGGCTACACGGCGGCCTACCCGCTGCTCGCCAAGACCGTGTTCCCGGAGTCGACCGCGCTGAAGTACGCCTTCCTCGGCGCGATGCTCGGCTCTCTGATCCGGCCGGTTGGCGGCTGGCTCGCTGACCGGATCGGTGGCGCCCGAGTCACGCTCTGGGTCTTCGTCGCCATGGTGGGCGGCATGCTGGTGCTGTTGACGGCCGTGAACTCACATTCGATCGGGCTGTTCATGGCTGCGTTCGCCGTGCTGTTCGGCGCAAGCGGGGTGGGCAACGGCTCGACGTACCGGATGATTCCCGCGATCTTCCGGAACTACGGTGAGCGCGACCGGGCGGCGGGCATCCCGAACGCACTCAAGATCAGTCTGACCGAGGCAGGCGCGGCGATCGGGATCATCTCCGCGGTCGGTGCGTTCGGCGGCTTCCTGATCCCGCGGGCGTACGGCATGTCGCTCGCGTCGACCGGATCCGTGGCCACGGCAGTCATTGCGTATGCGATCTTCTACGCGGTCTGCTTCGCGGTGACCTGGTGGTTCTACCTACGCCGGCAGCTGCTGGTGTCGGTGGCGCCGAGCCTCGCGAAAGCCTCGGTCTGACGGGAGTACGCAAGGACGCGTGATTCTCGCGCCGCCTGACCGGCCTCGGGCCCGGTCAGGCGGCGCTGTCGTCTCTGGCCTGGCCGATCGGTGCCGCGATCGGTGCCGCGCTCGGTGACGATGCACGCCTCGATGCAGGGCGAATTCACCGTGTTTCGCGGGGAATGATCACGCATGCGTGATCATTCCGACACCCAGGTGGTTCCCCAGCAGGTCAGGCGTGAAGTGAGGGGTCGTTAGCAGTCCGGAAACAGAAGGGAAGCAGGCTCGAAACCGCCCCAGCGCACGCTCGACGATATGTCCCGAGCCGCGACGCACTGCCCATACTGCGCACTGCAGTGTGGCATGTACCTGGCGAACGGCGCGGCTTCAGGCACGGTGCAGGTGACGCCGCGCCCCGCCGGCAGTAACCGCGGCGGGCTGTGTCAGAAGGGCTGGACCTCGGCCGAACTCCTCACCTCCACCCACCGGCTCACCACCCCACTCATCCGCTGGCGGCGCGGCGATCCTCTCGAACCGGCTTCGTGGGACGAGGCGTTGTCGTTCATCGCGACCAACCTCCGCCGGCTCCAGGGCGACCACGACACGGACACGGTGGCCGTCCTCGGTGGCGGTGGGCTGACCAACGAGAAGGCGTACGCGCTCGGGAAGTTCGCCCGCGTCGTCCTACGAACGAAGAACATCGACTACAACGGCCGGTTCTGCATGTCGTCGGCCGCCGCCGCCGGGAACAAGGCGTTCGGCCTCGACCGCGGGCTGCCGTTCCCGGTGAGCGACATTGCCGAGGCGGGCACGGTCATGCTGGCCGGCGCCAACGTCGCCGAGACGATGCCGCCGTTCCTGCAGTACCTCAGCGCCCAGAAGGAGAACGGCGGCCACCTGATCGTCGTCGATCCGCGGGTCACCGAAACCGCTCGCCAGGCCGATCTGCACCTGCAGATCACACCCGGCACGGACCTGGCGCTCGCCCTGGGCATGCTGCACATCGCGATCATGGAGGGGTACGTCGACCGGGCGTACGTCGCCAACCGGACGAGCGGGTTCGACGCCGTACGACCGATCGTCATGAGCTACTGGCCCGAGCGGGTCGAACGCGTGACCGGCGTACCGGTGAGCCAGCAGCGCGAGGCCGTCCGCCTCCTCGCCGAGGTCGACCGGGCGCTGATCCTCACCGCCCGCGGCGCCGAGCAGCACGCGAAGGGTGTCGACACGGTGAGCGCGTTCGTCAACCTCGCGTTGGCCCTCGGCCTTCCGGGTATGCCTGGCAGCGGCTACGGCTGTCTCACCGGGCAGGGCAATGGCCAGGGCGGTCGCGAGCACGGGCAGAAGGCCGACCAACTGCCGGGCTACCGGATGATCGACGACCCGGCCGCCCGCGCCCATGTCGCGGCGGTGTGGGGCGTGGATCCGACCACGATCCCGGGCAAGGGGCCGAGTGCGTTCGAGTTGATGGACTCCCTCGGCGGCGACCAGGACGGCCCGCGGGCGTTGCTGGTCTTCGGCACCAATCCGGTCGTGTCCGCACCCGCGGCCGCGCGGGTCGAGCAGCGGTTCCGGGAGCTTGACCTGCTCGTCGTCGCCGACCTGGTGCTGTCCGAGACGGCGGCGCTTGCCGACGTGGTGCTGCCCACCGCGCAGTGGGCCGAAGAGGACGGCACCATGACCAACCTCGAAGGGCGGGTGATCCGCCGCCGACGGCTCCGCCCGCCGCCGGGCGAGGTCCGCACCGACCTGGAGATTCTTGCCGGCCTCGCGGACCGGCTGGGATGTGGTGGGGCGATCAACCCGGACCCGGAGCGGACGTTCGCCGAGCTCGGGCGGGCGAGTGCCGGGGGAGTGGCGGACTACTCCGGCATCACCTACGCCCAGCTGGACGCCTCGGACGGTGTCTTCTGGCCGTGTCCCGGCCCGGGGCATCCCGGGACGCCGCGGCTGTTCCTCGACAGGTTCGCGACGCCGGACGGCCGGGCGCGCTTCGTCCCCGTCGAACACCGAGCGGCCGTCGAGGACATCGACGCCGACTATCCCGTCTACCTCACCACCGGCCGGGTGCTCGCGCAGTACCAGAGCGGCGCGCAGACCCGGCGGATCGACGCCCTGCATACGGCCGCGCCTGGCGCGTTCGTCGAGTTGCACCCCGATCTCGCCGAGCGGTACGGCATCGCCGACGGCGACGACGTCCGGGTGACGAGCCGCCGTGGTACGGCGACCGCACCCGCGCGGGTGACCGAGACGATCCGTGCCGACACGGTGTTCATGCCGTTCCACTGGGGTGGTGCCGGCCGGGCGAACACCCTCACCAACCCGGCGCTCGACCCCACGTCGCGGATGCCGGAGTTCAAGGTCTGTGCCGTACGCCTGGAACGCGTGGCCGGCCGTACGCAACGAGAAGCAGGCGCTGCCGCCGACGCCGGCGCCTTCGAGAAGCTCACGACAGCGGAGGTGCACGGGTGAGCGAGCGGAGCGAGCGAACCGGTGAGCACAGCACGCGGGTTCGCAGCGAAGCAAGAAACCGCGTGAGCGTTGTGGTGGTCGGCAACGGCATGGCCGGTGCGAGGTTCGCAGCGGAGCTGCGGTCCCGCGAGCCGCGCCGTCCGGTCGTGGTGTTCGGTACCGAGCCGGGTCGGGCGTACAACCGGATCCTGCTCTCCAACCTCCTTGCCGGAAAGGTGGGCGAGGAGGACCTCGCCCTGGCCGAGCCGCCCGGGGCGCTCGACCTCCGGACCGGCGTCGACGTCGACGCGATCGACCCGGAGGCGAAGACCGTGCATTCCTCCGACGGCACGACGACGCGGTACGACACCCTCGTCCTGGCGACCGGCAGCCGCGCCATCGTTCCCCCGATCGACGGGCTCTGGAAGGACCCCGAGACCCTGATCGACGGGGCCGAGACGTTCCGCACGCTCGCCGACTGCCGGCGGATCCTCGCCGAGGCGGAGCAGGCGCGCAAGGTGGTCGTCCTCGGCGGCGGCCTGCTCGGGCTGGAGGCCGCCCGTGGGCTCGCGCAGCGCGGTCTGGAGATCGAGGTGGTCCACGCCCGCGGCCACCTGATGGACCGCCAGATCGACCCGGACGCGAGCCGAATCCTCATCTCGACCCTCGCCGAACTCGGGGTGTCCGTACGCCTCGACGCGGTGACCGAGGAGGTCATCGCTACCGAACCCGGTGGTGGCGGCCGGCTGCGCGGCGTGCGCCTGGAGGACGGTACGGAGATCGAAGCCGACCTGCTGGTGATCGCCTGTGGCGTACGACCGAACCCCGACCTCGCCGCGAAGGCAGGCCTGCTGGTCAACCACGGCATCGTGGTCGACGACCGGATGCGCACGTCGGACCCGTCGATCTACGCGATCGGCGAGTGCGCGGAACATCGCGGCAAGGTCTACGGCCTGGTCCAGCCGGCGTGGGAACAGGCCAGGGTGGCAGCGGAGGTCATCGGCGGCGGCGGTGCGCACTACACCGGCTCGCGCCTGGTCACCAGGCTGAAGGCGTCCGGGGTGGACCTCGCCTCGATGGGTGATCCGCACGTCGACGCGGACGGCGCGGAGGTGGTGACCTTCGCCGACCCGACCAGGCGTACGTACCAGAAGGTCGTCATCCGCGACCAGCGCGTCGTCGCGGCGATCCTGCTCGGCGACAGTCCCACTGTCGGGACGCTTACGCAGGCGTTCGACCGGGAGACACCGGTGCCGAGCGACCCGCGGTCGTTGCTGTTCACGCGCGGCGGTGGGCAGGCGGCCGAGCCGGGCATGGTCTCCGCGGCCACCACACTGTGCCGCTGCAACGGGGTGACCGCCGGGGCGATCGTCCGGGCCTGGATGGGCGGCGCCCGCACGCCGACCGAGGTCGTTGGGGCGACCCGCGCGAGTACCGGATGCGGGAGTTGCCGGGACACCATCGCGAGCTACGTCACCGCTCTCGCGGCCGATGCCCAGCAGGGTGGCTCGGACTCCGCCGCGTCGGCACCGCAACCGGAAGGGGTCGTCGCATGACCGGGCGGAGTGAGGACATGCATCAGGACAGCATGGGTCCGGCACGGCGGAAGCTGGTCGTCATCGGCAACGGCATGGTGGGTCAGCGGTTCGTCGAGGCCCTCCGCGCACGCGACGAGGAGGGCACCTGGCAGGTCACGGTGCTCGCCGAGGAGAGCCGTCCGGCGTATGACCGGGTGGGGCTGTCCGCCTACTTCGAGGGGACCACGCCGCAGGAGCTTTCCCTTGTCCCTGAGGGGTTCTACGACGACGATCCGGCCGTCACGCTGCGGCTCGGCGAGCCGGCGGTCGGGATCGACCGCGAGCGCCGCGTGGTGGCGACGGCGGTGGGGGAGTATTCCTACGACGCCCTGGTGCTCGCCACCGGCTCGTACCCGTTCGTCCCTCCGGTGCCGGGGCACGACCTGCCGGGTTGCTTCGTCTATCGCACGATCGACGATCTGATCGCCTTGGAGTCCTACGCCGCCGGGCGCCGGGTCGGGGCGGTCGTCGGTGGCGGGCTGCTCGGTCTGGAGGCCGCGAACGCCCTACGCCTGTTGGGACTGCGTACACACGTGGTGGAGTTCGCGCCCTGGCTGATGCCGACGCAGCTCGACGAGGCGGGTGGTGCGATCCTGCGCCGGCACGTCGAGGCGCTCGGTCTCGACGTACACACCGCGACGAAGACCGAGCGCATCGAAGCCGGTGCCGACGGCTCAGTCGCCCGCATGGTGTTCTCGGGCGAACAGAGCGGGAGCGACGACGACGTGGACGCCTCGCCCGCGATCGACGTCGACATGGTGATCTTCGCGGCCGGCATACGCCCACGCGACAACCTCGCCCGTGAGTGTGGTCTCGCGATGGGCGAGCGCGGTGGCGTGGTGGTCGACGAGACCTGCCGAACCTCCGACGACTCGATCTACGCGATCGGCGAGGTCGCCTGTGTCGGCGGGCGGGTCTACGGCCTCATCGCACCCGGCAACGCCATGGCGGACGTCGTGGCGCAACGTCTCCTCGACACCGACGGGAGCTGCGAAGCGAAGGTCGAACGCATCGACACCTCGACCAAGCTCAAGCTGCTCGGCATCGACGTCGCGAGCTTCGGCAACACGACCGGGGAGCTGGATGTCGTCTACTCCGACCCCGCCCATGGCATCTACGCCAAGCTCGCCTTGACAGACGACGCGCAGACCCTGCTGGGCGGAATGCTGGTCGGTGACGCCTCTGCCTACGCGACGCTTCGGGCAAGTGTCAACAGTCCCTTGCCGGGCAAGCTCGCCGACTTCCTGGGCTCGGGTGAGGTCAACGGAACCCTGCCTGGTACCGCGCAGGTCTGCTCGTGCCATGCCGTGACCAAGGACGAGATCCTCACCGCGGTCGGCGACGGTTGTGCGGACGTGCCCGCCTTGAAGGAGTGTACGAAGGCGGGTACCGGGTGCGGCTCCTGCGTTGTCCTGCTGAAGTCCCTGCTCGCAGAGGCCGGAGTCGAACAGTCCAAGGCGATGTGCGAGCACTTCGACTACTCGCGCCAGGAGCTGTTCGACATCATCAAGGTGCGTGGCCTGCGGACGTTCTCGGAGACCGTGGCGACGCACGGCCGGGGGCGCGGTTGCGATATCTGCAAGCCGGCGATCGCATCCATCCTTGCCAGCTTGGGAAACGGACACATTCTCGACGGCGAGCAGGCCGCGCTGCAGGACACCAACGACCACTTCCTCGCCAACCTGCAACGCAACGGGACGTACTCGGTGGTGCCGAGAATTCCCGGCGGCGAGGTCACACCGGACAAGCTCATCGTCATCGGCGAGGTCGCCCGCGACTTCGGCCTCTACACGAAGATCACCGGTGGGCAACGGATCGACCTGTTCGGCGCGCGGGTCGAGCAGCTGCCGAAGATCTGGAAGCGGCTCGTCGACGCCGGCTTCGAGTCAGGGCACGCCTACGGCAAGGCCCTGCGTACCGTGAAATCCTGCGTAGGAACGACCTGGTGCCGTTACGGTGTGCAGGATTCGGTGGGACTCGCCGTCGCACTGGAGCTGCGCTACCGGGGTCTGCGTTCGCCGCACAAGGTCAAGGCAGCAGTGTCCGGGTGCGCACGCGAGTGTGCCGAGGCCCGGAGCAAGGACGTCGGCGTCATCGCCACCGAGAACGGCTGGAATCTCTTCGTGGGCGGCAACGGCGGCTTCAAACCGCGGCACGCGGACCTGTTCGCCACCGACGTCGACACCGAGACACTGCTGCGCTACATCGACCGGTTCCTGATGTTCTACGTCCGTACGGCCGACCGCCTGCAACGCACGGCGACCTGGATCGAGAACATGGACGGCGGCCTCGACCACCTGCGCGAGGTCATCATCGACGACTCCCTCGGCATCTGCGCGGAGCTGGAGGAGGCGATGGAACGCCATGTCGAGAACTACGTCGACGAATGGCGCGCGACCATCGAGGACCCGGACAAGCTCCGCCGGTTCGTTTCGTTCGTCAATGCGCCCGACACCCCGGACCCGTCGATCCAGTTCGTGAGCGAACGCGGGCAGCCGATCCCGTCCGACTCGCCCACCCTCATCGCCGGACCCACGCTGAACATCGGTGCGACCAACGCAGAGCACGCCCCGACCAACGGAGGGCGTGGCCCGGCCGGCCGCGTCGAGACGTCCGCAACAGGAGGTTGACAGATGACCGCAGTACTCGGAAACGGGACGCAGAGCCTTGTCCGGCAGTGGGTTCCCGTGTGCAGGTACGACGACCTGATCCCCGAACGCGGTGTCGCGGCACTCGTGGGTGAGGTCCAGGTCGCGATCTTCCGTACGTACGAGGGGGAGGTGTACGCCGTCGGCAACGCTGATCCGTTCTCTGGTGCGTGCGTCATGTCGCGCGGCATCGTCGGCAGCGCGGGCACGACGCCGACCGTGGCGTCGCCGATGTTCAAGCAGGCGTTCGATCTGCGGACCGGCCAGTGCCTGGCCGAGCCCGGCGTCGCCATCCCGGCGTATCCGGTCTCGTGCGAGGGCGGCATCATCAGTATCGCCGTCGAGGGTCCGTCGTGACCACGACCGACCCGGTGGCACCGGTGGCGGGCTCGATCGGGCCGCAGGGCGGTTCGCAGGGCGCCCCCGGCGGCGCGTCGGATGCCGTACCCCATGGTGGGTCCAAGGGTGGCAGGGATGGGCTGAACGAGCTGCCCCCGCTCACGGGGTTCACCGTCGGGGTCACCGCCGCCCGACGACGGGAGGAGCTGGTCGCGCTCCTGGAGCGCCGAGGTGCACGTGTGGTGGAGGCACCCGCGATCCGGATCGTCCCGCTGTCGGACGACCAGGCGCTGCAGAAGGCGACCCGCGCCTGCGTGGTCGGTGGGCTGGACGTCGCTGTCGCGACCACAGGGATCGGCTTCCGCGGCTGGATGGAGGCGGCCGAGAGCGCGGGTCTCGCCGACCGGCTGTACGCCACGCTGACCGACTGCAGGTTGCTCGCCCGTGGGCCCAAGGCACAGGGGGCGATCCGCGCCGCCGGCCTCGCCGAAGAGTGGTCACCCGCATCGGAATGCCTGAGCGAGGTGCTGGAACACCTGCTGGCGGGTGGCGTACGCGGGCTGCGGATCGCGGTGCAGCTTCACGGTGAACCCCTGCCGGACTTCGTGGCGGCGCTGCGGGCCGCCGGCGCGACGGTGATCGAGGTGCCCATCTACCGCTGGGTCCTACCGGAGGACGTGTCCCCGCTGGTACGACTGGTCGAGCTGATCAAGCTGGGCTACGTCGACGCCGTGACCTTCACGAGCGCTCCGGCGACGGCCGCGCTGCTCGAGGTGGCCGGCGCGGACCGGAACGCCGTCCTCGACGCGTTCCGCGGAGACGTGCTCGCGGCCTGCGTAGGGCCTGTTGCCGCCGGACCGCTCCTCCGCCATGACATCCCGATCGTGCAGCCTGCGCGCGCCCGGCTGGGCGGCCTCGTCCGGGCACTGACCGACCGGCTGCCCACCCACCGGACGCGTACCGTCGATGTCGCGGGGCACACTCTGGAGATCCGCGGCCATGCGGTGGTGGTCGACGGCGCGATGAGGACGCTCGCCCCGGCGCCGATGACGTTGCTGCGGGTCCTCGCCGAGCGCCCCGGATGGGTCGTGTCGCGGGCCGAGCTGTTACGTGCTCTGCCGCGAAGCGCGGACGGGCACGCCGTCGAGATGGCGATCGCGCGGCTGCGGGCAGGACTGGGGGACTCGCGGATCATTCGTACGGTGACCAAGCGGGGTTACCGACTCGCGGTCGAAACCGCGGAGGTCTCCTGAGCGGAGCGGTCGACGTCGACCGTGCCTGCCAGCACGAGGTCTGCGCGGGTGCGCGTGGCCGCGATCAGCTCGGCGTTGCGTTCGTCGCTGCCGAGTGCCCAGGCGCGGGCGTCGTCCGGTGACTTGCCGTACGCCTGGTGCCGGGCGATCAGTCGTTCATGACGTACGTCGGCCGGCGGGTCGAGAAACCACACCTCGTCGAGGAGGGTACGCACGGACGACCAGGGCTCGGCGGTCATGAGCAGGTAGTTGCCCTCGGTCACGACCAGTCCGACGTCGTGGTGGACCCCGATCGCCCCCGCGATGGGTTCCTCGATCTCCCGGTGGAACCGAGGCGCGTAGACGAGTTCCTCGCGCTCGTCCCGTAGCCGTCGGAGCAGGGCGACGTAACCGGCCGCGTCGAACGTGTCGGGCGCACCCTTGCGGTCGCGGCGATCCAGGCGGTCGAGCTCGGCGTTGGCGAGATGGAATCCGTCCATCGGGACGTAGTGCGCGGCGTGCTCGCCACCTCGTTCGACCAGCGCCGTGACGAGGCCGGTCGCGAGCGTGGACTTCCCCGCACCGGGCGCGCCGACGATGCCGAGGAGGGTGCGGGTGCGGCGCCCGGCGGCGTCGCACGCGAGCGCCTCCGCCCGGTCGACGAGCTGCTCGAAGCGCAGCGGTGCGGCGCTCAGGTCGTTCACGTCGGTCGCGTCGTTCCCATCGGTCGCGTCGGTCGCGATCTCGTTCCCGTCGTCGGGTTCGAACGGTGGTGAGGGTGTGAGGTCCACGGGTCCCTATCCTCGCCCTTCGTCCGTCGGGTGGCCAGCTCCTGCCAACAGCCGGCACACGCGGCCATAGCGCCACAAAACGTTCATGATCACCGGGGGAGTGTTCGCCGGGTTGGCGACAAGATGGTTAAGCTATGGAACTGTGTCTGAGGAAGAACCATCGGGAGCGGTCGACGCGGAGCCGTCGGTCGAGCGGGCCGTCCGCACCCTCGTCCGGGTGGCCCGCCTCTTCAAACGCGCCGACGCGGGCCTCAGCCTCGCGCAGTTCCGCACCCTCGAACTCGTCTCACGCGGCACCGAGCGGTCGACCCAGATCGCGAGCCGACTCGCCACCAGCAAACCCGCGGTGACGGTCGTCGTCGACGGGCTGGTCGCGGCCGGGCTCCTCACCCGCAGCAGCCTGGCCGGTGATCGGCGGGTGATCCGGCTCGCCCTCACCGACGAGGGCCGTGCCGCTCTCGCCCGCGCCGAACGCGCCTACTGCGAACGGCTCGAGCCGCTCCTCGACGAGGTGTCCGACCGCGACCGCCTGCTGGCGCTCCTCGCCGAACTCGATGACGTGATGGACGCGCGTTGGGCCACCCGCCGCAGCCCCGCACCGACCACCCCGGAGGTATCGCACACCAGATGACATCAGCCACCGCGACCGAAGCCAGTACGGCCACGACCACCAGTTCATCCCAGTCAGCATCTGGCCCCGGCGGCACGTCGGCCGCCGGATCCGGGCGTACCGACTCCGACCGATGGATCCGCCGGCTCGCGGCCTACTGCCTGAGGTCGAAGTGGCTGGTCTTCGTAGCCTTCGGCGGCGCGATCGTCGCGATGGCGGCCCAGGCGTTCGTTCCGCTCGTCCAGCGGCACATCGTCGACGACGTCATCCTCACCGACCGGTCACCGATGCTGCCCTGGGTCGGCGCGCTGCTCGGCCTGGGCCTGGTGACCTTCGGAGCGGGGTTCGTCCGCCGGTATCTGGGTGGACGGCTTGCGCTCGACGTGCAGCACGCGATCCGCGGCGACCTGTTCAAGGCGTTGCTGCGGCTCGACGGAGCGCGGCAGGACGAGCTCCACACCGGCCAGGTGGTCAGCCGGTCGATCAGCGACATCATGCTGGTGCAGGGTCTGCTGCAGATGCTGCCGATGCTGACCGGCAACATCCTGCTCTTCGTCATCTCGTTGGTCGTCATGGCATGGCTGTCGCCATTGCTCACCCTGGTCGCCCTCGCCGTCGCACCCGCGCTGCTCCTGATCGGCTACCACAGCCGTAGCCGCCTCTTCCCCGCCACGTGGGAGGCGCAGCAACAGGCAGCCGAGGTCGCCGGCATCGTCGACTCCGCCGTCTCCGGCGTACGCGTCGTCAAGGGATTCGGCCAGGAACGCCGCGAGCTGTCCCGGCTCGAGCAGCAGGCCCGGCGGCTCTTCGCGTCGAAGCTGCGGTCGGTCCGGCTGAACAGCAGGTACGGCCCGACGCTGCAGGCGGTCCCGCTGCTCGGCCAGGTCGGCATCCTCGCCCTGGGCGGGTGGCTCGCGATCCAGGGCCAGATCACGCTGGGCACGTTCCTGGCGTTCTCGGCCTACCTCGGTCAGCTGATCGCGCCGGTCCGGATGCTGTCGAACTTCCTCGTCATGGGCCAGCAGGCCAGGGCGAGCGTGATCCGGGTGTTCGAGGTCATCGACTCTGAACCGCTCGTGCTCGAGAAGCCCGACGCGATCGACCTTCCGCAGGGTTCGGGAGCGGTGGAGCTGCGCGACGTGACGTTCGGCTATCTCGAGTCCGACCCGGTGCTGCGCGACCTCTCGCTCGAGGTGGCGCCGGGGGAGACCCTCGCACTGGTGGGCACAGCGGGTTCGGGCAAGTCGACCATCTCCCACCTGCTGCCGCGGTTCTACGACGTGCAGCGGGGCAGCGTGCGGGTCGACGGCTACGACGTACGCGACGTGACGTTCGCCTCGCTGCGGTCGCGGATCGGCCTGGTCTTCGAGGACAGCTTCCTCTTCTCCGACAGCGTGCGCGCCAACATCGCCTACGGCCGGCCGGACGCCACCGACGAGCAGATCCGGGCCGCGGCCGCCGCAGCCGAGGCGACGGAGTTCATCGACGAGTTGCCCGACGGGATCGACACGGTCGTGGGCGAGCGCGGCCTCACGCTGTCCGGCGGCCAGCGGCAGCGGGTGGCCCTGGCGCGGGCGTTGTTGAGCGACCCGACGCTGCTCGTGCTCGACGACGCGACGTCCGCGGTCGACCCCGAGACCGAGGCCGAGATCCACACCACGTTGCGCCATGTCATGGCCGGGCGTACCACGATCATCATCGCCCACCGCCAGTCGACGCTGCAGCTCGCGGACCGCATCGCCGTGCTCGACGCCGGGCGGCTCCGCGACGTCGGTACGCACGAGGAGCTCACCGAGCGCTGCGCGTTGTACCGGTTGCTCCTGTCTGGTCCGGGCGACGACGCGGAGGGCGTCGACGCCGGTGAGCTGGAGGCGTTCCTCGCCTCGGAGACGTCCGCCGACGGGATCCGTTCGCCGTGGATACGCACGACACCGGAGGAGCCGAGCCATCTCACCCGCGTCCAGACGCCGACCGGACTCGGCGGTGGCTTCGGTGGCGGAGGCGGCCGTGGAGGTGGCGGCGGAGGCGGCGGCTGGCTGGCGAGCATGCCGCCCACACCGGCACTGCTGGAGAAGGTGGCGAAGCTCAAGCCGGCCACCGATGTGCCGAAGGTGAGCGTGGCCGACGCCGCGCAGCCGGACCCGGGCTTCTCGTTGCTGCGTACACTTCGGCCGTTCCGGACCCCGTTGCTGCTCGCGCTGCTCTTCGTGGCGCTCGACGCGGTGGCGACGTTGTGCCTGCCGCTGCTGATCCGGCACGGCGTCGACGCGGGCGTGACGCGGGATGCCTTCTCGGTGGTGCTCATCGCGGCGGCGGTGGCTCTTGGCGTCGTGATCGCCGACTGGTCCATCATGATGGCGCAGACCCGCGTCGCCGGCCGGACGGGTGAACGGGTTCTCTACTCCCTGCGGGTCAAGCTCTTCTCCCATCTGCAGCGGCTCGGTCTCGACTACTACGAACGCGAGATGGGCGGCCGGATCATGACCCGCATGACGACCGACATCGACGCGTTGTCGTCGTTCCTGCAGACGTCGTTGCTCACGGCCGTGGTGGCGATCCTGCAGTTCGTCGGCGTCCTCGTCGCGCTGGTGTGGATCAACGCCGAGTTGGCGCTGGCGGTCCTGGCGCTGATGCCGATCCTCGTCGTCGCGACGCTGATCTTCCGCGCGAAGTCGTCGGTCGCCTACCAGGAGGCCCGCGAGCGGATCAGCGTCGTCAACGCGGACCTGCAGGAGAACGTCGCCGGCATGCGGGTCTCGCAGGCGTACGGACGAGAGGACCACAACGCAAACCGGTTCGATGCCAAGAGCGAGGCGTACCGGGTCAGCCGGCTCCGGGCGCAGCGCTACATCGGTACGTACTTCCCGTTCGTCCAGTTCCTCAACCTGGCTGCGGCGGCGGTCGTTCTCGGCGTCGGTGCCGGGTTGGTGCGCAATGGCGCCTTGACGGCCGGTGCGCTCATCGCGTACCTGCTCTACCTCGACCTGTTCTTCTCGCCGGTGCAGCAGCTGTCGCAGGTCTTCGACGGCTACCAGCAGGCGCGGGTGGGCCTGCGGCGGATCGGGGAGTTGCTGCGTACGCCGACCTCGACGCCGGAAGCCCCCGGTGCGACGAAGATCGAGGCACTCTCCGGTGAGGTCGTCCTCGACAACGTCCAGTTCCACTACGACAACGCGACCGGCAACGCCCTGAACGGCATCAACCTGACGGTGCGGGCAGGCGAGACGGTCGCGCTGGTGGGGGAGACGGGTGCCGGGAAGACGACGCTCGTCAAGCTGGTGGCGAGGTTCTACGACCCGACCGGCGGCGTCGTCCGCGTCGGCGGGCACGACCTGCGCGACCTCGACCTCGCGTCGTACCGGCACCGGCTGGGCTACGTCCCGCAGGAGCCGTTCCTCTTCCCTGGCACCGTTCGCGACGCGATCGCCTACGGACGTCCGGACGCCACCGACGCCGAGATCGAGGCGGCGGCCCGCGCCGTCGGCGCGCACGGCGTGATCGCCAGGATGCGCGACGGCTACTACCACACCGTGGGCGAACGCGGCCGCAACCTGTCGGCCGGGCAACGCCAGCTCATCGCCCTGGCCCGGGCCTATCTGGTCGATCCCGACATCCTGCTGCTCGACGAAGCGACCGCCGCGCTCGATCCGGCGACCGAGGCGCTGGTGATCCGGGCGACCGAGACGCTCACCCGGTCCCGCACCACGCTGCTCATCGCACACCGGTTGACTACAGCCGAACGCGCTGACCGGATCGTCGTCCTCGACCACGGACGAGTCGTCGAGGACGGTACGCATGCCGACCTGTTGGCGGCGCGCGGTCGATATGCCGGACTCTGGGCGGCGTATGTCCGGGGTGAACAGATCGTCGCCTAACCGCGCGGCCTTTGGCGGCAATTGTCTCCCACGACAAGGAAACTGCAGCCGCGTAGTATCGCCGGTGTGACAGACGGGTCAGTGCTAAAGCGTTATGTCACCACGTTCGCGCCCGCATTTGTCGTGGGTGTCGCCTATTATGCCGCCGCGAGAATCGGCCTTCTCCAGGAGCTTGTCAACGGACAGGTCACGCCTCTGTGGCCGCCTACAGGGATCGCTCTCGTGGGTCTGCTGCTCTTCGGCCTGCGCACCTGGCCCGGCATCGCCGTTGCCGCCCTTGTCGTCAATATGTCGGTCGGTCCGATTGCTGCCGCCGTTGCGATTTCGGTCGGCAACACCTTCGCACCGGTGTGTGCCTACTTCCTGTTGCGCAGGGTCGGGTTCCGGGTCGAGCTCGACCGACGACGCGATGCACTCGCCCTGATCTTCCTGGCCGCGATGGTGGGGATGGCGGTCAGTGCCACCATCGGTGCCGGCGCACTGGTGCTGACCGGCGTGGTTTCCCCGGCCGACTTCGCGGCCACGTGGTCGGTGTGGTGGACCGGCGACGCGATGGGTGTGTTGGTCGTGGCGCCTTTCCTGCTGGCGCTGCGGGCCGTGCGGACCGTGCGGGCCCTGAGAGAGATCCGGTTGTGGCGTTGGATCGAGTTCCTGGCACTGCTGGCCGGCACCTTCGTCGTGACCGCGGTCGCCACCCGTACCACGCCGAACGTGGTGTTCCTGGTCTCACCGTTCCTGATCTGGGCGGCGTTGCGGTTCCAACTTGCCGGCGCCGCGCCGTGTGCGCTTGTCGTGTCCGTCGTCACCATCCAGGCGGTCGCCAGTGGGTCGGTGCCGTTCGCCGACACCGACCTGCTCACCAGCATGGTCATCCTGCAGGCGTTCAACGCATCGGCGGCGTTGACCGCGCTGATCCTCGCCACGATCATCGCCGAACGGAATCAGGCGTACGCCCAGGTGGAGCTGGCGTGCGTGCGACTTGCCGAGGTCGTCAGCCAGCTCGACCGGGGCCGGTTGGTGACAGCGCTGATCCCGCCGGTCAGTTCGCCCACCTATGAACCGTCCTCAGGAGCGGACGAGTAGCCGGGCCGGGGTCGCGGCGTCGATGGTCCACCCTTGTCCGGGTGGTAGGCACAGGCGTTGTCGAGAGAGTCCGTGATCGACGACTTCGACTTCTTCGTCGTGCTCTCCTTGATGGCGTTCTGGACCAGCTCATGGATCTGCTGGTAGTCCGGGTTCGAGGGGCGGATCACCTCGTTGGTGAAGGCGATACTCGTCACGTCCGCGCCTTTCACCTTCCAGGCCAGATCGGCGAACGCCGGCAACAGGTCGTGCGGAATGTCGGTGGAGAAGAGGTCTCGTGACGAGGCGGCGAGTGCCTCGTACCGGGTGAGGACCCTGAGCGGATCCGCCTGGTCGATGATCGCCTTGATCACGCACCGCTGGCGGCCCATCCGCTGGTAGTCGTCGGCGCCATAGCGCCCACGCGCGAACCACAGTGCGTCGAACCCGTCCAGGTGTTGGTTCGGCCCCTGCTCGATCCAGCCGCCGGGAACCAGGCCCGCGTCGGCCTCGCCGCCCATGGCCACCCGATGGTTGACGTTGACGGTGATCCCGCCGAGAGCGTCGATGAGTTCCTTGAAGCCCTCGAGGTTGACCATCGCGTAGTAGTCGACGGGAACTCCGAGTGCGCCGCTGACGGCCAACTTCGTCGCGTCCGCCCCGGGATTGTCGCTGTCGAGGAGATCAGGGTGCTGCGCGGGGACGTTCCGGTAGACCGAGTTGATCAGCCACTCCAACTCGTTGCCCGGGCCGGCGTACGTGCCGTTGGGGTAGACCTGGGCGGGTGCCGATCCAGCGGGGAACGGGATCTTCTGCAGGTTGCGCGGGACGCTGAACATCACGGTGGCGCCGGTCCTGGTGTCGATGCTGGCGAGGATGATGGTGTCCGGTCGTACGCCGGACCGGTCCGGCCCCGCGTCGCTGCCGAGCAGGAGGACGTTGACCCGGCCCTGGTCCTTCCATGGGTTGCCCACGGCGCGCGGCGCGGTCGTCGGCCGGGTGGCGCTCTTACTCGTCGAGCCGGCGAAGACGTGCTCGACGAGGTCCTTCTGCACCCACGCGTACCGTCCACCGACGGCGAACGGAACCGCGATCATGGCGACCAGGACCGTGACCACGCCGATGGCCGCGATGCGGTGCATGACACTCATCCCCGACGGTCGCAGGACGAGATAGGTGGCCACGACGGTCGCCGCCCACGCGAGCCCGATGAGCGGGAGCACGATGGCCAGCAGCAGCAGGGTGTCTGGCCGGAGGGCCAGGTGGACGATCGCCCGCGGCTGGGTCAGTGCGAAGTAGCCGACGACGGCGCAGAGTGAAACGAAGACGAGGAGAATCGATGCGCCGGTCACGCGCCGTCCTGCCGCCCACAAGCCACTACCTGGAAGGATCGCGCCGACAAGGAGCTGACGCATTGTCGGGGCGATGGACTTGGGCGCGTTTCGAGACCGATCCCGGTTGGAATTGTGCGACGAAGTTCCACTGTTGTTCGGTACTGGTTCGCGCATACTTCATCGTCACAGTGGCGCGAATTCGACTCAGGGATTTCTGAGAATTGAGCAGTAATTCGGCGGCTGGTAGGGAATAGTGTCGGTGCTTGTAACAGGGTCAAAGTTGGGCATCAAGGATTGAAATAGGCGCGCAGTCCGGCGGCACGATAAGCCGCCAGCGCCGCCGCAGAGGAGTCTATGCGAGTTGCGCCGACAGTCCGATCTGATCCGGAATTCCAATAGACGAACGCTTTTACCCGCGGCCAGTCCGCGGCCCGCATTCCGAGCTGGCGGAGGAGCTCTGCTTTCGCCTGTGGACTACCTGGCTTCTCCGCGACTCCCCATTCGGCGAGCATGAGCGGCTTGTCCGGTGCGAACTGGGTGGCCCAGGTGTAGAAGCCAGGCCACTCCGGATGGGTGGCGAAGCGCCGGTCCATCAGGTCCGAAACACCACCCCAGTACTGTCCGGTGCCGAAGGCATAAGGGTCGTACGCAATCCAGTCGACGACGTCATCGCCGGGATACAGGTCTCGATACCAGGGCTGGACTCCCCATTGTGGGAGTCCGATGTAGTTCATCACCCGGACGAGGTGGGACACCCCGCGTCGCTCCAGTCGGGTGACGACGTGGCGGTACATCGCACGGTAGTCCGCTGCCGTGTAACCGGACCCCTCGGTCGGGTCGACTTCGTTTTCCGGCTCATGGTGAACGGCGAAGAAGAACGGCCGGTCGTAGTTCCTCTTGATATGCGCCGCGAGCCGGTCGAGTTCGACGTTCGTCGCCCCTCTGGAAACGTCGTACCAGCTGCGTCCCGCCTCGGGTTTGTAATTGATGAGGAGCAGGCGTTCCTTTCCGGGCTCGTCAGCCAGGGCGATTTCCTGACTCGTCGGAAAAAGCTGGCCCGCCCGGTGGTAGAAATGCGCGATGTTGACGGTCCGGTCGATCTGCCTTTCGTAGTCGACCAGAGCCTCCGGCCAGGTTTCGCCGGCGACGGGATTGGCGGCGACTCCCCACCAGGCGCCGCAGGTTGGTACGAGCTTCTCTTCGATGCCGCATGAACTGTTGACCGACACGGTGGCGGTCGCAGGCGGTCGGGCAGGCTTCGTCGGTGCCGGCTGGCACGCCATCGACGCGGCGAGCACGCCGGCGACGACCACCGCGGTCGTGACCTTTCCGCGTACGTCGGCCATCTTCGGGGGAGGTCAGCTCCTTCGAGCAGGTCGAGCACATCGCCGGCGGGCATGGTCGGACGGGCATGGTCGGACGGGCCTGGGCGCGAAGCGCCCCCAACCCGCAGCGGCGGATCGGGGGCGGTTCGTCGCGTATGGACGGAGAACATAGCGTCCGAGCAGCGGCAGAGGAAGGCCAGACGATCAAGAAGATCCGGACAACCCGGAAGTCGCCGGCCTCAGGCCAGGTTGGCCCCCAGGGCGTCAGGCATGGGTGTCATGCTCATGATCGGCATGCCCGACGGGCTCGAGTTGGAAGGTGGAGTGCTCGACATCGAAGTGTCCCGCAAGACATGCCTGCAGGGCGTCCAGCAGCTGGGGAGCGTGCCCGTCGTGGAAACATCCGGCCTCGACGACGACATGCGCCGACAGCACCGGCAGGCCGGACGTGACGGTGTGGACGTGCAGATCGTGGACGTCTCGCACGTGGTCGACCCGACAGATGTGCGTACGAATGTGATCGAGGTCGAGCTCTGCCGGCGCCGCCTCGAGGAGGACGTCGACCGCCTCGCGGAGCAGGCGCAGCGCCCGAGGGACGATGACGAACCCGATCGCCATCGAGACCAGCGCGTCGGCACGGGTGAAGCCGGTGACGGCGATCACCCCGGCCGCCACGAGCACACCTACCGATGTCGCGCTGTCGGTGGCCACCTCGAGGAACGCTCCGCGCAGGTTGAGGCTCGCGGCGCGCGCCCGGTAGAGCAGCGCCACGCCCACCAGGTTGCCGGCGAGTCCGATCGCTCCGAACACGGCCATCCCGCCCGGTTCGACGGCGGTCGGCTCGAGGAGTCTTCGTACGCTCTCGAGGAGGACGTAGCCACCAATGAGGGTCAGCATCAGACCGTTGGCGGCGGCCGCGAGGATCTCCGCACGTGCCCAGCCGAACGTGTGGTGACCGGCCGCGGGACGGCTGGCGAGGAGCGTCGCACCAAGCGCCAGCGCCACGCCGCCGGCGTCACCGAGGACGTGACCGGCGTCGCCGAGCAACGCGAGGCTCCCAGTGAGGAACGCGCCGGTGACCTGAATCGCGAAGATCGCCAGGGAGATCGCGAGTGTCGCTGCCAGTAACCTCCGATGGCGCCCAGTCGCCGTCACGCCATGAACCCCATGGCTGTGGTCGTGGCCGCGATCCGTTGCCGGCGCGCGTGGAGCCTTGCCGTCGTGGACGGGTGCTCGGAACCGGCCGACCCCGGGAACGAACCGCCCGACCCGCGCCGCGTAGGCGTCGTAGTCGGCGCCGTGGACGCCACGCAGGTACGGCTCCTCGCTGCCGCGCACCTGCCGCTGGACGGTGATCAGCAACCATGCCCAGCCGGCGACGGCGAGCACGTTGGGCACCGCGAGAACCAGCCCGGCCGTGGCGACGAGTCCGGCGGTGAAGATCGGGTTGCGTACGAGCCGGAACGGTCCCGTCGTCACCAGGTCGGTGCGTTCGGTCTCGGCGACGCCGATGCGCCAAGACCGGCCCATTGCCAACTGGGCGGTGAAGACCGCGGCGATGCCGACGCCCGCGAGGGCCAGGCCGGTGAGGCGTACCGCCGGCGTGTCCAGAATGGGCAGTGCAGGAAGGCCCGCCAGCTCGGCGACCGGTGCGGCCGCCAAAACCAGCAGTGGGGCAAGGGTGCGCAGGCTGACCCACCACCGCACGCGACCACCCACCGATCCGGAACGCCTGGGAGGTCGTACGCCTGTGTCGCCGGTACGCAGCAGCTGGATCAGCCCGCGGACGCCGACGACGAGGACAGCGGCCAGGGCGTAGCCGGACAAGGCGAGGACGCTGAACCTCATGGCTTCTCCCGGCGTCGGCGTCCGGGTCGGCGTGGCCGCCCGACTCGAACACCTCCGGCGGCGCTATCCGTACGTTCGGGGTGGAGGGCGTCGGTGTGTTCGGTATGGGCGACCGCGAGGTCGAGGAGCATGCGTACATGCGCGTCGGCCAGCCGGTAGTACGCCATCCGACCGTCCCTGCGGGCCGTGACGACCCGGTGGGCGCGCAGCAGGCGCAGCGCATGGGACGTTGCCGACTCGCTCAGTCCGGTCACGGCGGCCAGGTCGCAGACGCACAGTTCGCCGTCCAGCAGGGCGAGGAGCAGCCCCAGCCGGCCCGGGTCGGAGAGCAGTCCGAACACGTCGGCGGTGTCGACGAGCGCGGTCTCAGCCGGCATCCGTTCCACGACCGCCGCGACCCTGGGGGCGTCGACGACGCGAGAGGTGCAGCTGTCGTTCGCCTCGACCTGCGGTGTCGGCGTCACGGCCAAGCCCTCCGGGTCGACCTCACGGTCGAGCCTGATCATCTGAATAGCTGTTCATACGTTGAGGCTAGCCCACCTGACGACAGTCGTGTCAAGCGCCCGCTCTCCTCCGTAACCTTGAGGTCGGTGCCCGGATGAGGGCGGCGTGGCGCGGCCGGGCGAGGGGCGGGATGGACGATTCCACCGCGGCGGAGCTCCTGGTCGCGGCCAGGGCTGGTGACGACGATGCCTTCGACCGCCTGGTCGGACCGCTGCGAGGCGAGTTGCACGCGCACTGCTACCGGATGTTGGGCTCCGTCCACGACGCCGACGACGCCGTACAGGAGACGCTGCTGCGTGCGTGGCGCCATCTGGAGCGATTCGAGGACCGTGGCTCGGTCCGGTCGTGGTTGTACAAGATCGCGACCAACCGGTCGCTGACCCTCATCGAGCGTCGAGGTCGCCGCGAGCTCCCGACCGATCTGAGCCCGCAGGCCGCACCGCTGGCCGAGACGGCATGGGTGGAGCCGTATCCCGACCAGTGGCTCCGCTGGAGCGCTGAGCTGAGCCCGGAGGCGCGCGCCGTCGCGCGGGAGAGCGTGGAGCTCGCGTTCGTCGCCGCGCTCCAACACCTGTCCGCGTTGCAGCGAGCCGTGCTGCTGCTGCGCGACGTCCTGGGGTTCGCGGCGCGGGAGGCGGCCGATCTGCTGGACACCTCCGTCGCCGCTGTCAACAGCGCCTTGCAGCGGTCCCGGAAAGTCCTCGAGGTGCTCCTTCCGGATGCCACCCAGCAGGCGACGCTGGACGCGATGGACGACGCGACGCGTCGCGACGTCGTACGCCGGTACATGGCCGCGTGGGAGGCCGGAGACGTCGATGCCATCGTGGCGATGCTGACCGACGACGCGAGGTACTCGATGCCGCCGCTGCCCACGTGGTACGAAGGCCACGACGGCATCCGCGCCTTCCTGGTCGAGGGGCCGCTCCGCGACCGCTGGCGCTTCCTACCGGCCGAGGCGAACGGTCAACTGGCCTTCGGTACTTACATGTGGGACGAGGCGAGGGCTGTCTTCGTCCCCGGTGGCCTGGACCTGCTCGCCCTGCGCGGAACCAGGGTCGCCGAGGTGGTGTCGTTCCTCGACGCCGACTTTCCGGCGTTCGGTCTCCCGGCCGAGCTGGCTGACTGAGCTGGCTGACTGAGGCTGGCTGAGCGGGCTGACTGAGCTGGCTGGCTGAGGCTGATCGGTCCGTCCGCGCCGGGGGCGCCCCGAAAATCGGTTGCCGTCGTGGCGATCGTCTGCTTCTCTCGCCGGGAGAGTTGGTCGACCAGGGAGAACGAAGATGCGGCAGGCGTTCATGTCCACCCCGAATGGATTTGTTGTCTATCCAGAGGACATGACGCTTCGTGAGCACGTTGAACCTGGGGATCCTGGCGCATGTAGACGCCGGTAAGACCACCCTGACCGAGCGGCTGCTCTTCGCCGCCGGCGTCATCGACAAGATCGGCAGTGTCGACGACGGCAGTACCCAGACCGACACGTTGGCGCTGGAGCGGCAGCGCGGCATCACCATCAAGTCCGCGGTGGTGTCGTTCGTTCTCGACGATGTCACGGTCAACCTGATCGACACGCCAGGACACCCGGACTTCATCGCCGAGGTGGAACGGGTGCTGAGCGTGCTCGACGGCGCCGTGCTGGTGATCTCTGCCGTCGAGGGGGTGCAGGCGCAGACCCGCGTATTGATGCGGACTCTTCAGCGGCTGCGGATCCCGACCCTCATCTTCGTCAACAAGATCGACCGCGGGGGAGCGGGCTACGACCGGATCCTGAAGTCCATCGCCGAGAAGCTGACCCCGGCGATCATCCCGATGGGGACCGTCGACGACCTGGGCACCCGTCGCGCCGGTTTCCTGCGCTTCGCCCCGTCCGACGCGGAGTTCACGGGCAGGCTTGCCGAACTGCTCGCCGAACACGACGAGGCCCTGCTGGCCGCGTACGTCGACGACGAAGATGCGGTGTCGTACGCCCAACTGAGCGCCACGCTCGCCACCCAGACCGGACGGGCGCAGGTGCATCCGGTGTACTTCGGCTCGGCGATCATCGGCGCGGGCACGGAGGCGCTGATCGCCGGCATCACCGAGTTCCTGCCCGCGGTCGGCGGTGACAGTGATGGCCGAACCGACCATGCCGACGCAGAGGCAGAGGATGACGGACCCGTTTCGGGCACCGTCTTCAAGGTCGAACGCGGGACAGCCGGGGAGAAGATCGCCTTCGTACGCATGTCCACCGGGACGGTACGCACCCGAGACCGGCTGCGGTTCGGCCGGGACAAGGAAGGAAAGGTCACCGCGATCCGGGTGTTCGACCGCGGGTCCGCCGTCCAGCGGGCGTCGGTGACGGCCGGCCGGATCGGAAAGCTCTGGGGGCTCGCAGATGTCGAGGTCGGCGACCAAGTAGGCGAGTTCGGAGGGTTTTCGGAGTCCGGCGGCAATGCGTACTTCGCCCCACCCACGCTGGAAACGGTCGTCGTGTCCCGCAGCCCCGGTGACAAGGGCGCCTTGCATGTCGCACTCGCTCAGCTCGCAGAACAGGACCCGCTGATCAATCTGCGCCAGGACGACGTGCGGCAGGAAATGTACGTCTCGCTCTACGGCGAGGTGCAGAAGGAGGTCATCCAGGCAACGCTGGAACGCGACTACGGCATCGACGTCACGTTCCGCGAGACCACGATGATCTACATCGAACGGCCGGTGGGCGCCGGCACGGCCGTCGAGCTGCTGGGCAAGGAGGGCAACCCGTTCCTGGCAACGGTCGGGCTGCGGATCGAGCCGGCGCCGATCGGCGCCGGCGTGGACTTCCGGCTGGACGTCAAGCTGGAGTCGATTCCCCTCTATGTCTACAAGACGGTCGAGGAATTCCGGAAGGCGCTCGACAAGACCGTGCGGGAAACGCTGCGCGAGGGCATTTACGGGTGGGAGGTCAGGGACTGCACGATCACGTTGACGAGTTCCGGTTACAACTCACCGGGAAGTACGTCGGGAGACTTCCGCAAGCTGATGCCACTGGTGCTGATGAGCGCACTCCAACAGGCCGGAACCGTGGTGTGCGAGCCGGTGCACCGCTTCCACCTCGACATGCCCGCGGACACGCTCGGTGCGATCCTGCCGGTCCTCGCCCGGCTGCGTGCCGTGCCGGACACACCGACCATTCACGGGGTGTCGGGCACGTTGGAGGGTGAGATCCCGGCGGCGCAGGTGCATGAGTTCCAGCAGCAGGTGCCGGGACTGACCCGCGGCGAAGGCGTACTCGAGTCCTTCTTCGACCACCACCGGCCGGTCAGCGGTGCGCCTCCGACCCGGCCACGGACGGACAACAACCCCTTGAACCGCAAGGAGTATCTCCTCCACGTCCTGCGTGGGGTCTAGTACTACAGCCGCACGGCTGTAGTACAAGCGACCTTCCGCGGGATTCTACGCAGCGCTGCACTCGCCTTCGTCCTCACCGGAGGGCGCGGCCACGCGCTTCTGCCTCACCGGCCACCGGCAGGTGGACACCCGCCATGCGAAGTACGCACCCATCAGCAACCAGATCGCACCCGCGGTGCCCTCTTCCAGATTGCCGCGCTCGCCACCTGGGTCGACCGTCAACGAGATGAGGTAGGCGACGATGACGGTGAGGAGTGAGCTGGCAAGCGCGAGCCCGATGCCGGCGGCGATTCGTGCGACGATGTGCCCGCGGAACGCCCCACCGACGTAGATCCCGAAGCCGAGGATTCCCGCGAGGATGCCGTATCCGCCCTCCTGGAGTTCGGGCACGTAGGTGTTGGCGGCGAAGTACACGATCACCATGACGACAAGGGCGGCGCCGCCGACGACAGCAGTCGCCGCGCAGATCCCCAGCAGTACTCGGCTTACCCACACGGTCAACGACACTCCCTGGAGTTCCTTGTGCGCCGATGGATGGAGTGCCCAACGTACCCGCCACGATCGGGGACCGGTCCCGACGTCACTCGCCTCTCCCCGCGGCCAACAGGTCAGCCATCTCCTCGTCATGCGCAGCGTGGCGGGCCCAGCCCTCCGCGGTGGCGTTGTAGCGATGATCCCTGATGGTCATGTCGATGCCATGAGCGATCAGGAATCTCGCCGCGGCGACGTTGTGGTTCACCGCGCACTCGTGCAGGATGCTGGCCGGCTCGTGCGTGCCCCAGCGGGTGTTGATGTCCGCTCCGTGCTCGAGCAGGAACGCGGCGATCTCGAACTGCCGGTTCACGCATGCCCAGGCGAGCGCGACGTCGAGTATCTGTTGCACGTTGCTCGTACCCCAGCCGAGGTCCGCCCGCGTCCGCGGACTGTTGGCGGGGAAGTGGTCGTGGGGATTACCCAGCGCGGGTCGGCCGGCGTCGTCGAACCAGCGCCTGACGCGAGCAATGTCGCCCACAGCCGCCGCGTGTGGCAGGTCATCGGGCACCGGCCAGACGCGGGTCAGGAGGGACATGAGATGAGCGTTCCCGTACTCCAGTGCGGACACGAGCGCGCGCGACGGCGGCGGCGTGGGGCGGTGGAGCACGGCGGGATCGAGATCGAGAAGGTGCGTCATGAACGCGGCGCGATCGGTCCACGCGGCGCGGTCGAGCAGCTGAACCTGAAGCTCGACGTACGAATCGCCGAGCAGGTAGGGCTCGGTCCGGAACCAGCGGGTGAAGGCGGACAGGTCATCCGCATCCATCGCGCGCGTGAGCTGGACCAGGATGAACGCGCGCCAGGGTGAGGTGGCTGCCGCGTTCACTTCAGGACTCGCTGTCTCCATTTCCTGTCCACACAGGAACTCGACGAAGGCGGAGCGGCCCTGCCAGCGCTCGATTCGCTGACCGAGATCGTTGTCGAGGGCGATGCAACGGTCCAACAGCACGGATGCGACGGCATCGTGGTCGAACCGGCAGGCGCACAGGAATGCCTCGTTCACCACGGATCGATCGTCGAGGCTGCCGTGGGCTACGCGCATCGCGCCCGGTTCGTCCAGGCACGTACGGACGCCGTCGAGGTCACCCAGTGCGGCGAGAAGGGGAAGCGTCCGCGGGAGCACACCCTTGTCCCACAGGAGTTGAAGCATCCCCGCGGCGCGCGTCCTGATGACGCGCTCCCACACCGAACGCTCGACGACAGCGCCGGCATCGATGAGGACTCCCGCGCACCCCGGCCGGTTGTACATGTCTTCTCGGATCGGGTCGGTGTTGTCGTTGGCGAACGAGGTGGAGGCGTCGAGCAGGGTGTCGCCGAGATCATCGCGCCAGGACAGCAGGGCCGGGTACTCCGCGGTCAGCCGCTTCAGGTGGGCGACGTCATTGTCGTGAATGGCCCGCCTGGCCTGGACTGACGCCCATTCGAGGCCGCTTCCCGAGCGTTTGAGGACTTCCTCGCGAAGATCGTGCCAGCCGGCAAAACCGTACTCACGCGCAAGCACCAACTGGGCGTCACGCTGGGAAAGTGGCAGGCCGATGTCCGCCACCCCTGATTGCGCACGTGCGACCGCCTCCTCGTTACCGGCGGCAGTGTCGCGAGCGAGTCTCTTTGCCTGCTTGCGGATCGATTCCAGAGATGGTCGGACCGGCAGGCTCTTCGGCGTGGTCATGGCGACCTCCTTTCATGAATCGCCTGTGTCCCGCTGATATCAGGCTGAAAGAAGGTGCAGAGCACGCTACTCGAGATCGAGACAGGTGGGACAGTTCCCTTGCCGCGGGCTGGAGGCGCCCTGTGAGCGCGCTGTGAGCAGTATTGACGGGGTGCCGGGCCGCTGTCAACGCACGTGGACATACGACGCCTCGGTCAGGTGCCGACGTAGGCCGCGAGGTGCTCGCCCGTGAGGGTGGCGCGAGCGGCGACGAGAGAGGCCGGCGTGCCCTCGAAGACGATCCGGCCGCCGTCGTGGCCGGCGCCGGGGCCGAGGTCGATGATCCAGTCCGCGTGCGCCATGACCGCCTGGTGGTGCTCGATGACGATGACCGACTTGCCTCCGTCGACGAGCCGGTCGAGCAGGCCGAGCAGGTGCTCGACGTCGGCCAGGTGGAGACCGGTGGTCGGCTCGTCGAGGACGTAGATGCCGCCCTTGTCCCCCATGTGGGTGGCCAACTTGAGCCGCTGCCGCTCGCCACCGGAGAGGGTCGTGAGCGGCTGGCCGAGGCTGAGGTAGCCGAGACCGACGTCCGCCAGGTAGCTCAGGATCTTGTGTGCCGCCGGTGTTTTCGCCTCACCGGAGCCGAAGAACTCGTCGGCCTCGGCCACCGGCATCGCGAGCACTTCGGCGATGTTCCGGCCGCCGAGCGTGTACTCCAGCACCGCCGCCTGGAACCGCTTCCCCTCGCACTCCTCGCAGATGGATTCGACGGTGGCCATGATGCCCAGCTCGGTGTAGATGACGCCGGCGCCGTTGCAGGTGGGGCAGGCGCCCTCGGAGTTGGCGCTGAAGAGCGCCGGTTTCACGCCGTTGGCCTTCGCGAACGCCTTGCGGATCGGCTCGAGCAGTCCGGTGTAGGTCGCCGGGTTGCTCCGTCGCGAACCGCGGATCCCGGTCTGGTCGACCAGCACCACGCCGTCGCGGCCGATCACCGAGTCCTGGATCAGTGAGCTCTTGCCGGAGCCGGCGACGCCGGTGACCACGCAGAGCACCCCGAGCGGGAGGTCGACGTCCACGCCCTGGAGGTTGTGCGTCGACGCGCCGCGGATCTCCAGCGAGCCGGAAGGTGAACGCACCGATTCCTTGAGGGTCGCCCGGTCGTCGAGATGGTGGCCGGTCGTGGTGTCACTGCGCCGTAGCCCTTCGACGGTGCCCTCGAAGCAGACGGTGCCGCCCTCGGTGCCGGCGCCGGGGCCGAGGTCGACTACGTGGTCGGCGATGGCGATGGTCTCGGGCTTGTGCTCCACGACGAGTACGGTGTTGCCCTTGTTCCGCAGTTGCAGCAGCAGGTCGTTCATCCGCTCGATGTCATGGGGGTGCAGGCCGATCGTGGGCTCGTCGAAGACGTAGGTGACGTCGGTGAGCGACGAGCCGAGATGGCGGATCATCTTGGTGCGCTGTGCCTCACCACCGGAGAGGGTGCCCGCCGGCCGGTCGAGGGAGAGGTATCCCAGCCCGATCTCGGCGAATGAGTCGAGAAGGTGTTGCAGCCCGGTCAGCAGTGGCGCCACCGACGGCTCGTTGAGCTCCCGGATCCACTCGGCCAGGTCGCTGATCTGCATCGCGCAGACGTCGGCGATGTTCTTGCCCCTGATTTTCGACGACCGCGCCTCCGGGCTGAGCCGGGTCCCGTCGCACTCCGGGCAGGTCTGGAAGGTCACCGCCCGCTCGACGAACGCGCGGATATGCGGCTGCATCGCCTCGACGTCCTTGGAGAGCATCGACTTCTGGATCTTGGGGATCACGCCCTCGTAGGTGAGGTTGATGCCCTCGACCTTGATCTTGGTCGGCTCCTCGTAGAGCAGCTTGTGGAGCTCCTTCTTGGTGAACTTGCGGATCGGCTTGTCCATGGGCAGGCCGGCTCCGCCGAAGATGCGGCCGTACCAGCCGTCCATGCTGTAGCCGGGGATCGTCAGCGCACCCTCGCTGAGCGACTTGGTGTCGTCGTACAGCGCGGAGAGATCGAAGTCGGTGACCGAGCCCATTCCCTCGCAGCGCGGGCACATGCCGCCGAGACGGTTGAAGGTCGCCTTCTCGGCCTTCGTTTTCCCGCCGCGCTCGACGGTGATCGCACCGCTGGCCTTCACCGAGGGGACGTTGAACGAGTAGGCGTTGGGCGACCCGATGTGCGGTTTCCCGAGCCGGCTGAAGAGGATGCGCAGCATCGCGTTGGCGTCGGTGGCCGTGCCGACTGTGGAGCGGGGGTTGGCACCCATCCGTTCCTGGTCGACGATGATCACCGTCGTCAGGCCTTCCAGTACGTCGACCTCCGGCCGCGACAGTGTAGGCATGAACCCCTGCACGAAGGCGCTGTAGGTTTCGTTGATCATCCGTTGCGACTCCGCGGCGATCGTGCCGAACACCAGCGAGCTCTTGCCCGAGCCGGAGACGCCGGTGAACACCGTGAGCCGGCGCTTCGGGAGCTCGACGCTGACGTCCTTGAGGTTGTTCTCGCGCGCACCCTGCACGCGGATCAGATCGTGAATGTCGGCAACGTGCAGCCCAGGCGCCTGCCTGTCCGTCTTCTTGGCCTTGCTCATCGTGTCTCCATCTGTGAGGCGGGGGCGCCTTCGGCGTCGCCTGGCTCGATCCAACCAGCTTCGGGCAGTACGTCTGGTACTTCATGTCTCGGGTGCGGTGCGTCGCCCGCCGCGCCGCTTGGCGGCATACGGCAGCACGACAAATTCGGACCGGTCAACAGCAGCAAGGCCTGACGGGTCAGCGGAGTTCCTGGATGCGGATCAGGTTGCCGGCGGGATCGCGGACGGCGCAGTCGCGGACGCCGTAGGGCTGTTCGGTGGGTTCCTGGACGATTTCGGCGTCGCTGGCTTGGAGTCGGGTGAAGGTGTCGTCGAGGTCGGGGGTGGCGAGGTTGATGCCGGCGTAGGTGCCTTTGGCCATCATCTCGGTGATGGTCCGGCGCTCGTCGTCGGTGATGCCGCATCCGGGCGCGGCGGGCGGTTCCAGGACGATGGAGGTGGCGGGCTGGTCGGCCGGGCCGACCGTGATCCAGCGCATTCCGTCGTATCCGACGTCGCCCCGGACTTCGAAGCCGAGGGTGTCGCGGTAGAAGGCCAGGGAGGCGTCCGGGTCGGTGTGTGGGAGGAAGCTTGCGTGAATGGTGATGTCCATGGTGGTCACGCTAGATGCGGTTCGGGGGTCGGTGCTTCTCGATTCCTGATCGGTCTGGTCACCTGTTTCGCCACGCACGGCGGCATCCCAGTCGTGCGTGCCGCCTGGCGCCGGTAGACGCTGGGGGGCACGCCGACCAGTTCGGTGAACCGGGTGCTGAAGGTGCCCAGTGAGGCGCAGCCGACTGCGAAACAGACCTCGGTGACGCTGAGATCGCCACGACGCAGCAGCGTCATCGCGCGCTCGATGCGCCGGGTCATCAGGTAGCTGTACGGTGACTCACCGTAGGCGAGCCGGAACTCGCGGCTGAGGTGCCCGGCCGACATGTGCGCGCCGCGGGCGAGCGCCTCGACGTCCAGCGGCTGTGCGTACTCCCGGTCGATCCGGTCGCGGACGCGGCGCAGCCGCGCGAGGTCGTGCAAGTGCTGCGCCGCGGCGGGTCTGCTCGTCACCTACGAAATCGTGCCACGTCGCACCGGAGTCGCCTAGCGCCCCTGGTGTCCCACGCCGCTCTGCGTCCGCTCTGGTCGGTCTGCCCGTTTTCGTCCTCGAACCGTTCAGGCTGCCTCGATCACCACCGGCGTCCCAGAAAGCCCTCAAAGATGTCCGGGAGGCGGTGTCGGATCGGGGCTGGGGTGTTCGTGGAAGGGGTGAGCGGCGCCCAGAGGGGCGCGGCCGAACCACAGGAGATGATCGGGATGTCAGCGGAGAACGTGAGCGCCACCCTGACCGTCGCCGTGCCCGCCGCGAGGGTGTTCGCGGTGCTGGCGGACCCGACGACCCATTCTGCGATCGATGGCACCGGCTGGGTTCAGGAACCTGTCGACAGGGCGCCGCTGACCGAGGTGGGGCAGATTTTCCGGATGGGCATGTACCACGCCAACCATCCGGACGGCGGCTACCAGACAGCCAACAAGGTCCACGTGTTGGACCCGCCGCGCGCCGTTGGCTGGCTGACGGGGCACGACCCCAAGGGCGACGGTCACCTGGAGTTCGGCGGCTGGATCTGGCGTTACGACCTGGCGCCGCTCGGTCCGTCCGAGACCGAGGTCACGCTCACCTACGACTGGTCGGCGGTGCCGCAGTACATCCGGGAGTACCTCCAGTTCCCGCCGTTCGGTCCTGATCATCTCGCCAACTCGCTGCACCACCTGGCCGAGCTTGCCGCACTTGTCGCACCAACGTCCCGGACCTGAGGAATGGAGAGCATCATGACCGCTACCTACACATTCGACGTCTTTTCCACCCTCGACGGCTTCGGCGCCCACAGCGGCGACTGGGGCGGCTACTGGGGCAAGCAAGGTCCCGAGTTTCTCGACCGTCGCCTTGCTTTGTACGACCGGGAGCAGCGGATGGTCTTCGGGGCCAATACGTATCGCGCGCACATGCAGATGCTGGCCTCGGGCATCGAGGAGTCCGAGCTGAGTGACCCATGGGTCACCCGGATGAGGGGCCTGCCGGCAACGGTGGTGTCGACGACACTCGAAGGACCGCTCGACTGGCCGGACGCGACCGTCGTGAGCGGCGACGCCGTCGACGTCGTTGCCCGGCTCAAGGAGGAGTCCGAGGTGCCGTTGCGCTCGCACGGCAGCCTGTCGTTGAACCAAGCGCTGATGGCCGCCGGCCTGGTCGACCGCGTCCAGATGACGGTCTTCCCGGTGATCTGCGGTCGGACCGGGGTGGACCCGGTCTTCGGGGGTGCGGCCGACTTCGACCTCGAGCTGATCGAACGCCGGACGCTCGACGGCCACACCCAGGAGCTCATCTACCGGCCCACCCTGCATGGCTGAGCCTGTCCACGCGCCCTCACACCGTCAAGCTGCCGACCTGACTGGAACGTCCCGCTGACCGACATGCCGACCGGTCTCATGCGTCCAGTGCCTTCGAGCGCGATTGCTTCAGCGTCCAAACGCCCAGGCCACCATCAGGGGGAGCTCGGCCTGCCAGAACGGGTCGCCGTGGTTACCGACCCGCTCGGTCATCACGACGTCCGCGCCGGCATCGCGTAGCGCGTCCGCCCACCGGGTCGCGTTCTCACAGAACCACGGCTCCAGCGTGCCGGCGACGAGGTAGGTGCGCGGAAGCGGGCTCGGCATCTCGGCCGGCGGGCGGTAGCCGCCGCCCGGGGAAGCGGAGAAGACCGCGCCATAGATGTCCGGATGCCGAAGCCCCATGGCGAGGGAGAGCTCTCCACTGGCCGACACGCCGCACACCGCCGTGCGTTCGGCCGGCAACGTGACGCCGAAGCGCGACCGCACCCAGTTGCGGACGTCGGAGACGAAGAAGCTCTCGTGGGCCGCGAACCGGTCGGCGTCGAACGGCGGTGAGTACTCATGGATGCGGACCATCTCGTCCTCATCGTCGGTCCGGTGGGCACCGACGATCATCGTGGGCGGTACGTCGGCCGCCTCGAGGTCCCCGCCCCACTGCGAGATCAGCTGACCGTCACCGGCGAACACGACTGCCTCCGGCGGATCCGGCGGCACGTACACCGTGACCTGCCGCCCGCCGTCGTAGTCGAACGTCTCGGTGACGAGCTCTCCCGCTATCCAATCAGCCGAAGCTGGTTTTGGCGCCACTTCGGCACCAGCAGGCCCTACGGCTGCTTCGTCATCCATTGATCGCACCTCGATCCTTGAGAGTTGGTACAGGTCTATCGGCGACACGCGTCTCTGACAGCGGCTGCAGTTGCGCTGATGTGCTCCCACCAGTCCTCGCCACGGCCCGGTTGTCGACCGCTGCCGTAGCCGAAGCACGCGAGGTACATCGGTCGCACGTACATCACGCCCTCGAGCCGCTCGAGCTCGTCGTCGGTCAACTCGACGTGCTGGCAGTACGCGCGCACGGCAGCGTCGATCCACGCGGCATTGTTCCGGGTCCCCCACATCAGATAGGCGAAGTCGGCAAGGCGCGGGCCACGCCCCGAGGCCTTCCACTGGATCGCGACCGGCCCACGCTCGCTCACGATCACGTGGTCGTGGGCGTGGAGGAGGTTGCCGTGGACCAACGCCTGCGGAAGGCCGTGTCCGTCGTCCGCTGAGCGCACCCGGGTGCGGAGTGGCTCGAATGCCTTGCGGCCGGTCGCCGCGACCTTCGCCTCGGCGACATCGAGGAACGAGAGGGCGGCGAGCACGTCCTGACGCGGGCTGCCCTCACGGGTTGGGTCCTCACCGCTCGCCCCACCGGGGCGGCTGACGGACTCGTCGAGTGGCAGCGCATGCAGCCGGCCGAGCAGGTCACCCATGATGATGAACCTCTCGGTATCCGTGGGTCCCCTCGCCGTCCGGAGCTGTCCGCCGGTGACGAACTGCGTGACGAGGACAGATAGGCCGTCGAATACTGACGCCGCCTCGTCGACCGCGAGCCGTTCCGCCGGGTAGTGCTGCCGCTCCAGGAACCGCAGGATCGCCGCGTCGCCCTCGGCGCCAGCCCGAGGGCGAGCCGGCGGAAACACACGCGCAACCCACGGGTCGCCGTCGCCGCGCTCGACGCGGAAGACGTGATCGTTGTGGTGGCTGACCTTCGTCGCCGCGACGGCGTCGACGCCGTAGTGATCCCTCAGATGGACGAGCAGGCGCCTAGCGATGGGCTCGTGAAGCGCGTCGGAGCGCCCGTCGTCGGTCCAACGTCGCCAGGCGAGCCGCCCTTCGACGCCCTCGAGGTCGGTGAGCGCTTCGGTGTAAAGCTGGCCGTTCTCCTGCGCGTGGCGCCGGACAACCTTCTTGAAACTGCCGTCCTTCGTCATGGACAAGCCTCCTCATGACGCCCCCGTCCCCCAGCGACGCGGTGTTCAGAGATGGCCTGTGACATCGACGACAACGACGACCGAGAGGCAGTTCCCCTTCGCCGAATGGAACCCCAGCTGGGGCGGACGTTCCACGGCTCGGCGACCGGTCGGCGCCGTGGCGGCATTGTTTCCGGCAGGCGCAGCCCGAGTCAAGTACTCGGTCGCATATCGAGGCACGTCCCGCTGAGGGCGCGCGGAGCCTCGCGAAGATGCGCCCGCTGCAAGAAATCTAGCCCGCCCAGAGGATGTCAATGATCCGCAGAGTCTCGGTCTGCTCGTGAACGACGAAGGTCAGCATTCCCTGATGTCTGAACCAAAGAATGCGACTCGCACCGCCGACTGCCCTGGGCGCTCCGGCACCGCGTCCCAGGGATCCTCGAGAAGCTGAAGAAGACGCTCGAGCAAGGGGCCGTTCCGCACGTCTTCGGGCAGGCCGTTCAGCTCGTAAAGTGCACGCCCATGGAAGCCATCGAACTTGTGGGTCACACCCGGCCTTTCCAATCGGCGGGGGTGTAACGAACAAAGGCGTCTTCGCGCCCGTGGATGGCGTCTTGTACCGCCTCCTCATATCCCGGCCGGGCGTATGCGATCGCGCGCAGGCGCCACTGCCGCAAGAGACGACGCACTTGCTTGAACCGTTCAAGATCGTGAGCGGCGTCGAGGGCCTGATCGTACTCTGCCCGGAACTGGGCACGATGTGGCGGCGGAAGTAGTTCGAAGATCGCGGCCGGGTCGTCGCCGGGATCTTGCCGCCCGACAGCATCGAGGAACTCGACGGTCATGGGCACAATCTACAGGGACACCCAGGACGGCGCCCTCCATGGGAAGCACTGATCCAGATGGACGGAACAGCGGTCGCGTCGAGGCCTCCTCAGCCGTCGGTGTGCGCGACACCGATCGGGCAGGCGACACCGGTGGAGTGCACCGGGCAGCAGCCGTTCGGCACCTTGTGGAGGTACTGCTGGTGGTAGTCCTACCGCTCAGGAGGTAATACGCACGGGTTTCTTGACGGCAGGTCCCGGGTTGGACGGCGTCCGGCAAGGTGGTATCGCGATGGCCTGCACGGCTCGGTTAGCCGACCCACGTTACGTTGAAGATCGTAATGAGCTCAGTGGCCTCGTCGACCTTGAAGTACATGATGCCGAAGCCACCGAAGGTCGTATGGCGGAACTCGGGCTGATCCATGTATAGAACGCGCGCATCCCACGGTTCCTCGATCAGCTCGACGGTTCTGGAGACCAGTGCATCAAGTGCCTTGGTTGGCAGTCCCTTCATCTCCGCCAGTGCAGCCACGTGGAGCTCCACGCGATAGGTCACCGGCCGTCAGCCCAGCCCGGAAACGCCTCGTCCATCGGCACGAACTCGTCTCGCCGATCCTCGCGCACGGCACGTTCTGCTTGCTCGAACGCGGGACTGGAGACGGCGATCGCGTGCAGCCTCCATCTGCGCAACAACTCTTGGAGCTGACTGAATCGCCAGACCTCGTGGGCTGCATCGAGGGCGCTGTGATACTCACTCAGAAACTGCGCATGCCACTTGTCGGGGAGCGTGCGCAAGATGTCGGCCGGGTCGTCCCCGACCTCGTGGAGCGGCTCGGCCGTCATGCCCTCATGCTATCCCTAGATGGTCTGACATCCGGAGATATCGGACAGGCGGCACCATCTCAGGCCTCCCCTTGACCCACGCCGATCGGGCAGGCGACACCGGTGGAGTGCACCGGGCAGTAGCCGTTCGGCACCTTGTGGAGGTATTGCTGGTGGTAGTCCTCGGCGTAGTAGTAGTCGCCGAGCGGGGTGATCTCGGTCGTGATTGCGCCGTAGCCGGACTGGGCGAGCGACTTTTCATACGCCTGCTTCGACACCTCGGCGGCGGCGCGTTGCTCGTCTCTGGTGACGTAGATCGCGGAGCGGTACTGCGTGCCGACGTCGTTGCCCTGGCGGTAGCCCTGGGTCGGGTCGTGGTTCTCCCAGAAGATCTTGAGCAAGCCGGCGTAGGAGATGCGCTCCGGGTCGAAGACCACCCGCACGACCTCGGTGTGGCCCGTGCGGCCTGAGCAAACCTCCTCATACGTCGGGTTTGGCGTCGTTCCACCCGCATATCCGGAGGAGGTCGACCACACACCAGGCGTCTGCCAGAAGAGCCGCTCGGCACCCCAGAAGCACCCGAGGCCGAAGACCGCGACCTCATAGCCTTCGGGAACGGGACCTTCCAGCGGCGTGCCCAGCGTCGCGTGGGTCGTGGGCACAGGGAACGGCCGCTCGGCCCGGCCCGGCAAGGTCTCCTGTGGCTTGGGCATCTCACGCATACGGCCGAACAGTGCCATGGTCAGGCCTCACTTTCCGGTGACGGCGATCCTTCCTTCAGCGTAACGACCCGCTGCGACACCGGGACGTCGTGATCGCCGCCTCGGACTCCACATCCTTGGTGGTCAGCGACGGGTCGCCGTCCGTCCGCGGCGATGCATGAAGAAGTCGTACGGCAGGCCGAGACCCTGCTCGGGTACGGGATCGGTCCGGCCGGCCAGCAGGCTCGATCGCCGGCGGTCGAGTTCAGCTGACATCCGGGCGAGATCGGCTGGGCGCCGAAGTGCCTGGTCGCACCGTTCCGCCGGGTCGTCACGCAGGTCGAAGAGTCGTGGCGCGGGATCGCGTGGCCGGCCGTAGAGATCGGGCAGAGGGAGACCGGCCGCGTCCGCGGCGTACGGCACGATCACCTTCTCCGTGGTCGTACGCAGCGCCGCCGACGCCTGCCGCGTCGACTCCACGGACACGACGCTGGAACGGATCTCGCTCGCCGATCCGTTGATCAGGGGCACCATGCTGCGTCCGGTCAGGTCGTACGCCGGCCTGGGGATGCCGCTCAGCTCACACAGGGTGGGCAACACGTCCTCGTGCGAGACCATGCCGTCAACCCGACCTTGCCCCGGGCCGGATCGGTCACCCGCCGGCAGTTTGAGGATCATGGCGAGCCGGGTCACGGCGTCATAGAGACCGTGATGGTCGAAGTAGAGGCCGCCCTCGCCGAAGCACTCGCCGTGGTCGGAGACCAACAGCAGGAGCGTGTTGTCCCAGCTCTGATGTGCCTTGAGGCCGTTGATCAACCGGCCGATCTGGTGGTCGACCTGGGAGATCTCACCGTCGTACTGCGCGAGAACGTACGCATAGTCGTCCGGATGGCGCAGGTTCATGTCGGCGAGAAACGCTTCGTAGTAGTCGGGATGGATGGCGCGGACCTGCGCCATGTCGACGGCCGGCATGCCCTGTGGCCCGGGGGGCATCTCGCCCGGCCGATAGTGCATCTCGTCATACGGCGGCAACGGGCCGTAGGGCGTGTGCGGATCCCAGTAGTGGATGAACAGCAACAAGGGCTTGTCGCGGGGCTTGATGGCGAACTCCAACGCCCGGTCGGTCAGCTGCGTGCTCTGGTCGCCGAACGGTTTGTAGAGGAATCCCGAGTAGTGGTCGTAGCCTCGGGCGAACCACGTGCCCTTGCCCAACCCCTGCACGACGAGGTTGTCAAGCGCCACCGTCACATAGCCGGACTCCTTGGCCAGTTGGGGGAGGAGCTGGATGTCCTCGTCGAGATGCACTTGCGCCGGATGCGTGACCACCCTGTGCTGGTAGGGGTGTAGGCCCGACAACAACGTGGTGAACGACGGCGTGGTGGGGATGCCGGCCGCGTACGCCTGGTCGAAGACGACCGACTCGGCTGCCAGGGCGTCGATCGCTGGGGACGTCGCGATCGGATAGCCGTAGCAGCCGAGATGGTCCGGGCGGAGCGTGTCGACCGCGACGATGACGATGTTCGGCCGGCGGTCCACATTCTCGTCGTCGTTCACCGGAGGTACCGCTTGTGCACTGTCATGTGGGGCTACCGGGGTGCGTTGAGTTCGTTCGGGTCGGGAATTCCGGCCGCCTGGCCCACCCGCTGGGCGAGTGGCGTCGCGCCCGGGCCGACCTTCTCGTCGGGTTTCGGTGTCCCGATGTTGGTCGCGCACATGCCCTGGTCCGCGACCGGATCGGAGTCGCGGCCGGTCTCGGCGAGCCGTTTCGCCAACCAGGCGTCGAGAACTCCCTCGAGCTCCGCCACGACGTCCGGTCGGTCTTCTGCGATGTTGTTCTGCTCGCCCGGATCGGCTTCCAGGTCGAACAGTTCCTTCATCGGCCGGCCGTGCCGATCGGGTTCGATCGACCGGATGAACTTCCAGCGGTCCGTACGCACGCCCCGCTTGACCTGCCAGGTGGCCTCGGAGAGGAACACCTCGGTGTAGTTGGCGTCGCGGACGCCGTAGATGGAGGGAAGCAGGCTGATCCCTTCCATGCCTTCGGTCTGCGGGATGCCGACCAGGTCGAGCAGGGTCTGCGTGACGTCGAGGTTCTGCACGAGGCCAGGAACGCGACGGCCCGCCGGCAGCTTGCCGGGCCACGACATGATCAACGGGATGTGGACGTTGCCCTCGTAGAGGCCGTGGTGGTCGAAGTAGCCCAACTGCTCGTTGAGGACCTCGCCGTGGTCGGCGGTGATCACCACGATGGTGTCGTCCTTGACCGGCTCCAGGGCCGCGAACACCTTGGCGAGATAGCTGTCCATGTAGCGGATCTCACCGTCGTACAGGTTGATCACGTGTTCGGCGTCGGTGACCCCCGGCATCCAGTCGTGGAAGTACCACTTGAACGGCTCCCAGGTCCACGCCTCGTCCATGCTGTGGTTGGCGGGATCGTACGGATCGCGGTCGCCGTCGGTGTAGAGGTCCTCGTAGCCCGGTGGCGGGAGGTAGGGCGTGTGCGGGTCCCAGTAGTGCAGGAAGAGGAAGAACGGCCGCGGATCGGCCACCACCTCCTCGATCGTCGGGAGCGCGAGGTCGGTGACCGTCTCCGCCTTGCGCAGCACGGTGGGATCCGACCGGTCCCACTGGTAGGTGCGGTAGTGCTCGAAACCTCTGCTGAAGTGCCGGTTCATGTTGTCGACGGCCGCGGTCACGTAACCGTTGTCGGCAAGGATCTCCGGCAGGAGCTTGATGCCGTCCTTGATCGGCACTCCGCCGCCAATGTTGACGATGTCGTGGGTGATGGCCTCCTTGCCGGAGAAGAGCGTGGTGAAGCTCGGGTGGGTGGGGATGTTCGGCGCGTAGCAGCGTTCGAAGACCACACCGGCGTTGGCGAACGCGTCGAGGTTCGGGCTCGTGTCCCGGTGGTATCCGTAGCAGCCGAGGTGATCCGCGCGCTGGGTGTCCAGCGCGATCAGCACGATGTTGGTCATCCGGCGACCTCCTCGACCGTGCCACCTTCGAACGAACGGATCGCCGCCTCGATGACCTCCTGCGCGGCGAGACCGTCAGCGCCCGAGCCATCGAGCGGACCGCCGGCCTGGACCTGGGAGACGAAGGCGTTGATGCGGTTGGAGAACGTTTCGCCGAAGCCTTCCATGCCGCCCATGATCGGGTTGTCGACCACCAGCTTCTCCGGCGACTCGCGGGGGAAGAACTCCAGGCGTTCGAAGACGTTCTCGATCACGAAACGTCCCTTGCTGCCGGCGACTTCGCAACGCTCGATCGGGTGGTAGCGGCTCGCGTCGTAGCTTCCGGTCAGGTGCCCGACGGCGCCGCTGGCGAACTGCACGTTGATCGAGGCGTTGGACCAGATGGCGCGGCCCGGTCCCTTGTGCAGGAACGCCTGCACCTTGCTGATCGGTCCACCGAAGTAGCGCATCACGTCGATGGAGTGTGGATGCAGCGCCCGCAGGTGGAACCATGGCGAACTCTCGTTGGGATTGTTGATCCAGAGCGCCATGTTGACGAAGAGGATGTCGCCGAGTTCGCCGTCCTCCTGAAGTTTCTTCGCCCGCGCGGCGGCCGGGGTGAAACGGTGGTTGAGGTTGACACCGAGAAGGACGCCGGCATCCTTCGCCGCCTGAACCATCTCTCGCGCTTCGGTGAGATTGTTGGAGATCGGCTTCTCGACGAGGACGTGTTTGCCGGCCGCGATCAGCGCCATGGTCGGGGCGTGGTGGTGGCCGCCGTTCTCCGGCCCGGCGGTGGCCACGCTGACGGCGTCGAGTTCCTCGGCGTCGATCATTTCCTCGAGACTGTGATAGGCCGGTATTCCGTATTGCTTGCCTACCGGGTCGACGCGTTCGGGCAGCAGGTCGCAGACCGCCACGAGTTCAGCATCAGGGTTGTTGGTGTAACAGCGGGCGTGGTTCTTGCCGATCCCACCCAGCCCGACGATACCTACCCGGAGCATGGGCCCTCCCAATCTGTTGGCACTGGACGTCTGGATACTGGACGTGTCGACGCTGGACGTCTCGATCCTGAACGCGTCGATCCTGAGTATGCCGGCGCGGCTCTTGTCGGCGCGGGTGGTGCGTGCGTTGGTCCTGCCACGCATCCCGTGCGGTATCCACTAACCGGCATTGATCTCCTGCAGGCAACGGTGGAGATATCCGCGGCTCTCGGCGGCGATACTGCTCGCCTGGGCGGGGGAGTACGAACCGGCGCCGATCACCTCGAGGTTGAGCGGCCCGTCGTAGCCCACCTCGGCGAGGGCGCGCAGGGTGGCCGGGATGTCGACCGTTCCGCGCCCGGGAATCTGCGTCGGCGGCGGACCGACCTTCTGCTCCCGGCTCGCGCAGTCCCGGAAGTGTGAGGTGACGATCCGTTCACCCCAGCTCTTCGCGATGTCGTCCGGGTTTTCGTCGGCCCGGAACAGGTGACTCGGGTCGAAGTTGAGCCCCAGGGCGGGATGGGTCACCTCGGAGGTCAGCCGCAAAGCGCTCGCGCCGTTGTAGATCGCCTGCCCCACATGGGGTTTGACGGCAAGCGTCAGGGAGTACTCCCCGGCCAGTTCGGCGAGCGTGGCGAGGTGGGCGATCGCCTGCTTCGTGGACTCCTCGTCGCCGGTCTTGCCGCCAGAACCGACGTTGACGATCGGGATCTCGAGCCTGGTCGCGAGGTCGAAGATCCTTTCGAGCCGGTCGCGGTCGGTGGTGGCGGCTTCGATCGCCGTGGCGGTGAGGCCGTTGTCGCCGAGCAGGGTGGTGAGGCGTTTGATGGCGCCGGTGTCATTGTCGGGGGAGATGTGCTCGCACATGCCTTTGATCGCCGCGAACTCGACGTAGGAATATCCGGCGAAGGCGATCGCCTCGACCGCGGATTCGACGTCGACGGACGCGAACAGGACGGTATTGCATCCCAGCTTCATGGGACAGCATCCTTTCTCAACAAATTCGATCCTTCTGCCATCGGATGGATTCGTCCCATTCGACATAGCGCAACGGAAGATCGCGCCAGTACCACGTCGACTCGTCATCGGGCCAGGTGGCATAGATCTCGTCCCACGTCGCGACACCGCAGTGCACGTCGAGGGCACGTCGTTCGATCACCTCGTGCAGGGGCTGGTAGCGGAAGTCGCAGGAGAGGCGAACCCGGTCGGGCTGGCCGTTGGGCAGCGCCTTGTGCACAGTCCGGCTGGAGAACGTGAGCACGTCGCCCGCCTCGAAGTCCCCTTCAGCCCATGTCAGGTCGAGGTTGCAGAGGTAGGCCTCCAGCCCGCCGGCCCCGTCCGCGGCCTTGTAGGACAGGAGCCCGTCATGGTGCGAACCGTCCAGCACGGTGAGGCCGCCGAGGCTTCGCGGGCAGTCGCCCAGCGGAAGCCACGCTGTCCATACGTTCGGGCTGCCCTGGACGTGGATGAAGTCCTGGTGCGGTGCGGTGGGGTTGCTGTCGCCGCGCGGCACCATCATCCGGGCGATGTTGCGAGGGTGCCGGAGGACCGGCGCGTCGAAGAGTGCGGCGTACAACGCCTGCAGTCGTGGGTGGTCGGAGAGTTGGTGGAACTCCCGCACGTGTTGCGCGTCGCGGTAGGCCGCCGGTGTCACGCCGACACCGCAGAACTCCGTCTCGGCCGGATCTTCGCGTTCGTACGCAGGGACGTCCGCGATCCCCTCGCCGACTGGTGTGCCCGGAGCGAGCCAACCGTGTCGGTCGATGATCTCGAGGAACCGCTGGCGTACGTCGAGGACCGCCGAACGAGGCAACAGCCCGCGCAGGAAGAGGTAGCCGCGCTCGTCGGCGCGGGCACGCAGGGCGGGCGGGTCGCCGAGCAGGTCGGAGGAGTCGAGGAACGGCGTCGTACGCGTCGGGCCGGTGGTCGTCGGGGCCGTCATCGAACGCTCCGGGGTCGGGATCGGTCGCTCATGGTCGCGCCAGGAACGGGTCGGAAGAAAATCGTTTCATCCAGCGTCGAGGGAGGTACGCCGCGAGTACATGGCCTGACCGGTCTTGGCAGCCGGAGTTCGCGTGGACGAACTTCGCCGTTGTGAGACCTCCACGGTGCGCCGGCGACGGCCGACGCTGGGTCTCAGGTGACGACGGGCGTGAGGTCGGCCGCGGGCCGGTGCGGACGTCCGCCTCGGGGGCGACCTCGGCGCTGGTCGGGCCGCGCGGCGAGGGTGGCGGACACGTCGGCGATGCGCACGACCGCCTCGGCGAGATCGGCTTCGGGCAGTGCGTAGGGCAGGCGCAGGAACCGCTCGAACGCACCATCCGTCCCGAATCTCGGGCCCTCCGCCAGCCGCACGCCCTGCTGGCCGGCGAGCACCGCGAGGGTGCTGGACACCGGGGCGTCGAGCTCGCACCACAGGCTCAGGCCACCGGGCGGCAGCTCGAACCGCCAACGCGGCAGGTGAGCGGCCAGAGCCTCGGCGAGTGCCGCCCTTCGGCTGCGTACCATCGATCGCCGCTCGGTCAGGATCGGCCCGTGCCGCACCATCAGCTCGGCGGCGGTCAGCTGGCTGAGGATCGACGTACCCAGGTCCGTCACCGCGCGGACGCCGAGCAACGTCGGCACCAGCGACGCCGGCGCGCGGAGCCAGCCGACCCCGAGGCCACCCCAGTAACACTTGCTGGTGCTGCCGACGAGGAGGACCCGGTCGTGCCGGTCGTACGCGGCGAGCGGGTGGGGCATGGCGTCGGGCTCGACGTCGAGAGCGAGGTCGACCAGCGTCTCGTCGGCGACGGTGAGAGTCCGGGTCCGCGCGGCGGTCGCCGCGACCCGCTCGCGCGTGCTCGCCGACATCAACAGGCCGGTCGGATTGTGGAAGTCGGGAACGAGGTAGGCGAGCCGCGGCGCGGACTGGCGCAGCGTCGCCTCGAACATCGCGACGTCCCAGCCGTCGGGGCGCAGCGGGACCGGCACGGCGCGGGCCGGCACCTGGCGGATCGCCTCGAGGACGTTGGGATAGGTGGGGTGCTCCACGAGGACCCGATCGCCCGGACTCACGAACGCCCGCAGGATCAGCGCGAACGACTGCAACGACCCGCCGGTGACGAGGATCTGGTCGGGTGTCGTCGGCAGGCCCCGTTCGGTGTAGCGGTGGGCGAGCAGCTCACGCAGGTTCGGCACACCGAGCGGGGTGTAGCCGTGGCCGCGGAGGTAGGTCGGCAGGGCATAGGTGGCGGCTTCGACGGCCGCGGCCATCCCGGGCGGCGCGGGCAGCGCGGCCGCACAGAGGTCCAGGGCCTCGTCGTCGGGATCGGCCGCGGGCATGATCGCTCCGCCGCCGGGTCCGGGGCCGCCGTTGGTGCGGTGGGTGGTGCCTGGCGCGCCGGCCCCCGGGGGCACCTGGATGCGGCTCGCCGCACCGCGCCGGCTGGCGAGGAAGCCGGACTCCCGCAGCACGCCGTACGCGGCGGCGACGGTCGTGCGGCTCGCCCCGAGCGCGCGGGCGAACTCGCGCTCACTGGGCAGCCGGGTGCTCGGTGGCAGCCGGCCGTCGAGAACCAGGAGGCGGATCCGGTCGGCGAGCGCGCGGTAGGAGGGCCCGCCGTGATGCCAGGAGCCGAGCATGTCGACGAGCTGGTTCGCCGTCGCGGAGCGGTCCAACATGCATGCCACTCTCACACGACTGGCTCTGGAATACCAGGCCAGTTGTGGGTGAGGATCGCAGACGTGCCCGCTGAGTCCCGCAATGTCAATGACAAGTCCGCACACAATGCCGCACCCATCTCCGCACCCAACTCCGGCCATGCGGTCGAGTTCGCGTCGAGCCCGCTCGCCGCTCTCCGCGAGGGCCGGCTGACCCGCCGGTTCGTGCAGCTCTTCCTCGGCCTGACGCTCTACGGCGCCTCGATGGCGTTGATGATCCGTTCGACACTCGGCCTCGACCCCTGGGACGTGTTCCACCAGGGGCTCATGGAGCACACGCCACTGTCGTTCGGGATGATCGTGATCATCATCAGCGGTGTCGTGCTGCTCGCCTGGATTCCGCTGCGGCAGGTGCCCGGGATCGGCACCGTCTGCAACGCCGTCGTGATCGGGATCGTCGTCGACGCCACCTTGCTCGTGCTGCCGGCACCGGAGTCGATGGCGCTGCGGATCGTGTTCATGGTGTCCGGCATCGTGCTCAACGCGGTCGCGGGCGGTGCCTACATCGGTGCGCGCCTAGGCCCTGGACCTCGCGACGGGCTGATGACCGGGCTCGTCCGGCGCACTGGACGATCGGTCCGGCTCGTACGTACGGTCATCGAGGTCACCGTGCTCGCGATCGGCTGGCTGCTCGGTGGCACGGTCGGTGTGGGGACGGTGCTCTACGCCGTGAGCATCGGCCCACTCGTCCACATCTTCCTCCCGCGGTTCACGGTGCCGGCACCCGTGGCCAGCGCCTCCGCGCTGGACGAGCGGCAGCGAGCCGTTGGATGAGCGTGTCCCTGTGGCAGCGAGCCGTTGGATGAGCGTGCCCCTGGGCAAAACCGTCTCATGAGTCGGCATTGCCGGGCGATGGCCGCTCCCGGACGTCGCGCTGGGTAGCCTCAGGCCATGAACGAGCAGCACCACGGCTTCGAGACTCTGGCGATCCACGCGGGCCAGGAGGCCGACCCCGCGACCGGCGCGGTGATCACCCCGATCTTCGCCACCAGCACCTACCGCCAGGACGGCGTCGGCAAGCCGCGCCAGGGCTATGAGTACTCGCGTACGCAGAACCCCACCCGGGCCGCGTTGGAGGAATGCCTCGCCGCGCTCGAACACGGCGCCCGTGGCCTCGCCTTCGCCAGCGGCATGGCGGCCGAGGACACCCTCCTGCGTACCCTCTGCAAACCCGGCGACCACGTGGTCATCCCCGATGATGCCTACGGCGGCACCTACCGGCTCTTCGCCAAGGTCGCCGAGCCGTGGGGCCTCGCGCACACACCCGTCCACGTCGCCGACGTCGACGCCGTACGTGCGGCGCTCAGATCCCGGCCGACCGCGCTGCTGTGGGTCGAGACGCCGACCAACCCGCTGCTCGCCATCGCCGACATCGCCCGACTCGCCGAGGTCGCCCACGAGGCCGGCGCGCTGCTCGTCGTCGACAACACCTTCGCCTCGCCCTATCTCCAGCAGCCGTTGACGCTCGGCGCCGATGTCGTCGTCCACTCCACGACGAAGTACGCGGGCGGCCACTCCGACGTGGTGGGCGGCGCGCTGGTGACGGCCGACGCGACACTGGGTGAGCGGCTTGCGTACGGCCAGAATGCGATGGGTGCGGTGGCGGGCCCGTTCGACGCGTGGCTGGTGCTGCGGGGGCTGAAGACCCTGGCCGTACGCATGGAACGCCACAGCGACAACGCCGAGCGCATCGCCGCGTACCTCGCCGGCCATCCGAAGGTCGGCCAGGTCCTCTATCCGGGCCTGCCCGAACACCCGGGCCACGAGGTGGCGGCGAAGCAGATGCGGCGGTTCGGCGGGATCGTGTCGTTCCGGCTGGCGGGTGGTGCCGCGGCCGCGATCGAGGTCTGTGAGCGGACGACCCTCTTCACCCTCGCCGAGTCCCTCGGTGGCATCGAGTCGCTGATCGAGCATCCGGGACAGATGACGCACGCCAGCGCGGCCGGGTCGCCGCTGGAGGTGCCCGACGACCTGGTGCGGTTGTCGGTGGGCATCGAGACAATTGACGACCTCCTCGACGATCTGGCGCAGGCGCTCGGCTGACCGGCCTTGCCCGTTCGGCTGACCCGGCCTGCCCGTTCGGCTGACCCGCGTGGCACGAACCCGCTGGAGTGCCGAGGTGCGAACCGCCGAGATGGCCTCATGCTGCAGGAGGAACGACGATGAGTGAGAGTACGCCCGCGAGCCCGAACCCGCTGGCCTGGTGGGAGATCCAGGTCCCTGATCTCGACGTGGGTCAGGCGTTCTACGGTGCAGTCTTCGGCTGGACGTTCGAGCCGTTCGAGGACGGCTTCGTGGTGGCGAAGACGGCCGACGGCACGATGGTCGGCGGGCTCGACACCTCCGCCGGTGACGCCCCTCCGGCGGGCCGCCGCGTCCACGTGTACTTCCGGTCCGACGACCTCGAAGCCACCCTTCGTGCGGTCCAGGCGGCGGGTGGCGCGGTGGTGCAGCCGCGGACGCTGATCTCGCAGGAGTACGGCTGGTTCGCGACGGCCGCCGATCCGTCGGGGCTCCAGTTCGGTCTGGTCACCGACAAGCCCGCGGGCTCGACGCATGAGTGAGGGCTGAGGCCCACTCCTACCGTCCACGAGCGTCCCCGGCGGCGGATTCCTCTGCTGGCGTCCGGCCACCCTCTACGCTTGCGCCGGTGACGATCAACGACCTGACGGCGCGGGCGATGCGGGTCCACGCGCTGTACGACGAACTCAACCACCGGCAACGCGGCCGCACCTGGAGCCGGGAGGAGTTCGTCCTCGGATTCATGGGCGATGTCGGGGACCTCGCCAAGCTCACCACGGCGGCCGAGGGTGCGCGCGACATGCCGGGGGGCCGGGCCGCCCTCGGGCACCAGCTGGCCGACTGTCTCTGGTCGGTGCTCGTTCTCGCCCGGCTCTACGACGTGGATCTCGACGCGGAGTTCGAGCAGATGACGGCGAAGCTCGCCGCTTCGCTCACCGACCGTCTGCGCGAAGGCTGAGACGGCCTCTGATCAGGCGCGGGAAACCGGGGTCAAGCCCGGCACGGACCGCACGGTTCCCGCACATGATCATGGCGCGAGGATGTCCGGACCATGGCGAGGGTGGCGGTTGGCCTGGGGCGGCGGCCCGCTTTCCACGTCCCACCAGCGAGTCCGCGCAGGTCGATCCGATGGTGTCCACGACCGCCGCTCGGGCGTCGCACGAGGTGGCTGCCGCGCGGTATGACTAGCTCCATGACGAGCCCCACCACCCCCCAGAACCCGCTGCGGATCGGCGTCAAGCTCGCCCCGCAGCACACCACCATCGACGAGCTCCGCGGCGTATGGCAGCTGGCCGACGAGGCCGGATTCGACAGCGTCTGGAACTTCGACCACTTCGCGTCCATCGGCAGCGACGACCCGTCGGGTGACGTCTTCGAGGGCTGGACCCTGCTGGCCGCGATGGCCGAGGGCACCAGCCGGGTACGCATCGGCTGCATGGTCAGCGGCAACACCTACCGGCACCCAGCCGTACTCGCCAAGATGGCGGTCACGGTCGACCACCTGTCCGGCGGACGGCTGGACTTCGGCCTCGGCGCGGCGTGGGCGGAGGTCGAGCATTCCATGCTCGGCCTGCAGTTCGGGACCGTGGGCGAACGCATGAACCGGTTCGAGGAAGCCTGCGAGATCATCACGTCTCTGTGGACCCAACCGACGACGACGTTCGCCGGCAAGCACTACCAACTGTCCGACGCCCTCTCCAACCCGAAGCCGGTCCAGCGTCCGTACCCTCCGTTCTGGATCGGCGGCAGCGGGCGCAAGCGCACCTTGCGGATCACGGCGAGGTACGCCGACGCGTGGAACGCCGCGGGTGGGTCGATCGAGGAGATCGCCGAGCTGTCCGGGGTCCTCGACCAGCACTGTGCGGACGTGGGACGCGACCCCGCCGCGATCCGGCGCACGGTGCAGGTCCGGTTCGGCGAGAACCTGACCGACCCGGCGGACCTCCTGCCGGTCGTCGAGTCCTACGCCGGAATCGGGATCGGCGAGGTGATCGTCGTCCTGCGCGGCGGTGATGCGGTGGCGCGGGCGGAGAAGGTCGCGACCGTCCTCCCACGGCTGCGGTCGATCGGCTGACCGCGCAGGTGTGACGGTGCGGCCGGGTCGTCGCTACCGCCCAGGCAGCAGTACGTATCCGCAGGGACCTGTCCGAAGAATCGGTATCCATCACCGTTCAGCGAGTTACGGACAAGTCTCTTCGCCGCGGGATCCGCCGGCGCCGCCACCGCAGGGTGGCGACGGTGCACGACCACAGGGCCAGCGACAGGGCGAGGAACCTGAGACCGCCTGCCAGCTGCTCGGGGTAGACGACGCCGGTGAGGTAGTGGTCGATGAACCCTCCCCGCAGAAGGGGTTCGCCTGCTCTGCCGCGTGCCCAGTTCTCCGTCGCGGTGAGGGGGCAGACGAGCGGAACCAGCGTGCCGACCAGCCCCCAGCACACCGCAGCCAGATGAGGGCCGATGGCGCCAGGCCAGCGCCAGCCAAGAAATCCACCGAAGATGACGTAGGCCATGAAGGCGAAATGCGCGGTGGCGGCGGCCACGACGAGGGCCCGGAATCCCATGGCAGCCACCTCCAGCCGGCTGCGAGACCGAGAGCACTCTCTCCACTATCGCACCGCGGGCGTGAGGTGCGGTGGCCGCGCCGCCGCCACCTTCGCGATCGCGTTCATGATCACGGGGGAGGGCGCAGAGTGAACGTGTCGCCGGCGAGGGAGCGGATCAGGTCCTCGTCGACGTCGTGGCCCAGCCCCGGGCGGTCGAGCGGCACCGGCACCTCTCCGTCGTACGCCCGGATCGGCGGATCCACCACGTCCTGGGTGTAGTACTTGTCCGAGCCCGAAACGTCACTGGGCAAGGCGAAACCGGGCAGGCTGGCGAGCGCGACGTTGGCCGCGCGCCCGATCCCGAACTCGTGCATCCCCCCACACCAGACCTGCCACCCCCCGGCGACCGCGCGGTCATGCGCACGTCGTGCCGGCGTGATCCCACCCATCCGGGACACCTTGATGTTGAGGATCTTCGCCGCATCGAGCGCCATTGCCGTGTCGAGCTGATCAAGGTCGTCGATGGACTCGTCCAGGCACAGTGCGGTGTCAAGACGCGCCTGCAGGCGTGCGTGCGCGGCCAGGGCTCCCGGCGCGAAGGGCTGTTCGATCAGCAGCAGGTCGTACGCGTCGAGGGCCTGGAGCGCGTTCAGATGAACGGGATCCTCGTCGTACGCGCCGTTGGCATCGACCTGCAGCGCGAGATCGGGATAGGTGCCGCGGACCGCGCGGACCGGCTCGGTGTCCCAGCCGGGTGCGATCTTGAGCTTGATCCGCCGGTATCCGTCGTCGAGATGGTGGCTCACCTGGGCGAGCAGATCGTCGACGGTGGGTTCGATGCCCAGGCTGACGCCCGCTGGCGCGCTGGTCCGGGTGCCGCCCAACGCGCTCGCGAGCGACATGTCCTCCCGCCGGCACGCGAGATCCCAGCAGGCCATGTCGAAGCCGGCCTTGGCGAAATTGTGTCCCCGGATCCGCGCCCACGCGAGGTCGGCCTCCCACGGCGTCGTCCACCGGTGCGCGAGCACGGCAGGAGCAAGGTGGGTGGCCAGCATCCACCAGCACGTGTCGACCGTCTCCGCCGAATAGAACGGATCGCTCGGCGACGCGATCTCGCCCCAGCCAACGAAGCCGGCCGTGTCTTCGAGTCGGACCAGGATGTGTTCGAGGTAGGACTTGCGGTGCGAGCTCGTCTCGAACTCGTGCACCAGCGGCAGGCGGACCCGGAACGCCTCCACGCCGACGAGGGGAACCGCCGCGCTGTCGTTCGTCGGTGCCTGGCTCCTCGGGTCGGGTGCCTTCGCCCCCTGCGTGGTCGGCTCGGGTGCCGTCGGATCCGGGCTCTCTGGTTTCTGGCTGCCTGGCTTCTGGCTGCCTGGTTTCTGGCTGCCTGGTTCCGGGGTGGCTGGGTCCGGCGTGGCTGGTTCCGGGCTCATCGGGTCGTCCTCCGTAGCTGGCTCACGGTCGTTGCGTCCTGTCGCCGGTGGCGGAAGGTGAGCCCGGCGCGGCAGGCGTGAGACCGATGCTCGCGGATGCCGGCCGGAGCCGGTACCACGCCGAGTCCGTGTCGTCGGCCCGGCACGACACCCCGACGTAACCCTGGCCCAACGTTCGTTCGAACGCCGTACTCACCGCTGTCCGCACCTGCTTCGCACGGTCCGGTTCACGCGCGACGTCGGACCACGAGCGCGGAATACCGATCAGCATGTCCGTGCCCTCCCGGACGAGTTCGCCCCATCCGGGCAGACGGGTCGGAACCTGGTCCACGGCCGGTGGCGCCGGCGGCCCCGCAAGGTCCCACTCCACGATCAGCCGGTCGCTCGGATGGCCGGGGTCGCGCCCCATGTCCTCGACACCGTAGAGATTGGGCACGAACCACCTCGCCCGTGCCCCCAGGACGTCGAGGTTGAAGTGCCCGTTACCGGCGCGAACCGGATCGTAGGACCAGCGCATGGTCGTGATTCCGGTGCCGAGGACGTACGCGCGTTGGCCGGACTTCAGCGCCCGACCGACCCCGCGCCCCTGCCACTGCGGATGCACCACAGCGGCCTGCGAGTAGTGGTAGACCTCACCCGAGGTGGCGTCCTTCCCCACGAATCCGTACGCGAAGCCAACCAGCCGCTCGCCGTCGAACGCCCCGATCACCGAACCACCGTTGCGGCGCAGTGCCCAGAGCAGCCGCGGGCTGACGGCAGGCGCGCTCGGTCCGAGTTCGAGGACAGCGCGATAGAGCTCGACGCTCGCCTTCATCTCCGCCGGCTGTTCGAGCGGACGGACCGTGAGGGAGGGCCCGGCAGCGGTGTCCATGAAGCTGATGCTTTCACTGGCCGCGAACGCGGCGCCGACGCCCCGGCCTGCCGACGCCCCGGCCTGCCGACGCCGAGGCCTGCCGACGCCCCGGGCTGCCGACGTCCCGGCCTGCCTCGTCGGTCGGTTCACGTCCCCGACTCGCCGCGCAGACGGCGCGAAAAGAATCGGTGACACGCCGGGCGTGGTGCCACCACTTCGGGGCTTGGCCATGAGATCCTCAGCCGCCGCTCGGTGTGATCCATCCGCCCCCGCCAGCCGATGTCTTTGTCGCACCACTCCGCTAGGCTTCGCGGCGATCTGTCCTGTTCGCGATCCGACCGCCGGTCGGGGTCGCCCTGAGGGCCAACGCGACACCCGTCGGCACGGAGGACGACTGTGGTCACGAGTGAGTCCCGGCTACGCGGAGCTCTCGACCTGCTGTTCACCGACGGGCCCGTGCTGGATGTCTACTCTCACCGGCCGTGGGCGGTGCCCGATGGCCTCCTCGACGAGGCGGCGGCCCGCATCGACACCCTGGTCGCCGACCGGCGATCGGCACAGCTCACCCTCGGCAAGCAGCCCGGACTGCGCACCCCGACCCCCGCCGTCGTCGCCGATGTCCTGGGCATGGTGGCGTTCCTCTGCGGTGACGCCGCCGTGCGCGCCGGCGTATGTCGCCGGCTTGAACACGACCTGGTCGAGCGCTTCCGGATCCATCCCGTCATCGAGGCCGAACCCGACCGCCGCTGGGTGGCACAGGGATCCTCCTGGCGGCCGCCCGGCCGGAACCTCTTCCAGGCCGCCGGAGACGACCGCGCCCGCCGCACGGTGGCGCTCGACCTCACCACCGAAGCGCTGCAAGCCCTCGACGGTGTCGTCCCACTGAACGAACGTCGGCAGGCACTGTTGCATCTGTACGACGAGGCACGACGCGACGCCGATCTGCTCGAGGCAACCCTCACCACGCCGTACGTCCGCTCGGAGTGGGGCCGGCTCGAGGAACGCTGGGCCGAGCTCGCCGGTGATGACCTGGTGGCCATCCTGCCCGAGCTCACCGGACCGGTCGGCTACCTCAGCTGGATCGTCGACGGCTGGATCGCGGCACACGAGCGACTCGGCACCCTTGTCCCGGGCGGCGGCGACTCGACCCAGGCGTTCGTCTCGTTGCTGATCCAGGCCGGTATGACCGAGGCTCCTGCCGAGCTCGCGGTCGGGGTCCGGGGCGAGCTGTACTCCCAGGTGCAGCAACAGTTGCGCGTCGTCCTGCGGACCTGGAACGCCGAGGCCTGGCGGCGCCGGGTCCGCGACTGGCTCGCGAGGGCGCTCGTCGCCGGCGAACTCGAGCTCAGCCGCGCCTGGCTCGACCTTTCCGTACGCCTCACCGGCGCGGTCCAGGGTCTCCCGGGTGCTCCGGTGACCCCCCGCCCGTGCCTCGTGCCCGTCGACTGTTTCCAGGAGGACGTACGCCGGCTCTTCCGGGTACGCCGGGTGCGGCACCCTCTCACCGGGTCCAGCTCGGTGGCGGGGTGGGTGGCGGCTGATGACGCGTTCCCTTTCGGCGTTCAGGCTGGCGGTCGGCTGCCCGAGGAGGAGTTCGCTGGCGAGAGTCTCGACTCAGGCCCGTCCCCAGGGGAGCGGCCGGGCGATGAGGTCGCCGTCGAGCAGGCGGCTGGAGAAGGGGCGCGTACGCAGGAGTCGGCCGCGGCGTCGGCTCCCCAGGAGGCAGGTGCGCGGGACTCTGCTACGCGAGAGGCCGCTGTCCGGGAGTCGGCCAGCGACCAGCCGATGAGTGAGGGCGCTGGCGCCCGCCGGGACCATGCCCCGGCGGAGCGGGCCTCACTCGACCCGGCTCCGGTGGAACCAGGCCGGGTGGAATCAGGCTCGGTGAAATCAGGCTCGGTGGAACGAGCCCCGGTGGAACCAGCCCCGGTGGAACGGACTCAGGGAGACGTTCCTGGGGAACCCGTCGAAGCGGACCGGACTGGCGCGAGCCGAGCCGACGGTTCGGCTGCCGAGGGGCACCCGTCTGGAGCGGATCCGGACCAGATCACCGCTGGGCACGACCTGCCAGAACACCCCGACCACCCCGCAGCGTCGGAGCGGCCCGCACGACCGGACCAGCCGGCCAGCGCGACACCGGCCATGCAGCCAGACCAGCCCGCGCGGGTCGAGCAGGATGGCGATGCCGGAGCTCCTGCACGTGCTGGACAGGTGACGCCTCCCGAACGGCAAACGCGATCCGAGCAGCAGGGTCAGGCTGGTCAGACCGCGTCTTCGGACCCGGCAGCGGCCGACACCGCAGCAGGCCCTACCGGCGTAGCTCAACCGGAACGAAGCACCCGCGAACCGGCCCAGACCGAACGTGGCCGACGCGCCGTCGCTGGTCGTCAGTCCATCGCGGAGTCGGAGGCGGGGACATCGTCCGTCCCGCCCGAGCAGATCACGGGAGCCCACGCCAAGCCCATGCCACCTGAGGGTGGCGACGCGACCACGGTCTTCTCCCAGCAGATGCTCGGACTGATCGGGCCGTCGACCCCTCCGCAAGGACGCCGAGCGAACGAGTCTGGGCGAGGCCACGCCGACACTGGTCCGCACGGGGCATCACACGGCGCCGGATCAGAACACGACCAGCACACATCCTCCGAGGCTGTGGCCGGTCCATGGGGGTTCGAGGCGTTCGCCAGTCACGGCCAGCACCCCGACAGTCCTGGCCCGGACCACCAGCGCAACGGGGTCCGGACACCGGCCGACCGGTCCGCTGATCCGATTCCCCCGCACGCCGGTGGACAGGGAACCGGTGGACAGGGGTCCGGTGGACAGGGATCCGGTGGACAGGGATCCGGTGGACAGGGATCCGGTGGACAGGGAACCGCCGGACACGGCGGCGCCGGGGTCTCAGGGGGTCACGGTGGCTATGGCGGCACGGCCGGCCGGGGCGCACCGGCCAGTCAGGGCGGCCCCGACGTACAGAGTGGGCCCGACGTACAGGGTGGGCCCGACGTACAGAGTGGGCCCGACGTACAGAGTGGGCCCGACGTACAGAGTGGCGCCGGTGACCAGCTCGGCTATGGCGCCCAACGCGGCTCTGGTGGCCAAGCAGGCTCTGGCGGGCCGGCTTTCCCCGCTCCCGTGGCTCCGCCCGCGAGCCCGGTCGGCAGCCCGAGCAACGACTTCGCGTGGTACAACGCCACACCGCCCGGCGACTACCGTGAACCGGTCGAGGTCGAGTCTGAGCCCGCCGACTACGCCATGTGGACGCGTCGCGAGCCGACAGGCCCGCGCGCCCAGGTGCTGGCCCTGATCGACAGCATCGTCGGCCAGCCTGCCCTGGTCACCGCACTTCGTGAGGCGGTCGCCGCGCCCGAACAGGACCTGCGTCTCCTCGTCGCCGGACCACCCGGCACCGGCGAGGGCATGACCGTCGACGTGCTGTCGAAGTTGGTGACGGCGCGCGGGTTCGACGGCACCGCCATCACGATCAGGTATGAGCATCTCGCCCGGCTCGATCCCACGACGGCCGTCGGGCAGTTGCGTGAATGGGTGGACGGTTGTCTCGGCGAACGCCTGCTGGCCATCGAAGACCTCGACCAGATCATCAGCGACGGCGCCCGTGGTGCGGCACTGGCCGAGGAACTGCACCGGCTGATCAGCATCTGCGGACCTGACCTGCAGGTTGTGGTGTTCACCGGGCCCGACGGATACCGCCGTCTGGTCGACATCAACCCGGCGCTCGCGGCATGGTGGCGGGTTGTCCGTACCCGTGACTTCGACGCGGGTGACTACGCCACCATCTTCGGGCGGGTCGTCGAGCAGCGCGGCGCGGTCGCCACGGACGATGCCGCCCGGCGGGCGGGTGACATGTTGGCCGCCACGCCTGCCGAGGGCCAGCTTCGCAACGCCAGGTTGGCCGCCTACCTCGCCGAGATGGCTATCGACGCGGCGCGCAGGCGTACGGACGGGTCGTCCCCACCGATGGTCGACCTCGCCGACCTGCCACGGTTCGAGTCCGAGCCACCGCCACCTCAGCACGTCGCCGACGGTCCCCAGCCTGGGGCATACTCCCGACTCGGGCGGTTGCGCTGACCCCCGCCGAGGTCCGCTCGGCGCTTGCCCCAACGGCACGGCGACGGGCTGGCGGAGTCGCAGGACGGAACGCCTCGCTCGGCACCCCCACGATTCGCCCGGTGGTCGGAACGCGCGCGACAGCCGGGTGGGGATGACCCCGGCGAGCTGTCTCAGTACTCCGGCGAGCACACGCCGAGCAGGTTCGCCCAGCTCTCCGCCAGGCGTACGGAGAGAAGCTGCGAGCGGCTGCCGTCTCCACTGTCGAAACGCAGCTTGAGCGTCGCCGGACCTTCGATGGGTGCCGAGCAGTCGTGTGGCGCGAAGCGCAGCCGGACCGTTCGTTCGCGGCCGACCGGGATCTGCCGGTCGGTGTCGGGCGACGCGGTGACGTTGTTCAGGTGGATCCATCCGGCCGGGAGGTCAGCGGCGCGGAAGGTCAACGGTCGCCCGCCACCGTTGAAGACGTCGAGCGCGACCGACACCCCCTCTGGGCCAGGCGTCACTTCCTGCCCGACGAGCCGAGGAACTCCGCGCCCGGGGTGCTGGTCGCACACCGCAGGTGTGAGGTCGTAGAGGGTTCCCGCCGACACGTCCATCGTGTCCGCCGCGCCGACGAACGGCCTGACCAGCATCGGAAGGGTGATCTCCGTGGCCTTGGCAGCCCGGGCCGGCACACAGTCGGTGACCTGCCAGGTCAGGGAGAGTGTCGTACGACCCTGTGCGGGCAGTTGGATCGGATTCTGTGCATGCACGGGCTGGCGGGCGGTGTCCCGAGCGCCACGGAACTCCATCCCGGCCAGTGGCGGCAGGTCCGGTGTGATCTCGAGGTGGTCATCGCCGCTGTTGGTGAGCTGGATGTCCAGCTCGACCGTGTAGCTGTCCAGGAAGGCCGCCGGTGCCGCTTCGGCGCGAACGGCGGAGCTGGTGAGACGGGCGAACAGCAGCAGACCCGCCACGAGGAGTACCAGGGCGACGGCGACCGGGCGGGCCCAGCCGGGACCGCGGCGCGGGGGATCGACCACCTCGGCCACGTCGGGTGAGGCGTCGCGCCAACCGCTGTCCCATGCCATGGCACCCGTCCCGTTCCATGAGCCCGACTGGATCAACGAGCCCCTACCGACAATGAGCCCGGCCCATCGATGTACCTGTCGTGATCGGTGACCCGTCTCGATCTATCGGAGCCGTTGCGATAAGGAGGAGCCGTCTCGATCAATGGAAGCCGTCTCGATCAATGAGCACAGTGTCGTCCTCCTGAGAAGGGTCGTGGCAGCACCCGGCAAGATTGCTGGCATGACCGACGACACCTCCGGAGATACCAGCGAAGGCACTTCAGGCCAGGGCGCGACTCATCGGCCCGACCAGAACGAGCCCGGCAGCCCCACCGAACGGCCCGCCGACTCCAGGGGGCCGGATTCCGGGTCGCCGGATTCTGGGTCGCCGGATTCTGGGTCGAGCACCGGTGCCGGCCGGATGAGGGACGAGTCGGCCGCCCCGGTGCTCGCCGTGGACATCGGGGGTACGAAGATCGCGGCCGGTCTCGTGTCCGCGCAAGGCGACGTCCTGGTCAGCGACCGGGCGCCCACCACTCTGGGTCCTGACGACGGTGACCTCGCGATCTGGGAACGATTGCATACCTTGTGCGAAAGCGTTCTGGACGCTGCCGGGCGGCCGGCCATCCAGGGCGTGGGCGTAGGTTGTGGCGGTCCGATGCGCTGGCCCGCCGGCGTGGTGTCGCCGGTGAACCTGCTGCCCTGGCGGGACTTCCCGTTGCGGGATCGGTTGAGTGCTGCCTACCCAGGCGTGCCGGTCCGGGTGCACAACGACGCGGTCGCCGTCGTCGTGGCCGAACACTGGCGGGGCGCCGGTCGCGGAGTGGCCAACATGCTCGGCATGGTGGTGTCCACCGGCGTCGGTGGTGGGCTCGTACTCGGCGGCCGGCTCATCGACGGCCGCAGCGGCAACGCCGGCCACGTCGGCCACATCGTCGCCGACCCGACCGGGCCGGAGTGCGGCTGCGGGGGGCGCGGCTGCGTCGAGGCCATCGCTCGAGGGCCGGCGCTCGTCACGTGGGCCCGCCAGCAGGGCTGGCGCCAGGACGACGAGGCGGCAACGGCCAAGCATCTCGCCGACGACGCGCTGGCCGGCGACAAGATCGCGCGGAAGGCGTTCGAACGCGCCGGGCATGCGGTCGGTATCGGCATCGCGTCGGCCGTCGCGCTCTGTGACCTTGAGCTCGTGGTGGTCGGTGGCGGCGTCTCCCAGGTGGGCGGGCTGCTGTTCGAGCCGCTCGAACAGAGCCTCCGAACGTACGCCAGGATCGAGTTCGCCCGGGACGTGGTTGTCAGGCGCGCGAGTCTGGACCAGAACGCCGGCATCGTCGGAGCGGCCGCGTTCGTCCTGGCGGGCGATCAGTACTGGACCCCCGGATGACCGACCGGGGTGACCGGCTGGGATGACTGACCGGGATGACCAGCTGGGGACCAGCTGGGATGACCGGCTGGAGTGACGGCCGAGAGTACCAACCGGGTGACCATCCTGTGGCGAGCTCGGCGCGCCGCGTTCCGGGTGTTCGTTCCCGGGTAGGAGCCCGGCATGATCACCGGGAGGGCTGGTTGGCGGGGTCGGCTGCGTCGGGTGGCGGCGCGCCTGTCCGGCCGAGCGGGCCGCCGGCCGGAGACCCCCGCCCGTCGCGGTGGCGAGGGCCCCACCCGTGACGTGGACGCAGCCCGTGACACTGGCCCCGCCCGTGACACTGGCCCCGCCCGTGACAGTGGCGCAGCTCCCGTTCCTCCCACAGACGCTGGTCCTGGTCCTGGTGATGTGGAGCGCCGGGCGGAGACCACGAGCACGGCCGCACCGCGCGGCCGCGAGGTGGACATCCCACACGGCGTTCTCGTGGCCAGCGAATGGTCGTGGCGCCTGCTGTTGATCCTGGCCGCCGCCGGGGTGACGGGCTACTTGCTGCTCCAGATCAGCATCATTGTCGTACCCGTGCTGATCGCGGCCCTGGTCACCGCGCTGATCGTTCCGGTCACCGGCTGGCTGCACCGCTCCGGGCTGCCGCGCGGGGTCGCCGCCGGTCTGACCCTGCTCGGCCTCATCATCGTCGTCCTCGGTCTGCTGGCGCTCGTCGGCCAACAGGTCGCGACCGGTTACCAGGGGCTCTACCGCCAGGTTGTCGACGGGATCGACCAGGTACGTATCTGGCTCATCCGCGGTCCGCTGAAGTTGTCAGAGGCCGAGATCGACAACGCTTTCCAGTCGTTGGGTGAGCTCGTCACGACGAACCAGCTCACCGAGGGTGCCCTCCGAGTGAGTACCACGGTGGGTCACGTGGTGGGCGGGCTCTTCCTTGCGCTGTTCACGACGTACTTCATGCTGTACGACGGCGAACGCATCTGGCGCTTCCTCGTCGGCTTCTTCCCGCGGTCGGCGCGCGTCCTCGCCGACTCGTCGGGGCGGCGCGGATGGGTGTCGCTGACTGCGTTCGTCCGGGCGACAGTGATCGTCGCGTTCGTCGACGGGGTGGGCATCATGATCGTCGCGCTGGTCCTCGGCCTGCCGTTCGCCGTTCCCATCGGGGTCCTGGTGTTCCTCGCGTCGTTCGTTCCGATCATCGGTGCGCTCGTGTCGGGGGCGGTCGCGGTGCTGGTCGCGCTCGTCGCGAAGGGACCGTTCGTGGCGCTCATCATGCTCGGCGGCGTCCTGCTGGTACAGCAGCTGGAGGCGCACGTGTTGCAGCCGTTCCTGCTGGGAAGGTTCGTCCGGCTGCATCCGGTGGCGATCCTGTTGGGAATCGGTGCCGGTGCCTACCTCGCCGGCATCGCGGGTGCGCTGTTCGCCGTACCCCTCGTGGCGGTCCTGAACGGCATCGTCCGGCACCTCGCGCAGGAGCGTACGACCGCGGAGACGCGACAGATGCCGGCACCACCGCCAGGTTGACCCGCGATCGCCACCCGTCGGCCCATGACAGCGATCGGCGGGCCCGGCGGTCACTAGCCGCGCGGACCCGCCGACTGTTGCTGGGGCGCGCTGCTGCTAGCGGGAGCGGGCCATTTCGGGTTCCGAGCCGCCCTCGGGTGCCGAGCCGCCGGCCGTCGGTTGGCCGGTCGCGAGGGGGAGCTCCTTCAGGAACAGCACGATGACGAACGCAGCGAGCGCGAACGGCACGCCGGCGAGGAAGACGTCGTGCAGGGAACGTACGAACGCCTCGATCACCGGCTCCTTGAGCGCCGGCGGGAGGTTCTGGATGGCGGTGACGTTCTGGGTGGCGCCCTCAGGGATCTGCGCCGCAGCCCGCGCGGGCAGTTCCTCCGCCAGGTGGGTCGACAGCCGACTGGTGAGGATGGCCCCGAACATCGCTGTGCCGATCGCTCCGCCCATGGTCCGGAAGAACGTCACCGAGCTGGAGGCGGTGCCCATGTCGCGCATCTGCACGGAGTTCTGGACAGCGGTCATGATCGTCGCCATCGTGAGGCCGAGCCCGAATCCGACGACGTAGGCGTAGAGCCCGATCGTCCACAACGACGAGTCCGCGTGGAGGCGGGACAGGAGCCACACACCGAACGCGATGATCAGGCCGCCCATGACGGGGTAGATCTTGTACTTCCCGTTGCGGGTGATGAGCTGGCCGGACCCGATCGAGGACGTGAAGATTCCCGCGACGGTGGGGAGCATCGCCAGCCCGGAGGCCGTCGGCGACATGCCCTGGACGACCTGCAGGTAGAACGGCAGGTAGATGATCGTGCCGAACATCACGAACCCGGCGAGCAGCCCGAACGCGTTGCTCACGGTGAAGACCGAGTTGCGGAAGAGCCGGAGCGGGATGATCGGCTCGGAGGCACGCGACTCGACCAGGACGAAGAGCAGGACGAGCACGACACTCGCCCCGAGCAGGGCCAGCGCCCATCCCTCGGTCCAGCCGGCCGACTCGCCCCGCCACGACAGGTACAGCAGCAGGCAGGACACCGCCGCCACGATGGTGGCCGCGCCGAGGTAGTCGATCTTGTGGTTGCGCCGGATCTTCGGCATCCGCAGGGCGTACGACGTGACGACCAGCGCGGCGGCGCCGATCGGCAGGTTGATCCAGAAGATCCACCGCCAGCCCGGGCCATCGGTGAACCATCCGCCGAGCAGAGGTCCGGCGACGCTGGAGACGCCGAATACGACGCCGAAGTAACCCTGGTACCGGCCGCGTTGGCGGGGCGGGATGATGTCGCCGATCACCGCGAACGCCAGCGCCATGAGGCCTCCGCCGCCGAGGCCCTGGATGGCCCGGAAGGCGACGAGTTCGAGCATGTTCTGCGAGAGCGCCGAGAGCACCGAGCCGACGAGGAACGTCCCGATGGCCGCCTGGAACATCGGTCGGCGGCCGTAGAGGTCGGAGATCTTGCCCCACAGCGGAGTGGATGCCGTGGACGTGAGGAGGTAGGCGGTGACGACCCAGGACAACTTGTCGAGGCCGCCGAGTTCGCTGACGATGCGGGGGAGTGCCGTACCGACGATGCTCTGGTCGAGTGCCGCGAGCAGCATGCCGGCCATCAGGCCGCCGAGCACGATGAGGATCTGCCGGTGGGAGAGGTACGTGTTGCCCTCGACCTCCGCCGGTGCCGCGCCTGCGGGCACGGCCGCCGGTGTGCCGGGTGCGGCCGACGCGGCGGCCGAAGGGGCGGATGCGGCGGATGCGGCGGCGGGTGTGGTCGAGGGCGGAGGTTGCTGCTCGGTCATCGAATGGTCTCCTGCGGGTTGTTACGTGGGAACGGTGTGACGTGGTGTCACTCGCGCTGTGTGGCGCGAGGCCGGCGACGCCGGGTGTCCCCGGGTCACCCGTGGTCAGGCGTCGTGCACTTCCGGAGTGCCGGGCGGAGGCGGGTCAGGAGCGGGCGGTACGGATGAAGGGGAAGGATCCGGACCTGCGCCTGTCCCCGCGCCTCGTGAGGACTGGTGTTCGAGGTCGTCGGCAAGCCGGTTGAGCAGGCGTTCGAGCGTATGGAGATCGCCTTCCGGCCAGTCGGCGAGGGCGGCGTCGAGGTTCGCCCGGCGGCGCGCGAACGCATCGTCGAGCACCTGGCGTCCGGCGTTCGTGACGGACAGATGGGCCGCACGGCGATCGTCGGGATCGACGGTGCGCTGGAGATAGCCCGAGGTCTCGAGCGCGCGGGCGTGCCGGCTCACCGTGGAGACGTCGAGCTGGACCTGTTCGGCGAGGTCGGAGAGCCGCAGCGGTCCGGCACAGTTGACGGTGTAGAGGACGTACTGGAGTGCGGGCTCGATCGCGGTGGGTTGCGTCCGCTTGATCAGGCGGATCATCCGCATCAGGGCGACGAGGAGCGCCTCCGGCGTGTCACGCGGAAGTTCGCGGGAGAGCCCGGGCCGGTCGGCGGCCGACGAGTGAACTGCTTGCACCGTGCAAGTGTAGGTCGGTAGTTGCGCCATGCAAGTATTACTTTCCGAAGTGACCCTCGTGCGCCTCGTATCCAGCCGCGCCGGCCCTCGGCGTTCCCCGTGATCATGATCATGATCACGGGACGGATGGTCAACGCTGGTGGAGGCTCATCCGGATGCCGTTCCTTGGTCGCAGGGTGACCGCCGGGCGTACGGCGACGACCTGATCGGGCAGGGTCTGCGCGGCCCACCGGCGGGCCAGCGTGGCGAGGACGAGGACGCCCTCCATCCACGCGAACGCCAAGCCGACGCAGATTCGCGACCCGATCCCGAACGGAAGGTACGCAGCGCGCGGCTGCCCCGGCGCGGCTTCGTCCCACCGACCTTCGCGGGTGATCCATCGCTGGGGCCGGAACTCGAGAGGCGCGTTCCAGAACCGCGGATCCCGATGCAGGACCCACTGGCTGGCCACGCACAGCGACCCCGCCGGTAGCGTCCAGCCGTCGAGCTCCAGATCGACGAGCGTACGCCGGCCGAGAATCCACGATGGTGGATAGAGCCGCAGCGCTTCGGCGAACACCGCCCTGGTCCGGGGCAACCGCGCCAGGTCGGCGGACGACAGGTCGTCCCGGTCGTACCCGTCCACCTCCTCATGAAGCCACGTGGCGACCTCGGGGTGTTCCGAGAGCAGCCACCACGTCCAGGTCAGCGCGGTCGCCGTGGTCTCGTGTCCGGCGAGCAGCAGCGTCATCACCTCGTCGCGGACGAGAGAGTTGTCGTCGATGCTCGTGAGGAGCGCCGACAGGAGGTCCGGTCCCGGAGGGGCCGCCCGGCGCTGGTCGATCAGCTGCCGGACCAGGAGGTCGAGCCGGTCGACGGCGGCGAAGAGGCCAGCCCGTCGGCGGGTGGGGAGCCGGAGCAGCACGTCACTTCCCGGCAGGACGTGCCGTTGGAACCCGCGCAGAAGTACGCCGAGCGACTCGGCGACCGGCTTCGCGAGTTCGCGCAGGTCGGAGCCGAACAGGGCCCGCCCGACAATGGTGAGCGTAAGCCCCGACATCTCCTCCGCCATGTCAACGGTTGCGGGAGCGGGTGCGTTGGCGGCCGCTCCGACCGGCCCGCCGACCGGCGTGTCCACCGCCCCGCCGACCGGCGTGTCGGCGGTCCCCTCGGCTGCCGGCCCGGCCCCGGAGAGGATCCGCCAACGGGCATCGTGCTCCAGCGCGGCTGCGACCATCGTCTCCGCATACGCTGCCACCCGTCCGCCGTGCATGGCCGGCTGGATGCGCCTTCGCTGCGTACGATGCAGTTCGCCCTCACTGGTCAAGAGGCCGTCGCCGAGGAGTATCCGGATCCGTTCGAGTGCGCGGCCCTTCCGCGTGGAGCGGCCGTGGACGACGAACAGTTCGTGGACCAGATCGGGGTGGCCGAGGACGTAGACGTGCTCGCGCCCCAGCCGGAGGTGGGCGACCCGCGGATGCCGCGCGGCGACGCGGGTGAGGTAGTCGGTCGGGGAGCCGCTGGCGAGCAGGCCTGCATAGAGCAAAACGCCGTGTGGTCCTGGTGGCCGGGCGATCCGCATGACTCGTTTGTACGCCCGTACCGCGCGCCTCTTCCACACCGCCACTCCGGTCCGACGCGGTTCGGGTCATACGCCCCCAGGTACGGCGAGGGAGGGCGGCTCGCCCGACTGCCGCAGAACCAACGCCGCGGAGTGCGAGACTGCCGGACATGACTCCGGGACCGCCCGAGCTGGCGGCAATCTATGACGAGATCACCCGTGCGGCGCACACGCTGGACGGAGTCGCCCGGACAACGCCGATGGAAGGATCGCGTTGGCTGTCGGACCGGGTGGGTGGGCCGGTCCAGCTGAAGTGCGAGAACCTCCAGCGGGCGGGTTCGTTCAAGATCCGTGGTGCGTACGTCCGCATCGCCCGGCTGGCGCCTGCCGAACGCGCACGGGGTGTGGTTGCTGCGAGTGCCGGCAACCACGGCCAGGGTGTCGCGCTGGCGGCGAGCCTGCTCGACACGGCGGCAACGGTGTTCATGCCGTTGGGCGCGCCGATCCCGAAGGAGGAGGCGACCCGCTCCTACGGTGCCGAGGTCCGGTTCGTCGGGCACACGGTGGACGAGGCGTTGCGGGCGGCGCGGGCGTTCGCGGATGAGACGGGTGCTGTGCTCATTCATCCGTTCGACCATCCGGATGTCGTTGCCGGTCAGGGAACGCTCGGCCTGGAGATCGTCGAGCAGTGCCCGGATGTCGCGACGGTCCTCGTCCCGGTCGGTGGCGGTGGGCTCGTGGCCGGGGTCGCGGCAGCGCTGGCGGGAAGCGGGTCGGCGGCGCGGGTGGTGGGGGTGCAGGCGGCGGGCGCGGCGGCGTACCCGATCTCGCTCGCGGCAGGCCATCCGGTCGCGGTTCCGCACATGGCGACGATGGCGGACGGAATCGCGGTGGGGTGTCCGGGTGTGATGCCGTTCGACCTGGTACGCCGCTACGTCTCCGACATCGTGACCGTCTCGGAGGAGTCGCTGTCGCGCTCCCTGCTCCTGCTGCTCGAACGCGCCAAGCTGCTGGTCGAGCCGGCGGGAGCCGCCGGAGTCGCGGCCCTACTGGATTCGCCGGCTGCGTACGAGCCGCCCGTCGTGGCGGTCCTGTCCGGCGGAAACGTCGATCCGCTGCTGCTCATGCGGGTCGTACGCCATGGCATGGCGGCGGCGGGGCGCTATCTGTCGATCCGGGTCCGCGTGCCCGACCAACCGGGTGGCCTCGCGGCGCTGCTGAACGAACTCGCGGCCGCGGAGGCGAACGTGCTCGACGTCATCCACGAGCGGACGTCGGCGAGCCTGCATCTCGGCGAGGTGGAGGTGGCGCTTCAGGTGGAGACGCGAGGGAATCACCATCGTGAGGAGATCCTCGACCGTCTGCGCAAAGCAGGGTACCCGGTCACGTTTTAGTAAGTGATCTTGATGATCTATAAAATCGCCCTTGACAGTTGCTGTAGTGGCGGGTGAGATCAAGGTATGTCTGAGCACACACCCCACGAACCAGAGGGCACATCCGCCGACCCGTGGGCGGAGGCGACCGATGAGGTACGCCCCGGCCAGGGCGCGGCCACTCCGGCCGAGGCGGACGCGGACCAGCGCAGTGAGAAGGCCGCGCGGTCCGGTGAGAAGGCGGCGCGGTCCGGTGAGAAGGCGGCGCGGTCTGGCGAGAAGGCCGCCCGGGTAGCCGACGAGGCAGCGCGTACGGCCGACCAGATGGGCCGCAAGGCTGACGAGGCGGCACGCTCAGCAGGTGAAGCGCGTTCGGGTGGCGACGCGGCCCGAGCAGCCGCGGGCGGCGGGACGAGTGTGACACCCGAAGGTTCGGTGCGCGCCATCCTCGCCGAGGTGGCCGCCGGAAAGCTGACCCCCGAGCAGGCCGCCCCGTTGATCGATGCCGCCCGGGAGCCCGGCGACGCCGCTACACCCGCGGGCGACGCGGGCGCGACAGAGGCAACCGACGCCGGCCGTGAGGACGCAGGTGAGACGGCGGTTCCGGTCGCCGCGACGATCACCCGGCTCCGGGTGCGCGCAGTCGGGCGGCGGGTGCGCATCATCGGCGAGCCGTTCGTCTCGACCGTGGCCGTCGACGGCCCCCATGTCGTACGTCAGGAAGGCGACACGCTGGTCGTCACGAGCGAGGGAGAGTTCGGCGCGTCCATCGACGGATTCACCCTGATGCGGAGCCGTAACCTGCGCGACGTGCAGGAGCGGGTCTTCGACATCGGTCGCGAGCTGTCCGTCCGTGTCAACCCGAGCATGACGGTGGAGGTCGAGGTCACCGCCGGAAGCGTCAACGCCGAACGCCTCCCCGGTCTCGAACAGGTGCGCGTCACCGCCGGGTCCGCACGGGTCCGCGACGTCGACGGCCCGATCGACCTGTTGGTCCAGGCAGGATCGGCGCAGGTCGAGGGCAAGATCACCAAGGGCCGGTCGCGGCTGCGGGCCGAGTCGGGTTCGTTGCAGCTGCGGTTGCTGCCTGGGTCGAGTGTGCGGGTGCGTCCGGACGTCCAGCTCGGGCGGGTGCAGTGGGAGCCGCCGGGCAAGGACCGCGAGGAGCACATCGTCGGTCTCGGTGACGCGGTACTCAACCTCGAGGTCGTGATGGGCACGGCGACCGTGAAAGAGGCGCCGTGACGGGATCCCATGCGTACGGGCATGGCGGGTCTGGGGTCCCGGAGTACCGGCCACCACGTGACTGTCCGGTCTGTGGCGCGGGCCTGCAGGTCACCCGGCTGGGTTGCGGGTCGTGTGGAAGCGAGCTCTCCGGCGTCTTCGAATCGTGCGGTTTCTGCGGTCTCACCGACGCCGAGCGTTCCGTGTTGCAGGTGTTCCTGGTCTCCCGCGGCAACATGCGAGAGGTCGAACGGCACCTTGGGGTGAGCTATCCGACGGCCCGCCAGCGGTACGCCGACCTGCTCACGAAGCTGGGTCTGGAGCCGGCACCGGCCGCTGCCAGTGGTGCCGCCGAGGCTGCTCAGGCCGGGCACAGCCGCGAAGAGGTCCTCGCCAGTCTGGCGAGAGGCGACATCGACGTCGACACCGCAGCGCTGCAGCTCCGCGACGCTGGCTGATCAACCGCGGCCGGTCGGTCGGCGCCAGGGTCGCCCGGTCAGCGCGGCGGCACCCTGTGAATGACCACGTTGGGCATGTCATTTGTCGTTGAATGACCACGTTGAGCGTGCCATTTGTCGTTGGACAGGTGCCGACGCCTGTTCCGGGGTCGACAGGCATGCTCAACGTGGTCATTTGCCGAAGCTCGGGCGCAGTGGACCGGAGCGCGGCGAGAGTCGGGCGCAGTGGACCGGAGCGCGAGGCTCCGGCGTGGCCGGCTCAGGCGCAGCGGGCCAGGGCGGCGTGGCGAGGCGTGTCTTACGACGTCAAAGGACGCGATCAGGCGCCGAACGGTACGGCGTCGACGATCTCGACCGCGAGCTTGCGGCCGCTGGGGGCTTTGTACGTCGCCTTGTCGCCCTTGCGCTTGCCGCTGATCGCGGAGCCGAGCGGTGACTGTGGCGAGTAGACCTCGAGGTCGACGGAGTCGTCGAGGGCGAGGAGCTCACGCGAGCCGAGGATGAACGTCTCGGTGTCGTCGTCCCCTTCGAACCGGATCGTCACCTTCATCCCGGGCTCGACGATCCCGTCGTCGGGCGGGGTGTTGCCGACCCGCGCACGGCGCAGCATGTCCTGGAGCTTGCGGATCTGGGCCTCGGTCTTGCCCTGTTCCTCCTTTGCGGCGTGGTATCCACCGTTTTCGCGCAGGTCGCCCTCGTCGCGGGCCTCGCCGATCTTGCGGGAGAGTTCCGCTCGCACAGTGCCCGTGAGATGGTCGAGCTCCGCCCTGAGACGGTCGTAGGCCTCTTGGGTGAGCCAGATGACGTTCTCGTCGGTCGACTGCGTCACGGTCTGTCGCTCCTCGATCGTGGGGACATATCGGCATCCCGGAATGCCGGGATATCCCGCGGATGTTGTCAGTGCGTGTCCGGAAGAGTGCGGACTGACCTATGAGGCTAACAACGCCGAACCCATCCGGCCATTCTGGGCGCGCCGTTGACCAAGGGCGGTGTCCGTGTCGTCGGTGGCGTCGGCGACCATGGTGCCGGCGCGTCCGCTGCCAGACCCAGTGTGACTCGCGGGTCCACCAGGTGATCCGCGGCCCCACCGGTGGGCCCCAACCCGCGGCCCACCCGTGGGCCTCGCCCACCGGTTCGCCACCGCTGGCCCGCACGTGGCCACCAGACGGAGGAGAAGACCACGGTGCCATCGACAGCACCCGACGAGTTGCGGCTCATGCATGTCCACGCCCATCCCGACGACGAGTCGAGCAAGGGTGCCGCCAGCACCGCACGGTACGTCGCGGAAGGCGTCGAGGTCCTCGTGGTGACCTGCACTGGCGGCGAACGCGGCTCGATCCTCAATCCTGCGATGGACCGCCCGGAGGTCCTCGCCAACCTCGCCGACATCCGCCGCCAGGAGATGGACCGGGCGCGCGAGATCCTCGGGATCGACCAGGCGTGGCTGGGTTTCGTCGACTCGGGTTTTCCCGACCGCGACAATCCGGAGCCGTTGCCGGACGATTGCTTCGCGGCGACGCCTCTGGAGGACGCGGCCGCCCCGCTGGTGAAGGCGATGCGCGAGTTCAAGCCGCACGTCGTGACGACGTACGACGAGAACGGCGGATACCCGCACCCGGACCACATCATGTGTCACAAGGTCACCATCGCGGCCTGGGAGGCGGCCGGGGACCCGGACGCCTATCCCGAGGCAGGCGACCCCTGGCAGCCGCTGAAGCTGTACTACCACCACTCGTTCCACCGCGAGCGTACGAAGGCGCTGCACGACGAGATGGTGCGGCGCGGCCTGGAATCCCCTTATGCCGACCGGCTCAAGGACTGGAAGCCCGACCCCGCACACGCCGCCCGGGTCACGACCCGGGTGCCGTGCGGTGACTACTTCGCCGTACGCGACAAGGCGTTGCTCGCCCATGCCACGCAGATCGACCCGAACGGGGCATGGTTCGCCTGCCCGCACGAGGCGCATGTGGCCGCCTGGCCCACCGAGGACTTCGAGCTGGCCCGCAGCCTCGTCGAGTCGCCGGTGCCAGAGGACGACCTCTTCGCGGGAATACGGACGCCGGTGGCCTCGACCTGCTGCGCCGACGGTCGGGGTGCGGCCGAGCCGTGCGGTGCATCTGACTAGGGCCTAGATCGTTGATCGGAAATTTTGATCAGGTCAGCGATCAGTGGTCGTAGGCGATTAGGGAGCGTTTTACGGGTGCGCCGATGATCCAGTTGTGCCAGATGGCGGTGTTGAGCGCGAGTAGGCGTTG